>JBPOFN010000011.1:0-116169 GCA_051251725.1 Thalassotalea sp. | reverse complement strand
ACGGACGCTAAACAGTTGGCTAGCTTCGTTCCTCGCAATTTTAGCCAACAATTTCGCGCCGCTTAGTAAGGCGTTAGGTGCTATGGAGAGTTCGTTGGTAGTTTACAGGGTAAAATGGATAGAGTTGGCAAAACACATGACACGTCAACTTTTTTATATTTTGGCGTTTGGATTCATCGCCTTAATGCTTATTAGGTTTGTTTCAACTGGTTTTGACTTAAGTATTACTTTCGAACATATTAAGCTTGCTCATGTGCCTTTAGGTTTTGTATTAATTTACTTATTTAGCCTTATTTTTGCATATGCGATTAGTGCACTTTTAAAATGTGCACATGTCACAATTGATAATGATGTTATTAGCGGAAGGAATTACTGGCTATTAAAAAAACATTTTAACCTAAACGATATAGAGAATGCTTTTCCATTTAATAGTAATGGGATGCCTGTAATCGTCGTTGATGCAGGTAAAAATGGTGAAATTTATGTACCAGTTCATATCGAAAATTCCGAAGAACTTTTCGCTATTCTAGATAAATATGTCAAAAGCTAACAAGTCATTCAAGCAGGACAAAAAACAGTTTGCTGTTTTTCGTACCTCAAACATTTTAGCAAACTATTTTTTGCCTCTTAATGAGGCGTTATAACTCAAATTCAAAGCCTTGTACTCCTTGAGAGTTTTAACTATACTCTGTACCAAATAAAGTACAATTAAAGGTATCGTTATGAGTCGTCTTCATTTTGATCAAGATATTCAACCGCTTTCAGACTTTAGAGCTGGAGCTGCATCATTTATACGTCAAGTTAATGAAACTAGAAGACCTATAGTAATCACTCAAAGAGGCAAAGGAGTTGCTGTTGTATTAGATGTTGCTGAATATGAATCTATGCAAGAGAAAATAGAGTTACTTGAAGAAGTACAAAAAGCAGAAGCTCAATTTTCTGCAGGATTAGGTATTTCTAACTCTGATGCACGAGCGCAAGTTTTAAAGAGTATTAAACCTTGAAGGTAGTTTGGTCTCCATTAGCAATTGAAAAATTAGAAGCAATAGCTAAGTTTATCGCTCTTGATAAACCAAGCGCGGCAGAAAAATGGATTAATGATATTTTCGACAGAGCAGAATTATTAGGCTCTCAACCCGAATCAGGTCGGCAGGTTCCTGAGTTGTTAGGCACAAGCTATCGAGAAGTTATATTTGGCAATTACCGGATTATTTATAAAGTTGGGAATGAGATTAAAATACTAACTTTACGTAATTGCCGTCAATTGCTCAGTATGGATGATATTGAGTTATAACAAGTCATTTCAGCAGGACAAAAAACAGCTGGTTTTTGCTCGTGCCTCGCTAATTTTAACCAGCTATTTTATTGCCTCTGAATGAGGAGTTAGGCATTCATCGTAGTTTGGCAGCAGGGGGAGGCATCCACCATGAAAGAATCAGATTGGAAAGTATTTACAGCGATAAAAGATAAAGCGATTGAACAGTATTGCACTTTAGCTCTGGAAGAAACACAAAAAGTGGTTTCTGACAATAAAAAGCATGTCCATGAAAGATACCTTTTCTTATATAAATTACTTCAAAATAGTAACAAAAAGATGGCTCTACTTTTTGATGGTCATAGTAGATCTAAAGCTTGGATACAGCTTATTGCTATTCGTAGTGAGGGACTCGCCGACGAAGCACTATTATCTAAATTATCAGATGAATTTCGTGATCAAACTGATCCTGAAAAGCATGGCTGGTAAAATGCCTAACAAGAAATTAAACAAGGACAATTTACAGTTTGCTGTTTTCGCTCCGCTCAACATTTTAGCAAACTATAAATTTCCCCTTAATGGGGCGTTAGGTAACCATGGAGGGTGTTAAGCATTTTGAGCATAATTTCTAATTTTAGCTATTTCTTTGTCGCGTTCATTTGGAATGTAGCAGTCCTTTCGGTATATACCTTTTTCGCTAGTTGGTTTTTTGATATTTTTGGCTCTTTAATGGGTAGTGAGTTTATTCGTGATAACTCTTATGCCTTTGCATTGTTAGCAACTATCTCAATGTTTTGGTTCGGGATCTTAGCTGCTGTTATTTCTAAATTTATAAAGTGTAAATGTTGTGGCTCTCATATTATTAAAGCAACATTTCCATACTTTATTTCCTTTAAAAGACCTAGTTGTAGGGCTTGCGAGGCAAAGGTTACCTAATAAGCTGTTAAACAATGACAAAAAACAGTTTGCTGTTTTCGCTCCGCTCAACATTTTAGCAAACTATAAATTTCCCCTTAGCGGGGCGTTAGTTGCTTATCGCAGTGTCGTGACATCATGACGCCATGGTGTTATGATGTTCTTATCGAATTAATGGAGACATTATCATGAGTAACCTATCAAAACGTTCTACCGTTTACTTTGAGCCGGATATACATCAAGCACTAAAAATGCGTGCTGCTTCAGCTCATTTATCAGTTTCTGAGTTAATAGATGAAGCTGTTCGTTTATTAATGCGTGAAGATCAGGAGGATTTAGCCGCTGTATCAGCAAGAGCAAATGAGCCTGATATTTCATACGAAGATTTGTTAAATGATTTGAAGTCACATGGAAAAATATAGAATAACGTTTAAAAAGTCAGTGGCTAAAGATTTACGAGTTATACCTAAAAACGATATAAAAAAGATCTTAAGTAAAATAGATACATTAGCTGTAAACCCTCGAGGTGAAGGTTGTATTAAACTTTCAGGGCAGGAAAATTATCGAGTTCGCCAAGGCTTATATCGAATAGTGTATGAAATAAAAGATGATGTACTTGTCGTTAATGTAGTAAAAGTTTCTCATAGATCACAGGTGTATAAAAGCAACTAACAAGTCAATTCAAAGGACAAAACCAGTTGGTTTTGCTCCTGCGTCGCCAATTTTAACCAACTATTTTTTGCCTCCGATTGAGGCGTTAGTCGTATGAAAGAAGATGTTGTGGCTTATATCAGATATTACAATCTGATCAGGCTGCATACATCAAATGGCGACTGCTCTCCAATTGAGTTTGAACAGTCCACAATAAATGTGTTTTATGCAGCTTGATCAGAACAAGGAGATATGGTCGGGATAATAGGATTCGAACCTATGACCTCTCGCCCCCCAGGCGAACGCGCTACCAAGCTGCGCTATATCCCGACATAGACCAAGCATATTAATGGATTAAAGTATAAATGCAACGACATTTATCACTTAATCGCTTAACTGCTCGCTAATTAGCCAAGTTCAATGAATATTATTCAACGCCTTGAAAACGTTTAATGTTTTTAACACCATTGATCATCAGTGGATAATCAGGTTTAACCAAGATCGGAGCATTAAGTTGTCTTGAGAATCCTTGAAAATTACCATTAGCATCAACCAATACTGATTTATCTTTTTCGAAAATCATTAAGCCATCATCGGTTGAATTCGCGATTATCCGGTTTTCGTTAAGTTGCAATAAATCGACACCGGTAGAATAACTAGTCACGGCAACAGGGCAGTTTAACCAGTTATTAAGTAATGTGGGCACTACATCCATTTGGCTCGTCAGTACTCGAATTTTACCTTTTGTACTATGAGGCCAAATCCATAAGGCCGGTTTAATTGTCAGCTGCGAAACATCTTCAGCATTACCTAAGCCGCTCAGCCAAATAATATCTTTTTGCACTTTCGTTTTTTGCGCTAATAATAAAGCGTCTACAAAAAGCTCTAATTGATAATCGTCATTATTATCAAAATAATAAACATGTAAGCCTGGTGTTAAGTCAGAAAAGTGTTGTCCAAAAATTAATTTTTGCACTGACTTCACATTAGTCTTTTCGCTAAATAACGATGAAACCCATTCAGGTATATGCGTTTTAGTTTTACTAATAACCGTTAAGTTTTTGCTTAAATTCAGCTGTGTTAGCAGTTGAAAAGTCATTGGCGCTTTGTTTTGTGCTAGTACACCACTTTGGTAAAGCGTTGGTAAGCCATAAAGTAAATTAAACCAAGCATCTGTGCTGCTAGCATTATCAATATGATGGGCTAACTTCACTTGCTCGGTATTGGCTCTTTGAGAAAATTGCTCAATTTGCTGATCAACGATACCATTTTTATTTAACACCATAATGGTTGACTGCGTTACCGCATTATTAACTACGCAGCTTTCTATCAATGGATAGTTAGGTATTGGATCATTGAAAACTAGTGGGTTAGTGGTATCTTCAATATAGCTGGCTTTATCGAACAAACCGTATTTAGTTAATAAGGTTTTAGCCGTTGAAGGGTGCGATATTGGAAATAAGGTATCTTGTTTTAAAATATCATAATGTAAATTTGCATCCGCCCAAATATGAGTGACATGACTAAAAATAAATGCGCAAACTAAAATAAACGTCGTGTATTTAGCAAATACGGTTTGCTGTAATTGACTGATATGTTTCCAAGCATAATTACTAACGATTAATTCAAACACGAGAATTATCGCGGCAACGGCAATAGTAGTACTATAAAAACCAAAGCTGTCTTTGGCGATGGCATTGTTAATTAAGGTTAATATTTGCTCAAATGAAGAGGAGTTTAAGTGATAGCCTAATGCCTGATAGGTAAAGGCATCAAGCACCAGTATGACGAGTGTTACGGTGAAAACCAATGACGCAAAGCCACGAATAAACCGTGTATAGGGGAATAATAAGGTGATCGGGAATACAATTAAGACAAAACTGACAAATGTCAAAAAGGCGATATGACTAAACCAGGTTGCCACTAAATACAATTGCCCGATCAAGGTTTCAGGACCCGGCTCGGCAAATAAATAAATACTCGACAGTAAAATTGCTAAACAGATATTAAAAAAGGTAAACCAGTGACTCCAGCTGATTAATCTTAATAATTTTTTACTGTAAGATTTAGATACAAGAGATGCCATTTATTATTCACTTATGTTATTTATTTTAAAGAGTTTTTTAACGCGTTAGTAAAGTTTTCAACAATCGCTGCGCGTTGTTTTTCAGGCACTTGCGCAAGAACACTGGTCAAAGTATTACCTAAGCACATCAGCGCTAAATCTGGGCTTGTTTCTTCTTTAATTAACACATTCATTAACTGTTCAATAATTTTTTCTACACGTTCATTGGAATACTTCGATACAATAGGCATAATTTCTTTTTACATCAATTTGATAATGTTCGATAGTTTATCAAATGCAACAAAAATATAACACTGACCTTTCATTATGAGTTTAATAATTTCTAACATTGCATTACATTTTATTTCGAAAAAAGAAGAAAATGCTGAAATAATCTTTCGTCAAGGACCTGAGAGTATCGAGATCACCAACAAAATAGAAAGCTTTGTTGATAATTTGCACGGTATTTATAATGGCAAAGCCAGTAAAGCCTATGGTTATTTTGATGCCGAACAAGGCGAGGCTGAACAAGTAAAATTTGTTGAAGTCATGGAAGATTATTTAAATGAAGACAAAACCTTTTTTGACTTCACCATCGATGCTGCAGGTTTATTAACCTCAGAAATCGCTAAATATGACTTGGCCGAAACTGGCTATTTAGTTTTTTGCCATTATGAATATATGGGCGGACGATATATAATCGTCGCCGTAATTCCAGTGACAGAGCATTATTCTGTTGATGGTGATTTGAATATTTCGGCAGCAAAACATTTAGACACCGCTAAATTACAACTCGCAGCGCGGATTGATTTATTTGAATATCAAAGCCATGCCGAAGGTAATCGGTATATTTCTTTTATTAAAGGACGAGCTGGCCGCTTAGTCTCTGATTTCTTCCTCGATTTTTTATCTTGTAAAGAAGGCATCAACATAAAAGAGCAGAGCCAAACACTTGTTCAAGCGGTTGAAGATTATGTCAATGTTAATCAGCTTGATGCGCAAGAAAAACAAGAAGTTAGAAAAGAATTATTAAGTTACTGTAAAGAACAAAAAGCCAGCGCTCAAGATGTTTCAATTAAAGAGCTAGGTAATGTTATCGCCAGTGATAAAGAAGAAGGCGACTTTTATCAGTTTTGCCAAAAACAAGATTATTCACTTGAAGAAAGCTTTCCACATGACCAAACAGTGATCAATAAAATCACTAAATATTCAGGTTATGGTGGTGGCATTAGTGTTAGTTTTGAACGCAGCCACTTAGGTGAAGATGTAGTTTATAATCAAGCTAACGACAGCTTAACCATTTACAAAGTGCCGCCGAATTTAAAATCACAATTATTGGCATTAATTGAAGAAAACAATAAGCAAAATATCCAAGCCGCTGATGAGCGAGAAATTTAACCGTTACCACCTTATATCATAGGTAACGCATAACCAAAAATAAATTAAAGCATATATAAACAACAAGTTAGCTTGGTACAAAATACTGAGCTTTGTTTATCATATTTAGATAGAAAAGGTTTAACATGACAACATTAAGTATCATTCGCCCTGATGATTGGCACGTACATTTACGTGATGGCGACGCATTAAAAAATACTGTGGCCGATAGTAGTAAATATTTTGGCCGAGCAATCGTAATGCCAAATACGGTCCCCCCCGTAACTAATGCCGATACAGCAACCGCATATTATCAGCGAATTATGGCGCATAACCATAACGTTAACTTTACCCCGTTAATGGTGATCTACTTAACAGATACCACCACACCTGCAGATATTATTGCCGCAAAAAAATCAGGCTTGGTTTACGCAGCTAAATTATACCCAGCAGGAGCAACAACAAATTCTTCATCTGGCGTTACTGATGTTGCAAATATTTACCCGGTATTAGCTGAGCTTGAAAACCAGGGTATGCCGTTATTAATTCACGGTGAAGTTACCACTGAAGACGTTGATATTTTTGATCGCGAGCAAGTGTTTATCGACACTATCTTAAAACCGTTAACGGCTAAATTTACTAGCCTGAAATTTGTCTTAGAGCATATCACCACGAAAAATGCGGTCGATTTTGTCACCGCTGCTGGAGATAATGTCGCAGCAACGATCACTGCCCATCATTTATTATTTAACCGTAACCATATGTTGGTTGGTGGTGTTAGACCACATTATTTCTGTTTACCTATTTTAAAACGCAATACCCATCAACAAGCGTTAATTAAAGCGGCAACCAGTGGTAATAAAAAATTCTTTTTAGGCACCGACTCAGCGCCTCACGCGGTTGAAGCTAAAGAATCTGCTTGTGGTTGTGCCGGCTCTTATACTGCCCATGCAGCCATTGAGTTATATGCTGAAGTATTTGATAACGAAAATGCTCTTGATAAATTAGAAGCATTCGCCAGTATTAATGGTCCTACTTTTTATAATTTACCGCTTAACCAAGACAAAATCACCTTAACAAAAACGTCTTGGACAGTGCCTGCTACTTTAGCTTTTGGTGACAATCAAGTAGTGCCTATTCGCGCTGGTGAAGAAATTCTTTGGCAAGTATCAGACTCTAAATAAGAACATAAAGGTAATTCATGCAACTTTTTGTAAATGATTTAACAGTAATCGACTTTTCTTATTTGTGCCCAGAGCGCGGCATTGTTGGTGAAAGCTGGATTGTTGACGTGCTCTTAGACGGCACACTAAATGAGCAAAGTATGGTATTAGACTTTGGTATTGTTAAAAAACAAATCAAAGCAATTATTGATGACGCCGTTGACCATAAATTATTATTGCCAGCGCTAAATAAAAACTTAACGGTCACTGACTCTACGCGTGAAGATCACGAGTATGTTGATTTTATCAGTACTCGCGCGACATACTTTTTGCAATCGCCGCGTTGTGCTTTTGCTAAAATTGATGGTGATGTGGTCGATATCGACAATGTTACACGCCATTTAACCGCTATTATTAAAGCGCAATTACCACAAAATGTTGATGGCCTAACATTAACCTTAAGACCTGAAATCATAGATGGTTTTTATTATCACTACACACATGGGCTTAAAAAGCACGACGGTAACTGCCAGCGCATTGCGCACGGTCATCGTTCTAAAATTCAGTTGTTCAAAAACAATATGCGTTCAATCGCGTTAGAAAAATCTTGGTGTCAGCGCTGGGAAGATATTTATATTGCTTCTGAATGTGATCATGTCACTTTTACTGACGTTGAATTATCGGGCAATGCCAAACAGCAATTAAGCAATAGCTTTGAAACCTTTGCTTATTTTGCTCCGCAAGGGCGCTTTGATATTGCCGTAGAAAAAAAGATATTAGAAATTGTTGATTGCGATTCGACGGTAGAGCTGTTGGCAGACTATATTGCGCGTCAACTTAAAAGCACCAGCCCAAGTGATAACTTTAAAGTTATTGCTTATGAAGGCGTAGCAAAAGGAGCAATAGCGAGTGTTTAAAAAATTATCGTTAAGCTTTTTATTGTTATGTTCCGCGCCAAGCTTTGCCAATGGTGATTTAAAACTAAGCGGCGAATTTACTCAAGGTGGTTTAATTGTTGGTAAAGCTTTAGCTAATAGCCAAGTTAGATTAAACGATCAAAGTTTAAAATTATCGTCCCAAGGTGAATTTGCTTTTGGTTTTGCCCGTGATGATAAAAAAACTTATCAGCTGCAAGTGATCTCGCCAAGTGGTGAGGTAACAAATAAAAGTTTTGTGCCAAGCAAACGTGAATATAATATTCAGCGCGTTAATGGCATTAAAAAAGCGATCATGAACCCGAATCCGGTAGCGGTTAAACGCTCGCAACAAGACAGCGCACAAGTTAAATCAGCGCGCGCGGTATCAAGTGAATTAACCGCATTCGCACAAGGTTTTATTGCGCCGATTGACGGCACTATTACCGGAGTTTATGGTAGCCAACGCTTTTATAATGGTAAAGCGGGTAGTCCACATTACGGTTTAGATTATGCGGGTAAAATTGGCGACCCAGTCAAAGCACCAGCTGATGGTGTGGTAACGTTATGGCAACCTGATATGTTTTATTCGGGCGGCACAATGATCATTGATCATGGACACGGAATTAACTCAAGCTTTTTACATTTGAGTCAGTCTTATGTCAAAGTAGGTGAAGTCGTTAAGCAAGGTCAAGTGGTGGCTGCGGTTGGTAAAAGCGGTCGGGCGACTGGTCCACATTTAGATTGGCGAATTAACTGGCATGATGTCAGATTAGATCCAGCCTTAGCGCTTAAGTTAACATCTAATCATTAATGACTGCTCACAAAAGCAATGTTAATTAGATAGTTGTAATGGTCTGTTTTTTAACCGCTGAATAAGTCGTAAATAATTAAACTAACCGATCACCAAATTTGATTTTAAACAATTTGATGATCGGTTATTAAAACGAAATTAAATAACTTCCTGATTATTCTAGGAAACGACTAACCGAATAATTAAATCACCAAAGCCCCAGATAATGGTGCCTAGGATCAGTAACACGCCTTCAATCAAACCAACACTAAACTTAATCATCTGTAATAATTCTGACGTTTGATTTAAAAAGCTTGTTTCAATATCTTCCAGTTCCTTTTCAACCAATGCTGGATCGGCATTCATTAATCGTAATCTGCGTTTTTTTTGTATAACCGCAATACGTTTTTGAATGCGCAATTTACTGGTTAAAATTCGCTCCTGAATAATGCCAGAAAAACCTGACACTATCCCTAATACCACCACCAAACTGCCCGCACGTGACAACCATTCTTGCCCCATAAAATGGATAGCCGATAAATGGTAACCGGCAGCAAGAATAATAACGGCGAACAGTGAAATAATGACATTGTTGTGAATATTCATGGTTAAATACTTTAGGAACATTATAACCAACGTTTCTTCTTAAATAACACAATCAAACTAGTGGCAATAAACGCCATAAAACCCAGTAAAAAGAAATAACCGTTTTCAACTTTAAGCTCAGGTATCACATCAAAGTTCATTCCATAAATACCCGCTAAAAACCCTAACGGAATAAAAATTGCGGTGATCACTGTTAATACTCGCATGGTTTCATTAAGTTGATGAGAAGTGATCGACAAATAACCATTAATCAAATCACTACAAATATCGTAATGCATTTGCGACAAACTTAATAAACGTTCTATACGTTCGTGGACATCAGTGACGGTATGAAACTCAGCTTGATTAATGATCGGCGTTTCATCTGAGATTAATATTTTTAATTCAGCACCAATATTGCCATGGTAGCTAAAGGTCCGTTTTAATTTAATTAAGCGTGAGCGATATAAAGTGATCTCTTGCATCATTTTATCGTCGCCACCTTTTTGAAAAGCGTCTTCAATGGCTTCTAATTTATTTTCAAACTCAAATAATTTTTGTAGATAAATACCACAGCTATAATGGAAAATACGTAGCGCTAATGTGATCGGGCTACGTTTTAAATATTTTGCTCCCTCAGCGGTAAATAAATTATTAATAGAAAGTGAACTCTTTGGATGACGAGTAATTAAGATATCAACACCAACAAACATCGAAATTTGTAAATGCTCAAACAATAAATCATCTTTAGGTTCAAAGATGCCGCGGTATAGCATAAAAATATAATTATCAAAAAGTTCTATTTTCGGTGGATGGCGATCCCGTTGGGCATCTTGAACCGCCAAATTATGGCAGTTTAAGCTTTTTAAAATTAATCTTTCTTGTTCAAGATCATGCGAGTCAATATCAACCCAAATATAAGAACCAGGCTTACTTCTCCAGACCTCAATTAATGACTCGTCGCCATAAACTGTGTCTTCATTCTTGTTTAATAACATACATTTAATCATGGTTATCTCTTTATTTTGAATCGAACGTTGGGCATTCTCTATTAATAATAGCTTTATATACTAATTATAAATAAACCTATAGAAATAAATATCAATCAAGCTAATCAAAAAAATTTATCAAACAGAACAAAATATAAAGATTTATTAATCTGTCAGAGCAATATACTCTTGCAGCATTATAGTCTTCAGACTATCCATTACGATTTATAACAGGTGAACTAATGTCGTTAGATATACTACTTTGGATTGGGATAGCGCTTTGTATTTCTCAATCAGCAATATTTTCAGGATTAAATATTGCCTTATTTTCATTAAGCCGATTACAGCTTGAGGTTGAATCAGCTAAAGGCAACCCAGCGGCTAAAAAAGTATTGGCGCTGCGTAGCGATTCCAACTTTTTATTAACTACCATTTTATGGGGTAATGTTGGTATTAATGTTTTATTAACCTTACTTTCTGATTCAGTTTTAGCGGGCATTAGCTCATTTATGTTTTCAACCATCGCCATCACGGTTATTGGTGAGATCACGCCGCAAGCTTATTTTTCACGTAATGCGTTGAAAATGGGTAGCATGTTATCGCCGGTTATCCGTTTTTATCAAATCTTATTTTATCCGGTAGCCAAACCAACAGCGATAATATTAGACGGCTGGTTAGGCAAAGAAGGTATTACTTACTTAGCGGAGAGTGAGCTTAGTAGTATTATTAGAAAACATATTGAAGCAGAAGAAACAGACATTAATCATGTTGAAGGCATTGGCGCATTAAACTTTTTTAAATTAGACAAAATTTCGGTTGCCCAAGAAGGTGAGTTAATGGACCCAGACTCTATTATCGCCTTACCAACGACAATGGACTTACCGCTGATCCCTGAAATAGGTAAACCACAAGACAGTGAATTTTTAAAATTATTAAATAAATCCGGCCATCGCTGGGTAGTATTAACCAATGAAGCAGCAGAGCCATTATTAGTGGTTGATGCCGACGGTTTATTAAGAGCGGCGTTTTTCGAAACCGATAAGTTTGACCCGTACCACTTTTGCCATCGACCAACTATTATTACTGATGAGGGTACTATGTTAAATAATGCGATAATTAAAATGAAAGTGGGTGAGTCTACTGATAAGTCATTTGATGGTGCTATTGAGCGTGATGTTTTATTAGTCTGGGGCGAGAACAAAAGAATTATTACCGGAGCTGATATTTTTGGCTTACTCTTAAAAGGCATGCAGCCACAAGTTAATATGGGTTAATGCTTGTGCAATTTTTCTTATTATCAGGGAACAACATATTGAAATACATAAAACTTATATTTTTATTTAGCGCCATATTATTTAGCAGTCATAGTTTTTCGTATACGGCCTCGTTAGATGATACAGCGAAAGTATTAATGGCTAATCTAGAAAAGTCACTCGCTAAGTTATATAGCGAGCAAAAATTAACGGCGGTAAGCGTAAAAAAAATATTAGATAACGAACTATTACCAATGTCGAATACCAAATACTTTACTTATAAAGTATTAAGCAAACATTTAGTTAAAATGTCGGATGAGCAAAAAGTACAATATATTAATGAATTAACGACCAACTTATTATCGAGTTATGCCAATGTATTAATCCATTACAAGAATGAAAAAATATTGGTCGAAAAAGCTAAACTACAACCTTCGGGTAAAATGGCTGAAGTGACTATTGAAATTACTGGTCCAAATAAGTCAGTTAACGCGGTTACTAAATGGTTATTGATTGACGGTAGTGAATGGCAAATTTACGACATTGTGATTGAAGGCATTAGCTTGTTACAAAGTAAACAAGTCGAAATTAATAAAAGCATTTCAACCATTGGCATTCAGCCAACGTTGGAAAAGTTAAAGACGATCAACAGTAAATATAAAAACTAATTTTACGTTTGATAGACATATAGTTAAATTGCTAGCATAGGTAAAGTAACAGATAACTAGCTAACAAGTGTTTTATCTTGTTCATTATTTTTATTATTGCGATTAAAAGTTATTAAGATAAAAAATGAGTGAGATAAAAACACCTGCTAGCGTTAACTTTACCTCGTAGATTATTTTCAAGCTCGTAAAATAAAACGTTCTAAATTTAGTACGAGCGATACTTAGCAAAAAAGCCTTAGTTTCTTATGCATTTTTCACTATTATTAACATCAAACAGTTGCATTACAAACCGCTACTTTAAACCGAGATTAATGCAATCAATGCTGTGATATGTTACAAATTAACTAAGTAGCAATGGGGTCTCTGTCACTCGATGTTAAAAATTAAAGCAATTTTTTATATAGCGGTACTTTGTTTAACTTTATTTTTAGCGAATAAAGCCTTAGCGCTCGATATTATTAAAATTACCGATAGTGAATCAATACTAAAAGACAAACGCTCCGCCCATAAAAATGAAGTCATCAAACGCTCGCTTGAGCTAACTATTCCAGAATACGGCCCGTATGAATTTAGAAGATTAGATATCAACATGAACCGTCACCGAGCCTTACCTGTGGTCATTAAAGGTGAGATCAGTAATATTTATATCTCTGCCGCCTCTGACGAATGGAATAAAAAAACGCTCGCGATAAAAATTCCGATCAGAAGAGGGTTGTTAAATTATCGATTACTACTGATACATAAAGCCGATTTAGCACTATTTTCGCAAGTTGAAACATTAGCTGATTTAAAACAACTTACCGCAGGGGTTAGAAACGGTTGGGTAACCACTGAGGTATTTAAATACACTGGCATGGAATTAGTAGCAACACAAAACTTTAATGGCTTGTTTTCATTACTCAATGCTCATCGCTTCAATTATATACCGCGGGCAATTTATGAGGTTTTTGATGAGTTAGCCGCGCGTCAGCATTTAATACCCAATGTTGTTATCGAGCCTAGATTAGTGTTACACCTACCGATGCCGACATATGTTTATATTTCACCAACGTATCCTCGTATTGCCCAAAGAATAGAAAAAGGCTTAACTATGATGTTAGACAATGGCGAATTAGATCAGATATTAAGAAAATATTATGCTGATGATATAAAACGAGCAGATCTAAAAAACCGAAAAGTGATTAACATTGATAACCCTTATTACACTGACAAAGCGTTGTTAGCGGATCAAGCACTTTGGTATCAAATGTAATTTCGACTCCCAAATAATATTAATTAACTGTGTTGCGTTACTGTTGTCGTTTAAAATCACTTAAGTTGATGTTTTTAAACATTTTTAAATATTTTTAAATAAAAACACCCCTGACTTAGCTGAATGATGCAGATAACTTGTTGCCTCGTTCATGGCATTTAACTTTTGTTTTTAGAGGAATAAATGAAGTATTTTGTGATGACTATTTCGAGCCTATGGTACTTTGCCATGCCGAATATAACTGCAGCTCAAACCGAAGCTACGGAGGCTACGTTCGTAAAATCACCTCCTGTTATTATTCACAAAACTAAACAAACCGCAGAGAATAAACCAAGAGATTTTGAGCCTAACAAAAGGCCGATCACTGAGATAATTTCAGCGCAAGAATTTTTGTTATACCAAGATGTTGCCGACTTTATTGACAGTTCACCACAAGTTACGGTTATTGTGCAACCGGAGCAAAGTGACGTAAAAAAACATGGTGAAGTGGTGATGAAATCGCTGACCGGATCAGATTGTGATCGCGACGGGATCATGGATGATAATGCGAGCTGCAATGCCGTTTTTTATAAATTATGGCTAAAATATAAGTTAAACAAATAAACCTAAAAACGGTCATAAAACGCTAATAAAAATAATAAAAGATTAATAGGGCACATCAACTTTTGAATTTTACACATTGAACAATAATCATATGACAAACAATGTAAAGTCGGAAATAGCGATAAGTTTCAGGTTTACCCGCTTAGATAAATTTCAAGCGTTTACCTTAGTGCGTGAAATCATCGGCGCAACATATCAAGAGCAAGTTGAAAACAAGCAATACGTTGGCGCTATTCCTTTAACCTCTGAAAATTTTGATCTGATCAATGATTATGTGGTGCGCCAAAGAATAGAACTTGATGACTGTGATATTTTACTTAGCGCTAAGCTAACTGAACTACCAGGCGCTGATAAAGGTGATAAGGTAATTCCCCCGAAAAATAATAGCATCGCAATACCTGAGATTGTAAATCGCATGCTTAAGTATATTGACTGCCAATTAACCCTAACGTTTTACTAACTGTTTAATCGCCTGGGGTTAATAAAAACCATTTATACAGCATATACACACAAGATAAATATTAAGAAACTTAGCTTATGTTTGAACTTAAAACTATCGCACTTTTTATCGTGACCGCAATCGCGGAAATACTCGGGTGTTATTTACCTTATTTGTGGCTAAAGCAAGATAAAAGTATTTTATTACTGCTGCCAGCAGCGCTAAGTTTAGCTTTGTTTGCATGGCTGTTGTCACTTCACCCAACAGCGGCAGGCCGAGTATATGCAGCTTATGGCGGGGTTTATATTTTTGTCGCTATTATATGGCTTTGGGCTGTTGATGGCATTAAACCAACTGTGTGGGATTTGGTCGGCGGCGCTGTTGCGTTAATTGGCATGGCGATTATTATCTTTGCGCCAAAGATGGCTAATTAAAGAATGTCGCGTTTTACCTTTCTATTTTATTTTTCAGCTTTAGCGTCTGCTTTGGCATGTGTTTTAACAAAAGGTAACAGCGCCCAAAACCCTGCCCCTAAGGCGAAGGTGATAAATAGTAAGATAGCGCGCGGCATTTGAATGTCCCAAAACAAAAACTTAAGATTAACCACTTCGATATTTTGAATAATAAAAGTGGCAAATAAAAAGAGTAAAACCCCGTAGATAATCATTTTAATTTTCATAAATTTCATCCTGTTTAATCATTGTAAAACTGGGCTATATTACAGGTGCTGGCTTATTGCTACCGTTTACCTTTAGCTTGCTCTATTTTATCCAGCGCGCGTTTAAAACGCATTTTTACGGCACTGAGTTTTAGTTCAACAATATCGGCAATTTCAGAAAATTCCAAGCCACCAACGACTCTAAAAACAATAATGGTTCTGTCTTCGACACTAAGCGAGTCAAGCCAAAGATCAATGGTTGATTTACTTGCATCATCTACCTCGTTCTTTTCTTGTACAGGAATGTGTTTTGCTTCATTTAAATCAACTAACGCTAACTGTTTTTTACGCAGTTTAGACATCGATAAATTATGGGCAATTTTATAAATCCAGGTTTTAAAACTGGCGCGGTGTTCAAAACGAGTTATGTTATTAAACACCTTAAACATAGTGTCACTAACCGTTTCCTCAGCTTCTTCTATTGACCGTAAATACCGGTAACAAACTTTTACTAGCGGTTTATGGTATCGATGAAAAAGCACCTCATAGGCCGTCGTCACATAAGGAAGTTGTAGTTTGGCTATACGCACTAACTCACTATCTTCAAGTTGTGACAACCGATCAGAAACACGATTATGCTCGTGTTCTGTAGGTTCCATGGTTATTACTCGTTATGGTTTGCTTGCCAGTCTAATGATAGTAAACTTTTGAGTAAGTAGTTCTTGATTTGGAATACTTAATTGTTCACCATCTTTATTTTCGATCAAAGTATTAACCGTACTGACCATCACCACGTTACCAACAAAGCCATCAAACTTAATTTCATCACCTGGTAATAATTGTTCTCTGGCGTAGATACCTGAAACAATACTATTGGCGATACTTTTGGTGCCTAAGCCTAAAGCAAGCGCTAAAGCGACGCCTAAACTTGCAATTAAAACCGTAAAAATTGTATTGAGTAATTCGGTTTCTAATTCTAATTGGCCAATAACTAACGAGAAAGTGATAAAGATCACTAACATTTGTAACATTCGACCCGCGGCGCAGCCATATTCTACGCCTAAATTTTCAAGTGAGGTTTGTACTTGAGTTTTCCCTGTTTTAGCGATAAAAAGCCCAATTAACGTAATAACGATGGCGCCGAAAATTTTCGGTAAATATAAAACAAAATCATCTAGAATAGCTGATAGTCTATCTAAGCCGAGTGTTTCTGCTGCCGTAACAAGAATTATCAAGACAAAAAACAAATGTAATACACTGCCAAGTAATTCAGACGAGGTAGATTTAAAACCGAGCGTTTTAAGTGCTTTTTCAATTCCTATTTTCAGGCATAAGTTATTAAAGCCAAATTTTTCGATTAGTTTAGAAAGCCATTTAGTCACTGTTTTTGAGATATACAGACCAATAAACACCACCAAAATGGTGGCAATAAGGTTAGGTAAAAATCCGGCAATTTCAGTCCAAAATTTTGACAATGCTGCGCTAAATGAATGAGTCCATGCATTAATGTTCATTAATCTCTCCCTTGTGTTTATCGCTGGTCACTATTTTATTGTGAGCGGGTGACGATGGCGACTTTCGCTTGTTGTTATTTTTTTGTTGGTGTAATTCGTATCGTCTTTTGGCGGAATAAGCGGAAGCACCAAAACCAAGAAATAACACCCAAATCCAGCCGACAAAAATACTGGCTACATCTTTAGCAGCAACCACTTTTGTTGTTTTATTTAAAACCTTATCCAGTGCTTGCTGATCATCTTGTGGCTCTGGTTCATCGGTCCAAAGGGTTTTTAGCTTTTCTTCGTTGATACTCATGCCGTACTCCGAAATAGAAAAAACGCCCCAGAAATTGGGGCGTTTTAGCGACTACTTATTAACGATTAATATTTCTACCCGTCTATTTTCAGCGCGGCCTTCTGGCGTTTCGTTCGACGCAACTGGTTTATCTTTACCAAAGCCGTTAAAGGTGACTCGGTCGCTAGCAATATCACTTACTTGGGTAATAAAGTTAGCAACAACTTCAGCACGTGCTTTAGACAAAGCTAAGTTTAGCTCAGCGCTACCCGTAGCATCGGTATGACCAGAAACAACGACTGCCGCATTTGGAAAGCGTTTTATCGCATCGGTAATTTTGTTTAACATCACAAAATTTGACGATTCAATTTCACTGCCACCCGATTTAAACGAGAAACCTTGGGCGCGAATTAAAACATTGTCACGTTGACGATAAACCGTTGCTTCTTTTTCAGTAAACATTGATTGCACCGCAGCGAAACGTTCATCATCAGCTTTTTTAAGCGCTAACTCTTTTTCACGTTGAACTTTCGCTTGCATTAACGCTTCAGTTTTATCACGTTCAAGTTTAGTCGCTCTGGTTTGTGACTCAGTAGTGATTGTTTGAACTTGCGCTTGGGCATTGCTCAAATTCGCTGTTAACGATTTGTTATTATTGACCAGTACCATTGCTTGTTGGCGTAAACCTGAAACAACTTCTTTATTGGTATTGTTATACTGCACAGCATCATTAAAAGGGGCTACAACTGTACTTAATTGTTCTTGGTACCATAATATTTTCTGCTCCTCATCAAAGTCTGCATTGTCGAAATACGCATGAATATCAGCAATACCTTCAGCTTGTTTAATTAACCAAATTGCGCGGTTTGAATGAACGTTAGCTTTCGCCGTATCAGTACGGTTAACTTCTAAGGTATCAACGGCTAGTTTTAACTCGTCTTTTGCCTGTGCTACGGTTCTTGGCGCTATATCATCTAAATTAGATTTTTCTGCTTTAGCGACAGCTTGCTGTGCAAAGTCCAACATATTTTTTTTCAGCGCTTTTAATTCAATCGCTAAATATTGATTTTTCAATGCTTCAATATCGCGTTTAGCTTTTGCATCTTGACCTGACTCAAGTTGCGCAATAGACTTGGCAAAGTTTGCTTCAACCGCTTTAAATTCTTCTGGTGCAACTGTCGAGGCATTAACTTTTAACGCTTTTTCACGCGCTTTCAACACAGTTTCAAAAGTGTATTTAGCTTTATCTGACTGCGCTCTAGCCGCTTTAGCACTAGCAACTGCTTGTTCAGCCTGTTGGCGCGCATTTTTACCCGATTTAGCATCTTTTAATGCGTTATCGTAAAGTCGCTGAGTTTCTTTCATTTGCTCTGGCGCGAAAAACGCTAAGTTTTCACTGTTAGCTTTTTCAAGCAGCATATTTGCTTCACGAACATTTGGAAATTGCTGAAAGATGTCTGATTCGCTAAGTGTTGGGCTAGTGGCACAACCACCTAATAAAGCCATAGCTAAACTAATACTTAATATTGATTTTTTCATTTGTGTAACCCCTGATCCATGAGCGCCTTTATAGGCGATTGGTGATATAGACGGCAAGTAATCACAATAAGTCACAAACTATTTTACTTTTGTCGCATATTAGTTTTTGATAGCGTCATTAAGGTTTTCATTAAATTACATTTTTCAACCCATGGCGGTGTATATGTCAGACCCCTTAGCAAATTTAATTAAAGATGTTATCAACTCTTCTGATGATGACATTATTACGCCAGAGATAAGCACACGGATTGCCCAGGCTGACGATATAGAAACAGCGTTATTGTTAGAGTCTTTACCGATTGAAGAACGTATTTCGTTGTGGCAAACATTAGCTGAGCACAAAAAACTGGCTGTACTGATTGCAATGCGTAATGACCCGCGTGAAATTTTGATTGAAGCGACAGAAGCTGATGAGCTAGACCGCCTTTTTAATGATATTGAAGCGGAAGACTTATTAGAATTAGCTGATTCACTGCCGGCAAAATTGCTTGAAAAAGCTTATGCTGCCATGGATAAAGTTCAGCGCCAGTATTTCTCACAGGCAAAAGAATATGGTGAAGAACAAGTTGGTCACTGGGTTTCACACGAATTTTTAGTCTTACCTATCAACGCCAAAGTTAGAGACGGTATTAGACTAATTCGCCGTGAAATGCCGCGTCATACCGACACCATTTTTTTAGTTAATCGGACCGGCGACTTCTCAGAAGCCGTGCCTATTGGTAAGTTATTTGGTTTGCCTGAGCATTTACCGTTGGCAGATATTTCTTTAGACGACTTCCCGGTGATATCAGCACAAGAAACCTGTCAAGTTGCGGCAAAAGAAGTGTTGTTATCAGGTTATGCCGCGCTCCCTGTGATAGATGCCAATAACAAAATGGTAGGGCGGATTGATATTACCACCGCGAGTGAACTTTCGCTGGAATATTATGAACGCCAAATGATGGCAACTGCCGGTATGGATGAAGACGAAGATTTATTTTCACCGGTTAGAAAAAGCGCAAAAGCTCGGGCTATTTGGTTAGGCATTAATTTATTAACTGCCTTTTTAGCCAGTGCCTTTATCGGAATATTTGAAGCAACACTACAACAAGTTGTCGCTTTAGCGGTATTAATGCCAATTGTTGCTAGTATGGGGGGGATTTCAGGTAGCCAAACCCTAACGTTAATTATTCGCGGCTTAGCATTAAAACAAGTTAACTCGGCCAACTCCACAGCCTTGTTGGTTAAAGAGCTAAAAGTAGGGGGCTTAAACGGGATAATTTGGGCGATGGTAATCGGGATAATCGTTTCTGTTTGGTTTAGCGATCCTTTAATTGGCGTAGTGATTGGTATTGCCATTTTACTTAATATTATTGCAGCAGCTTTGGCCGGTGTATTTATTCCAATTTTATTAGACAAACTAAAAATAGATCCGGCTTTATCAGGTTCAGTAATTTTAACTACCGTTACTGACATTGTTGGTTTTGTTGCCTTTTTAGGGCTAGGTTCACTGGTGTTGTTATAATAAATTGAATAGATTATAACCGTTTGTATTACATATTATTTATGTCGATTAATGCTTCAAGTACTAGATATGAAGCACTTGATAATAGTGATACAGCGGTTTCTAGTTACGGATTGGATTATTAATAGTTTATTATTGATACTTGAGTGGCTATTCAGAAAAGGATAAGGAAACGACATGAAAGTTAAAGATATTCGAGTGTTTATCCCAAGTAATAATTATGAAATATCTAAATCATTTTACTTAGCACTAGGCTTTAAAATGGAACAAGCTTCTGAGCAACTAACTATATTTGAAAATGGCAGTTGTACTTTTTTTCTGAGTAGCTTAAATAACGAAAGTTATGCCCGTAACTTAATGCTTCAGCTTTGGGTCGAAGATATTAATGAAGCCTTTGATGTTATTGAAAAGTTACAAAATTTCGATATTAAATACCAGCCAATTAAACAAGAGCCTTGGGGTAAAGTAATTTATTTAACGGGACCATCAGGAGAACTTTTGCATGTTACTGAGTTTGATCAATAAGATGATCTATTTCATCAAGTTGATATGCTAAGCAAAATTGATTAATAAAAGAACAGTTAAACCTATGATCCTCTTATTGAATAAATATGAAAAATCGATATTTAATAAAAAACCAAGACCTATCTATAAAGACAATTTAACTATAGTTGTATTTTTTATTAATAAGCTAACCACAAGCAGAACAACCCAAGCAAATATACACCCCGCTATGTCCGATACTATTTAGTATTGGACATAGTGAGTATGGTGCGTTAAAGTGTCTTTATAGCGATAATCACTACTATTAATCAATATATGAAACTTACTAAGCCAACGCCTTTATATTCAGTTTATTCAGAACTTATTGATCTTGAACTTGATGACTTTGCTGAATTAGATGCCATGTTTAAAGCTAACGATGCCTGGTGGCTTAAACAATACCATTGGGGAAAATCGTTTTTAACTTTTACCGGCCGTAATAAATCTGTTCATACGTATGATCGCTTTAGAAATGAAATTGAACGCTTTATCTTATGGTCGTTCATTATTAAAAAGTCGCCAATTGATGAACTTAGAAAAAATGACATTTTAGAATATGCCGATTTCTGTTGGCAGCCAGATGTAAACTGGATTGGCACTCATAACCAAGAACGTTTCAAAATGGCTAATGGTTATTTAGTTGCGAATGAATTTTGGCGGCCATATAAAATTCAAGCACCTAAAAGTAATAAAGACTCAGTCATCGATAAAAAAAAGTATCGACCATCCCAGCAAACGTTAACGTCGATGTTTACGGCTATTATCGTATTTTATAATTATCTGATGTCAGAAGAAATTTGTTATGGTAACCCAGCGCAAATTGCTAAGAAAGATTGCAAACACTTCATTACTGACGCGCAAGTTAAAGACATTAAACGCTTAACCGGCATGCAATGGCAATATGTCTTAGATGTCGCGGTAGAAAAAGCAGATGAAAATCCTGACTATGAACGTAATTTATTTGTCGTTGCGACCCTTAAAACATTGTTTCTGCGGATTTCTGAATTATCAGAACGCGATACTTGGTCACCGGTTATGGGCCATTTCTGGTTAGATGAAGACGAAAACTGGTGGTTAAAAGTTTTTGGTAAAGGCCGTAAGTTACGTGATATTACCGTGCCAACCGATTTTTTACCGTTTCTCCAGCGCTATCGGCTTGCTCGTGGTTTATCGTTATTTCCAACCAATGGAGAAAACACCGTTTTAGTAGAGAAAATACGCGGTCAAGGCGGTATGACAACACGCCATTTACGCCGATTGGTACAAGATATTTTTGATCATGCCTACGCTAAAATGCGACAAGTTGAAGGTGAAAACAAAGCCTTAAAACTAAAAGAAGCAACTACACATTGGCTTCGTCATACCGGCGCAAGTATGGAGATTGAACGTGGCCGTCCGTTAAAAGATGTTTCTGAAGATCTTGGCCATGCGAGTATGGCAACAACAGATACTATTTATGTCCAAAGTGAAAACAAACAAAGAGCGGCAAGCGGTAAACGCCGTAAGGTTAACTAGCTAAGTGCCCTGCTTTTAAATCGCTTACGTTTTAACCACATATATAGACCTGAGCCGACGAAAAAAATAGGTAATAAACTAAAACAAAACCACAGTAATTTAATAGGAAAAGCGATAAATTCGCCGATATGAAACTTATAACGAAAGTTCCACACTCGCGTTGCTAAAGATGCCGCTCCGGCATTAAAAACATTTAATACTTTACCGGTTTGCGTATTAACCCAGACCCAACTATTAGCGTGGCTTTCGGTCTGGGTTTGCATTCTAAGGCGCAATACCTCACTTTTGTTATTCGGTAGGTAAATACGAAAGACATGACTATTAGTTAAACTTGTTAAGCCGTTTTGATAAGCGATATCTAACTTGTTGGTGTTATTAGCTGCATCCGTCGTTATCGCTGAGGTTATATTTTCAACTGCAACTTCAGTTTTAGTGTTCGCCGGGCCTGCTTTATATTGATAATTCCCTTGCTCAACTTCACTTCCTGTTAGCCCTTGCACAATTGCTTTTGTTGGCTGCGGCCAATAAAAAGTTATACCTGAAAAGGCAATGAGGATTAAAGGAAAAGTGAACAACACACCTAAGCTGCCATGTAATTGGTAAAGTTTTACTTTTAACTTGGCTTTGCTGTTTATTTTCAATCGTTTCAATCGATGTTTAGGTTTTATCCAAAGATAAAATCCCAGCATTATTTGTAAAATAAACAATGCTGCCGTCGATGCCACGATAACCTGCATGGGGGTTTCATTATCGCTATTACGGTAAAGCAACCAACGATGCCATGCCATAATAAAACCATAAAAGGTGTCGTAAAAACGGTGTGTTAATACAATGTCGGCATTATAAGGGTTAAAATTAACTACCATTTTATTACTTAGTTGAGCCTGCCAAACGTGATCTGCTTGCTCTGGTAATTCAATAACTGATATTTTTTCTTTCGTTTTATCTTCAATTTTTTCAATTAATACTGATAAAGGTAATGGCTTTAATTGTGGAGAATGTTCATGCGGGTTTTCAATTAACCAATATTGTGGGTTTATAAAGTTTTGGATATCTTTAGCAAATAATAATAGCGCGCCAGATAGTCCAATATTAATAAGAAAAACACCACTTATCAAAGCCAAAAATAAATGGCCGCGTTTTAACCAGAACTTAAACAATAGCTTATCTACCCATACAAACATGCAGAAATAACAGCGTGTGTTATTTCTGCATTAAGTCAGTTTTAAATTGAAAAACACATTAAACAAAGCAAAAATTATTTATAGTGAAAACCTAACACCTAAGTTGACGGTCGTGCCAACGCCTTTCACATTAAAGGCAGTATAAGTTAGTGCTTGTGAACGAGCAGGGAAATAATCTTTGTTCAATAAGTTTTCAACACCGGCAAAAACAGACCAGTTATTAAAGTCATAACTGCCGCTAACATTAACAATGTTATAGCCTTTTATTGCGCCCTCATCGCCAGAATAATTACCTGCTGCATCTCTTTCAAAGCGTGCACGATCACCAACATGTATATAGCTTAAGGATAATTGGGCATTGTCACTTGGACGCCAATTGGTAACTACCGTGCCTTTGGGTGCGCTAATTTGACGACCACCAATATATTCATCGGTTAAGGTATGTTTACCTTCAACATAACCATAAGTGGCATGGATATCGAGATCATTTGCCAGCTGATAACTGACAACACCTTCATAGCCCCATACTTTTTGCGGCGCGCGGTTAGTAATATAAATACCGGTATTTACATCTAAAACACTTTTTGAACCTAAATCAGAACGGCTACGGTAGGCTAATAATTCAAAACGTAAGCGCTGAAATTGACTAACAAAACCAGCTTCAATATTTTTAACAATTGCAGCTTGTGTTTGAATTAACGCGATGTCTTCAACCGTTGCTGAGCGAAGTAATGAACCCAAGTCTGGAATATCGGCACCTTCAGAATAACTAATATAAGGACTGAATTTTTCGTTGGCATTATAACGTAAGCCAAGGTTATAAGTGGTTGCGTCAAAATCTATAGTTCCGCCAGTAACCGCTAACGGCACTGAGCAAACGGTTGGGCTAGTACATAATTTTAAGGTGTTGTAATTAGCAACCGTAATATCAATGCTTTCTTTACGAAGTCCTGCTTTTACAATGATATCGTCGTTTATAATCCATTTACTTTGAAAGAATGCAGCCAGATTATCCATGTCCATTTCGGGCACCCAGATACGACCATCAACTAGTGGTTGTGAAGTAATGTCGTTAAGAGCATCAATACCATAAATGAAAGTAGCGTCAATATTTTCACCTAATTCAACATTGGTATTTAAGGTTGCTCTTAGCCCTTTTTTATCTGATTTAATTAACGACTGTCCGCCTTCAACACCTAAGTCAACATTACCTAAACGCGTTGAATAGAAAAAAACGTTCTCAATGGTTTGCTGATAAGCATCAAGATCAAGTTGAGTATTAGTGAATATGTTAGCGTCGCTATATTTTAACTGGACGTTGTGATTACCGCGCGGCCCTTGTGGTGCGGCATTAAATGGACGATTGTCTGGATCGTTTATCGCATAAGTTTTTTCACCTTTGTTGATGTCACCAATAACATCAATCCAATCACTATTTTGTTGAGATTTATAATAGTTGTAAGTAAATCCTAAGCTTTTATCGTTATCAACTTGATAGCCTACTTTAGCAAAATAGTTATTCGTTTTACCTTCAGACAATCCATATTGTGTGCCAAGCGCATCACCTTCACCGTCGCGTAAAATACCGTTTTTTTCAAGACTTAAACTAACCACATAACTTAAATCGTCCAGCGTTCCGCTAGCAGTTGATGTGATTTTTTCACCGATAGAGTCATCTACTTTAACCGCGCTGAAACGTGTTGAAAGACTAGTATCTAAATTAAAGGCACCTTTATCATTCGCTTTTTTGGTGATGTAATTAATAATGCCACCGGCAGCGCCATTACCATAAATTGAGGTGGCACCTTGTATCACCTCAATGCGTTCTATTACGCTTGGATCTAACGTTTTCATCCCAAGTGAACCATTTCTAAGCGGCGTTGATTGCGGCACACCGTCAATCATCACAAGTGCAGCGCGGCCTCTTAAGGTTTGGCCAAAGTTACTTGAGGTACCAGTTGAAGAGCTAATACCAGGGACATGCAATGCTAAAATACTTTGAATATCAGACGATATTTTAAGTTGTTGGGTAAGTGCTTTTTTGCCAATAACGGTTATTGAACCTGGTACTTCATCAATATTTTCAATAGCGCGACTACCGGTAACAATAATATGTTCGTTAACTTCTTGCGCTTGAAGGTTAGTGCTAATTGCAACAGCTAAACTACTTAGTATAAAAAGCTTTTTTTTCATTTTTAGTATTCACCCTTGATTTAAAAAAAACGAATACTAACACAACTAACGCAAATGAGAATGGTTTTTATTTGCATTAATAAAAAAATGAAAATAATAAACTATCAATGAATGCTGTCTGACTTGTTAGTTTTATATCAAAAATCTGGTGTTGTTTAGAAAGGTTTTTATTATTAATAAATGAGACTTTTTAATTAAATAAAATTATGTAATACACTTTTTTTCAATTACTAAAACCCATATAACCGCAGTAATAGGAAGTAATAGACCGGCTTTATTGGCTTTATAAACAATGTTAGTTAGCTACTGTTTTGACGTAATCTTGATTAGTCACATTGCGCTTGGCTATGCTGCTGCGGTTATCAAAAATACTACTACTTACCGTGTGCAATTTGAACGGTTGATACCACTGATTATCATAGGCTAAGCAGCCCCAAAGTGGATGCGCAAGAGCAACTTCAGCGAGCTGTGGCTTATTTTCTTTCTGGTTTAATGGTTGCGTGAGTGGAACATAGGAATAATTTTTAGCCGGTTTTTGAGCTTGTAAAATAGTAACTTCATTGCTGATGGCATAAGCCAAGACCATAGGTTTTTGTATTTTTACAAACTCTTCTATGAGATCACTACCAACTTGCGGAAAAAATCATCTGGTGATCATCCGACCTGAGCGGCCATCAGGTAAAGTAATATTAGTGATATTTGTTTGGTTAACTTTTACTGCTATTTATTAACATACCAACCAAAACTTAAGATTTGCTGATTTTTGCTTAAGGTGCGGTGCATAAATGCCAAAACCAGCAATAGCTAATACTATGAAAATATTAACCTTGCTTGTTTTATCCGCTTAAGTACCGTCAAATAAATACGCAATTAAGACCGAATAAATACAGTCAAATATTTCGAGCATCGTACGCCCAATGCAATAAGGCTTGGCGCTGTTTTTTACGACAAGAAAAATCATAAGGCTCGCAAAACTTTTTAACGGCACCGGCATGACGGTAAAATGCTCGCCAACGCTTTATTTGCCGTTGATCTTCTACTTCAAGGCGGCGACCAAGATAATAGCGGCAATACCATTGAAACCAGCCTCTTGGGTCAATTGGATTGATCCACCCTTTTTTACGCCACTCCTTTAATGGCTGCGAGGCATCAACGGAAAAATAATTTAAGCTGATGTCTTTTTTTAAAGGGCTAAGCTTAGCATCATCAAACCAAACACTTGGAAACTCATCTTGGCAGTCAGTTAAATATTTACCGCCAAACACCCCTAAACTTAACATCTGTTGTGGTGTTAGCTGTGGGGTAAAGTCAGCACTAAAGTTCTTCCCCATTGGTGCTACGAGTTCATAACTGTAGCCCCGCTGCATTTTGTCGTTAACGTGTATTGTAGTCATATAGAATTAAATAACATCAGTTCGCTTGGGTGAGGTTTTAAATAAAAAGACTGGTCAATATACTCATGAGGATGATCGTTAAAGTGATGTTTTAATAAGGTGATCGGGACTATTAATGGCAGAAAACCTAACCGGTACTGTTCAATCACATCCACTAGCTCTTGTTTATGGCTCGGGATTAAATGTTTTTTCAAATAACCTTGAATATGTTGCAGGGTATTAACATGATTTTTCTTCGTCGCTTTAATACTGAGAATTACCATCATGCTCGACAAATATTGATTGGTTAATTCAGAGCTTGTGAGCGTATGCGCCTGAGCTATCCAACGGCCTAATTCTTTTGCCTTTGCCGGACAATGACTCATATAAATATATTTATGCTGCGCATGAAATTCACAAATATCTTTCCAACTAATTGGTTGGCTAATCAAGGTTTGCCAGCGATGATAAATAAAAACCCGTTGAATAAAGTTTTCACGAATAATCGCATCCCCTAAGCGTCCCTCTTCTTCAACCGGTAAATTTGGGAAATTATTAATCAGTTGATTGGCGAATATACCGCGCCCTTTTCGCTCAGGCATATCACCTTTATAAACTCGTACTCGTTCCATACCGCAGCTGGGCGAATCTTTTTTCAAAATATACCCAGATAGTGATTGGTGGCCGATCTTTTGACTTTCTGCTGCCTCAATAAGTTTATCAGTGACATCCAAAGTTTTAGTTTTTGTGCCCAGACATTTAATTTCATCGTTGATTTCAACTAATCGAATTGCCTCTCTAGGCACGCCTAAACCAATGGCAACCTCAGGACAAAATGGTTGAAATTGAAAATATTGTGATAATACATTTACGATATATTGATTTTTTTTATGGCCAGAATCAAAACGTACTTGTTCACCTAATAAACAACTGCTGATCCCAATTTTAATCATTTCGTTACTATTCAATATATTCCCCTAATATAAAACCATGATGACTGCCATTAAGACAAAATATAGGATTAATCGCACGCTTTTTCTAACCACTGCAGAACTTTTTGTTCGAAAACTTGGGGATCTAGGGGTTTAGAAATAAAATCATTCATGCCGGCTTGTATACATGAGTCTTTATCTCCCGCCATTGCTCCAGCTGTCATTGCTATAATATAAGTATCTTTAACATGCTGACCCGCCAAGCCATTTCTTATTTGATTAGTGGCCTCAAAACCATCAAGTACCGGCATTTGACAATCCATTAAAACAATATGAATTGGTTCTTCTGCTGGGGTTGCTTTGAGGACATCAATTGCTTCTTGACCGTTCTGAGCCATGACAATAGTGATCGGATATTTATTGAGTAAGCCTTCGGCCACCACTCGGTTGATTTCATTATCATCAACAATTAATACTGAATATTGCTTTTGAATATTTTCCCCAGTTATACCGTTAAAATGCTCTGGCTGATAACTCAGTTGTTCAATTTCCATTTGCTCAGGATGAATAAGCTTTTTATAAGAATAAAACAACTGATAAGGTACTATGGGTTTAGTTAAATAAAGGCATTGTTCATTTTCTTCAAAGAGTTCTGATCGAGTTAAGTTATCAGTTAATAATAATAATTTACATTGATGCTTAACCTGCTGATCTTCAATCCAATGTTTAAACTTGGTATTAAGCATATAAACATCGGCAATGATTAAATTGGGAAATAAAGAATTATTGATATTTTCGATGTCCTTAATATCTGAATAACACACTACTTCAGCCGACCAAGCGCGTAATTGCTTAGCTAAAATATTTGCCGCCATGGTGTTATTTTCAATTAACGCTATTCTGCCACCTTGGAGTAATGGCAGATTTAACTCACTTTCTTTGGTTTTTTCTAACAAGGTTTTAATGCGGAAACTAAATTCACTACCGATATTTTCTTCACTATTTGCCCAAATATCGCCATCTAACAATTCTACTAATTGTTTTGAAATAGAAAGCCCAAGACCTGTGCCGCCATAATTGCGCGTAATAGTGCTATTGGCTTGAGTGAATGGACTAAATAGTTTATTTAGTTGCTCTGCCGAGACCCCTATCCCTTGATCGGTCACTGATATTTCTAGCCAAACAACATTTTTATCAATGTCGTCAATATTACTTTTTACGGTAATAATAACATTACCTTGTTCAGTAAATTTAACGGCATTACTGACTAAATTAATCAAGATTTGTTTGATACGGTAAGCGTCAGAGATTAAGTTTTCGTATTGTACTTGTGTGGTATCAAGTAATAACGATAATCCTTTTTCATTGGCTCTAAGCGACATAGTTGAAACAATGGCACTAACGGTTTTGATAATATTACAGCTATCATTTTCTATATCGAGCTTTCCGGACTCGATTTTTGATAAATCAAGCAAGTCATTAATTAACACGGTTAACGTTGAAATACTGTTTCTCGCCATATTAAGATAATTAAGCTGTTTTTCTGATAAAGACTCCCGTTGTAACAGCTCAATCATTCCGCCAATACCATTTAATGGCGTTCTAATTTCATGGCTAATATTGGCAACAAAGGCACTTTTAGCCTGATTAGCACTAAGCGCTTGTTCAGTCGCCAGTTCAAATTGCTTCGTACGTTCTTGTACTTGTTTTTCTAACGATTCGTTAATAGAAACGATTTGCTTTTCATTATTTCTATATTCAGTTACATCCCTAATTATAGCGGCCACAACTTCTATTTTTTTGTTGTTGAGAGAGCTGATCGGGGATAAATTAATACTCAATATTTTTTCTTGATGCTCATTAATATCACTGCTTATTTCAATAGTTTGTGCTTGGTTATTGTCAACGACTCGGGCAATAGCGTTCATTAATATTTCAATATCTTGAGCTGAATTATTCATGATGTGAATAATATTTTTGGTTTTTGCTATCGGCTCACTAATACCAAATAAATAAGCGGCTGACTCATTCCAGCTTTGCACTTTACCGTTTGGCTCTAAACTTACAATGGCATCAGATGAGCCGCTAATAATTGCTTCATAACGCGATTGATTATTATAAAGTGATAACAGCTTTTGCACATAACGTTGATAAATAAAAATGATAGAAACCAAAATAAAAAACACAAAGGTTAACAAGATTAATAAGGAGTTGCGTTGTTGTTGCCATCCTTGCATAACTAAATGCTGAGGAGTTCCGCTAATAATATGAATAAACCTATTTTCTCGTTGTGATAAAATAAGCTTTTTTCCATATAGCCAATACGGTTGTTGGTTAAACTGCGCTGGAATTACGTCATTAAAAATAGGTACATGTTTAGGGGTCGCCCACGATTGCCAATTTGCCTGATGGTACTGAAAATCAAAGCCAAACTTCAAACTATCAATAGGTGCTTCAATAAAACCACCTGTGCTATTGGTAATAAAAAGTTCAGTAAATAAATGCTGATAACTTTCATTGATATAAGAGATAACTTTACTGGCATCAATATTAATAATAATAAAGCCAAAAAACGTATTATTTTCATCAAATACCGGTTTAGCTACTCTAAATGTTGGCCAACTAGGGTTTTCAATAAAGCCATATTCTCTATTAAGGGTAATATCGGAAACATAAATTTCTTTAGGTTTTAACACAGCAATCGATTGATAATAATCAGTCTCTCCCTTTTCTTGTAAAAGATTATTCGGTGTAATCGTAATTGAGCCTTCAACTCTTTCGGCTCTGACGATTTCTCTACCATTATTTACCCGCGAAATATAACGTATTTGTTTTACATTTGGGTTAGTTTGAATAAACGCTTTGAAGATAATTTGTAATCTTTTTTTCCACTGTTCAGTAGTCGTACTATCAACTGGATCAACATCGTTATTCATCATTGATCGACTTAAGCCGCTCACCGGGGGGGTGCTATGTAAAAACAGTACTTTATTTCTATTATCAATAATCGCTTGTTGAAATTTGTCCGCTGTATTTTTATTCAACTGTTTGAGCGCTTGCTGGTTTTGCGCAAGGATATTTTGTTGGGCAAAATATGAATAAACAAAGAAAAATATAAAACAACAGATAAATCCTATCGTGATACCCAAATAAGCAAAGGCAGAACTGCCTGAATTTGGCGTAAAAAAAGATTTAATATTAGGCATTGATTATCCTAGTTAAATTTGAAGTCTTTGGCGGGAACGGGTTTACCTATTAAATATCCTTGGCCATATTGGCAACCTAACGCAATCAGTGCATTTAACTGTGCTTCATCTTCCACTCCTTCGGCAATTAAACTTAATCCCATTGAATTACCTAATGAAATAATGGCTTTAACAATTTCGTAATCTTGTTTGTTATTCATCATATCGCGAACAAATGACATATCTATTTTCATGACATCAACATTAAACTTCTTCAGATAAGCTAGACTCGAATAACCAGTACCAAAGTCATCAATAGATATTTTAATACCAAGCGCTTTGAGTTTTTCTAACTTCTGTTGAACAATTGTTATATCAACCATTAATGCTGTTTCGGTGACTTCTAATTCAAGCATTGATACGGGCAACTGAGTCTCGGCTAACGCTTTTTCAACCATAGGTTGAAGTTCAGTATCGGCAAACTGCGCCGCGGCAACGTTGACTGAAATGGGAATATTGTTACCGGCATCTAGCCATTCTTTTGCTTGTCGACATGCTTTAAATAATACTTGGTAACCTAAAGTGACGACTAAACCGGTTTCTTCCGCCGTTGGTAAGAATAAGGCCGGGGAAACTATTTCTCCTTTTTCATTTTGTAATCTCACTAATGCCTCAGCGCCAATGATTTTTCTGGTTTTTAAATCAAATTTAGGTTGGTAATAAACTAATAAGTCATCTTTTTCTAATTTATGTCTTAAGAGTTTTTCTACGGTGTGGCGTATTAATAAGGCAGACTCCAGCTCTTCAGAAAAAAAGCTGTAACGATTACGACCTTCTTGTTTGGCTTTATACATAGCAACATCAGCGTTTCGCATTAATTGGTCAGCATCACTAGCGTCATCCGGGTAAACACTAATGCCAATACTAACGGAGACATTATAGCTTTGCTCGTCTAATAAAAAGGAGTCTTGCATCGACTTAATTACTTTTGTTGCCAATTCAGAGCATACTTTAACTTCGTTAACATCTGTCATCGCAATAATAAATTCATCCCCCCCCAATCTTGATAAAGTGTAAGACGGAGGAATAAGTGCTGCTAACCGCTCAGCCATCAGGCAAATTAATTGATCACCATATTGATGTCCAAGTGAATCATTTAGATATTTAAAATTATCAATATCGACCATTAATACCGCAGTTTTAGTATGATAGGAGTTTGCAATAGCAACCGACAATCTATCCTGTAACAAAATTCGGTTAGGTAAATCAGTTAATTGGTCATGATTAGCTAAATGGCTCATCTTAATTGCCATTGCTGTAGCTTCACTAATATCATGAAACACCATAATGGCACCGATAATATCGTTATTTTGATTACGAATAGGTGCTGCTGAGTCTTCAACTGAGAATTTAAGATTAGACTTCGCCACTAATTCAGTATTTATCGCCATAGCAACAGTACATTGCTCTTTTAACGCAACATACAATGGGTTAATCAAGGGTTGACCGGTTTTTGCGTCCCGTAAATCCATCACTTTTTCAATTTTAGTATTTAATGCATCTCGAAAACGCCACCCAGTTAAACGCTCAGCGATAGGGTTCATGAAGGTGATATAACCTTCAGTATCGGTTGCTATAACGGCATCACCAATTGAATTTAACGTGACTCGCAATCGCTCTTTTTCAGAATTTAACGTTCTTTTCGCTATCTTTTCGTCCGACACATCGACTAACGTCACTAAATAACCTTCAATTTCTTTCTCTTTAATGATCAGCGAAAGGAATACTTGAAAGAAACGTTCATCTAGTTCAGTTTTTATATGAACAATAAAAGAGCTGTCGTCTTGAGATGTAATGCTTTGATCCAAGGCTTCTTGTTGAATAATACTTTGCTCTAAAATTGCCTGACAAAGTTTATCTGGAAAAACAGCACTAATATGTTGCTCTAAACTTGATGCTTCCAAGTGATTAAACCAATGCCCCTTGTAATCGTTTGAATAGGTATTTTTCCAATTGTTATCCCAATAAGTAATAAAAACAGGAACTTGCTTAACTAGTTGTTGTAAATGTTCTTGCGTTCGAGAAAGTTGGTTGGTTTGATTTACTATTTTTAATTGATGAGCAACACGCAATTTACACACGTAGGCGTTAAAAGGTTTAGTGATAAAATCAACACCGCCATTTTCTAATGACAATTGTTCAAATTTTTGGTCTTGATGGCCAGTAATAAAAATTATTGGGATTGCTGCAAATCGAGTAACTGTTTTAAGTTGTTGGCTAAGCTCCCAGCCTGTCATATTTGGCATTTCTATATCTAACAAAATAATGTCAGGTAATACCTTAGTTAACAGTGTTAACGCATCTTCTGCTGATTCAGAAAAATAGATATGGCCAAGCGATGATAATGCTTCTTGTAAAAATAAAATATTAACTGGGTCATCATCAACCACCAATATTTTATTATTAGTTTTAACTGAGCCTGATAGCATCACTTCCTTTGCTCCTTAAGTACATATCCATACGAGATATTACTATACAACCAACCTAAAAATGGTAAAACAGTTTTTAACTACGAAATTGTACTTTAATATAAATTTAATTAATAATTTTAGGAAATAAAATAATTTATCTACTATATTCAAACAACTAGGAGAAATAATAATATTGGAAAATATTATTAGATTTTCATTGTTCAAATGAAATCATAATTATCAGGACCTTAGTTATATGGATAGCAGTAAAACTAACTTCACGCAATCTCAACTCCGAATTATTATCGCGTTAATAATTATTTGTTTTCTCATCATAGGGATCAGTGCCGCGTTTTATCTATCAAAAATAAAACAGCAAGAAAATCAACAAATAATACATCAAGATGTTAACCATCAGTTGGCTAAAATAATCACTGAAGTTGAACAAGGCGTTGGCTTATATGAGTATGGTCTACAATCACTAAAAAGCGCGATAGAAAGTACCGGCGTTGATAACTTTACCTATCAACATAACCTTGAGTATTTTAAAGGTTGGGATTACCAAAAAGCATTTCCTGGAGCCCGAGGTTTTGGTTTTATCAGAAGCGTTGACGCTAAAAATTTACCTGAATTTCTTGCTAAAGCAAAAGCCGAAAGAAAAGGTGAGTTTGAGCTGAAGCAACTAACTACTCCTGAAGATCCTTTATTTATCATTCAGTATATCGAGCCTGAAATTAATAATTATGCAGCTGTCGGTTTAGATATAGGCTCAGAGATAACACGTAGAAAAGCGGCATTGAGATCGGTAATTTCGGGAAATACACAATTAACCGGCCCTATCACTTTGGTACAAGAAGACAGTAAAGTTAAGCACGGTTTTCTACTACTATTACCTATTTATAAGAAAGCAAACGAAAATTCGCTGGAAAAACCGATTGCCGGGTGGTCATATGCGCCGTTAGTGATTGGTGAGATTTTAGCCAATGTCGCTAATTTAAATACCAATTTTCACTTTAAAATTTCAGATGTCAGCTCAACGGATAAAGTTGATTTTTACAATAATTATGACAACGCCTCAACATTAACCGAGTTCTCGGCTCAACAATCATTCAATTTATTCGGTAGAACCTGGCAAGTGAATGTGACACCTAATGGATCATATCTCAGCTCATTAAACTTAATGAGTTTTACTAAGTTATTTAGCCTAATTACCCTCGCATTCATCTGTTTCTTAGTTATTGTCACTTTGGTTGTTATTGTCATCAACAATCGTTTAAAAAACATTAATGAAAAGAAAGCGCTCGCATTAATGGTTAATAATCTTGACGATTGTATTATTGGTGTTGATAGTAACTTTACTATTTTAACCTTAAATGATGCCGCCGCTGAGTTGTTTGATTTATCGTTTAATAATGATAAACCGATAATTGATTACCTAAATGTATATTTTCCAACCGAAGTACTTATCGCAACATTCAAACGCATTGCACGTGGCTTAATCGTTAATGATATGACTTTTCAAGTAAAAGCTAACGAGCAGGACACAAGCAACCGAGATTTTTTATTAAGCATTTCCCCTATTTTTCAAAAAGAGCAGTTTTACGGTGCCACAATCAGTATTAGTGATATCACTCAATTAAAAACCTTACAGAACCAATTAGAAGTCCAGAATAGTGAACTACAACTACAAGTAGAAGCAAGAACCAAAGAAATTAACGCCAATCAAGAGCTACAGCGCAGTGTGTTAAACAGCAATAACATGGCTATTATTGCCACCGATAAAAATGGTGTTATCACCTTAATTAATCGCGGCGCCGAAAAGTTCCTTGGCTGCTCAGAGCATAGTATTATTGGCAGAACCTTATTTGAAACACTTTTACCAGTCCTGGATATAAAGAAGGCGTTTATTGATAAAAACTCATCTGAGCAAGCAAAATATGACGATATTATTGCAATAATAAAAGCTCAAAAGTTTGAAGCTTTCACTTTAACTAATACCTTAGGTGAAAAATCACAAATTAATATCAGTATTTCTGATATTCATCATACTAACGGTTCGCTACTGACTTTAACCGATGTTTCAGAAACCTGGTTATTGAAAAAGCAGTTAACACTGGTGAACGAAGCATTGAATAATTCTCAAGACATTCTTTTATGGTGTGATATTAACGGCAGTATAAAATTTGCTAATCCTTTTGCTAGTATTGCACTTGGTTATACACCGAAATTATTTCAAACCTTACACATTACTAAGATAATGGACTTTAATGAGAAGGAATCTTGGGAAGAAATTGCTAATAAAGTTTTAGTTAATGACAGATATTCTTTCGAAATTCATTTTATCGACTCAACTAATCAACCTATTCCAACTTTGGTCTCGTTAAATAAACTGCAAATAGCCAATGAAAGTTATATTTATTTAGCGGCCAAAGATATTTCGTATCAAAAGCAACAAGCTAAACAATTAAATACGGCATTAATTAATGCCGATACGGCGAACGAAACCAAAGTATTATTCTTATCTAATATCAGCCATGAACTAAGAACGCCGCTCCATGCGATCAATGGCATGATGCAGCTATTACAATCAACAGAATTAAATAATAAACAGCTTTCTTATATACAGTCAGCTCGACGAAATGTCACCGCCCTTTCGACAATGATGAATGACATTTTAGAAATTACCCAATCTGAACGGGGAATTTTAGAGCTCAAAGAAGAATGTTTCGATTTTAATAATTTAATCACCAAACTAAGTGAACACTTAATATTAATTTCAGAGAAAAAAGCATTAGAAATTAACTTTGAAGTACCAGCCAATACACCTGATTTTTTAATTGCAGATCCTAATAAACTGTTAAAAATTCTTTTATCGTTAACTGAAAATGCGGTTAAATTTACCGAACAAGGCTTAATCGCGGTCAAATTTAGAATTGATGAAAGCTCAGATAAACAAGCAAAACTATTGGTTGAAGTAAAAGATACTGGGATAGGTATTAGTGAAGAAAAACTAACCTCAATCTTTAATTTATTTAACCAAACCGACAGCGCATTAAATCGTCAATATGGCGGTATAGGTATGGGCTTAGCGTTAGCTCGTGAATTTATTAAATTAATGAATGGCAAAATTACCGTTGAAAGTAAATTAGGGATAGGCACCACAATTAAATTATCAGTTGATATAAAAGTTAAACATCAACCTGTAGAAAGTAATGATCTGCTGGAAAGTTTAGCCGATCTCAATGTGCTCATTGTTGATGATAACCCGACATCCTTGCAAATTCTTGGTGATATCGTTTCACATTTAGGCTGTTATACAACGGTGACTGACAGTCCTGAAAATGCGTTAATTTTATTTGAGTCTGCCATTAAACATAATGAAAAATTTGATGTTGCTTTAATCGATTGGAAAATGCCTGATATTGATGGTTGGGAGTTAGCTGAAAAAATGCGCGCTATTGACACCAATAATCAAATGCCGTTAATTGTCATGGTAACCGCTCATACTAAGCAAATGTTTGCTCATAGACGTGATAGCGATACTAATATCTTAAATGGCTTTGTGACTAAGCCGGTAACCAAACAAGTACTGATTGACGCCTTACTTGATACTGTTTGTGCTAAAGAGCCAGAATACATCGAAAATAAAACGATTATTAACAATGACGGCCCTTTGTTTAACAAACGTATTTTGGTGGTAGAAGATAATCCTAGTAATCAAGAAATTGCCAAATCGCTATTAGAAAGTTTAGGCGCAACAGTGATTTTATGCTCTGGTGGCTATAAAGCTTTATTCGAGTTGGAAAACAGTTTATTAAAATTTGATTTGGTTTTGATGGATATTCAAATGCCAGATATGGACGGTTACGAAACCACGAAACGTATTAAAGCAATTAAGAAGTTTCATCATTTACCTATTATTGCAATGACCGCCTATGTACAGCCAAGCGATAAAGCAAAATGTTTTGAAGCTGGCATGATTGGTCATATTTCAAAGCCTTATGAAGTGAATGATTTAATTACACAAATCTTAGCTGCAACGGGTTATCACTCAAGCTCTAATGCCGAAATAGAAACCAATACTTCAACACAGAAGACTGAACAAGATGTAATTCTTGGCACTACGGTTACTGAATACGATTATTTACGACAAGATATCATCAACTTTTGTGAGGCGAACAATATTGCACTCAAAGAAAGTATGGAAAGATTTAGCCACTTAACCGGAATATATATTCGTTCTTTAAGCTTACTTAGCGATGATTTGGCTGACTACATAGAGCAGTTAACCGCGGAAGCTGGTTGCTTAACGAATCAAGATTTTAAACGGCTCTTTCATACCTTAAAAAGCACTGCCGCCAGTTTAGGTTTTACCGAGTTGAGTCAGTGTGCAATGAATATTGATAAAAATTATTCATTAACACCTGATTATCAACATACCGATGAAGAAACCTTAGCCATATTAAATTTAATTAATCAGGCACTTGAACTGATCACTGACTTAGAACGCTTATTAACAATTGAGAGTAAGGAGCCAACAACAAATCTAAAAGAATTAGATAATTTTACTGAATTATTTGATAAGCTGCTTAATGAAGTAAGTAACTTTAATATGCATGCGCTTGAAATATTTCAAGAAATCAATCCATACTTAACGAGTTATTCAAAAACTAAAACAGAAGCATTAGCAGCTTGTTTAAATAAATTAAAATTTAAACAAGCGAGTGCAATACTCGAGCAATTAAAGGTATTGATTGCTCAAGAAAAAATCAAGGAAGCCTAATGCCATTTAGTAAATTGAATGATAATAATGAATTTGACTTGCAAGACAGTGTTGTTCTTGTCGTTGATGACCAGCCAATTAACATTCAAACTATTTATAACCTTATCTCAAAAGATTACACCATATTAGCAGCAACCTCTGGTGAGGAAGCGTTAGAAATATGTTATTCAGACTCGCCACCAGATTTAATATTACTGGATGTAGTGATGGAAGGAATAAGTGGTATTGACACCTGCCGCTTATTAAAACAAAGACACTCGACCGCTGAAATCCCCGTAATTTTTGTGACCTCATTTCAAAAGCAAACAGACGAAAACGAATGCTGGGATTGCGGCGGTGTTGATTTTATTCCGAAACCTATCAACCCTATTACCTTAAAAAACCGAGTAAGAGCACACCTTACGTTAAAAAAACAAAAAGATGCCTTATTGGGGCTTGTTTATATTGACGGCTTAACAACCATTTTTAATCGTCGATATTTTGATCTTCATATCGAAAAGATTAGTAAAAACAGTCAACGCGGCAGTACTGATAATGCATTGTTAATGATAGATATTGATTTTTTTAAAAATTATAACGACAACTACGGACATGTTTTGGGTGACGAAGTCTTGAAAAAGGTCGCTAGAGCGATAAAAAACACGTTACATCGTGCCTTTGATTTTGTAGCCCGATATGGCGGTGAAGAGTTTGCTGTTGTATTACCAGACACAGATCTCGAAGGTGCGATACGAGTTGCAGAAGAACTTAACCTGATAGTACAGGCCTTGGCAATACCACATGAATTCTCAGAACATAATAAGGTGACTATTAGTATTGGCGTTTCAACGATGTTTACAGCTAAGTTGTCCAATCGCGACTTACTTGATGACGCTGATCATTATCTTTATGAAGCAAAAGAAACCGGGCGAAATAAAGTGCTTTACCGCCAACCAGCAATAAAGTTAGCTAACTAACGAATAATTACTAAAACAAAAGCTGTTGCTTTTTCATTAGTCGGTTAACCCCAAAATGAAAAATCAACAGCCTCTTATTTAACTAATTGTTGTGAACAAAGTAATACTTAACAGAATAAAGGCTTTATACGTTCGATAAGTTTGACATCGTCAGCCGTAAAGTCCCCTAACAATAACCATTGGATAAAGAGTGCTTGTAGGTCGATTTCATTACTCGATACCATTTGCTCTTGCATTAACTCAACTTGTTTAGCTAAGCGCTCGGCGGCAAATTCTTTTGGCGACTCGATCCCACCTAAAATTTCTAACTCTAAGGTTTTAGCTAGTCGAGCACCGTTAGCTTGTTTTGATGATTTAGTCGCATCAATAACCTTTTTCTGCCAAAAAGTCGAAAGTGAATTAAACTCAGCAAGCTCAGTAATATCAATTGTTGGCGTGGTTGCTAGTTGCGTTAATAAATTAAAAATATTTTGCCAATCAAGTTGGTGCTTCACTTTTTTACTTTTTTTATTGGCTTGATTAATCGCCTCAATAAATTTCTCTATTTGGCCTACTAAACCTTTTAATACCGGTTTTTGTGCCATCACTTGCGCTTGTAATGCTTGAGCTTGTGTGAGTAATTCAGCATTTTGGGCAACCGAAGACTGCGGTGTTAATTGGCTCGACAATTGCGCTAATTCACTAGCATATTGCGTTTTAACTTGTTCTTGCTCAACGGATTGTAGTTTTTTCAACTCATCGCGTTCAGCAAATACTTGATCATTCAAACGTCTAAATTCTTGCCATAAACTGTTATCTTGCTTAGCACCAGCATAGCCAATTGTACGCCATTGCTGCTGTAATTCTTTAATAGTATTAGTGGCACTAAAAACATTATCAAGGGTTAATCCGGCCGCGATTATTTGCTTAGTTTTATCAACCAACGCTTTTTTAGCCGCAATGTTTTCCTGATGAAAAACAGTGATTGCAGCTTTTACTGGCGAGAGCGCCAAATTAAATTGCTTTAACAAAGTTTGATATTGCCCGCGTTCAACTTCACCGGCTTCTCGCCACTGCTTATTAAGTTTATTTACTTGCGCTTCAAGCTGTTTGTAATCGGTTTCTACTGACAGTGTGTTTGCTAATTGTGTTACTTGCTCAATGATAAGCATACGAGATTTAGCATGTTGCTCTCTAATTTTTTCTTGCTCCGAGAAAAATAATCGACAAGGAGCAAAAGCTTGTTCACAGGCTAAATTAAATTCGTCGTTTAATAGTTTTTCAACGTCATCTTCAGCATGCCCTAAAGAATTCCACAGTTTGCGGTATTCTTTGACTTTATTGGCTTGCTCTTTCGGGTTATCTAAAGGCGTTTCAACTATCGCTTTAATGTCATTAAGTAATTCTTGTTTACGCGGCGTGGCAATATAATGTTCCCAATCTGATAAATCTTCCATTTTTTCAGTTAAGGCATCAAAGTCACGTTGCAACTTAAGCTGCCCTGAAGCGGGTAGCACACTGAAATTACTTTTTAATTTTTTGAATATACCAAAACACGCATTAAATTTACCGTTTGCGATCAAACGTTTTAAATCAGCAATATTTTTTCGAGTATGATTTAAATACTGTTTTTGCTCTGCTAATAGCGGACTCAATGCTTGATCCCACTGAGCAACAATCTCTTTTTTAGCTGATTTAATTGAGTCAGGTAAAGTACCTATGCTTAGTTTTTCAATCTCACGCCACTGTTGTAACCAAAGTTTAAAGGTTTGCTGTTTATCATTTAATTCAGCTAATGTGGTTGGCATCGCTAATTGCGACACTTTAGAAATTAAATGCGTCGCATCAGTGACCGACTGAGCAATGGCTGGCAATTGCTCGAGTTTGTTTTGTAGCTTTATTACTTGTTGCTTAAAGCCAGTTTTTTCGCTGTCACTTAAAACTGACGCGTTAATTTCTGCTGGTAAAGCATTAAGCTGGGTTTCAAATTCACTATTATTAAGATCGGTATTTTCAAAGACAGCATTCGCTAAAATTTGCTCTAACGCGTTAAGCTGCGCTGAAATAGATTTTTTGGCAATTAATTTATCATCCGCCAATTGCTTAGCAATAAGTTGCTGCTGATACACTTCTTCTTTTTGCACAAAGGCTTTATCTAACTGTACGCTGATCGTTTGATATTTATTATTAAACGCTTCACGGTCTGACTCAGCTAAACATTCAAATTGCTCAAGAGCTACCAGCCATTCGGCTTCAATAGCGGTGCGCTTAGCAATAACGACATCGTAATTATCATTGCTATCTTTTAACGCCAGTAACTTTGATAAGCTTAATTGCACATTTTTTGCTAACTGAATCGGCAACTCACGGGCATGTTTTATAGCTGAAACTTTCTCTTCTATGGCGCTAACCACCGCGGCAATATCAGATTTTTTTGCGAGTTTTTCTAACTGCGCGGGATCGGTAATACCGTCAATTAAAAACAATTGAAAAGCTTGATTTTGTTTATTGGCAAACAGCGACATAGTGGTTTGCGGCTTGGCTATTTTTTGGTAAATAGCTTTAACCACGTTTATTTCTGGCTCAGTCAAGATCCAGCTTTCTAAAAAAGATTTCGGAAATTGTTCAATTAGCGCCAGTTTAGTTTGTTCACCAACTACCGCATTATTTTTACTGAGCATTGACTGTAATTGCTTAAGTGAAAATTGCTGAATGGCTTTATTATCATTTTCTTTCGAGATGTCTAAAAATAAAGTAACGTCATTAAGCTTTAATAACGCAGCTTTTCTGACATTGTCATTTTCATCATGATTGGCTAAATCAAGCAAAATTGATTTTTGACTCGATTCTTCAACAGCCAACTCATTGGCGATGGCACTTAAACGAATATTGGCGTCTTTATGTTGCCATTTTGCTTTAAAAAAATTAGTAAAAATCATAAATTGGTAAACCTAGCGATAGCTTTATCTGGCGTTGAGGATGGTGTTTGATGAACGTTTTGAGACTGTTCAGCTACTGGCTCTTGTGGTGATGGCGACGAAAATTGTGCTTTTAGTTCGCGTTTAGTTTTATTAACAATTTGCCCGTCTGGGCCAACAGTCATGTTTTCATCAGACTTTAATCGAATCGATTGATAGGCCATCACTATTTGTAAGGCTGAGGCTTTTTGCGCTTCATCGACCACTGTGCCTTCGGGCCAGCGCCCAGTTTCAGCGGCATGTTTTAAACGCTCGTACATATCGTCTGATAGGTTTTCCACTAACTGAACTATATCCATTATTTTTTACTTCTTTTTAAAATAATTAACTGTATGCGGGTTACCAGATACCAAAAAAAGCCAATGCCGGTTGTTACCATAGCGGTCGAATATTGCCAACTGCCTACTTCTGCATTTGACCAATATAAAAAGAGAAAACCACCACAAAACAACAGCATTGCGATAAAAGCAAAAGTCATTATCTGCTGAGATTTTTTAATGTTGTTTACCTGAGCAAGGGAGCTGAGTTTTTCATCATCTAAATTGCTTAATTCGAGCTGACAATGACTGCAGCTTTTTGCTTTATCTGATATTTTCTTTTTACAACTTGGGCAATTAATAACGGCCATATAAACATACCTTTTCAAACAATGCGGTATTTTACATAAAAAAACGCCCTTGCGGACGCTTTTTAATGAAAAATGTTAATTATTTTGCTGAATTTTTTTCAAATCTTTTTTCCCAAAAATGCGCACCTTTGATGGCAAGTTTTTTAGGATTGAAAGTGTAATCTGTGACACCAGAATTTTTCTGCTGTTCATAATCTTTTAACGCTTTGACCGCAGGTTTAGCAACAAAAAAGATAATGATAATACCAACAATATTGAGCCACGCCATTAAGCCAACGCCAATATCACCTAAGCCCCACGCCAAATTAGCATTTTTAATGGTGCCATAAAACACTGCTGCCATAATAGCTACTTTTAAGAAAAAAGTTAACGACGGAATTTTTAACGTGCGCTGAATGTAAGCGACATTACTTTCGGCGATATAGTAATAAGCCAATAAGGTGGTAAACGAAAAGAAAAACAAGGCTAAGGCAATAAAGGGTTTACCAATACCACTTAACACACTATCAACGGCAATTTGGGTAAACCCTGGGCCATTCGGATCTGGATTTTCAGCCAAGTAATGGATCAGGTACTCATTAGGAATATGACTTATCACGTTATAAGAGTCAGTGATCAAGATCATAATCGCCGTTGCAGTACAAACCAGTAAGGTATCAATATAAACAGAAAAAGCTTGTACTAATCCTTGTTGGGCCGGATGTTGAACTTCAGCCGCTGCCGCCGCATGAGGCCCTGTACCTTGGCCGGCTTCGTTAGAATAAATACCGCGTTTAACGCCCCAACCTATCGCCGCACCAAAACCCGCCATTGGGCTAAAAGCATCCGAGATAATCAAGCCAAATATATCAACGACCTTATTGATATTCAGAGCAATGATTGCAAGTGCAACAATGATGTAGGCTAATGCCATAAAGGGCACAACAAATTGCGCAAAATGAGCAATGCGTTTAACGCCGCCAAAAATAATAAAACCTAATAATAAAACAATCACAAAAGCGGTATAAATCTTAGCCGAGCTAAAGATGCCAATCCCCGTTTGCACCGATTGCCCAGCACCAAAGGCGATTTCAACGGCATTACCAATACTGTTTGATTGAACTGTCGGTAATAACATGCCACAAGCTAAAATGGTGGCAATGGCAAACGCCCATGAATACCATTTATTCCCTAAGACCTTTTCAATATAATAGGCTGGCCCGCCGCGATATTGTCCTTCAAATTCTTCTTTATAAATTTGCGCATTAGTGGATTCAATATAAGCAGTAGCTGCGCCTAAAAAGGCAACTACCCACATCCAAAAAACCGCACCTGGGCCTCCAAAACCAATAGCTGCTGCCACACCTGCGATATTACCAGTACCAACCCTACCTGATAATGACACCGCTAAGGCTTGAAAAGAGGAAATACCTTTACTTGAACTTTTACCATCAACCAGTAAGCGCCACATTTCACGAACATGCCTAACTTGACAAAAACGCGTAACTATTGAAAAAAAGATCCCTGCCCCTAAACATAGATAGATAAGGGCTTGGCTCCATATTATGCTGTTAATTGAATCCACAAATGCTAACAAAGCATACTCCCATTTTATTTATTTTTTATCGTGTTTTGCTGTTCTTAGTGACTTAACGGCAAGGTTAAAAGTAATGACTAGTTAATCTGATTGTTAATATAGCTGCTCACTAACATGATGTATGACGGTTAATACATCTTTGCCAAACAAGCGGCTGCGCTCATCAGACCAACCAGTTAACGCGTCAGGTAATAACAAATGATCTTTAAATGGCATTTCAATCGTGAAGGCTAAACAGCCAAATTGCTCACCGACCCAAGTCGTCGCCAAACTTAAATTGGCCTCTCCAGGTAAATCAACCGGATACCCTTCAGTGTCTTGAAATTCAGGGGTGATGTTCAAAAGAAAGTCTTTAAAGGTTTGTTCTAATAATTGCTGTTGTTTGCTGTAAGACGGACAGCCTTCACAGCCGGCAACAAAATTATAAGGTATGGTTTCATCACCATGGATATCTAGAAATAAATTAACTCCGGTCGCTAACATTTTTTCGCGTACTAAAAATACTTCCGGACTTTGTTCTAAAGACGGGGTTTGCCATTCCCGATTTAAATTGACGCCCGCTGCATTTGTTCGTAAATGACCGCGAACACTGCCATCGGGGTTCATATTCGGGACAATATAAAAAACCGCCTTAGTTAATAAACTGCGCGCAACGCCATCATCTTCATCCAGCAAACGTTCTATTAATCCTTCAATAAACCACTGCGCCATTGTTTCGCCAGGATGTTGTCTGGCGGTTAACCATATTACTGGCTTATCAGCACTTTCTTTGCCAATTTTTAATAACGACATATCTCGGCCATCAAGGGTTAAGCCTAAATATTCAACGATACAAGCAGGATGAAGTTGCGCACTTTGTAGTAGGTTTTGATGACGTTCGAAACTGTACGGCGAAAAATATGCAAAATAAAGGGCGTGGTGCTGCGGTGTATATTCAATGGTTAATTTTTCACCGTCATAATTAGTGGGGACACGAAACCAATGCTCTCGGTCATAAGAAGCAACAGCTTGATACCCTTCCCAGCCTTCTTTAAAGGCTGCTAGGTGCGCATTTTCAATGATTAACTTATGCGGAATTAATTGTTCCGTGGATAATTTAAAATGAAACCATTGAAAAAAACTTGATTGATGATCTTTATTTATTTCAAGGCGAATATTATCAGGGGTTAGCGCTTCGATTACCGCAATATTGCCGCTGTCGAAATTGGAAGATATATGCATAATAAAGAGAGTCTAGTTATGGTGAGCAAGGGCTATTTAACTAGTGTACACAATGACCTATGAGATCAGAAGACTTTGTATTCTTTAATCGCAATATTTACAAGGTCCGTAAATATAATCCTAACTTGGTACTGTAACCTAAAGAGCTAGCGCTGATCTGGTTATTTTTATCTAGGACATAATAACTAGGGTAACCTTTAATTTTAAAATCACTTTTTACTTTCGCATTACCAAGAGCAATTGGAAAAGTTAATTGATGTTGTTTACTAAAGGCAGCAACCGCTTGCTTATTGTCATAATCAAGGGCGACAGCAATAACGTCAAGGTTAGGGTTGTTCAAATACAAGGATTGCAGATTAGCAATACTGATATGGCAAATGCTGCACCACGGCGCGAAAAAATACAAAACCGTAGTTTTCCCTTGCGCTTGTAATAAAATATCATCCGACATTAAGGTTGGTAATTGCTCAACATTTATTGTTACTAATTCCTCTTTTGATAACATCGTTGCTTCACGAAGATAAGAGATGAAATTAAAAGCAATCACTAAAATAATGATTTGAATGAAAATACTGCGTGCCAAAAGATACTCGAATTTACTTAGTTGTGATGATAAAGACCTGAGTTAAACAATTTATATTCAGCGCCAGCGTAAAAAGTAACAAAAATACACAAAGTTAAAAATTAAAAAGCCTAAAATCTTTGACAATTTTAGGCTTTTTATATTTTCTAATGAGAAAAATTATCAGTCGGCGACTATAAGCGCGTTTTTATCTAAGCAAACTTTTCGTTAACCTTACAATAAATTGACTACGCTTTAGCACGAAGATGAGTTTCACCTTTCATATAAGGGCGTAATACTTCAGGTATTTCAACACTGCCATCAGCTTGTTGATAGTTTTCTAATACCGCAACTAAAGTACGACCAACCGCTAAGCCAGAGCCATTTAAGGTATGTAATAATTCTGGTTTTTTCGTTTCGCTATTACGGAAACGCGCTTGCATACGGCGTGCTTGGAAATCGCCCATGTTTGAACAAGACGAAATTTCACGATAAGTATCTTGCGCCGGCAACCATACTTCAATATCAAAGGTTTTAGTAGCGCTAAAACCAATATCACCAGTACATAAAACCACGGTACGAAATGGTAAACCTAATTTTTCTAAAATTTTCTCAGCGTGACCGGTTAATTCATCTAAGGCATTGAATGAATCTTCTGGTTTAACTAATTGTACCATTTCAACTTTGTCGAATTGATGTTGGCGAATTAAACCGCGGATATCTCGACCTGATGAACCGGCTTCACTTCTGAAACATGGCGTATGAGCAACCATTTTGATCGGCAGCTCGGCTTCTTCGACGATTTCATCACGTACTAAGTTAGTTAAGGGTACTTCTGCAGTCGGGATCAAAGAAAAAGTTTTATGACCTAAGTCGGTATGAAATAAGTCTTCACCAAACTTTGGTAATTGGCCTGTGCCATATAAAGATTCATGATTGACTAAATAAGGTACGTACATTTCTTGATAGCCGTGCTCTTCTGAATGCACATCTAACATGAATTGCGCTAACGCACGGTGTAATTTAGCCATTTGGCCGCGCATAACGACAAAACGTGTACCGGTAAGTTTTGCTCCGGCTTCAAAGTCTAAGCCTTTATCTAAAGCAGTCGCCACATCAACATGATCTTTTACTTCAAAATCAAATGTTTTTGGTGTGCCCCAACGTCTTATTTCAACATTGTCATCTTCGCTAGCACCATCAGGTACTGATGCGTCAACCAAGTTAGGAACCGCAGAGGCTATGCTGTCAATTTCAGCAAGCACTGTGTTTTGCTCTTCTTTGGCGGCGTCTAATTGGCTGCCTAATTCACTAACCGCATCAAGGAGTGGTTTAATATCTTCACCACGGGCTTTTGCTTGGCCAATTGATTTAGAGCGGGTGTTGCGTTCACTTTGTAAATCTTGAGTTTTTACTTGAATGGCTTTGCGTTGCTCTTCTAGTGCTATCAGTTTTTCAACGTCTAGGGTGAAGCCGCGTTTTGCTAAAGCTTTTGCCGTTTCTTCGATATCGTTTCTAAGTAATTTTGAATCTAGCATGTTGTGATCACGTATTTTTTTGAGTTATTTAATAAGAATTTTTCTATTATTCTTTAAAGGAATGTCAGTTAATTGAATAACTAATGTCGTTAATCTGGAGTCATAAGCTTAATTTTATTTATTAAGGTATGAAACCACAAACATTCCGAAAGCGGCGGACATTATACACAAACCCACATTAAGAAAGATATTGCTTATTGCTTTAAATACCTCTCCTTGTTGCATTAATAATAAAGTATCCAAAGAAAAGGTCGAAAAGGTGGTGAAAGCACCTAATAAGCCAATACCAATTAATGAACGATAAACCGATACTTCGATAATACCTTGTTCTATTAAACCGTATAATACCCCCATCACTAAAGATCCGGTGACATTAACGGTTAAAGTGGCGTAAGGAAAACCTTTACCTAGCCATGTCATCATCATCTGATAAATAAAAAAACGTAAACTGGCACCAATAGCACCACCGATAGCAACCATGGAATATAAGGTAAAACTGTTAATAGCGTTGGACATGACTGTCTCTGTCTAATTGTTGTAAATACTCGAGCTTAGCTTTTAATTTTTGCTCTAAACCGCGTTCAGTTGGATGATAAAACTGAGTATTAGCGATGGTCGGCGGTAAATAACTTTCACCGGCAGCATAAGCGCCTTCTTCATTATGAGCATAGCGATAATCAGCGCCGTGGCCCATTTCTTTGGTTAAAGCGCTAGTAGCATTTTTTAAATGTAGGGGAACATCTAAGCCACTGGTATCTTTCGCAAGGGCTTTGGCATCACTAAAAGCGCGATAAACCGCATTGCTTTTAGGAGCTAACGCCATATAAACACAAGCTTGAGCAATCGCTCTTTCCCCTTCTGATGGCCCAACGCGTTGAAATACATCCCAAGCGTCTAAACCAATTTGAAGCGCTCTAGGGTCGGCATTACCGATATCTTCTGAAGCGATAGCTAATAAACGCCTTGCGACATATAAAGGATCACCGCCAGCAGTTAAAATTCTTGCGTACCAATATAAAGCACCATCTGGAGATGAGCCGCGTACTGATTTATGAAAAGCACTGATCAGATCATAAAAAGCATCGCCGCCTTTGTCGTACAGGGCAATTTTATCGCCAGCAACCTGAATAACTTGCGTTAAGGTGATGGCTTTAAAAGCGCCAAGTTCGTCCGTTTCAACGGCTGACATATCTAAGCAATTTTCAACTAAATTCAATAACCGCCGCGCATCACCATCCGCCAGAGCGATCAATTGTTCGGTCGCTTTGTTTTCAAAACTAATACGGTGTTGATGCTGAGTTTGCACATGGTTACTAGCGCGATTTAATACTTCTAATAAATCTTGCTCGGTTAATTTTTTTAATGAATAAACCCGTGCTCGCGATAAAATGGCTTTGTTTAATTCAAAGGCAGGGTTTTCGGTGGTAGCGCCAATAAAGGTAATAGTGCCATCTTCAATATGCGGTAAAAAGGCATCTTGTTGGCTTTTGTTGAAGCGGTGAACTTCATCAACAAATAAAATAGTGCGGCGCTGTTTAACTAACGCGTTTTGCTTGGCATTGTCGATCGCTTGGCGAATTTCTTTAATGCCTGAAGTAACCGCAGACAAACGCTCAATTTCAGCATTCGCATGTTTGGCAATGATCTCCGCCAGTGTAGTTTTGCCCGTACCTGGCGGGCCCCAAAAAATAATGGAATGACAATGCCCTTGTTCGATCGCCATGGTTAATGGCGAACCGGCTTTAAGAATATGTTTTTGACCAATATATTCAGCTAACACTTGCGGCCGTAATAATGCCGCTAAGGGTTGAAAAGCCGAGGTTATTTGCTCGTCAAAATCGAAAGTTCCGTTAGCATTATTGTTAACGTTGGTCATCGATATGTACGCCTTGCGGAACAGTAAAGGTAAATAATTTAGCGTCAGGCACAGTTTGATGGTTATTCTCTGACAGGGTTATTTCGCTGGTTTGTCCGGTGACATCGGTTATCACTAATTGGCTAATATCTTTACCGCTAAATGTAACGGTTAACGAGGTCACTTGGCTTTGCTCGTCATCGGAAATTATTTGATATTGATCACTTGCTGGCTGAGTAACAGAGTAATTAGACCAAACCTCGTTAGATTCACTGGTGATCAACAAAATCGGCGTATTTTCAATTGACGCTTGATAAGAAAATAGACTGACCTGCTCAATAAAGGGATCGTAAAGCCAAAGGGTTTCACCATCTGAGACGATCAGCGACTCTTCTGGCTCGGTCGTTTGCCAATATACTTTGTTCGGTTTACTGACAATTAATTTACCGCGCCCTTGTTGAATTAGGTTTTTGTCATTATCAAAGACTTGCTGTGAAAAACTGGCAGTAAAATAATTCACCGCTTTTAACTTTGCCATTAAGGTTTTTTTTATCGAACCAAGGGCTTTGGTATCGGTTAATGGCTGCGAAGCAGATAAAAGCTGAGAGCTTGCCGAACTTGTTTCGCTTTGGGCGGCGAAAGTGCTCGGCGCTAACGTTAAACAAGCCGCAGATAAAACTAAACCACTGGCTGAAAGTTTATTCGCCCGCGCTGGTTTTTTATCAGCCTGATATTTTGAAAATATTTGAGATAAATAATGCATGTTTTTACCCTTTTACCGGTGGTGGCGCTAAAACTTCTCTAGCACCATTTGTACCTGGACGGCTGACAACGCCGTGCGCTTCCATATCTTCAACGATACGAGCGGAGCGGTTATAGCCAATACGGAACTTACGTTGAATACTAGAAATTGATACCCGTCTTGATTCAGTGATAAAAGCCAAGGCTTCATCATACAAGGGATCAACTTCATTGTTGGCGTCTTCTTCAGCTTGCTCGCCGGGCAATAAAATATCTTGATCGGCGCCGCCGGTTAAAATGTCTTCAATATAATCTGGCTCAGCGCGCGATTTCCAATCATTAACCACAGCATGTACTTCGTCATCATTAACAAAGGCACCATGAACGCGAATTGGCAATGCTTCACCAGGGGCTAAATAAAACATATCCCCCATCCCTAACAATTGCTCGGCACCTTGTTGATCGAGAATAATACGAGACTCAATTCTTGACTGTACTCTTAAGGCAATACGGGTTGGAATATTCGCTTTAATTAAACCAGTAATAACATCAGCAGACGGACGCTGAGTCGCTAAAATAAGATGGATGCCAGCTGCTCGTGCTTTTTGAGCAATGCGGGCAATGAGCTCTTCAACTTTTTTACCCACAATCATCATCATATCGGCAAATTCATCAACAATAATGATAATCGCTGGCAATTTGTCAAGTGTCGGTGGTGTTTGAGTAAACGCATCTGTTGGCTGCCATAATGGGTCAATTAATGGCTCCCCTGCTTCGATCGCTTTTTTAACTTTCTCGTTATAACCTTTTAAATTTCTCACGCCTAATTTAGACATTAATTGATAACGGCGTTCCATTTCTCCAACACACCAACGTAATGCATTGGCAGCTTCTTTCATGTCGGTGACTACTTCAGATAATAAATGCGGGATACCATCATAAACCGAAAGTTCAACTTGTTTCGGGTCAATCATGATCATACGAACATCGGCCGGCGATGATTTATACAAGATACTGACGATCATGGTATTAATTGCAACAGATTTACCAGAGCCGGTCGTACCTGCAACTAACAGATGAGGCATTTTAGCTAAATCAGTAATTACGGGCTGGCCTGAGATATCACTACCAATCGCCATCGTTAACGGTGATTTAGACTTAGCAAACTTATCATTAGCAAGCACAGAGGAGAAAAAGACGGTTTCTCTATATTTGTTTGGTAATTCAATACCAATAACACTTTTACCTTCGATAACTTCTACTACGCGTACTGCTTTAGCAGAAAGTGAACGGGCTAAATCGGTTGACAAGCCTGTGATTTTACTTGCTTTAATGCCTGGGGCTAGGTCTAATTCAAAACGGGTAATAACAGGGCCAGGATAAACACCAACCACTTCAGCTTTCACGCCGTATTCTAATAATTTTGCTTCAACTAAGCGGCTAACCTGGTCTAAGTCTTCTTGGCTGATTGGGTTTTCAGTTTTATCTGGCTTATCTAATAAGTCTAATGAAGGTAACGTTGATTGCTGCTCTGACGGTTTATCTTCTACGACTTGCTCATTAGTCGCTTCATTTTTGTTAACTTTAATTGGCTCTACATGCTCAAAAGCCGCCATAATTTCTTCATTACTAACGTGATCTTGCACATTCATTTTTACCGAGCCATCAATTAAGTCATCAATAGCCACAAAAGGATCATTTACATTAATATCGTTATTGCTGTCATCTAGGGCAGAAAAACTCATCTCGTGATCAGAATGCATATTTTCAAACGCATCCTTCACTTGAATTTCGTCAGCCTCAGGGTAATCATCATGATTGTCACTGTCTGCTGCGTAATCTTGGCTATTGAAACCGCTTGGCGATAAATTTTGACCAACGAAGTCTTCATCATCAATATCGGTATTATCTACAATAATATCATTATGAGGATATTGAGGCTGTTCATCGATACTCTCATCAGGGATTTCAATACTGCTGTGCTTGGAAGCCTCAACACGGTTATCAGCAATACTTTCAAAAGCATCCGTGTGTTTATCCGCTAAACGAGCCGCTTTTTTCGACGACTTTAACTGGTTATCCGCCCTCGCCTCTAATCGAGTACCAAACTTTTCTTTGATAAAAGCCGGTAATTTCGCTAATAATAACGCCATATCTATCGTGTACTTGCCTAGCGCATCAATCATCGCTAACCAAGATAAGCCGGTTAATAAAACAAAGCCGACTAAAAAGAACATCAAGAAGATTAAGGTGGTGCCAACAAACGATAAATACGGAATTAGGCTAGTACTTAAAAAGTCGCCGACGATACCACCAGCAGAAAAAATAAAGATATTGCCAAAATTCATACTCGCAATAGACGTGACGCCAATATAAACCATCACAAAGCCGATGATTTTTAACCCTAAGGTTAAATAATCAATTTGCATTAATCGATAAAAACGTTGGAATAACAACCATCCAGTGATCGCAATAGCAAACGGTAAGCTATAAGCAACAACACCAAAGAGATTTAATAATAAATCAGATAAATAAGCACCAACGGCCCCACCTAAGTTTTTCACCGGTGTTTGATATCCGGCTTGTGCCCAACCAGGATCAGCCTGATCAAAGGTAAAAAGCGCTAACATAATGAACATTGCGATAATTGAACTGACAAGTAGTCCCGCTTCTAATAAGCGTTGAACACCATTTAACTTTGCTGGATCGGAAGAGTTTTCAGAAGACAAAAGAATTACCAAATTAGAGTTAAGTTATTGTGTTGTTAATAAACAAAAATTGCTATCACTAACAAAATTACGCATACCGACATAAAATAACAAACTATTTCCATGGAGTGAACGAAATATAAAGGAAATCCGCTAATTTTTAGTAACTAATTATATTGTTAACCACTAAAAGTAATAAAAGTGCAGCAAATCACAGTAATTATAAAACTTTACCAAACATTTGTTTATTTATTAACCGAATGGTTTCGTTAACTACACGTTCAGTTAATTATACTTCTATAATTGATTTATAAAAAAATCTATTATCCAAGTGTCATTTACAAACGATTAATTTATAAAAATCAATCTACAAAATAAGTGCTAAGGTGAATATTAATGATCATCGGTGTCCCAAAAGAAATTAAAAACCATGAATACCGCGTAGGTTTAACACCTGCTAGTGTCAAAGAACTCGTGATCGCAGGTCATGAAGTGTTAGTAGAAAATAATGCTGGTCAAGGCATTGGACTTTCAGATCAAGACTATATTGATGTCGGCGCCAGCATTAGCGACAAACACAGTCTTTTTCAACGCGCTAAATTAATCATTAAAGTTAAAGAGCCATTATTATCTGAAGTTGACTTAATTCAAGCTGATCAAATAATTTTTACTTATTTACATTTAGCCGCCAATAAAGAACTGACCCTTGCCCTATTAGCTAAAAATTGTATTTGTATTGCTTATGAAACGGTCTCTGATCATCATGGTGGTTTGCCTTTATTACAACCTATGTCAGCTGTTGCCGGTAGAATAGCAATTCAAGCGGGTGCTAAAGCCTTAGAAAAATCTAACCACGGCGCCGGCATTTTATTAGGCGGTGTGCCCGGCGTTGAAGCGGCGAATGTGGTTATTATTGGCGGCGGCATCGTCGGTAACAATGCCGCACAAATGGCAGTGGGTCTTGAGGCTAAAGTCACCATTCTCGATAGAAATACCGAAATACTAAAAAGCCTGTCGTTGCAATTTGGTAATAAAATTCAAACCATATATTCCACCACTGAAGCCATCAGCCATTATGTCAAACAAGCCGACCTGCTAATTGGCTCGGTACTTATTCCTGGTGCATCAGCACCTAAGTTGGTAACACTTGAACATATAAAATCGATGAAACCAGGCTCTGCTGTGGTTGATGTCGCCATTGATCAAGGCGGCTGTTTTGAAACCTCAATTGCAACAACTCATGCTGACCCTATTTATGTTAAACATGGTGTTGTGCACTATTGTGTAACAAACATGCCAGGCGCTGTACCTAAAACCGCCACCAGCGCGCTCAATAATGCAACCTTGCCCTATATTTTAAAACTGGCTGGCCACAACATTAATCAGGTACTAACCGGCAAAGGCATGATCAACACAGGTTTATTGTCGGGGGTTAATATTTACCAAGGGGCTGTCACTAATAAACAGGTGGCGAATAGTTTGGCAATGCCGTTTGTTGATCTTAATTCATTAATAAATATCCCTTAATAATTTAAGGGTTATTTTAGCGAAAAGGGTAAAATAACCAACATCGCGATTAACATAGGCACTAATCGTATAACGCCAATGATTAAAATATATAAAAACCAATTTACCTGATTGATTTATTTCCTTAGAATCACATTGTTCTTTATCAAGTCACATTTTCATCAGACAATTTTTTCTTTGGAGTTTTTCATGAGCGAAGCAAGACACTGCCCACTATTAATTTTAGGCTCAGGCCCAGCAGGCTACACAGCCGCGGTATACGCAGCTCGTGCTAATTTAAAGCCAGTGATGATCACTGGTATGCAGCAAGGTGGACAGTTAACCACCACAACAGAAGTAGAAAATTGGCCAGGTGATGCCGATGACCTAACCGGTCCAGCGTTAATGGAACGTATGCAAAAGCATGCTGAGAAATTTGAAACTGAAATTATTTTTGATCATATTGATTCTGTTGATTTAGAAACACGCCCGTTTAAATTAAAAGGCGGCAGTGGTGAATATACCTGTGACGCGTTAATTATTTGTACTGGTGCATCAGCACAGTATTTAGGCTTACCTTCTGAAGAAGCATTTATGGGTAAAGGTGTTTCTGCTTGTGCAACTTGTGATGGATTCTTTTATCGCAATCAAAAAGTTGCTGTTGTGGGTGGCGGTAATACTGCGGTTGAAGAAGCCTTATATCTTTCAAATATTGCTTCTGAAGTTCACTTAATTCATCGTCGTGATACCTTCCGCTCAGAAAAGATACTGACTGACCGCTTAATGGAAAAAGTGAAAAACGGTAATATTGTTTTACACACAGATCGTACATTAGACGAAGTACTTGGCGATAACATGGGTGTTACTGGTGTTCGCATTAAACAAACAAACTCTGATAAAACTGAAGAAATTGCTGTGATGGGTTGTTTTATCGCGATTGGGCATAAACCAAATACCGATATTTTTAAAGATCAATTAGCAATGAAAGACGGCTATTTGAAAATTCAAAGCGGTACCGAAGGTAATGCAACACAAACCAGTATTGAAGGTGTATTTGCTGCCGGCGATGTCGCCGATCATATATATCGTCAAGCAATTACCTCAGCTGGCGCTGGTTGTATGGCGGCATTAGATGCTGAACGTTATTTAGATGCTAAATAAAAGTTTACGTTAATTTATGAGTCAGGTTATTTACCAACTTGAAAGTGATAACCTGACTTTTCCTTCACCTGACCTCGCCTTAACCGATCCTAACGGTTTATTAGCCTTTGATGGCGACTTATCAATTGAACGCCTACTCAGTGCTTACCAAAGCGGTATTTTCCCTTGGTATAGCGAAGGCGACCCCATTATGTGGTGGAGCCCAAATCCACGCGCAATTATTCCAACCGACAGTATTGTTATTAACAAAACGCTGCGAAAATTTTTAAAACGTAATCCTTATACCGTTACCATCAATCAAGCGTTTGAACAGACAATCAGTTATTGTGCAGATGCGCCTTTTAGAAAAGAAGGGACTTGGATATTAGACGAAATGAAAGCCGCATATTGTCACTTACACGCCAACGGCCACGCCCATTCAATTGAAGTTTGGCAAGGTGATGAATTGGTCGGCGGTTTGTATGGTATCGCCATTAATGGTTACTTTTCTGGCGAGTCGATGTTTTATAAAGCCAGCAATGCGTCAAAAGTAGCTCTACTCGCTTTATGCCAATTATTAAAACAGCAACACGTTAAGTTTATTGATTGCCAACTGCAAAATGACTTTCTCGCCTCTATGGGCTGTGTTGAAATACCCCGCACTAAATTTTTAACCCTCCATCGCGAAGCTTGCACTAGGAAAATGCCTACTGAACTCTGGTTACCCGGTCCGTTTCATTTTCGCTAATTCAGCGATTACCAAAAAAACCGCGCTAGTTGCACTTGCCTCTGAGCTGAAAACTGGCCTCAATAAAACTAAAGTAAGATAAATTAAGCAACAAGTGAACGATAAAGCTATACTTAAGATGTTGTTAAATAGAATTAAAACATATGAATGAAAATTTAAAGTTTGGTATCACCAGTGAATTCACTTGTAACTACTTGCCTGATAAACAAGAGCGGTTATTAGTTGCCGTTGATGAAAAACTTCATAATGAAAAATATTACACTTGGTTAATGCAAGAAGGCTTTAGACGTAGTGGCGACCAAATTTATCGACCTCATTGTCAACACTGTCGCGCCTGTGAATCATTACGCGTAGTGGTCAATGATTTTTGTGCCAGTAAAAGTCAAAAGCGACTATTGAAAAAAAATCAACATTTGCAGATGAAAGTCGCCAGTAAAATTCAAGACAATTATTACCCCCTCTATGAAAAGTATATTAATACCTTACATAGTGATGGTTCGATGTTTCCCGCTAACAAAGAGCAATACAGCAGCTTTATTCGCAGTAATATAACCCAGCAGCTATTTATCGAAATTTGGCATGATGAGCTGTTGATCTCGGTGGCGGTGACCGATAACTTAGTTGATGCCTTGTCTGCGGTTTATACTTTTTATGATCCCGACTATCGAAAATCAGGACTCGGTGTTTTTTCAATTTTAAATCAGCTGCAATTAGCCGAAAAAATGCATAAGAAATATCTCTATTTAGGTTACCAAATTGATGACTGTCAAAAGATGAACTACAAAAATCGTTATTTCCCGCATCAACGCTTAAGTGAAAATAATTGGAAAACGATAAATAAATAACCGCTTAGCCTTTACATTGGGCAATAGTTTCGGCATGATCTGCCCTGCTTAAAATTAACGTACAAAAATAGAGGTTAAGCGCCCAATGGCGAAAGAAGAAAATATTGAAATGCAAGGTACAGTTTTAGATACTTTGCCAAATACGATGTTCCGCGTTGAACTAGAAAATGGTCACGTAGTTACTGCACATATCTCAGGTAAAATGCGTAAAAACTACATTCGAATTCTAACAGGCGACAAAGTAACTGTTGAATTGACTCCTTATGACTTATCTAAAGGTCGCATTATTTTCCGTGCACGTTAATAATAAATAGTTATTTCGCAACTATAATGATGTTTAAGCCAGCTTTTGCTGGCTTTTTTGTCGCTAAATTTTAAGCTATTTCCCCACACCAATATCTAAAATAACCTCTAGTAACTCTTATTTTATCAAAAGTATATAATTTACTAACAAGTAATTACGCCAATCTTTTTGTAAATATTTGCGCTTGTTTACTGATCCTAATAAAAATTCACAAAACAGTTATCCACAGTTTTATATACAACAAAGGCTAAGTAAGTATTCACACCAGAACAGTCGGAGTTATTGGACCCCTAACCTAAAGGCATAAAGGAGTTATCAGAGTTACGGTATTGATATTTTTAGGGTTATCGGGGTTTATTTCACATTGCAAGATTGGGTTATCGGAGTTATCATGGATTCATCTACTTATTGAGGATTACTAATGAACTATCCAATATTTTTTCGTGAGCAAGACGCTGGTTATCAAATTGAAATTCCAGATTTAAACGGCTGTAATTTAGAATGTATTTCTATTGATGAAGGCTACCGATTGGTTAAACCTGTTATAGCTGATCATTTGGCAATATTGGCAGAATACGGGGAGAAAATTCCACAAGCTAAGTCGATAAGCTTTTATCAAAAACAATATCCACAAGTAATTTGGGCCGTGGTCAATATTGATATCACCCCCTATTTAGGAAAAAGCCATAAAATAAATGTCACTTTACCTGAGCTACTGATCAAGCAAATTGATGATCGAGTGAATAAATCGGAGTTATATAAAACCCGTTCAGGTTTTATTGCTAGCGCTTGTTTAAATGAATTAGCAAAAAATTCATAATAATTGTGTATTAGTGAAAAAGAATTTTTAATCTTTGCATGACTAACGAGCTGTTATTTTTGACCGTATCTCGAATAATAATTAAAAGCTAAAATATTCGATCTGTTGGTGTTGTTTTTAAAGCTGCTGATAAAATTAACCCGTTAGGCTGACAGACTAACGGGTTAATTTCGTTTCTAGTTTCTAGTTTCTAGTTTCTAGGGAGATTGCAGCTTTCGATGGGGCACATATAAAAAGCTAACTTGGTTTTAGCAAATCACTTTGTCTAACGCTTGGCTAACATCAGCAATAATATCGTCAATATTTTCAATGCCGACTGAAATTCTCACTAATCCTTCACTAACACCTGCATTAGCTAACTCTTCTGGATTAAGTTGTCGATGCGTTGTTGAAGCCGGATGACAAGCCAATGACTTAGCATCACCAATATTCACTAATCGTAAAATCATTTCTAAAGCATCGATAAATTGTCCGCCTGATGCTAAGCCGCCAGATAAACCAAAGCTTAAAATTCCCGACGCTTTACCGCCAGTAATTTTTTGGCAAACATCATAATAAGGGCTGTTTTCTAACGCCGCGTAGTTAACCCATTCGACTTTGTCATGGTTTGATAAATACTGAGCAAGTTTTTCAGCATTTTGACAATGCCTTTCCATTCTTAAACCTAAGGTCTCTAAACCCTGTAAAATTTGAAAAGCGTTCATCGGTGAAATTGCCGCGCCGGTATTTCTAAGTGGTACTACGCGACATCTGCCAATATAGGCGGCAGCGCCTAACGCTTCGGTATAAACCACACCGTGATAGGAAGGATCAGGATTATTGAGCATTGGAAATCTATCTTTATTACCGACCCAATCAAACTTGCCTGAGTCAATAATTACGCCGCCGATTGAGGTGCCATGACCACCAATATATTTAGTTAATGAATGCACAACAATATCAGCGCCAAGTGAAAACGGCTGACATAAAAACGGTGTCGCAACTGTGTTATCAACAATGACAGGAATACCATGTTTGTGGGCGATTTCAGCTAACTTTTTAATATCAACGATATTACCGGCCGGATTTCCAATTGACTCACAAAATATTGCTTTGGTGTTGTCATCAATCGCACTTTCAAAACCGGCAAAGTCATCGTGGGATAAGAACCGTGTTTCAATGCCTTGATTGGGCAGCGTATGAGCAAATAAGTTATAGGTGCCGCCATAAAGTTGGCTAGTACTCAGAATATTATCGCCAACCTGACAAATACATTGAATAGCATAAGTAATAGCAGCCATTCCTGAAGCGACGGCTAAAGAGGCGATCCCACCTTCCATAGCCGCTAATCTTTGCTCAAGCACATCAGTGGTCGGATTCATAATGCGAGTATAAATATTACCCGGAACTTTTAGGTCAAAAAGATCAGCGCCATGCTGAGTATTATCAAAAGTATAAGAGGTGGTTTGGTAGATAGGTACCGCTGCAGCTTTAGTGGTTTCTTCGGCAGTATAGCCGTGATGTAACGCCAGTGATTCTAATTTCATAATTTATCTCCTACAATAAACTTCAACTGACAACAATAAAGCTTTATCGAAAGCCTTTGCAAGTGAAATTACTGTAAGAGATTAATTTATCGTTAATTATCTGGTTTTTAAAACTTTTTATGTTATTTTTTGAGTTTTAGTAACTGCTCAGCAGCGGCAGTTACGCTACCGTTAATATCAATAGCAGCTAAACAAGGGGCATCAAGTAAACTGGTTAATTCAGCGATATTTTCGGCTAAAAATGGCATGTTTTCTTGATTATTGGCAATCCAACCGGCGCAAGTTAGACCATCACTAATAATACTTTGGTAAGTTAATACCGCATGGTTTAAACAACCTAACTTCATATTAACGACAAGGATCACACTCGGCGCCATCACTTTAACCAGATCAGATAGATATTTGCCGTCACCTAAAGGTAATCGCCAACCGCCAGCACCTTCGATAATATTAATCTCGCCACTTAATTCTTTATAACCCGATAAAACAGCCTCAGCATTAATCGCCATGCCGCTAAGTTTGGCTGCAATGTGTGGTGCAATAGGGGCTTCAAATGCAATAGGATTTATTGACGAGTAACTTTGCTGACAATTAGCGGCTTGTTGTAATAAAAGTGCATCTTCATTTTGAAGCTCGCCATTAATGGTATTACAGCCTGCAGCAATCGGCTTATAAACCGCGACTTTACAGCCCTTTTTAATAAACTCTTGTGCTAATTGTACTGAGATATAGGTTTTACCCGCATCTGTGTCAGTTGCGGTAATAAATAGATTTAATGCAGACATAATTTATAAAGTTGATAAAAGATAAGAAGTGTTAATCATTGAGTTTTACCACCAAGCCTGAAAATACTTTATAAGTAGCAGGATAAATACCACTTGGCTCTTGGAAGTCTTGGTAACTGCGCGTCATTTTTTGCCAAGCATCTTTACCCGCTAAACCTTTGTTGGTTTTATTCGGGACTTGGTTAGCGCCTAAGCCTTTTAATTCATGGGCTAAATGCAAAACGTTTTCATATTCTAAAACAATATCCTGGGTGTTTTCTCTAAGTAATTTGGCGCTTTTAACCTCAAAGCTTTTAATTAACTCAGTTTCAGATAAAAATTCTATTACATGTTGATCATCATCTACTTGCGCCCATGACGATTTAAGCTCATACAAGGTGCCATCAATAAGCGTTGAAAAAACAAATAAGCCGCCCGGCTTTAATACTCTCATAATTTCTTTAATCGCTGGCGCAATTGGGCGACACCATTGGATCATTAAATTAGAATAAATTAAATCGATACTATTATCTTGCAGCGGTAAACAAACCGCTGAGCCAGCTAGCCAAGAGATATTATCACTACGCTCATTTTTGGCGAAATTTAACATTTCTCTAGAAATATCAATACCGACCACATGGGCATATTGGCTGGCTAAAATTTCGGTAAAAAAGCCAGTGCCGGCGCCTAAATCTAAAACAGTAATATCACTGCGATTAGGTAAATATGGCATTAAATGTTTGCCGCTATAACGTTGTAAACGCGCCGACATGTCATATGACTGTGATGCCGCGCCAAAAGAACGTGCAATTTTTGATTGTTCAGCGCTACTCGCCACTAATTCATTACCTTATTTAAAAATTCTGATAAAACATTGATATCATTAACATTGTGATTAGCACAAATGGTTACGCGTAATCTTGATGTACCTTTAGGCACGGTTGGTGGTCTGATCGCAGTTAACCATATACCAGCCGCTTTTGCTTTTTGGGCAACCGCTAACGCTTGTTCTTCATCACCCACCACTAAAGCATGAATAGATGAATCTGAAGGGAGCACTTGTAGCGGACAATCGAGCTGTTGAATAAAATGCTCACTGAGTGCTTTTATCTTATCACGACGCCACTGTTCTTTTTGTATTAACTTGATGCTGACTTGTGTGGCTTTAGCAAGCGCCGGTGACATTGCTGTGGTATAAATATAGTGACGACAAAAATTAGTTAAGTATTCTTTTAACTCTTTTGTGCCGGCAATAAAAGCCCCACTAGTCGCAACGGCTTTACCAAAAGTCGCCATTACAATATCTGGCGTTGCAAAATGTGAACTACCTTGACCTTGATCACCAATGACGCCAAGGCTATGAGCATCATCAAGATAAAGCCAAGCGTTTTTGTCTGTTGCTAGTTTTGCCATCTCATCAATAGGAGCAAGATCACCATCCATGCTAAAGACACCTTCAGAAACAATTAATTTGTCACCTTCTGGATGTTGTTTAAACAAGCGGGTCAAAGAACTTATATCGTTATGTAAAAAACGTTTAGTTACAGCTTTGCTATTAAATGCGCCATCTATTAATGAAGCATGTGATAATTTATCGAGAAAAAAATTCACATCTTTATTGGCTAATGCTTGTAAACAGCCGGCATTAGCAGAAAAGCCGCTAGTAAATAATAGGCAGGCTTCTTGATTAAGCCAAGTACAAATTTCGTCTTCTAATGCCCTGTGCGATTTATGATAACCGGTGATCAAATTTGAGCCGGTCGCACAAAGGCCTTCATCTGCGCCCTGCTGAAATGCTTTTGCTATTTCAGCATGTTGATTTAGGCCAAGGTAATCATTCGATGAAAAATTTAAATAGTGTTTGCCATCAATTACCAAGTGCTGACCGTCAGCCGCAGTAACACAATGTGTCTGACGGTATCTATGCTGCTGCTGTTGACTGGCTAATTGTTCACCAATAAAGTTAAACGCCATAAATTAACTAGCGCTGTAGAATAAATCTTTATTTTGATTATCAACAATCGCCGTAGTAATCGCTTTTGCGGCAATCGTTTCAGCTTCTTCTGAGCTGATGATAGTTTCAGTATTAATACCTAATTTCTTAAATAATAAAACATCTTTATTGGTTTCTGGATTTTGTGTGGTTAATAATTTACAACCAAAGAAAATAGAATTCGCACCGGCTAAAAAGCACATTGCCTGCATTTGCTCATTCATTTCATTGCGACCGGCAGATAAACGTACATGTGATTTAGGCATGATAATACGCGCAACTGCAATATTGCGGATAAAATCAAACTCGTCTAAATCATCAACATCAGCTAAAGGCGTACCTTCAATTTTAACTAATTTATTAATTGGTACACTTTCAGGTTGCGGGCTTAAACTCGCAAGTTGCACTAATAAAGAAGTTCTATCAGTCGCTTGCTCACCTAATCCTAAAATACCGCCACTACACACTTTCATGCCACCAGCACGAACATTATCAAGCGTGTCTAAACGATCTTGATATTTACGGGTGGTGATAATTTGGTTGTAATGCTCAGCTGAGGTATCTAAATTATGATTGTAATAATCTAATCCAGCAGAGCCTAACTCTTTCGCTTGTGATTCAGACAACATACCTAAGGTCATACAGCTTTCTAAGCCTAAGGCTTTAACGCCTTTGATCATTTCTATTACATATGGCATATCGCGAGCTTTTGGATTACGCCAAGCTGCGCCCATACAAAAACGCGTTGAACCCTGTGATTTAGCCGCTTGCGCTGCTTCTAATACTTTTTCCACTTCCATTAACTTTTCTTTTTCAAGATCTGTTTTATAACGTGAACTTTGCGAGCAATATTTACAATCTTCAGGACAAGCACCGGTTTTAATCGATAACAAAGTACTCACTTGCACTTCATTAGCGTTAAAATGTTGGCGATGAACTGTTTGTGCTTTAAACATTAAATCATTAAAAGGTAGATCAAAGAGCGCTTGTACTTCGCTATGGCTCCAATCATTTCTAACGTCACCTAATTGGTATGACTTTTTCTGTGCTAAATCTGACATAAATTAACAAACCTATTGGCGTGTAAACACCGTAGTAAAATTGCATAAAACCTAATTAGGCGTTAGTCTAGCCAGCAAAATTTCTTTGTCAACGTAAATAACCACCCGAAGTTAACATATGGTCAATAATAATACAGATTTTGATAATTTAGACAATTCAGCATTTGATAAACAACATGTCTGGCATCCATACACCTCAATGTCTAATCCGTTGCCTTCCTATGAAGTAGTATCAGCTAGAGGTGTCTATTTAACGTTAGCGGATGGCACAACAGTAATTGACGGTATGTCGTCGTGGTGGGCGGTGATCCATGGTTACAATCACCCGGCATTAAATGAAGCCATGCACAGCCAAGTAGAAAAAATGTCGCATGTAATGTTTGGCGGTATTACCCATCAGCCGGCCGTTGACCTATGTCGTAAACTTGTAGCATTAACGCCCAGAGGATTAGATAAAGTATTTATCTCTGACAGCGGCTCAGTCGCGGTAGAAGTAGCAATAAAAATGGCGCTGCAATATTGGCAAAGTTTACAACAAGGTGACAAATACAAATTATTAACGGTTAAAAATGGCTATCATGGCGATACCTTTGCTGCGATGTCTGTTTGTGACCCGGTTAATGGTATGCATCAAATATTCAGTAAAGTGTTGATGAAAAATTATTTTGCACCCGCGCCAAAGCTTTCTTCAAAAGCACAATTTAACCAAAAATTTGATCATGCAGAACTTAAGGTCTTAACTGAGTTATTTAAAAACCATCACCATGAAATAGCAGCCTTTATTATTGAGCCAATTGTGCAAGGGGCTGGTGGTATGAGAATTTATCATCCTGGGTACCTAACAGCCTGCCGTAGCTTATGCGATCAATATAATGTTTTAATGATTATTGATGAAATAGCGACCGGTTTTGGCCGCACGGGGAAATTATTTGCGAGTGAATGGGCTCAGATATCACCCGATATTATTTGTTTAGGTAAAGCCATTACGGGCGGTTATATGAGTCTTGCCGCCACCCTTTGTTCTACAAAAATTGCCACTACTATCAGTGAAGGTGAAGCCAGTTGTTTTATGCACGGACCAACTTTTATGGCGAATCCGCTTGCTTGCGCTGTCGCCAATGCCAGCTTAGATATTTTAGCCACAGAGCAATGGCAAGCACAGGTAAAAAATATTGAGCAGCAATTGATTGAGCAACTACTACCGTTAAGCTCGCATCAAAGGGTTAAAGATACCCGAGTATTAGGCGCGATTGGCGTGGTCGAAACTTTTAAAAATGTTAATGTTGCCAAAATACAAAAGCGTTTTGTCGAATTAGGTGTGTGGATCCGACCTTTTGGTAAACTTATCTATATTATGCCGCAGTATATTATCAATAATGAAGAGATTGCGAGGCTAGTACATGCAATTGCGATAGTATTAAATGAAGATGATTGTTTTAACGCTTAATTTACGAGACAAGGATTAGCTGCTGCGAAAAACTAAGCGTTACTAGCGGTTAAATAATGCCGTGCAGATACAGCGATAAAATATATAAACAATATTTTATCGCTTTAGATAGCCGTTAACATATAAGTCGCCCATGCAAACGTTGCAACTAACAGCATAGTCACATTTAAGTGTTTACTGTCTTTTTGGCGTCTTGATCTATGTTTAGCTAACACCAAGCATAAATAACTGGTAAAGGCACTACTCCACAATATTTCATACAAATAATGCGTTAATTGAAATCCTGCAGATTGACTACCTGCCGAAATATCGGCGTTTGTGACTAAAATACTACTCATAGTTATCGTTGCTTCGGGCGAAGTACTATAGGTAATAATTAATGCAACAAAAAACAACAACCAACTACATGCTGCAAGGCTTCTTAGTAGATAAATCCATTTATCGGCTGATTGACGACGTTCTCCGGCTCGTCTATCACTAATTCCCTGATGTTCACCTTTTGATAAGTGTTCATTCATTGAAATATTCATAGCGCGATCTCTTTTTTAAGTCATTCTTATATGATTATTATAAGATTTAAAACAGAGTTATTTGGCTTCACCGAAATAAGCTCTGTTTGCACATTAACAACTTAAAAACTTAAAAACAACAACGAAAAAATTAGTATTTAAAATTAGTTTTTCATCAGTGCAGGCGCGCTTTTAAATATACTTAGCTTTCATTAACTTGCGTGAGTAAGCAGATAAACAACCCAAGCGGTAATTGTGATCAGCATCATCACCATATTAAACTGTTTGCTGTCGGTATTTCGCCGTGAGCGATATTTAGTAACCAATAAACAAGAAAAACTAGCAAAGGCACTAAACCATAAGATGAGATAGAGATAATTAGTTAATGGCTTTAACCAAGTATCTCGGGTAGTAATGTCTTTATATAACATCAGTCCGTATTTTTCTTCTGGCGCGGCATAAAATGAAACGACTAAAGCAATAATGAATAAAATCCAGCTTAAAACAGCTAACACGCGAGACAAATAAACCCATTTGTCTGGTGCTTTTCTTCTATTTTTTGTCACTTGTACCATTGAAAAACTTCTTTACTAAATAAATTTATGGCTAATTCCACTTTATTATAGAAAATTACTAACTTTTACTTGTTAATAACATTTGTCACGGTAACATAACAGCCCTTAAAATTTGAAGTTATTAATGAATAAGAGGTTATAAATGTCAGTTATATCTATTACTGATGTGTTAGCAGGAAAATCCCCTGTCAACGAGACTATTACTGTACACGGTTGGATCCGCACGCGTCGTGACTCTAAAGCCGGTATTTCTTTTTTGGCGATTCATGACGGCTCTTGTTTCGATGCAATACAAGCGATTGTGCCAAATGACCTTAATAATTATCAAAGTGAAATTCAAAAATTAACCACAGGTGCTTCGGTTAAAGTTGAAGGTATTCTGGTCGAATCTCCAGGCCAAGGACAAGCATTTGAGATCCAAGCAACAGCCGTTGAAGTTTATGGTTTAGTTGAAGACCCAGACACTTACCCAATGGCAGCTAAACGCCATAGTATTGAGTTTCTGCGTGAACATGCACATTTGCGTCCTCGTACCAATATTGGCGGCGCGGTAACTCGAGTAAGAAACTGTTTAGCACAAGCAATTCACCGTTTTCTGCATGAAAAAGGTTATTTATGGATCAGCACGCCATTAATTACCGCCAGTGATTGTGAAGGTGCTGGCGAAATGTTCCGAGTTAGTACGTTAGACATGGAAAACTTGCCGCTTACAGATGAAGGCAGAGTTGATTACAAACAAGACTTTTTTGGTAAAGAATCGTTTTTAACCGTATCAGGGCAATTAAACGTTGAAACTTATTGTAGTGCGCTATCGAAAGTTTATACTTTTGGCCCAACTTTTAGAGCTGAAAACTCAAACACCACTCGTCACTTAGCTGAGTTTTGGATGATTGAACCAGAAATCGCTTTTGCTAATTTGTCAGATGCTGCCGATTTAGCCGAAGAAATGCTTAAATATGTTTTTCAGGCGGTATTAGACGAACGCGCTGATGATATTGCCTTTTTCCAACAACGTGTTGATAAAACGGTAACCGAGCGTTTAAATTCAGTGATTAAAACAAATTTTGTCCGTTTAGATTACACAGATGCAATTACCATTTTAGAAGAATGTGGTAAGAAATTCGAAAACCCTGTTTCTTGGGGGGTTGATTTAAACTCAGAGCATGAACGTTATTTAGCGGAAGAGCACTTTAACGGTCCGGTTGTTTTACAAAATTATCCAAAAGATATTAAGTCGTTTTACATGCGTTTAAATGATGACGGTAAAACCGTTGCCGCCATGGATATTCTTGCCCCTGGTATTGGTGAAATCATCGGTGGTAGCCAACGTGAAGAACGTTTAGATGTATTAGATGCACGTTTAGCTGAAATGGACTTAGACCCTGCTGATTACAGCTGGTACCGAGATTTACGCCGTTACGGTACGGTACCGCATTCAGGTTTTGGTTTAGGTTTTGAACGTTTAGTTGCCTATGCAACAGGTGTACAAAATGTACGTGATGTTATTCCATTCCCAAGAACGCCAAACAACTGTGCTTTCTAAAGCCAGTTAGTGTTAATAAAAACGCCCTATTTGGGCGTTTTTTGTTTTAGCCCCTTATCGATTACTTGTTTGTAAAACCTTTGGTATTTTAGTTAATTCTGTCTTTTCTATTTATTAAACTCAGTTTTGACCACGACCGTGCAGCGCTGATCATGGTTAAGACCTAGCCATTGATAAAATAAACCAAGAAAACGTCACTAGATCAAATTTTTTAAACATTTTGCATGGTTGCTATGGCACAAACACAGTACAATAACGCCACTTTACAGATAAGCATTTTAATTTTATTACTATGATCACACGTTGGTATAAAGAGCCTTGGGCTTGGTTAGTTTTTTTTCTTCCTTTTAGTGCTGTTGTTGCCGGTATCGCGACTTATATTATTGCTAATGATGATCCCGACCCTTTAGTGGTTGGTGAATATTACAAAAAAGGCAAAGCCATTAACCAAGAGCTTAAAAAAATTAAGCTGGCAGAAAAACTTGGAATGAAATTCGATTTGCAGTTTAATCAGCAAACCTTAGTGATCAAACCAACCGGCATTGAAAAAGCGTTTCCGATGTTAAACATCAATTTTTACCATTCAACTTTGGCTGACAAGGATTTTTATCTGGCGTTAACACCCGATGCCAATGGTTTATATCGCCAACATATCGAACACAATGTTGACGGTAAATGGCGAATTACTATTTCGTCTTTTGAAAACACTTGGAAAATAGAGAACGTTGTTTCTTTACCACAATCACAATTTATTGAAATTAAACCTGATATTAACCAAGCAAATTAATGTCGAATAACTGCTTCCATTGCAATGAAGTGATCCCAAAAGGGATCGCTTTATTTGTCACTATCAACAAACAAGATAAACCCATGTGCTGTTATGGCTGCCAAGCCGTGTCACAAACCATTGTTGATAATAACCTGACCGACTATTACAAATACCGCACTGAACCTGCGAATAAATCCTCTGATTTATTACCTGAGCAATTACAGCAAAATACCTTACTTGATGACGAAGCCTTACAAAGTGAGTTTACTCATACTATCGGTGAGCACAAAGAAACAATCGTCACTGTCGATGGTATTAGTTGCGCCGCCTGTGCTTGGTTAATTGAAAAACAAATTAATCAGTTAACTGGTATCGTGAATATCAATGTCAACGCGACGAATCAAAGAGCGACGATCAAATGGCACAAGCAACAAATATCGTTAAGTGAAATCCTAAACCATATTGAAAAAATTGGTTATCACGCCCTACCATTTAAAGCGAACGACGCTGAACAGCAACACATTGGGCAAAGTAAACAGTTTATTCGCCGCTTAGGGATCTCAGGGATTTTAATGATGCAAGTCATGATGATCGCCGTTGGCCTATATTATGGCGCTTTTTCTGGTATGGATGCTCATAATGCGATTTATTTGCGTTGGACCAGTATGTTGCTTTCACTGCCTATTATCCTCTATGGTGCCTACCCTTTTTATCAGGGCGCATTGAAGGCATTAAAAGCGAAACGACTATCAATGGATGTTCCTGTCTCCATTGCCATTATTCTGGCTTTTAGCGCCAGTTGCTGGGCGACCATACATCAAACTGGTGAAGTGTATTTTGAGTCAGTTTCAATGTTCACCTTTTTATTATTAATTGGAAAATTTTTAGAATTTAGAGCACGTTCAAGAGCCGCGCAAGTTTCTGCTAATTTACTAAAATTAATGCCCATGACGGCAACTAAACTTGTTAATAACCAACCGGTGTTAATTGCAGCAAGAAAGTTACAAATTAACGATATCGTTATTATCAAACCTGGTGAAACGGTACCTGCTGACGGCACAATAATCAGCGGTAAAAGTCAAATTAATGAGGCAATGCTAACCGGTGAAAATTTACCTATCACTAAGTCAATTGGTGATAATGTTTTTGCCGGTACTATCAATGGCGACAGTAATATTGAAGTAGAAATAAACAAACAAATATCTGACACCTTTTTAAGCCAGTTAATTCGTTTAAGTGAGCAGTCTCAAAATTACAAACCAAGATTAGCTGTGTTATCAGATAAAATAGCGCAATATTTTGTCGCCTTGATTTTAACTTGTGCCGTGGGCGCTGCGATTTATTGGTACCAAGTCGATCCTAATGAAGCTTTTTGGATCACCTTATCAATTTTGGTTGCCACTTGCCCTTGTGCCTTATCGCTGGCAACACCCACTGCATTAACTTGTGCCACTACGCGATTGAACAAAGCCGGTATTTTAGTCAAATCGGCACATGTGCTTGAAAGCTTACCGCAAATAGACACAGTAGCATTTGATAAAACAGGCACCTTAACCGACGGTAATTTTTCGTTATCACGCCTTGAAATATTAGCTGAAAATGTTAATAAAGAAGATATCTTAGCAATTGCTGCCGCATTAGAGTCAGCATCAGAGCACCCGATCGCAAAAGCGTTTGCCGGTTATCGACACTATGATATTAATACAGAAAATATTGAAGTGGTTTCAGGCCATGGTATTCGCGGTGAAATTAATCACCAGCAATATGCGATTGGCAAAATCACTTGGTTATTACCTGAACCGTTAAGTGAGCAATATCAAGCAGCACAGTGCGCTTTAACTCAAAACAATCAACTTATCGCTATTTTTTATCTTGCCGATCAATTACGTGATGATGCCTTAGCGGTGGTAACTGAATTAACCAAATACCAGCAACTGCTGATGTTATCAGGTGATAATCAAGCCGGCTGCCAAGCCATTGCTAAACAGCTGCCAATTAAGCACATCTATAGTGGCTTAACGGCGTTAGATAAAATGAATCACATTCGTAGTTTATCAAACAATAAAATAGCTATGATCGGTGATGGCGTTAATGACACGCCGGTATTTAGTGCTGCCCATGTTTCATTTGCTATGGGCGGCGGTACTGATATCGCGAAAAACGGGGCTGATGTGATTTTTTTAAATAATAAACTATCATCATTAACCACCAGTTTTACCGTGGCCAAAAAAACCAAACATATCATTATTGAAAATTACGCATGGGCGTTTGGCTATAATGCTATTGTATTGCCTTTAGCCATGTCCGGTTATATCACCCCATATATGGCAGTTATTGGGATGTCAGCAAGTTCAATTTTAGTGATCACCAATTCTTTAAGGCTGTTAAAAAAATGACCATCATTTATGTGCTTATCCCGATTGCGATCATCTTAACTGTGATTGGCATTTATCTATTCTTTTGGGCAGTTAAAACCGATCAATTTAATGACCTTGAAAAACAAGGCATGAGCATTTTATTTGAAGATGACAACGATACTGAAGCCGCAAATAAAGCTCAAGTATTAAATGAAAACCTTGAAAGCAAAGACTCTGGAAATGCTGCAAAGATAAATAGCCCAAAGAATAAAAATAGCTAACATGAGCATTGATTTATTTTCTGCCTTTGTTATTGGCATTTTAGGTAGCGGCCATTGTTTGGGGATGTGTGGCGGTATTACCACCATGTTAACCTCATCATTACATCCTAATGTTAATGCCAAACAAAAACACTGGTTTATTCTGTTATACCACTTTGGCCGAATTCTTTCCTATAGCTTTATCGGCTTTTTAGTAGCTCTTACCAGCTCACTAGCCACCAAAAACATTGGTTTACCCGTTCAATATTTAAAAACATTGGCGGCAGTATTTCTCATCTTTATCGGTTTATACCTCGGCCAATGGCTAATGTGGTTAACTTATTTAGAAAAGATCGGAAAATTGATCTGGCCGAAAATATCACCTTTTAGTAAAAAGCTTATCCCGGTGAATAATAAAGCGCAGGCTTTTTTATTAGGCACTTTATGGGGCTGGTTACCTTGCGGTTTAGTCTATTCAACATTAACTTGGGCTTTAGCGAGTAATAACCCTCTAAATGGCGCTTTAATCATGTTAGCTTTTGGCCTTGGCACTTTACCCGCATTAGTCGCTTTATCGTATAGTATCAATTGGTTTAAAAGCTTATTAACCAACCCTTTATTTAGAAAACTCTCTGCCATCAGCTTAATTATTTTCGGTATTTATAATTTAGCGACAATATGGGCTTAATACTTATTAATATTGCTAAGTAAATGTTCGAATAAAATAGATTTGTAGACTAGGATAATAGATAAATAAGATCCGCTTATATTCTTTGTTAGTGAGGCTATAATGGAAAAATATCAAAATATCTTAGTGATAATTGACGCAAACAATTCAGAACAAAAAGCGTTGAACCGCGCCATTGAATTAGCTAAAAAAACCGAAGCTAAAATTACTGCCTTTTTGCCTATTTTTGACTTCTCATACGAAATGACCACCATGTTGTCATCACAAGAGCGCGAGTCTATGCGTGAGTCAGTGGTTAAAAGCCGACAAGAGTGGCTAAAAGAGCTGATCACCCTGCCTGAAGATAATGACCTAAATCATACAGTATCAATCACCACTAAAGTGGTATGGCACAACCGTCCTTTTGAAGCGATCATAGAACAAGTTCTGCAACATGGTTTTGATCTGGTGGTTAAAAGTACACATCTGCACGATAAATTAAAGTCAGTTATCTTTACCCCAACCGATTGGCATATCTTGCGTAAATGCCCTTGCCCAGTCTTATTAGTTAAAGATCATTTATGGCCTAAAGGCGGTAATATTGTTGCTGCGGTTAATGTTGGCAATTTCGACGATGAATATTCCTCATTAAATAAAAAAATTACCGAAGAAGCAATTCACCTTGCTAAGCTGGTGGACGGTAATGCCCATTTAGTCAATTCCTACCCTGGCACGCCCGTTAACATTGCAATTGAGATCCCAGAATTTAACTCTGCTGAATATAACGAGACTATGAAAGATCACCATACCGAGGCTATGGAAAAGCATGTCGCTGAATTCAACTTCGATATTAATAACACCCATGTTAAAGAAGGTTTACCCGAAGATGTTATTGAAGAAATGGCACAAGAACTAGATTGTGAATTGGTCATTTTAGGCACCGTTGGCAGAACGGGAATTTCAGCGGCTTTAATTGGTAATACCGCCGAGCATGTTATCGATCGACTTAATTGTGATTTATTAGCGCTGAAACCTGATGGTTATATTTCACCTTTAGAGCGATAATTTTAACCGCACTCGATCAACTTATTGGTGAAAACCACAAGTTCGGGTATAATCCGCGCCGAATTAATTTAAGGTGTCGATATGTCTGAGCAAGCGCAACCGTTAGCAAAAGTAAGAGCAAATACCGAGTCTACCCAGCTGCAAAAATTAGAAAAAAGATTAAGAAGCCAAGTAGGTAAAGCCATTGCCGAATATAATATGATTGAAGACGGCGATCGTATTATGGTGTGTTTATCTGGCGGTAAAGATAGTTATGCGTTACTCTCCATCCTTATGATTTTAAAGCGTTTAGCGCCAATCAACTTTGATATAGTCGCGGTTAATCTCGACCAGAAACAACCTGGCTTTCCAGAGCATATTTTGCCTGAATATTTATCCGGACTTGGCGTTGAATATAAAATTGTGGAAGAAGACACTTACGCCATTGTTAAAGATAAAACGCCTGAAGGTAAAACCACCTGTAGTTTATGCTCGCGTCTGCGCCGCGCTATTTTGTATAAAGCGGGTAAAGAATTAAAGGCGACTAAAATAGCCTTAGGCCATCATCGCGATGATATGATTGAAACATTAATGCTGAATATGTTTTATGGCGGTAAAATAAAAGCCATGCCGGCCAAGCTAGTTTCTGACAATGGTGAACATGTTGTGATTAGGCCACTAGCCTTTGTCAAAGAAAGTGATCTTATTCTTTATGCTAAATTAAAAAACTTCCCAATTATTCCTTGTAACCTGTGTGGCTCTCAACCCAATATGCAACGCCAAAATATCAAGCACATGCTCAATACTTGGCATGAGCAATTTCCTGGTCGTATCGAGTCTATTTTCACCTCAATGAAGAATATTGTCCCGTCGCATATGTGTGATGGCGAATTATTTGATTTTAAAGCAATAGACTCTAATTCTGAAATAGTTAACGGTGGAGATACCGCTTTTGATCATGAATTGTTTAAAGCGCCGGTAGTTCAGAGCAATGAGCACCGTCAAAGCGACGGATTAAATATTCTTAATCTTAGTTAATCTTAGTCAATTATCACAACGGCTTGGCTATCACACAGGTAAGTTCAAGCCGTTAATTAAATAACCCGCATAATTAGCTGAGCTTATTTATCAGGCACTATTTAGCCGCAGAAATAAGCTTAGTCTTCACTAACACTGATATAACTCGCGTTGTGTTTTAACATATCGATGATATCAACGACATAATCAACCCCGCGCTCTGAATAAGGTAATAACCCCGTTGCTAGTATTTCAGGGTGTAAAGGCTCTGAGTAGCTTCTCAGTTGCTGTCTGATAGCTCTAAAAACGCGATAAGCATTATTTGAATTAATGTTATATAAATAACGCTCGACCGCAAAATCGATAGTTTCAAACGCAGCGACCTCATGTTTTAAACCAGCATCTCTTGAATTAGGCACCATACCGCAGCCTTTTTTATAACACCACAAACCAAAAAAGTTCAAACCAATTTTAGCGAAGCGTGAGGTGCCCCATGCTGACTCATTTGCCGCCTGTACTAAGACTAATTCCACCGGCACGATATCAATCCGTCTTAATAGCGCTTCCACTTGTTGTTTAGGTTGTAAATGACCTTTAATGCGATATTTTTTTTGCAATGACAACAAAAGCTGACTGTCAGTTTTTGAAATATTTTCACCGGCCGTTAACTGCTCTTTCATTGCTTGTATAGCTGCGCGAGTAGTTAATAATTTATTATTCGCTTGAATAATAGCGGGTTTAAGAAATTCAAAAAAAGCGCGCTTTTTTTGACGAATATCTTTGATCTTACTAAATTGTGGTAAAGCGATGTTATGTAGTGGTTTTTCCGGTTTTTTTATTACTTTTATTGGTTTAGGCACTTTTTCATCACGCTCAACGGTAACCGGTTTTTGTGACGGTTTTAAAAAAGTAAAAGGCGCAATGATGATGATCACGCTGCCGATTATTAACAATAATTTTAAAAGTAACTTCATTGGTATCCTTACGCTGAAAAAGTACTATTGCTTGTGGCATCCGCTAACTTTGCTAGTTCTAAGCCAAATATTTCGCGATATAAGATGCCCTTGGTATAATAGAACATTGGCGCTAAATAACTCATTACAAACAAAAAGAAAATAACGCCTACTATCGCCGCTGATGAATTCAACAATAAAACCAAAGGAATAATGGTGATCAGCAGCACGATAAATAACGCAAAATAAACGATAAATATTTTTAACCATTGAAAGCGTGTGGCTTGAATAGAAACCACGATGGCTTTAATTGGCGATAAACCTTTTGACACGATCAAAGGCAGGGTTAAGCTTAAAGCGACTAACAAGTACAAACCAGGTAAGACCAATAGCTGAATACCCAGCGAGACAATAAACATTGTGAGCAGCGAGCATAACGCCAATGCGCTTAATTTCTTAATTGAGCTGAATAAAAATTTAGCATCGGTTTTTAAACCAACCGAGCCAAGTACCCCCATCATTTCAAGGCTAGCGATTAATGGCGCTAAGCAAATAGTGATAACAATGTTAATTAATAATTGTGCTTCTTGGTTTTGATAAGTTACTTCAATGCCACCAAAAAACTGACTGACAAATAACGTAATTAATAAACCAATTAACAAAGTGGTTAATAAAGCAAGGTTAAGAACTTTCCGGCTTGCTTGGGTATGTAACCAAGCCTCTTTTAATATGGCTTTTGGCGCTAATTGATACTCGCCTTTTAAAGCCGACTCGAGATCACCACCTACTTTGAAAATTGTTTCTTTGTCCACACTGCAACCTAAATAACCGAAAAAACGCATTATAACGTATATTAAACACAGCTTTCATTAATTAAGACCGAATAAAGCAATGTTTATCGCGACAAAGATTAAGCTGACTCCTAATATTCGCTCTAACCAAAAACCATAAGTAGCTAGTTTATTACGCACCGCGGTGATTGTTAAAATAAACGACAATAAGCTAAACCAAAACCAAGTCGCTACAGCTAAATAAATGCCGTAAAAACCTTTAACCATTAAAGGGGTTTCAATTGAAATCATCATAGTAAATAAACTAATAAAAAATAGCGTCGCTTTGACATTAAGGCCATTTATTAAAAAGCCAGTCGCAAAAGCTTGCCAGACAGAAGTAGTTGATTGCTTGGCGCTTAATACTTCGCGCTTAGTCACGGCCTTTGACGTTAGCGATTTAACGCCAACATAAAGAAAATAACCAATAGCGAATAGCTTTAAAGCAGTAAAAACTATCGCCGATGATTGAATAATAACGCCAAGACCTAATAACGATAAAGTCACATGAAATAGGATGCCCAATGCGATCCCGCCGCTGGCATATAATGCGATTTTACGGCCATGGTTAATGGTTTGTTTTAAAATATAGCTGAAATCAGGGCCTGGGCTAGCGACTGCAAAAAAATGTAGCACCGCGACCAATAAAAACTCCTGCCAATAACTGATTGAATTCACCACTGATAATTATTTCAGTTGATGAATATTTTTTAATGCTTGAATAAAAAAGTCACTGCCTTTGCTACGAGCAAGCTCAATATTATTTTCAGGGATGGCTTCAGGTGATGGATAAATGGCTAATACTTTTTCTAAGCTCACTTCACGTAACAAATGCAACATCGGATATGGTGATCGGTTAGTAAAATTAGCCGCATCCTCGGGCGCTTCTCCTTCAAAACAATATTCAGGATGAAAACTGGCAATTTGAAATTGCCCTTCATAGCCACAATCACTCAGTAATTGATTTGAAAAATCCAGTAGATCAAGATATTGCTCAAAGTCACTATAACCTTGGTTAAAAATAATTAATGCGGTTTCTATAGAAGGATTATTAACTAAAAACTCAACCTGTTTGATCATTAAATCTAAGGTTTTATCAATTTGTCTTTCATCACTGACAAAATAATGAATGGTATTATTAATAAACTCTTTTTTTGCAAATGGGCAAAAGTTTAACTCAATAATAATATCATTAAGCCATTGTTTTGTTTGTTTAATAACAATATTTTCGTCTAATAATTTCATTACTTTAATTCCTGTTGTTGTAATTGCCACATCGCAGCATAGCGGCCTTGTTTTGCCAATAACACTTGATGTGAGCCCTGCTCGATAATTTTTCCTTTTCCCATCACGATAATATTATCGGCATTTACCACGGTTGATAATCGATGAGCAATCACTATGGTGGTTCTATTTTTCGCGACTTCATCAATGGCATTTAATATTGCTTTTTCTGAGTGGCTGTCAAGTGATGAGGTCGCTTCGTCAAAAACTAAAATATGTGGGTCTTTTAAAATGGTACGCGCAATAGCAACACGCTGTTTTTCCCCGCCGGAAAGTTTTAACCCGCGCTCGCCAACTACCGTATGCTCTTTCTCGGGTAACTGTTCAATTAGCTCAGCTAAATGTGCTAATTTAATAGCGTTAAAGACTTGGTCATCACTGGCGTCAGGTTTACCATAACGGACATTTTCAAATAAGCTATCGTTAAATAACACAGTATCTTGCGGCACAATACCAATGTTTTCTCTGACGCTGTGCTGAGTCACATCATTGATATTTTGTTGATCAATAGTAATAGCGCCTTCATTAACATCATAAAAACGAAACAACAATTTGATGATGGTGGATTTTCCTGAGCCGCTTTCACCAACTATCGCAACTTTAGTACCTGAGTTAACGCTAAAGCTAATATTGTCTAAAATAGTTCGTCCTGTTTGATATTGAAAATTAACATGAGAAAATTCAATCGCCGCCTTAGAAATAATCAGTGGCTTGGCATTAACACCATCTTGAATTTTAGGTTTACGATTGAGCAGCGCAAACATATTTTCAATATTAGCAAGCGAGCCTTTAATCTCGCGATAAACAAACCCTAGAAAGTTAAGCGGTAAAAATAATTGCATCATAAAAGCATTGATCAAGACAAAATCCCCTAAGGTCATTTGCTGATGGCTTACTTGATAAGCCGCTAAGCCGAGCATTGCGGTCATCGAAAGTGAAACAATAATGGCTTGCCCACCATTTAAGGCAAATAATGATAACCGATTTTTAGCTTTTGCCTGCTCCCAAGTGGCGAGCTGCTGATCATACGCCTTAGCTTCATAAGCTTCGTTGGTGAAATATTTAACGGTTTCATAATTTAATAAACTATCGATAGCACGCGTATTAGAAGATGAGTCAGCTTTATTGGCCGCGCGAATATAACCGGTGCGCCATTCCGTCGCATAAATTGAATAAGCCACATAACTCACAATGGCAATTAATGTGATAAGCGCAAAGCCGATCCCATAATTATAAAATAAAATACCAATCACTAGGCTGATTTCAAAAAGTGTCGGCACAATATTAAAAATCATAAAGCGCATTAAAAAACTAATGCCAGAATTTCCGCGATCAATATCGCGCGATAAGCCCCCGGTCTGCCTTTCAAGATGAAATGCCAGTTCCAATTGATGTAAATGTTGAAACACTTTTAAGCCGATCCGCCGAATTGCCCGCTCAGTAACCTTACCAAATAAGGTATCGCGAATTTCAGCAAACAACACTATCCCTAAACGTACCAAACCGTAGGCTGCGACAAGGGCAAACGGTACAAGCACTAAAGCATCGGCTTTGCCATTATCTAACGTATCGACAAGGTCTTTTAGAATAAAAGGTAAATAAACACTAGCGAGTTTAGTTAAAATTAAACAGCCTAGAGCCAGTGACACACGGGTCTTAAATTCAAATAAATAAGGCAATACTTGTTTAATAACACGCCAGTTTATTTTGGCCACATCATGTTCAGGATAATTACTTTGGCGCATATATTTCTTAATAAAAAATTATTAAAGTCTTAATAAAAGAAAAGGCTGCGATTGCAGCCTTATAAAATGAATTAAATACAGGTTAACTCAATCTTTGCGTTAGCCTTCGTTACCATCTTCAACACGGCTTTTTAATTTTTGCCCTGGTCTAAAGGTAACAACTTTACGTGCAGAAATTGGAATATCTTCGCCCGTCTTTGGGTTCCGTCCCGGTCGTTCAGCTTTTTCACGTAGGTCAAAATTGCCGAAACCTGAAAGCTTAACTTGCTCTCCCGCTTCAAGCATTTCACGAATTTCTTCAAAAAATATTTCAACCATATCTTTTGCGTCGCGTTTGCTTAACCCTACTTTTTCACATAAGTGTTCTGCTACTTCTGCTTTCGTTAACGCCATGGATTAATTCCTCAATTCTGCATCTAGTTCATTTTTGAGGGTATCGACAACTGTTTCAACAACATCATTGATGTCTTTTTCTTCAAGAGTTTTCGACTTATCTTGCAATGTTAATGCAATTGCTAAGCTCTTAAAGCCAGGGTCAATACCTTTACCTGTATATACATCGAACAAGTTTAGATCAATTAAATTATTTCCGCCAACCTTTTCAATAAGTTGTAACACTTTTTTTGCATCGATTTCTTCTTTTACTATCACAGCAATGTCACGTCGATTGGCTGGGAACTTAGAGATCTCGGTAGCTAACGGTAATTTAAGCTCTGTTACTTCATCTAACAATAATTCAAAAACGACAGTTCTGCCATTTAATCCTAATTTTCTTTCTATTTCAGGATGTAAGGTTCCAATATAACCGACTAACTTGCCATTTTTGTGAATAGCAGCGGTTTGGCCCGGATGTAATACTGGAAGTTGTGCTTTAGAAAATTCAAAAGCATTAACATCAGCCGTGTGAGCTAGAAGCGCTTCAACATCGCCTTTTAAGTCGAAAAAATCAACCGCATTGCTTGCTAAATTCCAATGCTCTTGATTATTAGTACCTGAGATAACACCGGCAATGAGGTTATCTTGGCGAACACCATTTTCTGCCTCGGCATCAGGAACAAAACGTAAACCAGTTTCAAATAAACGTACACGGCTTTGCTGACGATTTTGATTATAAACAACAGATTGTAATAATCCGGTCCATAAACTTAAACGCATTACTGACATTTCTGAAGAAATAGGATGCGGTAAGGTCATCACTTCAGCATCAGGGTGAATTAATGCTTGAATTTTAGGGTCAACAAAACTGTAAGTAATGGCTTCTTGATAGCCGCGCGTCACTAATGTTTGACGTAACTTTGCTACCGGCAACAATTTTTCTTTATGTTGACGCATGTTTAATTTTGCCACTGGTGCAACATTTGGAATATTGTTGTAGCCAAAAATACGCGCAACTTCTTCAATTAAATCAACTTCAACTGAAATATCAAAACGATAAGCTGGTACTGATACCGCCCAAACATCGTCTTTTAACGCCACAGTTAATCCTAAGCGCGTTAAAATTTCAGTGACTTTATCATCTTCAATATGAATACCAATACGCTGATCAAGTTTTGCTCTGCGTAAATTCACTTGACGAGCAGCAGGAATATTTTCACTAGAGACTGCTTCGATAACAGGACCTGGTTGACCACCGACAATATCGATTAACAATTGTGTTGCTCGTTCAATCGCATCAAATTGTAACGTCGGGTCAATACCGCGCTCATAACGATGTGACGAGTCTGTATGTAAACCGTACTGGCGCGCTTTGCCTAAAATAGCTAAAGGTGAGAAAAAAGCACATTCTAAAAAGATGTCTTTAGTATTTAAGGTTACGCCGCTTGCTAAGCCGCCGAAAATACCCGCCATCGCTAACGCTTTATTATCATCAGCAATAACTAACGTTTTTTCGTTTAATGTCACTTCATTGCCATCCAATAAAGTGAGTTTTTCATCTTTATTGGCTAAACGAACATTAATAGCGCCGTCTAATTTAGCTAAATCAAAGGCATGCATTGGCTGCCCTTGTTCTAATAAAATATAGTTGGTGACATCAACCACAGGATCAATTGAACGAACACCACAGCGGCGCAGTTTTTCAACTAACCAAAGCGGTGTTTGCGCCGCAAGATTAATGTTTTTAATAACTCGGCCAAGATAACGCGGACAAGCTTCTACCGCTTGAATATTAATTGTTAAGCTATCATCGATTTGCGCTGCAACGGCAGTAATTTCAGGTTCAGTAACGGCAAGTGAGTTTAATACGCCCACTTCGCGTGCTAAACCTTTAATGCTTAAACAATCACCACGGTTGGCCGTTAAATCAACATCAATGGTTACGTCGTCTAACGTTAAATATTCACGAATATTTGTACCAATGGGGGCATCAAGCGGTAATTCAATAATACCGTCAGCGCTATCGGCTAATCCAAGCTCAGACTCACTACAAAGCATACCAAATGATGGCTGGCCACGTAATTTTGCTTTTTTAATTTTAAAATCGCCCGGTAAGACTGCGCCAACCATAGCAACCGCGACTTTTAAACCTTGACGACAGTTTTTTGCGCCACAAACAATGTCAACTAACTCGCCATCCTCGGCGGCATTGCCAACATTAATTTTGGTCACTTGTAATTTATCAGCATCAGGATGTGGTCCACATTCAACCACTTCACCAACGACAACGCCGCTAAAGACACCGGCAACAGCTTCGACACCGTCAACTTCAAGACCAGCCATGGTAATTTGATGGGTTAATTCATCAGAAGAAATTGCAGGATTTACCCACTCACGTAACCAAGATTCACTAAATTTCATTTTATCGCGGCCTTACTTAAACTGTTTTAAAAAACGTAGATCATTTTCAAAGAATGCACGTAAGTCATTCACCCCATAGCGCAACATAGTTAAACGCTCAACGCCCATACCAAAAGCAAAACCGGTATAAACTTCTGGGTCAATGCCAACTGAGCGCAGTACATTTGGATGCACCATGCCACAACCTAATACTTCTAACCATTTACCATTTTTACCCATCACATCAACTTCTGCTGACGGTTCAGTAAATGGGAAATAAGAAGGACGGAAACGAATTTCTAAATCTTCTTCAAAGAAGTTATGCAAAAAGTCATGCAAAATTCCTTTAAGATGGGTAAAGCTGACATCTTTATCAACTAATAAGCCTTCAACCTGATGGAACATCGGCGTATGCGTTTGATCGTAATCATTACGGTAAACTTTACCCGGTGAGATAATACGCAGTGGTGGCTGTTCTTTTTCCATGGTGCGAATTTGCACACCAGAGGTTTGCGTACGTAATACCAATTTAGGGTTGAAATAAAAGGTATCGTGATCTTGGCGTGCAGGATGATGCTCAGGAATATTTAAAGCGTCAAAGTTATGAAAGTCATCTTCAACTTCTGGTCCTGATTTGACTTCAAAACCTAATTCACCAAAGAATTTTTCAATGCGTTCGATAGTACGAGTAACAGGATGCAAACCACCGGCGTCATTTGTTGTCCCCGGTAAAGTGATATCAATCGCTTCCGTCGATAATTTCGCTTCAATTTCTTGTGCACGTAATAATTCGCCGCGTTCTGATAATGCTTTTTGTACTGTTTGCTTAGCAATATTGATCACTTGGCCCGCTTTAGGCTTTTCTTCTTTTGGTAATTTACTTAAGCCTTTCATTTGCTCTGTAAATAAACCTTTCTTCCCTAAAAAGTTAACGCGCACTTCATCAAGCGCAGCAGGATCCGATGCTTCATTAATAGCTTTTTCAGCCTGCAATATTATATCGTCTAAATTCATGATTTCCTCAACCGCCAATTTGGCTTTGGGTAGACTGTTTTGATTGTAAAAATTGTGTGTGATTTTACACAAAAACCACGTTCGAATGTAGTAATAATGACGCTAAATGTAAAAATATCGCATAATTTTACATTTAAATTAATAGACTTAGCGAAATAGCCAATTTCAAGCCAGATTTTATTCACCGTCAGCGCTGAGATCTTGAATCTGTCAATGACGCAAATACAAAGGGAAATTTAAAACCGTTAAACAAAATAATTAACTGCTGTGAACTTACCATGTTGTGGTGGTAAAATACGGTAATTTATAAAATCTATGGTTAAGCGTAAATGAGGCTTAATCATCCAACATCATTTAAAAGCATAAAACTAATCATGAACTATTCCGTTATATTTAATAAACCTGAAGTTAAATCATCTTTTGATTGGCAATTAATCCAAGAAGTTAATGTGTTCGATGAAAAACAAAAAATCGTCGCAAAAGCTGAAATAGAATTAATTACCTTAAATAAACATCGTGAAGCATTAAAAAGCTACGCAATAATTGAAGGCGATGATGAAGCAACAGATTGGGAGTTACCGTTAAATTTATATTTTAAAGGGCAAAACTTATCAGCTGAACTTTGTGAATCATTAGCCATTATTGCAGATGTTAAAAATTCTAAAACACATATGTTAATTGAAGCTTTTAGTGTTTTACCTGAGTATAGAAAACAAGGCGTGGCTAAATTCCTATTACAAAGTATCGCGAAAGAATATAACAAAGTGCAGTCTATTACGGTATTAAGCTTGCCGATGCCATTATTTATTACCCCTGAAGATAGTGAAGAAGAGGCAACTAAAGCTTATTATCAGCAACTTGAACTGGCTAGCGATGAGACAAGCCTTGAAACGTTACAAGCGTTTTTTAACCATAATGGTTTTATTCAATATCAAGTAGATGAAACATTATTAAATGCCCCTCTGTCATTTGATTTATTTGTCACAACGCCAAGTAAATTAATCGGTTAAGTAAATCAACAAAGTAAAATACAGAAGCAAAAAAGCCCTTTAAATCAAGGGCTTTTTTACGATTGACAATAAACAGTTAGTTAAATGACAAGCAACTTAATCAACTAATTGATATTGGTCTTTTAAAATAGTAATTATTTCTGCTTTTGGATTATCACTTAAGACAATTTTTTGGCCGGTAATTTTCTCAGCAATATCGGTATAAGTTTTAGAAACAGACATTAACACATCTGTTGGTAATTCATTATTCACAGCTAAAGCTAAGCGCTCGGTCATGCGATCTTTATTTAATAAAATATCTGGATCTGGAAAATGGTTTAACAATAATTGACGAAAGCCTTCTTTCGAGTTTTCAACAACCTTGCCTTGACGATATTCACTGCCATCCCAAATACGTGATGAGTCAGGTGTGCCAACTTCATCCATATAAATTAACTTATCATTACCTTTGATGTCTTTGACATAACCAAATTCAAATTTGGTATCAACAAACACTTGATCAATTTTAGCCAGTTCCGCGGTGATAACATCAAAGCCTTCTGTTAACAGCTTTTCATAAAGCGCAATATCATCAGCAGATTTAAAGTTAAAGGCTTGATAATTATCTTCAATATTTTTACGAGTAATATTAACGTCATCAACTGCCGGCACCCCAGGAATTCCTTCGAGAATACCTTTGGTAGACGGTGTTTGTAGTAATTTTGCTAATTTAGTGTCTTTTTCAAGCCCTTCTGGTAATTCAATACCACAAAAGTCACGTTCGCCTTTAGTGTAAGCACGCCACATTGAACCAGTAATATACTGACGACAAATTGCTTCAATCATCACGGGTTGTGCTTTTTGCACAATCCAAACAAAAGGATGAGGAATATCTAAAATGTGCGAGTCAGCTAAGCCTTGCTCTTTAAATAATTTAAACCAATGGTTTGAAATAGCATTTAAAGCTGCCCCTTTTCCCGGGACACCTTTCATACCGCCTTGCCCTTGCCAGATACAGTCAAAAGCTGAGATCCTGTCACTGATCACCATAATAGCAAGTGGTGTGTCAGCAGGTACGGGGTAATTTTTTTCGGCAATTAAACGGCGGCTATCAGCTTCAGTTAACCAATAAACAGAACGTACTTTACCGCTATGCACTGGTGCATCGGTACGAATAGGTAAATCATTATTTACCGCTAAAACTTGATCAGCAAGGCTCATTTTTCTAGCTCTTAAATAGTTGAAACATTAATGGTAGTGAATAATATCTAATCATCAATAAAATATCATTCGCTAATATTAACATTCGTTATGTTAGCTCAGACTATTCTGATAGGTTTTTCGATGTGTCGTTGTTTTGATAACAAGGAAAATACGCGCAGCTTATGCCAATAAGCGAGCATATTTGACGAAGTAAGCGAAACAAATAGACAAGAAAAAGTATCAGAAAAAGAAAGGGACGCTTAAAGCGTCCCTTTCCAAAAGTTTTCAGCCTGTATTATGCTAAAGCAGCTTCTGCTTTAGATACTAATACAGAGAAAGCTGCTTTATCGTATACAGCGATATCAGCTAAGATCTTACGATCAATCTCGATAGATGCTTTCTTAAGGCCGTTAATAAAACGACTGTAAGTTAAACCATTTTGACGAGATGCTGCGTTGATACGAGCAATCCAAAGTTGACGGAATTGACGTTTACGTTGACGACGGTCACGGTAAGCGTATTGTCCAGCTTTAGTTACAGCTTGGAAAGCAACGCGATAAACGCGACTACGTGCACCGTAGTAACCTTTAGCTTGCTTTAGAACCTTTTTATGACGTGCGCGTGCTACAACACCGCGTTTTACTCTAGCCATTTGTTATTTCTCCTATTAAGCGTGACGTAAAAGTTTTTTAACTGACTTGATGTCAGAAGCGGCGATCATGCATTTAGCACGAAGATGACGCTTAACTTTAGTACGGCGCTTAGTCAAAATATGACGTAGACCCGCTTGTTTAAATTTGTAGCCATTAGCTGTCGGTTTAAAGCGCTTTGCAGCACCTTTATTGGTTTTCATTTTAGGCATGAATATACTCCGCATTCATTATCACATTCATCAGAATGAATAATTGCCATTTAAATTTAGCAGTTCAGGCGATGATTAAAATAAGAAAACTTATCAACCATACTTGCAAGGCCTCAACTACCCGTTGCTAGATAACATTGGTGAGTAAGGTTTACACCTTACTACTTGCTATTACCAAGTATTATCGTTTGATTGGTGCTAGTACCATTATCATTTGACGTCCTTCCACTCGACGAGGGAAGAATTCGCAAACACTAATGTCTTCTAAATCTTTCTTTACGCGATTTAAAAGATCCAGTCCCAATTCTTGGTGGGCCATTTCACGGCCGCGGAAACGTAAAGTTACCTTAGCCTTGTCACCACCTTCTATGAAGCGTCTCAGGTTGCGTAGTTTTACCTGATAGTCGCCTTCATCAGTTCCAGGACGGAATTTAATTTCCTTAACCTGAATCTGTTTTTGCTTCTTTCGTTGTTCTTTTTGTTCTTTACTTTTTTCGTAAAGAAACTTGCCGTAATCCATTGCACGACAAACGGGAGGCTTAGCTGTTGGGCTGATCTCAACGAGATCTACACCTGCTTTATCAGCTTCATCCATTGCTTCTTCTAATGAAACAATGCCCATTGCTTCGCCATCTGCACCAATTAAACGTACTTCTGTACCTGTAATTAATTCATTTAAACGATGTGCCGGTTCTTTTTGACCGCCCTTTTGACCATTTTTAATAGCCTGTTCCTCCAAAGAACTTAATAAAAATCAAACCTACTTTCGCATTAAGGTTTGCGTTACAAATATTGTTTGATATCAATACTAACTTCTACTGCTAACTTCTTCAGTTAATTTGGCAATAAAGTCATCTACTGACATTTTTCCTAAATCTTCACCACTTCGTGTTCGAACAGCAATTTCGCCATTTTCCATTTCTTTGTCACCTACGACTAAAAGATATGGAACACGCTTTAATGTGTGCTCGCGGATTTTAAAGCCTATCTTCTCATTTCTCAAGTCTAGTTTTGCTCTAAATCCACTTTCTTTCAGTTTTTTTGCAACTTTTTGGCAATATTCACCTTGTTTGTCGGTAATATTCATCACAGTTGCTTGAATTGGCGATAACCACGCTGGAAATTTACCTGTGTACTCTTCAATTAAAATACCGATAAAACGTTCAAGTGACCCCAAAATTGCACGATGAATCATTACTGGAACATGTTTTTCACCGTCTTCACCAATATAAGAAGCGTCTAAACGCCCTGGTAAAGCAAAATCGAGTTGTACTGTACCACATTGCCAGTTACGACCTAAACAATCTAATAAAGTAAATTCAATTTTAGGACCATAAAACGCACCTTCACCTGGTAAATATTCAAATTGAATACCTAACTCAGTTAATGCATTAGCTAAACCGGCTTCTGCTTTGTCCCATATTTCATCACTACCAATGCGCTTTTCAGGACGCGTTGATAATTTAACTAAAATATCTTCAAAGCCAAATGATTTATAAACATCGTAAACCATTTGAATACATTGAGTAACTTCTGCTTGTACTTGTTGCTCAGTACAGAAGATATGCGCATCATCTTGGGTAAAACCACGAACGCGCATTAAACCATGTAAAGCCCCTGATGGTTCATTACGGTGACAACAGCCAAACTCAGCCATACGTAATGGTAAGTCACGGTAAGACTTTAACCCTTGGTTAAAAATTTGTACGTGACCAGGGCAGTTCATCGGCTTAATAGCATATTCACGTTTTTCAGATGTAGTAGTAAACATGTTTTCGCCATATTTGTCCCAATGACCTGATTTTTCCCAAAGTACGCGGTCCATCATTAATGGCCCTTTTACTTCGTCGTAATCATATTCATGTAACTTTTCACGAATGAACTTTTCTAATTCGGTATAAATCGTCCAACCATCGTTATGCCAAAACACCATGCCTGGCGCTTCTTCTTGCCAATGGAATAAGTCTAAGGTTTTACCAATTTTACGATGATCACGTTTTTCAGCTTCGGCTAAACGTTGGATATACGCTTTTAATTGTTTTTTATCTGCCCATGCTGTGCCGTAAATACGTTGCAACATTTTGTTATCAGAGTTACCGCGCCAGTAGGCACCAGAAACTTTCATTAATTTAAAATGATGACAATGACGCATGCTTGGCACATGAGGACCACGACACATGTCGATATATTCTTGATGATGATATAACGCCGGCGTGTCTGTTTTCTCGATGTTTTCATCAAGAATTTCTAATTTGTATGTTTCACCGCGCTCGGTAAATGCATCGTAAGCATCCTGCCAAGAGCCTGTTTTTTTAACAACTTCGTAACCGGTACGGGCTAAGTCTGTCATGCGTTTTTCTAACTTAACAAGATCATCTTCTGTGATCGTTTCAGCTAAATCAACGTCGTAATAAAAACCGTTATCAATGGTAGGACCAATCGCCATTTTAGTATCTGGCCATACTTGTTTGATCGCGTGACCTAATAAATGCGCACAAGAATGGCGAATAATTTCAAGCCCTTCCGCGTCTTTACTGGTGATTAATTGTAATGCAGCATCTGATTCGATTAATTCACAAGCATCAACTAAATTACCGTCGATACGTCCAGCAATTGTCGCTTTCGCTAAACCTGGACCAATATCAAGAGCAACATCCATTACAGATACAGCATTGTCGAATGAGCGTTGACTTCCGTCAGGGAGAGTAATAACAGGCATGAATTTTCCTTACACAGTGGTGACACATACTAAGTGCCACTTGCTAACTAATCGCTAAAACACGATAAAACTAAATTAACTTACCTAGTGTGGTTTTGATGTATTTAATAAACACCACAGCAAACATTTCAAAGAGTAAATTTAAAAGTATGAAACTCGTTAGATAAAATGAGCATAAACAGGTAATAAATGAGCTCAGAAATATAGGGGAAAACTCCTGATATTGCAACGGATAAAGCTGTTTTATCACGTATTTATTGCTTTAAAACCGCAAAAGGTAATATTTATGTCATTTCATCAACTATGGCTATACTTAATTCGGGGCTATCAATGACAAAAGATTATGTGGGCTGCTATCTGTGACGCCATAACAAAAGAAACAAATCGTACTTTTTTAATCGATGAAAAAACTAATGTTAATGGCGGCGATATTAACTTGGCTTTTAAGGTTGCGGGCAAACTTAATGATCAGCCGCAGCAGTACTTTGTAAAACTCAATGACAAAGACAAATTAGGTTTATTCATTGCAGAATGTGAAAACCTCAAACGAATTAAAAACCTCAGCACTATCGCCTGCACTAAAGTTGTCTGTTTAGGTACGACCTTAGATAAAAGCTTCTTAGTATTACAATATGAACATTTCGCTCAACCTAATGATATTTTATGGTTTGAATTAGGGGTACAACTCGCCGAATTACATCAATCGACCAGCCATGGGCAATTTGGTTGGTTTGAAGACAATTATATTGGTACCACTATTCAGCCCAATCGCTGGCAAACTAATTGGCGGAGTTTTTTCTGCGAACAGCGTATTGCTTGGCAACTACAATTATTAACCGAAAAATCAGTGATCTTAGGCGATATTGCTTATATTGTTTCGATTTGCAAAGATTTGCTAGCGCACCATCAGGTTTCACCCTGTTTAGTACATGGCGATTTATGGCAAGGTAATGTCGGCTTTATTGACCAGCAACCGATTATTTATGATCCGGCCTGTTATTTTGGTGATCGGGAAGTAGATATTGCCATGACAGAATTATTTGGCCAATTCCCCGCCGCATTTTATCGCGGCTATCAACACACGTATCCGTTACCTATGAGTTATGAACATCGCAAAGTTGTTTATAATTTTTATCATATATTAAATCATCTCAATATGTTTAAAGGTGCTTATATTGAACAAGCACAGTCCGCTTTACATAGAATTATTGCCTTACATCAATCGCTATAAGGACATTGGAAATTTTAACTATTAGTTATCGGAGTTTGTATGTCACAAGATATTACTCAATTACGTATCACATGCCCGCACTGTGGCCACCGCTTATCTGTTAGTTTGGACACCACCTGTGGTGATCAAGATTATTACGAGTCATGCCCAACTTGCTGCCGTGACATTCACCTTAATATGCATATCGACGAATATCAGCAAAAAATTCAATTAGCTGTTGATAGTGACGATTAGTAAATTCTTATTAAAGTCATTTAATCACAATGTTTAAGCGTTAGCTGCATGCGCTCTATCGTATCGACGATAGTGACGGTTTGCTGATCGAGTTCAATGTTTAATTTATCAAACAATTGCACTGAACCTAAATTGGTGATTTTTAGCGTTTCTGGGATTAAATGCACACTGACGATATTATTAACCACGTCACCAACCGTTAAGCTAATACCATTAAGGGTGATAAAACCTTTCGGCAGAATATACTTCATTAACGCATCAGAACATTGCAGGTCAACTTGGCAGTTGTATTGATCTTTTTTGATGTGAATAACCTTTGCTACACCATGAATATGACCACTGACAATATGACCCCCTAATTCATCGCCCATTTTTAATGAACGTTCCACATTAACCCTATCACCTTGATTTAACTCATGTAAATTTGTAACGCGTAACGTTTCATCTATTACATCAAAACACATGTAACCTTGGTCATTTGTCTTGTTATGCTCAATTAAGCCAAATTCAACAACCGTTAAACAAACACCATTATTAGCAACACTAGCGCCAATTGCTAGCTGTGATAAATAGCGTTTATCGAGCGTGATTTTTAATTTCAGTGAGTTATTTTCAATAACTGCTGACAAAACTTCAGCTTGTGTTTGCACTATGCCTGTAAACATATATGATCCATATTCTCGATTTTCCCCTATTCTACCTAAAAACTGCAGTAATGAAATTTCAAAAATATATCACCAATACCAAATCGCTATTTTCGTTAGCGCTTCCAATTTTAATTACTCAGTTAATTAGTAACTTAGTTGGTTTCTTTGACACGGTTATGGCAGGTCAAGTTAGCGCCACCGATTTAGCTGCCGTCGCTTTAGCCAGCAGTATTTGGGTACCAATAGTGTTAACAGTATATGGCTTAATTATGGCGTTAACATCGATTGTGGCACAGTATGCGGGTAGTAAACAGCACGATAAAATTGCATATACCACCATACAAACCGGTTGGATAGCACTTTTTATCTCGTTCGCTTTTATCGTACTCTTTGTTATCTGTTTACCCATTGCCAAAGCACACTTAACTATAGAGCCTAAACTTAGCCAATTAAGCACAGATTATTTATTTTATGTTATTTGGGGTGCGCCCTGCTGTTTTCTCTTTATGGTACTTAGAAACTTCACCGAAGGCATTTCACTTACTAAACCAACCATGGTGATAAGTGTTATTGGTTTATTACTTAACATTCCATTAAATTATTTATTTATCTACGGCGGTCTAGGCTTTAAAGCCTATGGTGGCGCTGGTTGTGGTATCGCGACCGCAATAGTATATGGCCTGATGTTTTTAATGATGGTGGGTTATGTGCAATATTCATCACAGCTAAAGCAATACAATATTTTTGCGCGCATTAGTAAACCAAACAAAAAAGAAATTTGGGCGGTGCTCTCTGTTGGCATTCCTATCGCATTATCACTGCTATTTGAAGTAAGCTTATTTTCAGTGGTCGCACTGTTATTAGCACCTTTTGGCGCGACAATTGTCGCAAGTCATCAAGTCGCGTTAAATTTTACCGGCATTTTATTTATGATCCCATTAAGTATCGCCATGGCAGTAACCATAAAAGTGGGTTACGCCATTGGCGAGAAAAAATTTCAACAGGCGCAAGAAATTACCAACCATGCTTTTATTACCGGTTTGATCATCGCCTCAGTGACCGCAATATCAACCTATTTGTTAAGATTTCATATTGCCGATATTTATTCGAACGACATCGAAGTGATCACTTTAGCAGCAAGTTTAATGTTTTTAGCTTGTTTATATCAGTTTTCAGATACGGTACAAGTGATCTCTGCTGGTGCCCTTCGAGGCTATAAAGACACACAAGCAATTTTATGGATCACTTTTATTTCATATTGGTTGGTTGGTCTCACCATAGGTTATTTATTAGCGATCACTGATAATTTAGTAAGCGCGATGGGAGCTCAAGGGTTTTGGATTGGTTTTATTATTGGTTTATCCGCCGCGGCAGTATTACTTTTTATACGTTTACGAGTGATACAAACCAAGCAACTTACTGCAATTGTCGACTAATTAACCACTTGATAAAAAAAGCATAGTTAAATAAATAAAACTACTTGCATGTCGATAATCAGATCGCTAATATAGCGCCCGTTGAGTAGTTCCTACTGCCCAGCAGAAAACAATTTGCTCGCTTAGCTCAGTTGGTTAGAGTACTTGCATGACATGCAAGGTGTCACTGGTTCGAGTCCAGTAGCGAGCACCATATTATAAAAAGAGTTGCCTTATGGCAGCTCTTTTGCTTTCTACTACTTTATTCTTGAGAATTATCACTTTTAAAATATAACCGCCAATAGCGTTATATTGCAAAGCTCGTGGTATTTAGTTAAAAGAGCGAGTTTTATCACTACAGCCTAGCATCTACAACACTAAGTTATTCTTCCAGAATGACCTCGAAACCGCCGTATATTAAACGCTTACCATCAAATGGCATTGGATTTTGCTCTGGGTCCATTCTAGGATCTGCCATAATGGCTTGCCAAGCATCATCACGAACCTCTTTCGATGGCCACATAACAGATGAGAACACGACAGTTTCATCTTTTGAACATTGAACTGCCATTGGAAATGAGGTTACCTCACCATCTGGTACATTATAACCCCACGCTTCGGTGATTTTTAAAGCGCCATGGTCTTTAAAGACCACAGCCGATAACTTTGCATGAACCAGGTATTTTTCTTTATTTTCTGTTGGTACCGCTGCTACAAAACCATCAATATAAGACATGTCATTCACCTATTTATTGCTGCTCATTGAAATTACATTAAACACGACTTTGCAAGAGATAAAAATTACGAAAGTAATGTAGTGACACTTAGCCAACTATTGCGGCTAACTAAAAATATTTGGCTAGTCATTTATCGTATCATTTAAAAAGTCATTGTTGATGATAATTAACTATCGGTTATTTATTATACTTTCGTCAATAAAATATAAAAAATAATACCTTGTTACAGGGATTTAACTCCGTAAGCCATTAATGTGTTTTACGCCGTTCTTCCTTATATATTAAGTATTTTAAACATGTTAATAACGTCATTTAATTACTGCGAGTAAAACCTGGATTAAATGCCAATCAACAGTTTTAACTGATAGTTAATTAAAGGTAGCCTCATCTAGTAAAACTTTAAACCTAAAAACTCAACTTAAAATGACAGTATATTTAACAGATAAACAACAACTATGATGGTAATAAATATATTTTTTAGTAAAAAACAAAATCACAACTACACTGTATATAATCACAGGTTTCATATAAAAGTTAATTGGAGAGAAGATGAGCTCTTTATTTTTAACCCATGTTAAAGAATTAATGTGGACCAAAAGATATGCTAAACGCACAATTGAGTCCTATTTATATTGGATCAAAGCCTTTATTAATTTTAATAATAAAAAGCACCCAAATAGTTGCCATGACACCGAGGTAGAAATGTTTTTATCTTATTTGTCTAATTCAATGAATATCGCCCCTAAATCACAAGCGTTGGCGCTTAATTCATTGGTGTTTTTATATAAAAATGTTCTCAATAAACCGCTGACACTTGCATTAAGGTTTAATAAAAGCCGCATCAGTCAAAAATTACCAACGGTGTTAACAAAAACTGAAGTAGCTAAATTACTAACCATGGTTGATGCTAACTACGCCTTGCCTTGTCAGTTAATGTACGGAAGTGGTCTGAGGTTAATGGAAGTAGTAAGGCTACGCGTGCAAGATATCGATTTTGATCACCATTGTGTGAAAATATGGCGAGGAAAAGGCGGTAAGAATCGTGTGGTAACTTTGGCGAAACAGCTAGTCGCCCCCTTAAAAGCACAAATTAATGCTACTCATCAATATTTTCAGCATGATAATAAAAACCCACACTATCAAGGCGTTCACTTACCTTTCGCTTTAGCAAAAAAATATCCCTTTGCGCGTTTAGACTTTGCTTGGCATTATTTATTTCCCTCAAGCCGGCTCAGTAACGACCCTGAAGTTAATGCTTTAAGGCGCCATCACATCAATGAAACCATGTTACGTAAAGCCGTTAAACAAGGTTCGTTTAAAGCCGAAATTGACAAAAATGTTACCTGCCATACCTTACGCCATTCTTTTGCAACCCACTTACTACAACGCGGCGCCGATATTAGAACGGTACAAGAACAACTCGGGCATACTGATATCCGTACGACACAAATTTATACGCATGTCATAGAACATGGCGCTAATGGCGTTATTAGCCCATTATCTGATTTACCATTACCACCGAACTAGTACCTAATTAGCATCTAATTTACACAGTGAAGTCGCTTAATTAGAATAAGGCTTTTATTCGTTCCATTTGTGTTTGAAATAACAAACTATGGGCATGGCTAACCACAGGGCTCTCTATGACACCTTGACGAATAAGCTCGCCAAAATGTTCGGCTTCAAACTGAAAACCTAAACTTTCTCTGCCATCGTCAAAATGCTCAATTAAATCATCTAGTTCATACAACGAACATTGAAATGTGCGAAAAGCATCAGGAATAACAATATAGCCTTTATCGCCAATAATATAAGCGCTATTTCTTAACCGACATTGAAACGAAGTAGCCAATGTGATTTTAATCTTACCTGAGTTAGCCGTCATAATAACATCGTCATCAACGCCGTTTGGCGCTAAGTTTGCGATAACATGCAAATTGTCTAAATCTTGATTCGCGAAAAAATGAGCGATAGCTAAAGGGTAAATTCCCATATCTAATAAACAGCCTCCGGCTAAGTTTTTATCATATTCACGACTATTTTCATCATAAGCGATTGGGTAGCCAAAATCGGCTTTGATATGTTTTATTTGCCCAATACGGCCAGCATCAATCCATTGTTTAGCTTTATTTATCGCAGGCAAGAAATAAGTCCACATCGCTTCCATTAATAAAACGCCCTGTGCTTTTGCCTCTTTTGATAGTGCAATGCATTGTTCGGCGCTAATCGTTATTGGCTTTTCACATAACACATGTTTACCCGCAGCTATCGCAGCCATGGCATGATCAAAATGAAAAGTATGTGGTGTGCCAATATAAATCGCATCAATTTCAGGGTCGTCGAACATAGCTTGATAAGCTGCATAGGTTTTAGCAATATGATGCTGTTCGGCAAATGCTTGGGCACTATTAATATTACGAGCGGCGACCGCTGCCAATTCTCCGTTATTAACAAATTGCATATCATGGGCAAATTGTGCTGAAATTCTTCCGGTACTGACAATACCCCATCGAACATTATTCATGTTATTAGCCTTATCTCGTTTCTTTACGAATAAACACAGTTTCAATTTCTTCTAACGACTTACCTTTGGTTTCAGGCAGCATGCGACACACTAAAATTAACCCTATTAAGGCAAAAATTCCGTAAATCATAAAGGTTGTCGCTGTTCCTAACATCGCTAATTCCCATGGAAATAATAGTTGAATAGTAAAGCTAACTGCACTATTTACCACACCTGTAAAGGCAATACCGATACCACGTAAATGGTTCGGGAATATTTCTGCTAATAACACCCACATAACCGGGCCAAGGGATATTGCAAACGAGGCGACAAAGCCTAAAATACCCATAAGAATAATCGTTGGGTTAATATTCGCTGCCACTTGAATTAATACCGATTGATGATTTCTCACTTGCTGCTCACCTAATACTTCAATCAGTGCATTTTTATAATCAACGTCATTATTGAACGTTTTCCCAACTAACGGCATCACTTGGGTTTTTATTTCCATTGACTCAATCGCAGTAACACTTTGCTCTGTTAATTGATAAGTCGCTTGATTAAAGCCGTACGCTGCAATAGTCATACTAATAAATACCCCCGCTAAGCCAAAAACCATTAAAGGTTTTCGTCCTAAGCGGTCAATCAATAACATAGAAATAATAGTAAAAACAATATTGATAATACCAACCCAAATCGCTTGAGAAAAAGCAGCGTCTTGCCCTATTCCACTTTGCTCAAAAATACTTGGCGCATAAAAATAAACCGCATTAACGCCGGTAATTTGTTGACTGACCGCGACAATTAAGCCAACAACCAAAACAAACCTCATTTTAGTCGAAAATAATTCTTTTAATCTTATGAACAATGGCGGCGCATGCTCACTGTGATCATGTTGAATATCATCAATAATTTTTTGTGCTTTTTGCTCAGGGAAGAGTTTTTCTATTACTTTTTTCGCTTGTGCTAGTTTCTCATTGACCACTAACCAACGTGGGCTTTCTGGAATAGTAAACAATAATAAAAAGTATAAAAATGCAGGGATAATTTCCAGCCCTAACATCCAGCGCCAAACATTGTCTTTAATTCCTAGGGTTGCAATCAGTTGATCAGTACCGCCACTAAGCTGTAATAAATAGTAGTTAGCAAAATAAGCCGCCGACAAACCAATAACAATATTGAGCTGGTTTATCGAAATCATTTTTCCTCGCAGCTTAGCCGGTGATATCTCTGCAATATACATCGGCGCTAATACTAATGAAGCAAAAGCTATACCGCCGATCATTCTAGCGCCAACCAACATATAATAGTTACTGGCAAAGGCTGAAAATATCGCAGAGATCACATACAGTGCAGCAATAGCGATAATAACTTTTTTACGGCCGTACAAATCAGCACAAGGACCAGCAAAAAAAGAACCAAGCAATGCGCCAAGCGTTGGCGAACTAACCACAAAGCCCTGCTGCCATTCATTTAAGTTAAATTCATCGCTGACAAAGCCAACCACGCCAGAGATTACTGACGCATCAAAACCAAAGATAAAACCGCCTAAAGCGACAACAATGGCAAAATATAAACTGGGGGAGATACTTTTTTTCATAATTGCTCTTTTTATTATTTTATTAACAAATTAAAACTAGTTTAACCGATTAAAGCCTGCTTTGGTTATTATAATAAACATAATGATAGCGTTACCACAATAATTTTATTTATCATACACTGTAACAAGAAATATAAACTTTTTATAAAAAAAGATGTTGAAACGTTTGAATGACGATGTTATTGTTAGCGCTAACATGATTAACATAACATTTATTGGTACTCGTCTATGTATTTAGGAATTGATTTAGGAACCTCTGGCGTTAAAGTTATTATACTTGATGACTCAGACAATCTATTAGCACAAGCAAGCATTGCAATTGATGTTTCAAGACCTAAACCTTTATGGTCAGAGCAAAATCCACAACATTGGTGGACAGCAACCTGTGAAGCAATTAATGAAATTAAAGCTAACAATGCTGACTTATTATCGAAAGTAACCGGTGTTGGTATTGCCGGTCAAATGCATGGTGCAACATTATTAGATAGCGATAACAATGTTATTCGCCCTGCTATTTTATGGAACGATGGTCGCTGTGAAGTTGAATGTAAAGAGCTTGAAGCACGTGAACCAAACTCAAGAAAAATAGCCGGCAATATTGCTATGCCTGGATTTACAGCGCCTAAGTTAGTTTGGCTTAAAAATCATGAGCCTGAAAATTTCGCGAAAGTGGCAAAAGTTTTATTACCGAAAGATTATTTACGCTTTTTAATGACTGGGAATTTTGCCTCAGACATGTCAGATAGCGCAGGTACACTTTGGTTAGATGTAGAAAACCGCCAGTGGTCACCTGAAATGTTAGCGGCGACAGACCTAACGATTGATCACATGCCGACCTTGTTCGAAGGTACTGAAATTACCGGTCAGCTAAGCGCTGAAGTGGCAGAGCTTTGGGGCACTAAACAAATTCCTGTTGTTGCCGGAGCTGGTGATAACGCAGGCGGCGCTGCGGGTATAGGCGTTATTAACCCTCATGAAGCGTTTTTATCATTAGGTACTTCTGGCGTTTATTTTGTCGCTAATGAAAGTTACCAACCAAATCCTGACGGCGCTGTACACGCGTTCTGTCATTGTATTCCAAATACTTGGCATCAAATGTCGGTAATTTTAAGTGCCGCTAGCTGCTTAAGCTGGGTCACTGAGTTAACGGGTTTTGCTAATGAAAAAGCCCTATTAGATGAAGTCGCTAAACTTGATTTTAGCGCGCCAAGTTCAGTTATTTTCTTACCATATTTATCTGGTGAGCGTACCCCGCACAATAACCCGAATGCGCAAGGTGTATTTTTTGGCTTAGGTCATAATACTAACCCGGCCGAACTCGGCCGAGCAGTACTAGAAGGTGTAGCTTTTGCTTTTGCCGATGGTCAGCAAGTATTGTTAGACGCAGGTACAACGATCGAGCAAGTTTCTGTTATTGGTGGCGGCGCTAAAAGTCCTTTATGGGGAAGAATTCTAGCGAGCGTGTTAAATCGTCCGTTAACTTACCGTGAAGGTGGTGAAGTTGGTCCGGCTTTCGGCGCAGCACGCTTAGCGCGTATTGGCGTAACGGGTTTAGCACCAAGCGAAGTTTGCCAAGCAGGAAAAATTAAAGACGTAATTCAACCTGATGCTGTGATGCAAGAATTTTATGCTAAACAACATCAGAAATATCAAGCAATCTATCAAAGTGTTGCCAAACACTTTTAATCAATATTCATAACTTTATTAGTTAAATTAGTGGAGAAGACAATGAGCGAACAATTTTTTAATAGCGTAAACAAAATCCAATTCGAAGGCGAAAGCAGTACTAATCCATTAGCTTTTCGTTACTACGACGAAAACCAAGTAGTACTTGGCAAAACCATGAAAGAACACCTTCGTTTTGCTGCTTGTTATTGGCATAATTTTTGTTGGGCCGGTTCTGACATTTTTGGTGCTGGTACGTTTGACCGTCCTTGGATCCAACCAACAGGTAACCAACTTGAATTAGCAGAACAAAAAGCTAAAGTTGCGTTTGAATTTTTTGAAAAATTAGGTGTTCCATACTTCTGTTTCCATGACGCAGATATTGCACCTGAAGGCAATTCTTTAAAAGAATTCCACTCAAATGTTAATCACATTGCTGACATTTTTGAAAAAGAAATGGACCGCACTGGTGTTCAACTACTTTGGGGTACGGCTAACTTATTCTCAAATGCACGTTTTTGTGCTGGTGGTTCTACTAACCCTAATCCAGATCTTTATGCTTATGCTGCGGCGCAAGTTAAACATGCTATGGATGTTACCAATCGTTTAGGCGGTGAGAACTACGTTTTATGGGGTGGTCGTGAAGGTTACGATACATTATTAAACACTGACCTTAAGCAAGAAGGCGAGCAATATGCACGTTTCCTTAAAATGGTTATTGAACATAAACATAAAATTGGTTTCAAAGGTAAGTTATTAATTGAACCTAAGCCACAAGAGCCAACTAAACATCAGTACGATTACGATACTGCAACTGTTGCTGGTTTCTTACACAAGCACGGTATTGCTGGTGAAGTTCATGTAAACATTGAAGCAAACCATGCAACGCTTGCTGGTCATAGTTTCCATCATGAAGTTGCTGTTGCTTGTGCTGAAGGCGTAATGGGTAGTATTGATGCTAACCGTGGTGATATGCAAAACGGTTGGGATACAGATCAATTCCCTAACGACGTTGCTGAATGTACATTAGTAATGTACGAAATCTTAAAAGCTGGTGGTTTAGACACAGGTGGTTTTAACTTCGATACTAAACTTCGTCGTCAATCATGTGAACGTGATGATTTATTCATCGGTCACATTGGTGGTATGGATACTATGGCTAAGTCATTAATCAACGCTGCTAAATTAATTGAAGATGCACCTTTAACTGATTTTGTTGACCAACGTTACGCTGGTTGGAAAGGTGATTTAGGTCAAAGCATTATGGCTGGTGATCACTCTTTAGATAGTTTATCAAAGCTAGTGTTAGAAAATGACATCAACCCTAAGCAAGAATCTGGTCGCCAAGAGCTACTTGAGAATATCGTAAACCGTTACGTTTAATCTCAACAAGATAAATTGTTATTTTGCCCCGTTATTCGATAGAATACGGGGCAATTATTTTTATAACGATTAACTCTGAGCGAATTAGAAAAATCATTGAATAAGGTTAACAAATGAACTTATTAGAACAATTAAAGAAAGTAACGATTGTAGTAGCTGACAGCGGCGATGTAGATTCAATTAAAGCATTACATCCACAAGATGCAACAACTAACCCGTCTTTAATTTTACAAGCGGCAAAATTACCTCAATACAAACATTTAATCGAAGATGCTATTGCAAAAGCTGGTGGCAAAAATATTGGCGATGTTTGTGATCAGCTTATCGTTAATTTCGGTTGCGAGATTTTAAAACACGTACCTGGTCGTATTTCAAGTGAAGTAGATGCGCGTTTATCTTTTGATACTCAAGCAAGCATCGAAAAAGGTCGTAAGTTAATTGCCCTTTATGAAGCTGCAGGTATTGCTAAAGAACGTATTTTGATCAAACTTGCCTCTACATGGCAAGGTATTAAAGCGGCTGAGCAATTAGAAAAAGAAGGCATTGCTTGTAACTTAACGTTATTATTTTCTAAAGCTCAAGCAATAGCTTGTGCTGAAGCAAACGTAACATTGATTTCTCCTTTTGTTGGCCGTATCTTAGATTGGTACAAAGCTTCAACGGGTCAAGATTACAGCAGTGCTGAAGATCCAGGTGTTGTATCTGTTACTGGTATTTATAATTACTACAAACAATACGGTTATAACACAGTGGTAATGGGCGCAAGCTTCCGTAACACTGGCGAAGTGATCGAATTAGCAGGTTGTGATTTATTAACAGTATCACCTGGCTTATTAACTGAATTACAAAATACCGAAGGTACTTTAGTTACTAAACTTTCTGCTGATAATGTTGAGACGCGTTCACGTGACGAAATTACTCAATTAACAGCTGAAACTTTTGCTTGGCAGCACAACGAAGATCCAATGGCCGTTGAAAAACTGGCTGAAGGTATTCGTAAGTTTGCTATCGACCAAGGTATTTTAGAAGATTTAGTTGCTGATCTAGTTAAATAATAATTATTATTTTCAATCAGTAAATTAGAAAAGGCTTATCATGTTACCCATGATAAGCCTTTTTACTATCTAGTCACTATTTTACTATAGCCAGCTAATTTCTAACTTAGCCTAGCTATCAACGCAGTTATATCGTTAACATCGCTTTATTTTCTAAAAGCACTTTCTTACCTATTCCCTTGATCTTTAAAAGCTCATCCAACGATTTAAAATTACCATTTAGTTCTCGATAATTGATGATCGCTTGTGCCTTCGATTTTCCGATCCCTTTAAGCTTAGCCAAGGTTTTCATATCAGCTTTGTTAATGTCGATAAGTTGAATAACCTCTGACGACAGTGATGCCGCTTCAGCTATTTTATCATTGGCAACTAAAAAGAAAGGTGTAAGGGTTAATAAGACGATATAAAATATTTTACGAATGTAAATCATAATGCTATTCCTTGTGTAGTTTCTATCTTTGTTACGATCCTGTAACAAAGATAGTTTTAGAAATAGATCAGGAATTTGTCAAATTCTACAGCGATAAAAACGCAAAATTTATCCTAGCGTGGTGTTAATATCTTGTAAAACTTGTTGTGGATCAACAGCTTTAGTAATTGGACGACCGATCACCAAATAATCAACCCCAACAGCTATCGCCTCGATTGGTGTCATTACGCGTTTTTGATCGTCTAAGCTGCTACCTGCAGGTCGAATACCTGGCGTGATCAGTTTAAAATCAGCGCCTAGCTGCTGCTTTAATGTTTGTGCTTCTTGCGCTGAGCAAACAACACCATCTAAACCTGCTTGTTTAGCTAAGCTTGCCAAATGTTCAACTTGCTCTTGTGGCGATTTAGTAATCCCTAAACCAAGTAAGTCGCTCGCTTCCATACTGGTTAATACCGTCACGGCAATTAAGATCGGCGCTTTGTCACCATAGGGTAATAAAGCTTCTTTGGCTTTTTGCATCATTTTTAAACCACCACAGGCATGCACATTGACCATCCAGACACCAAGTTCGGCTGCTGCGGTAACAGCTTTCGCCACCGTGTTTGGAATATCATGAAACTTTAAATCAAGGAAAACATCAAAACCACGTGCCACTAAGGCTTTAACAAAGTCAGGGCCAAAGTAAGTAAACATTTCTTTGCCTACTTTTAACCGGCAATCACTTGGTTTTATCTTATCAACAAATGCGAGTGCATCTGCTTGGTTATCAAAATCTAATGCAACAACAACTTTTGCATCATTCATAATAATTTCCTTCAAAATGTTTAAACTTTTAGAAAAACGAATCTATTGGCAGGTATTTTATCCTAGATTGAGGAAAAGGCACGGAGCTTATCTATATAAGTGAGTACCTTTGACAAAAATATTGAATAAAATAGCAAAAAAATACGTCGTTATTCGCCTTCGAGACCACGCACAGGTTTAAGTTGCTCCCAACCATGACAAGACGGACATGACCAATAATGAGTACTTGAATTAAAACCACAAGTTCGACATGAATATCTTGGTTTAATCTTCATATATGAGGTAATTAAACCTTTGATCATTTCAATGCCAGCCGAGCTAACATGGTTCGCCTCATCGGTAGCCTGTAACTTAACAAAGCGTTTAAAACCGCCAATGGTTGGCCGTCGATTTAACGCCGTTAACATATAGTCTTGCGCTTTTTTATTGCCATGTTTATGTTCGATATTATCGACATACTTAATTAACAAACTCGTCGAGCCTGTTTCTTCATAAGCTTTGCGTAAGAACTGATAAAACTCTTTTTCAGCATCTAGTTTGATATAACATTGATGCATATTTTCGATAACATCAGGAAAAAACTCACTATCTTGCTGATAAATTTCATTATAACAACGACATGCTTCTGCATATTGCTCTTGGTCTTCAAACACTTTTGCTAATAACCAATTGGTTCGACATGACTTAGGATCAAAAGATAATGCCTTTTCCAACAACTCGACAACGTCAATATAATTTTTATTTTTCAATGCCTGTGTCGCTTTTTCACAGTAAAAGTTCGCTAAAATATGAAGGAGCTTAGTGTCATTATGTTTAACAACTAATTTCTCCATCGCGATCCCCTCTTTCCAATCACTAGTTGATTGATAAATTTGAAATAAAAATGTTAGCGATTTAAGGCCATATATTTTAGTTTTCAGTAAGCGGGTAAACATAGCTTCAGCCCGATCATATAAACCTGCACTTAAAAAATCTTTACCTAATTCAAAAACTGCTTTTTGTTTTTCTTTTGACGGTAAATGTTTTTGATGTACTAAATGTTCATGAACACGTAATGCTCGGTCTAATTCACCGCGTTTACGAAATAAGTTTGCCATTGCAAAATGTGCTTCAACGGTATCATCATCAACCTTTAATGCTTCGATTAAATAATCGATAGCTTTATCTTGTTGATTCGATAATAAAAAATTAATACCGGTAGAAAACTTTTTAGAAAGTGCCTCTTTGACCGATTGGTCATTTTGTTTGACACTGTTTCGCCCCATATACCAGCCATAAGCGGCTGCAATAGGTAAAAGAAGAAATGCTAACTCAAGCATAAATAACTCTATTAGTTGCTTTGTTTAGTTTTTAATTTACGTAATAAACGAAATAAAAACGCCGTAACTAAGCCAAGGAGAAATCCCAGACCAGTGAATAAACTAACTGCAGACGCAACTGTTATATCCGTTTTGGCTATTAAATAATTTAACGTAAAAATTTGATTGTTTTGACTACCAAAGATAAAAGCAATGGTAAGTAAGAAGATGAGAAAAATTACCGTTATATACAGACGCACTATAATAAACCTACCAATAAATGTTAGCTAAAAAAAAAGCATGCTAATTAGCATGCCATTTTATAATTTATTACTGATTACGCAACCGAAAGATTAACTCTTTCGCGTAATTCTTTACCTGGCTTGAAATGCGGAACATACTTTCCAGCAAGCTCTACAGATTCACCTGTTTTAGGATTACGTCCTACTCTAGGAGCTCGATAATGCAAAGAAAAACTACCAAAGCCTCTGATTTCAATTCGTTCACCCTTAGAAAGAGTTTGCGCCATCATCTCAAGAATTTCTTTTATTGATAATTCAACTTCTCTAGCCGACAAATGACTTAATTTATCTGCCAATATTTCAATGAGTTCTGATTTGGTCACATGACCTCCAGTGTTCATTTTGCTTTCGCAACCTAAAATAAACAAGGAGAGAAAATTCTCTCCTCAACCTAAAACGTAAAGATTAACCTTTAGCGTTTTTGAATGCTTCAGCCATGGCATTTGCAAAACCAGCATCTTCAGTAGGTGCTTGGTTAACATTGTCCATTGCTTGACGTTCGTCAGCTTGATCTTTAGCTTTGATAGATAAGCTAATAGTGCGGTTCTTACGATCAACACCCATAAACTTAGCTTCAACACTATCGTCAACTGATAACTCAGTAGTCGCATCTTCGATACGGTCACGAGAGATGTCAGATACACGTAAGTAACCTTCAACGCCTTCAGCTAATTCAATCTTAGCGCCTTTTGCGTCAACTTCAAGTACTTTACCTGTAACAATAGCACCTTTTTTGTTATCTGTCAGATACTGGTTGAACGGGTCATCTTCAGTTTGCTTAACGCCTAATGAGATGCGCTCACGCTCTGGGTCAACTTGTAATACAACAGCTGAGATTTCATCGCCTTTCTTGTATTCACGAACAGCTTCTTCACCAGCATTCCAAGAAATGTCTGATAAGTGAACAAGACCGTCAATACCACCGTCAAGACCGATGAAGATACCAAAGTCAGTAATTGACTTGATCTTACCTGAAACTTTATCACCTTTGTTGAAGTTCTTAGCAAACTCTTCCCATGGGTTCGGGATACATTGTTTAAGACCAAGAGAAATACGACGACGTTCTTCGTCAATTTCTAATACCATTACTTCAACTTCATCACCTAAGTTAACAACTTTAGATGGGTGAATGTTCTTATTAGTCCAATCCATTTCAGAAACGTGAACTAAACCTTCAACGCCTTCTTGGATTTCAACAAAACAACCGTAATCAGTTAAGTTAGTGATACGACCTGTAAGCTTAGCGCCTTCAGGGTAACGGTTAGCAATTGCTACCCATGGATCTTCACCTAACTGCTTCATACCTAGCGATACACGAGTACGCTCACGGTCGAATTTAAGAACTTTAACTTGGATTTCATCACCAACGTTAACAATTTCACTTGGGTGCTTAACGCGTTTCCAAGCCATGTCAGTAATGTGAAGAAGACCATCGATGCCGCCTAAATCAACGAATGCACCGTAGTCAGTAAGGTTTTTAATAATACCTTTAACTTCTTGGCCTTCTTGTAATGATTCTAATAATGCATCACGTTCAACACTGCTTTCTGATTCGATAACAGCACGACGAGAAACAACAACGTTATTACGCTTTTGATCAAGCTTAATAACTTTGAATTCTAAATCTTTACCTTCAAGATGCGCAGTATCACGTACTGGACGTACGTCAACTAATGAACCTGGTAAGAAAGCACGAATGTCGCTAACTTCAACTGTGAAGCCGCCTTTAACTTTACCGTTGATAACACCGATAACAGTTTCTTTTTCTTCGTATGCTTTTTCAAGTACTTGCCAAGCTTCGTGACGTTTTGCTTTTTCACGAGAAAGAATTGTTTCGCCGAAACCATCATCAGTAGCATCTAAAGCAACATCAACTTCATCACCAACATTAACATCTACTTCACCAGCATTGTTTTTGAATTGATCGATTGAAATTACAGATTCAGACTTAAGACCAGCGTCTACTAAAACGTTGTCTTTAGTGATCGCTACGATTGTACCCTTGATGATTGATCCAGGGCGTGTTTCGATTGTTTTTAAACTTTCTTCGAAAAGTTGTGCAAAATTTTCAGTCATAATTTGTTATGAACTCATTTTTTAATCCAATCTACATCAATGTGTCATGGGGTTGTTAATAGAACCTAGCGTATCCATACTTTAGGTTTTGAATTTAATTTATTGTCTTACTTGAGTTTTTCATTCGCAAATGAAAGGATTTTATTAACCACTTCTTCAATAGAAAGGTCAGTAGAATCAACAAGTAAAGCACCTTCTGCCGGTACAAGCGGAGCAACCTCACGGTTTTGATCGCGCTCATCTCGAAGACGTATGTCATCCAAAAGGCGCCCGATTTTAACATCAAAGCCCTTACCTTTCAACTGATTAAATCGACGTTCGGCTCTTTCTTCTGCTGTCGCCGTAAGAAAAACTTTAACAGGTGCGTCTTTAAAAACAATCGTGCCCATATCTCTACCGTCAGCAACTAAGCCAGGTAATACTCGAAAAGCACGTTGTCTTCTTAATAGGGCTTCACGAACACGTGGAAATGCCGCTACTTTTGACGCTAAAGCGCCAACTTCTTCTGTACGAATAGAATTTGAAACATCTTCACCTTCAAGAATAACTTGGCTCTCGCCTTTATTACTGGTGGTAAATTGCACATCTAAATGAGCGGCAATCGGTATTAATGGTTCTTCGTCTTGAACATTAATACCGTGATGCTGAATAGCAACAGCTAATACGCGATAAATTGCACCGCTATCAAGCAGTTGCCAACCTAAATGTTCGGCAACTAATCGAGCAGCTGTACCTTTACCTGCGCCACTTGGTCCATCAATGGTAATTACTGGTATTTGTTCAGTCATTTATATTCCTTTAAGATAGTGAACTTATCAGTTCCCATCCCTTTAATCGTTTGTTAAGCAGTTCGCTTAAACCGTATTAGCCTTCATTGAAGTATGAACTTATACGGTTATTTATTATTTTTTGTATTGTTTGGCAAAAGCATCCATAAATTTAATCAATGCTTCTACCCCTGCAATTGGCATCGCATTATATATACTTGCGCGCATACCACCAACTATTCTGTGCCCTTTTAAAGCTAATAGGTTGTTTTCTTCCGCTTTAGCTAAGAATTCTTGGTTTAATGTTTCATCACTTAACCAAAATGGAATGTTCATACGGCTACGGTATTGCTGATCAATTTCATTAATATAAAAATCAGAGTCATCGATAAAGTCATAAAGCATTTTGGCTTTTAATTTATTTTTTGCTTCTACGGCTTTTACCCCACCGCAGTCTTTTAACCACTGAAAAACTAAGCCTGCTAAATACCACGCATAAGTTGGCGGGGTGTTATGCATTGAATCGTTATCAACTGATACTTGGTAATTCATAATGTTAGGCGTAGTTTTACGTGCTTTACCGATAAGGTCTTCACGCACAATAACAATTGCTAATCCGGAAGGTCCAATATTTTTTTGTGCTCCGGCATAAATTAAACCAAATTTACTAACGTCTATTTCACGCGATAAAATTGTCGACGACATATCCGCAATTAAAGGAATATCACCGGTCTCAGGCAAATCAAATAATTCAATGCCATTGACGGTTTCGTTTGGGCAATAATGCACATAACTCGCATCGGCTGATAATGGCCATTGTGACGGCGGGATAACGGTAGTTTTACCATCGACTTGCTGGCTAATATTAATGATATTGACATCTCCAATATTTGCTGCTTCCTGTGCCGCCGATTCTGACCACGAGCCATCAACGATATAATCTGCTTTCCCGCCTTTTGGTAACAGGTTTAAAGGCACCGCGGCAAATTGTCCACGACCACCACCATGACAAAACAAGACTTTATAGTTATTCGGAATATTCATCAGATCACGTAAATCTTGTTCCGCTTTTTCGGCAACGGCCATAAAGGGTTTACTGCGATGGCTCATTTCCATCACTGAAACGCCTTGGTTTTGCCAATTGATAAACTCTTGTTGGGCTTTTTTCATAACCGGATGTGGCAACATTGCCGGGCCTGCGCAAAAGTTAAAAACACTCGACATGATAAAATGTGTCCTATAAATATTAAAATTTAGATAAAGAAATGGGCGGATATTAGGCCGCCCATTATCATAGTTAGGTATAAACGTTATTCTGCGTTTTCGTCGTCAGTAGACTCAGTATCGCTTTCATCTGAAACATCAGTGCCCGTTGAGTCAGCACTATCTGCTTCATTAGCGATAACTTCGCCAGTGATATCAGTTGCTGATTCTTCAGTGTAAGTTTCAAGTTCTTCAATTTCGTCGATACGTTGTAATGCAACAACATGCTCGTCTTCAGCAGTTCTGATCAAACGTACACCTTGAGTATTACGACCAATAACGCTCACTTCATTAACGCGAGTACGTACTAAAGTACCGTTGTCAGTAATCATCATTATTTCGTCGTTTTCATCAACTTGTACCGCGCCGACAACTTTACCGTTACGGTCACTTACTTTGATAGAAACAACACCTTTAGTGGCTCGACTCTTCGCTGGATATTCTTCTAGCGCAGTACGTTTACCGTAGCCATTTTCAGTGACAGTAAGAATAGGTCCATCGTTTTTAGGGATAATCAATGAAACAACTTTCTGATCACCAACTAAACGAATACCACGAACACCTGTTGCTGTTCGTCCCATCGCTCGAAGAGCGTGTAATTCTTCACCGGTTTCTGGATCAAGTTTAACTTCACCGGTTTCGCTATCACGTTGTTTCTCGTTAAAGCGAACAACCTTACCTTCATCAGAGAACAACATAATGTCGTTTTCGCCGTTGGTAATATCAACACCAATTAAGGTATCGTCATCACGTAAATTAAGCGCGATAATACCGTTAGCACGTTGATTTGAGTATGCTGTTAATGGTGTTTTCTTCACAGTACCTGATGCTGTTGCCATGATAATAAATTTATCATCTGCATATTCACGTACCGGTAAAATAGCGGTGATGCGTTCATCACTTTCAAGCGGTAATAAATTAACGATTGGACGACCGCGCGCCGTTCTACTGGCTAATGGTAATTGATAAACTTTTAACCAATATAATTTACCGCGATTAGAGAAACATAAAATCGTGTCATGGGTATTAGCCACTAATAATCTTTCAATGAAATCTTCATTTTTCATCTTCGTGGCAGCTTTACCCTTACCACCGCGACGTTGAGACTCATAGTCACTCAATACTTGATATTTAACATAACCTTCATGAGAAAGCGTTACGACCACGTCTTCTTCATTGATTAAATCTTCAAGATTAAGATCATGTGAAGCATTGGTGATTTCAGTACGACGTTCATCACCAAATTCATCACGAATAAGCTCTAATTCTTCTTTGATCACTTCCATTAAGCGTTCTGGGCTAGCCAAAATATGCATTAATTCAGCAATCCATTCTAAAAGATCTTTATATTCATTAAGAATTTTTTCGTGTTCTAAACCACTTAACTTATAAAGTTGTAACTCTACAATAGCTTTAGCTTGTTGCGCAGTTAAATAATATAAACCATCGCGAATACCGTATTCAGGAGCTAACCACTCTGGACGTGCAGCATGCGTACCAGCACGTTCTAACATCGCGCTTACATGGCCTAATTCCCAACCTTTAGCCACTAATGCTTCTTCAGCTTCTTTACGTGAAGGTGAAGATTTAACTAATTCGATGATCGGTTCAATATTCGCTAACGCAATTGATAAACCTTCAAGGATATGGGCACGTTCACGTGCTTTACGTAATTCGAAAATAGTACGACGAGTAACCACTTCACGGCGATGAAGTAAAAACGCATCTAACATTTCTTTTAGATTAAATAATTTTGGTTGGCCATCAGTTAATGCCACCATATTAAAACCAAACGAAACTTGCATTTGTGTGAGTTTATATAAGTTATTTAAAACAACTTCACCCACCTCACCGCGTTTAATTTCAATCACCATACGCATGCCGTCTTTATCAGACTCATCACGTAAGGCAGAAATACCTTCTAAGCGTTTCTCTTTAACAAGCTCAGCCATTTTTTCAATTAAGCGAGCTTTGTTAACTTGATAAGGCAGTTCATGAACAATAATGGTTTCTTTACCGGTAGTTTCATGAACTTCAATTTCAGCGCGAGCACGAATTTTAATTTTGCCGCGGCCAGTTTTATAAGCTTCGATAATACCGGCTTTGCCACTAATAATACCGTGAGTTGGAAAATCAGGGCCTGGGATATACTCTAATAACTCATCTATCGTTAACTCACTGTTTTCAATTAAGGCTAAACAGCCATTAATGACTTCAGTTAAGTTATGCGGCGGAATATTAGTAGCCATACCAACCGCAATACCAGAAGTACCATTCACTAATAAGTTAGGGATACGGGTCGGCATTACTGCAGGAATATGTTCAGTACCATCATAGTTAGGTACAAAGTCGACGGTTTCTTTGTCAAGATCCGCTAAAATAGAATGAGCAATTTTTGACATTCTAATTTCGGTATAACGCATTGCCGCCGCTGAGTCGCCGTCGACAGAACCAAAGTTACCTTGGCCATCAACCAACATGTAACGTAAGGAGAATGGTTGCGCCATACGAACGATCGTATCATAAACAGCAGTATCACCATGCGGGTGATACTTACCAATTACGTCACCAACCACACGGGCTGATTTTTTATATGCTTTATTCCAGTCATTGCCTAGCACATTCATCGCAAATAAAACACGACGATGAACTGGCTTTAAGCCGTCACGAACATCTGGTAATGCACGGCCAACGATTACGCTCATCGCGTAATCTAGATACGAGCTTTTAAGCTCGTCTTCAATATTGACTGGGACGATTTCTTTTGCCAAATCGGTCATAAGTTGATGGTATCCCTTTTAACTAAGAAGAAACTCTGAAAATTTCGGAATTATTATTATATTCATAACAGCGCATACTAACACAAATTATCTAGATGCCAAACAGCTTTATAGTGCACCAATTTAAAAGCTAAATCCCCCTCTTAAATTAGTGGGTATTTATCTTTTAAATCAATAGATAAGAAATATTAAATCGAAAATAATTCAGCACAGTTTTAGAACATTATTAGGACAATAAAGTGCCGCGATAATTTATCTGCTGCTTCTTTAATCAACGAGGGGTATTTAAGCGCACTATCGCTTAAATAAAGTACAGGTTATGAATGGATGTTTTGTCTTATCGCCTGCGCATTTTGATGAACTTCTGCTAATAACTCGTTATCGAAACCTAATGCAAAATATATTTCAGCGATTAAAAACAAAGGACCAAGAAATAGTTGCCTAATATCATCAACAAAAGCCGGTTTAGCCTTCTCATAATGATGGCCGAGAAACTGGAAGAACCAACCTAAAAAGAAAAAACCGAAAACGTAGATATAAAAATAATCACAGTCAGTAAAACGTGACGCACTATAATAAACAGGAGTTAACAGAATAACCGATAAAAAGCAGAGCGTTGGATGTAATAAAAGATAATAAACAAATAATATAATCGCGCAGACCGGCAAAATTGAATAGGTTTTAACTTCCCCCTGAAAATCGATTTGAAATTGGATCGCACTAAGTAGTAATGAAATCGACCAGAGAATCATTGGAACACCAATAAAATGTGCTGCGATATTTTTTTTATCCATATGCACACTTTTATAAGTCGACAATAATTCAGTAATATTTTTCATTGCACATCCGTTAGTATAAAAATTATTGCAGTTAAAAACCTGCATGACTTTATTATAAACTGTAAAGTTAAATGTTGATATTGCTTTATTTTATCTCAGTTATTACTAGGTTTAGATTTTTTATTCTTTTAGAATATAGAAAATTTGTAAATGTAATGTAGTTATGATCAAACAACTGAATGTTAACTTAGAAGAAATTGCTAAATTTGAGCAAGTCGCTCATCAATGGTGGGATTTAAACGGTGATTTTAAACCGCTACATCAAATTAACCCGCTACGTCGACAATTCATTATTCAACATGTGGGCGACCTATTTGATAAAAATATTATCGATGTCGGTTGTGGCGGTGGCATTTTATCTGAAAGTTTGGCCAATTTAGGGGCAAAAGTAACAGGTATTGATATGGGCGAAGAACCATTAAATATCGCTAAGTTACATGCCTTAGAAACGGGTGTTAGTTTAGATTACTTGCGTATAACTGCCGAAGAGCAAGCCCATAATGCCCCGCAGCAGTACGATGTGGTGACCTGTATGGAGATGTTAGAGCATGTCCCTGACCCAGCTTCTGTGGTTGCTGCTTGTAGCCAAATGGTAAAGCCTGGTGGTTATGTCTTTTTTTCAACGTTAAATAAAACCATCAAATCTTATTTAATGGCGATTGTGGCTGCGGAAAAAGTCTTAAAGTTAGTGCCAAACGGCACTCATGATCATGATAAATTTATTAAACCATCACAATTAATCGCTTGGGCAGAAGCCAGTGACTTGAAATGTATTGATGCCACGGGTATTCATTATAATCCTTTGACCGAAAACCATAAATTAGCCGCAGGTTTAGATGTGAATTATATCATTTGCTGTCAGAAGGTAACATAAGATGGCAAAAATTAAAGGCGTATTATTTGATTTAGACGGCACAATACTCGATACCGCTGATGATTTAGGCGGCGCATTAAACCAAGTATTAAGCCAATATGGTTTACCTTTAGTCGCAGCAACCGATTATCGTCCTATTGCATCCGATGGCGCTAAAGGTTTATTAGAGCTAGGTTTCAGTGAACAACTTAAAGATTATGACTTTGAACACCTGCGCACACAGTTTTTAGCTTTTTATGAAGAAAACATTGCCACACAAACCAAACTCTACCATGGCGTATCTACCCTATTAACCTACTTAGATGATAATAATATCCCTTGGGGAATAGTAACCAATAAACCTGAAGGCTTAAGTAAAAAACTTGTGCCTTGTTATCACGAGCTAAATAGCAGCCAAGTATTAGTTGGCGGCGATTCTCTTGCCAAACGTAAACCGCACCCATTACCGCTACTTTACGCGTTAGAAAAAATAAACGTTGCCAGCCATGAGTGTTTTTATGTCGGTGATGCACCTCGCGATATAGAAGCAGGTAAACGAGCAAATATGCCAACAATTATCGCCGGTTGGGGTTATATTTCTGACCTAACAAGCGTCGGTTCATGGCAAGCGGATCATTTATGCCATCAGCCGGAAGAAATTATCGCGTTATTAAGCTAATGCTGCTTGCTGGCAAAACCTCAGCGCTATGCCAAGTAGCGCTAAAAGATAACGCGTAACCTATTTTTATGCTTAAGCACTAAAAATAGGTTATTAAATATGCCGAGATTTAATTCGACAAAGATCAAACCAAGGATATGCTAAAAAAATATAATAAACGCTAGTTTTGGAAAAATAATTCTATCTCGAAAAAAAAGTTAAAATAACCATTGCCTTTCTCAAAAAGTAAAATCAAAAAGCATTGCTAAGTTAGTAGCGACTAACCTTTAAAAAACTACAAAACAACTACCTTTTTTTGACTTGTTTTAAGGCTTGCAAAAAAGACAAAACCTCACTATCTTGTGTTCAGATTTAATAAAAACCCTAGATGTTGTGCATCAAATGCTCAAACCGCACAATTGATAAACAGTCGCGCTGTGTTTGAACATTCTTTAAACACAAGTAAATTCTACCTAGCAAATAAAAATTATAAGATAGATAAACAGGTCCTTCATGAATAGCAATCTCTTCGTTACCAAACGCAATGGCGAAAAAGAAGCCATCGATTTAGAAAAAATCCATCGAGTTATCGCATGGGCCGCTGAAGGCCTTGAAGATGTCTCGGTTTCACAAGTTGAATTAAAATCACATATTCAATTTTATGATGGCATTAAAACAGCTGATATTCATGAAACAATTATTAAATCTGCGGCAGATTTAATTTCTGAAGAGTCACCTGATTATCAATACCTTTCTGCCCGCTTAGCGATTTTTCATCTACGTAAAAAAGCCTATGGCCAATTTGAGCCACCAAAGCTTTATGATCAAGTAGTGAAAATGGTTGAAGCCGGAAAATATGATCAGCATCTATTAGCAGATTATTCAAAAGAAGAATTTGAAGAGATGGAAGTATTTTTAGATCATAGCCGTGATTTAAATTTCAGCTACGCTGCCGTTAAACAGCTTGAAGGTAAATATTTAGTTCAAAACCGCGTTTCCGGTGAAATTTATGAGAGTGCACAATTTTTATATCTATTAGTTGCCGCCTGCTTATTTGCTAAATACCCGCAATCTAATCGTATGGAATACGTAAAGGGTTTTTATAACGCGATTTCGTTGTTTAAAATCTCATTACCAACGCCGATTATGGCCGGTGTACGCACACCAACAAGACAATTTTCATCTTGTGTTTTAATTGAGTGTGGTGACAGTTTAGACTCTATCAATGCCACATCAAGCGCTATTGTTAAATATGTTTCGCAGCGAGCTGGTATAGGTGTTAATGCCGGTAGAATTCGTGCTTTAGGTAGCAACATTCGCGGTGGTGAAGCATTCCATACTGGTTGTATTCCTTTTTATAAGCATTTTCAAACGGCAGTTAAAAGTTGTTCCCAAGGCGGAGTTCGTGGTGGCGCAGCGACCTTATTCTATCCGTTATGGCATTTAGAAGTAGAAAGCTTATTAGTACTTAAAAATAATCGTGGTGTTGAAGAGAACCGCGTTCGTCATTTAGATTACGGCGTACAGTTTAATAAAATGATGTACCAACGCCTGATTAAAGGTGAATCAATTACTTTATTCAGTCCAAGTGACGTACCGGGTTTATACGATGCCTTTTTTGAGAACCAAGAAAAGTTTGAAGCGCTATATGTGCAGTACGAAGCAGATGAATCAATTCGTAAAAAACGTATTAAAGCGATTGAATTATTTAGCTTATTTGCTCAAGAACGGGCAAGCACAGGTCGAATTTATCTACAAAATGTTGACCACTGTAATACTCACAGTCCATTTATTCCTGAAATTGCACCGATCAGACAAAGTAACCTTTGTTTAGAAATTGCCCTACCAACCAAGCCAATGAAAGAAGTTAATGACCCAGATGGTGAAATTGCTTTATGTACCTTGTCTGCTTTTAACTTAGGCGCGATTGAAAGCCTTGATGAGTTAGAAGAGCTAGCAAGCTTAGCGGTTCGTGCTTTAGATAACTTATTAGATTATCAAGACTACCCTGTTCCGGCGGCGCATACCGCCACTATGGGCAGAAGAACCTTAGGTATAGGTGTTATTAACTACGCTTATTACTTAGCTAAAAATGGCGTATTCTATTCAAATGGCAGTGCTAATAATTTAACGCACCGTACTTTTGAAGCGATTCAGTTTTATTTATTGAAAGCGTCAAATGAATTAGCGAAAGAACAAGGTGCTTGTCCTAAATTTAATGAGACACGATTATCGCAAGGGATTTTACCTATTGATACTTATAAAAAAGATATCGATAAAGTAACCGGTGAACCTCTACATTTAGATTGGGAAAGTTTACGCGAGAGTATTAAAACGCACGGCGTACGTAACTCTACCGTTTCGGCACTTATGCCATCAGAGACTTCATCGCAAATCTCAAATGCAACCAATGGTATTGAACCGCCTCGTGGTCTAATTAGTATTAAAGCAAGTAAAGACGGTGTACTGAAACAAGTAGTACCAGAATATAAAAAATTAAAAGGTAGTTATGAATTACTTTGGAATATTCCAAATAATAATGGCTACTTAGAATTGGTTGGTATTATGCAAAAATTTATCGACCAAACAATTTCAGCCAACACCAACTACGACCCTGCTCGCTATGAAGGTGGTAAAGTACCGGTTAAGCAAATTATCAAAGATTTATTAACGGCGTATAAACTTGGTGTAAAAACTATGTATTACCACAACACACGTGATGGCGCATCAGACACACAAGCTGATGCTCAAGAAGACTGTGTTGGTGGTGCTTGTAAAATATAATTTTAGACTTATCGATTGTCATTAGGTAAGGAAATAGTACTTCCTTACCTACTTCATGTTATTTAATACCTGATGAACAACAGATAAAACAATAAAGAAAAGCTGTATAGATTCGACAATATTGCACAAGGCAATATATTTGGGAGAAGTTAATGTCGTACACCACGTTCAATCAACAACCAACAAATGCTTTATTAGAGCCGATGTTTTTAGGCAATAGCGTTAACGTATCTCGTTATGA
>JBPOFN010000107.1:0-2074 GCA_051251725.1 Thalassotalea sp. | reverse complement strand
GGCGTTAGGTGTACATATAGATGCAACCCAGATTAGAGATCGAGTTTCTTCGTGATGACCCCTCGAAAATATGGGTGAAAGCTTGTAATGAAAGTTTTGCGGGAGAAACTGAGCAGTATATAAATGCTCAGTCCTTGCAAGATCTCGCTGAGAAATTATCTGGCTTTCCTAGATCTAATTCAGATGAAGTGGTCTTTGAAATTGGCGAGGAAGGGGAAAAATATGGGTATTGTTTGCTTAAATTCTATTGCTTCGACTCTGCTGGACATACGGCTGTATTAGTCTCAGTTGCAAATGATAACTCGTGCATCGCAAAATTTACGGTTCAATTTGAGGCTTTAGCATTGGATATGTTTATCTCCTCAATGAAAAGTGCAATAGAAATTGGTAAAGGCACCTCTGAACTCAAGGGCATAAATGCGTACACTCAAAATATTTAGTGGTAAGTACACCTAACAAGCAATTCAACAAGGACAAAAAACAGTTGGCTTTTTGTTCACTACGTTCACTTATTTTAGCCAACCATTTTTTGCCTGTTAATTGGGCGTTAGCTTTCTAGGGATAGTTGTGAAGTTTTTATCTATAAATCTTTTATTTATTTTTGCTGCAAGTGCTTTTGCTGACGCTCCATTACCAGCTCCTAAAAGTTACCGAACTTGTGACACTTATATTTCAGTTTGCGCTTATAGCGAAGTAGATCAAGATACAACTTTCTATTCTGTTGAGGGTGAGTTTCAACTCACCGAGTTATACAAAATTAATGGTTGGCATCGCTCACTATTTATAGCTCCCAAAGGAGCTTATGTTGTAGTAGGTTATAGTGGTTTAAACTTGGTAAGTAAAAGTGTAACTAAAGAAGAAGTTATGCTTAAAATATACAAACAAGGTAAGTTATTTCGTAAATATACTCAGGGTCAAATCTTTAATAATCTTAATTCATTAAAAGCTACAACATCCCATTATCACTGGGGACATATTAAATATGTAGGCTTCAGAGAAATAGAACTCGAAACTCCTGAGGGTTCTGTGTTTATTGAGTTAAATACTGGCAAGGTTTATTTACCAACCGAAAGCTAACAAGGCATTAAAACGGACAAAAAACAGTTGGTTGTTTTCACTCCGTTCAACATTTTAACCAACAATTTTTTGCCGCTTAATGTGGCGTTAGGTGTTTTTTCTTTAAGTTTAATGTTGTTTTAAATCGGCTTTGAATTTAAAGTATTGTGCTTTGTTTACAAGGTTAAACTTTTAAGCTGTTAACTTTGTGTTTTTATCAAAATCAGGTGATTAAGGGAAAATCATTAACCTCAGTGAAAAGGACTTTTCAAATCAAGTATTCTTTTCTCGGTTAAACTTTCGAATATCACTGTAAGTTATAATTTTATGTCTTGTTAAGTCATTAGGTTTTAGCGGTAAACCGCGCCAGTATTGGTCTACCACCTAACAAGTCATTCAAGCAGGACAAAAAACAGTTTGCTTTTGCTCCTACGTCGCTTATTTTAGCAAACTATTTTTTGCCTCTTAATGAGGCGTTATATTGCCATGAAATATTTATTTGTAATTCTAACCTTATTTTCTTATCAGGCTTTAAGCTGTGAATATAATTTAAAAAATCCGCCTGAAGGGTTAAATTCATTAGTTAATTTCAAACATAAATCTGAGCTAGAAAAAAAGGCTTATATTCACGTAATCGAGTTCTTCCTTGCAAAAGATAAAAAGCCACAAGAGTATTTTAGTTACGGTTTTTCTTTCAATAATGATAAAGCTCTCTTAACTACTAGTCTTTTTCATTATTCAGGCTTTTGTATTGAAGGTGTTGCAGGTAACCCATCGGGTAAAGATGGCCGGTTAGTTTATGACGCTAAGAATCAAAAAATAGTTAGCTTTTTACTATATCAGTAGGGCAATATAACAAGCCAATTAAGCGGGACTAAAAACAGTTTGCTCGGTTTCGCTTCGCTACACATTTTAGCAAACAATTTTTAGCCCCTTATTGGGGCGTTAGGCGTTCAATCAGGAAGATCATGAATCAACATTTAGAAGTCGCATGGAACTTATTATTAAAAATCATTTG
>JBPOFN010000106.1:0-2097 GCA_051251725.1 Thalassotalea sp. | reverse complement strand
CAAAAAACAGTTTGCTTTTGCTCCTTCGTCGCTTATTTTAGCAAACTATTTTTTGCCTCTTAATGAGGCGTTATATATTTTTCAAAAGGTTTGGCATGAAAATCGATAATGCATCAAAAGCTGATTACTTAGCTTTAATTGAAATTTGGGAAAAGTCTGTGCGAGCAACGCATGATTTTTTACCTGAAGAAAATATAAAAACGTTGAAGCCTCTTATTTTAGAGCATTATTTTGATGCTGTTGATTTAAGAGTTGCTAAAAATGATAGCGACAATATTATAGGTTTCATTGGTGTCGCAGAGGGCAATGTAGAAATGTTGTTTATATCACCTGATTCCCGTAATAGTGGTGTTGGTTCTCTTTTATTAAAAAATGCAATTGAGTATCAATCTGCCAGTAAAGTTGATGTAAATGAACAAAATCCAGATGCTATTGGCTTTTATAAGCATTTAGGGTTTAAGGTGTTTGATCGCTCTCCGTTAGATGGTCAAGGTAATCCTTTCCCATTGTTACACATGGAGTTAGGCAAAATATAACAAGTCATTAAAGCAGGAAAATTTACAGTTGGCTGTTTTCACTGCGTTCAACATTTTAGCCAACTATAAATTTCCTCTTAATGAGGCGTTATACGTATCAAGGGGTTTGTACTTTGCTCGAAGGATTGTTCTCAATAGTTACAGCGATAGCAGAAGCAATTTTTGCTGTAATATCAGCTTTAGTAGAATTTATCGCAGGCTTTTTTGTTGCTGCTGGTGAAACTCTTACTGTGATTGATTTAGTTGCATTGCTAGTCGTCCTTCTCTTTGAAGCTATTCTTTGGTTTATCTTATGGCTTGTTGAATTAACGGTTTCATTGTTTAAGTGGCGTAAACCGCGTTTAGTTCAAAAGCCTGTATTGTGGCGACCGAAGCCTAAACCTAAAAAAACAAAAGACACTGCTTAGTGTAAAATACGTATAACAAGCTGTTAAACAAGGACAAAAAACAGTTGGCTTTTGTTCCTTCGTCACTATTTTAGCCAACAATTTTTTGCCTGTTAACAGGGCGTTAGTTGCCTAGGAGAATTTCGTGTTAATCCGTACATTTGAGCAAGCTGATTATCCTTTCGTGCAAACCATATACCAGCAAGGTATCGATACAGGGAATGCTACGTTTCAATTAACAGCGAAAAGTTGGGTTGAGTGGAATACTTCAATGCATAGCCATTCCCGCCTTGTCGCCGTCGAAAATGACAATATCATTGGTTGGGCTGCACTTTCGCCAATATCAAACAGAGAAGTATATTCCGGAGTCGCAGAAGTCAGTGTATATGTTGCAGCTAGTGCTCAAGGTAAGGGTGTAGGTCAAGAATTACTCTCAAGTCTAATTTTAGAGTCTGAAAGTAATAATATTTGGATGTTACAAGCTGCTATTTTCCCTGAAAATAAAGGGAGCCTAAAACTCCACAAAAATAATGGTTTTCGTCAACTTGGTATTCGTGAAAATCTTGGTCAAATGAATAATATTTGGCGTGACGTAATTCTTATTGAAAGGCGTAGCAAAGTTGTAGGCGTAATCGGCAACTAACAAGCTGTTAAACAAGGACAAAATACAGTTGGCTGTGTTTCGTACCTCAACAATTTTAGCCAACAATATTTTGCCTGTTAACAGGGCGTTATGTTTGCCTCTTGGGAGGGTGTTTAATTGAAATATATTCTAATTGTTTTAGGCGCCGTCTTAATATCTATTGTTTCTTATTTTGTGGGCATCTCTTCATCTAAGTTTGAAGAGAATCTTTGTTATAGTGAAGTGATTTTTTTAATTGGTGAGCATTCCAAAAATAAAGGTTCTAGCGTAACAGTTGAGCAATTAGTTAATTCATTGCCTTTGCGCGGTTACGAAACCGAGTGCAAGAACGTATTAATTCAAGTTGGCGATTTATTAAAAAAGCAAACATAACAAGCAATTCAAGTGGACTCATAACAGTTGGCTGTTTTCACTTCGTTCAACATTTTAGCCAACTTTTATTCGCCGCTTAATTGGGCGTTAGGTGCAATCAACGTGAAGAAGCTGTCGTTAATCATATTGCTAATTCTCATCCCGATTATTGCTTTCGTCA
>JBPOFN010000105.1:0-2192 GCA_051251725.1 Thalassotalea sp. | reverse complement strand
AGGGCGTTATGTGGCTTCCAGCATTCAAAAATTAATTGTTGTTTTAGCTTGGATGAAGTTTTAAAGTAAGTCGCATAAATCAGGTGTTAAACTTTTAAATTCAGGGATTGAATTCATATCTAGTATTCTTTCCTTGGTTAAATTTTCAGGTTTAATTAATCAATTCACGTTGTGTGTTTTTCTTAAGTTTTTTGGTAAAAGCGGTAAACCGCCCAAGTTTAGGTTTTACACATAACAAGTTGCTCAACAGGACAAAATACAGTTTGCTCGGCTCGTACCTCGCCAATTTTAGCAAACGGTATTTTGCCCATTAGCAAAGCGTTATGTTTTCAGTCGAGACAGGAGTCAGACGATGAAGCTTAGTTTTATTTTGGGTGCTGTGTTAACTTTTCTTGGTAGTCTTTTGCATATCGCGATTCTAATTGGCGGACCTGATTGGTATTTAGCTTCAGGCGCTGGTGAAGACATGGCAAAATTAGCCGAATCTGGATCTATGTATCCACCTGTTGTAGGTACAATTTTAGTCTGTATCTTTTTTGGATGGTCTTTATACGCACTCTCTGGTGCAGGTATTATTCGTAAGCTTCCATTGTTAAAGTTATGTTTAATACTAATCGCAGGCTTATGTATCGTTCGTGGGTTGTACGGTTTTTTTATACCGTTTCTGTTTAATAATCCATACGTTGCAAGTTTAGGTGTGTGGTTTTGGGTATATAGCTCAATTATTTGGTTGGCTATTGGCGTGTTCTACGCTGTAGGCATTAGAGCTAATTGGTATTACATTAGCGCAGTAAAAACATAACAAGAAATTAAACAAGGACAAAAAACAGTTGGCTTTTTGTTCACTCCGTTCACTTATTTTAGCCAACCATTTTTTGCCTGTTAATTAGGCGTTAGCATTACAAGGAGGTTTGGTGAATAAAGTCTATAAACAAAGCCGAAGTCAAAATCTATTTTATCGACTTTACAATAGTGCTTCGCAAGTTTTTGCCATCATATTTACAACTGCTATAATTGCATTTTTTACAGATGTTCAACTCTCAAATTTAAGTTTTTCGCTTTATTCTATAGTTGCCATATCAATTATTTTCACTCTCTGGTTAATTGTTTTTAATACAGGTAAAAGTAAAGTCATAGAGCATGGAATTGAGCTTAATGAACAAGGTATTAGTTATATACATTACGGTAATAAACAAACAGTTTTATGGGGTAACTTTCAAGGTTTCTGTCTAAAAGGCAAGTTTCCTCGTTTAGTTTTATTGTCTAATTCTATTGGTAAAGATATCGAGTTCAATTATTACGCGTTTTCTTCATCACAAAGACAAGAAATATTTACGTATTTAAGTGCAAAGTAATGCTAACAAGTCATTTCAGCAGGACAAAAAACAGTTGGTTTTTGCTCCTGCGTCGCTTATTTTAACCAACTACTTTTTGCCTCTGAATGAGGCGTTAGCATTCATGGAGGAGTTATCTAGTATGGGGCCAATTCGGTATAGTTTATGTCAAACTGAATATTTGGATTTTGTTATGTGGGCGCTTTTTCTTTGTGGGTTTCCTTCTTTATTTTCTAATATTCCTATTTCCCTAGAAGTGAAAAATTCCACAATATCCGTACCATTTGAAGTGCAAGTGGACAAGCCATACACATTTCAGTTGAATTTTTTATTTGAGACCAAGGAAAGTTACCTTGATGACAAAATATTAGGTTCAAGGTTTTCTAAGTATTGTGTAGGTGATGTTGATTATGATTCCATACCTGTACCAGATAAGGATGGACTAGGTCTGCCACTAGATTTTAATATAGAAGTTACGAATAGGAATACTAATGCAATAGTAGTTAACAAAGATTTTACCTCGCTTTGTAGGCAGAGCCGCATTCCATCAAGATTACAAATTAATCGCATAATCGGGACGGTTCAAATTAATAAAGGAGATTATATTGCAAAAATAACTTATTTAAATTCACCGTTGGATTTACAAGGCGCCCAAGCGACAATTACGCTCAGTGCTGGTAATCGTAAATGAATGCTAACAAGTCGCTTAAGCGGGACAAATAACAGTTGGCTGCGCTCGTGCCTCGCACATTATAGCCAACAGTAATTTGCCCCTTAGCAAGGCGTTAGGCGTTCAATCAGGAAGATCATGAATCAACATTTAGAAGTCGCATGGAACTTATTATTAAAAATCATTTG
>JBPOFN010000104.1:0-2222 GCA_051251725.1 Thalassotalea sp. | reverse complement strand
AAATAACAGTTGGCTTTTGCTCCTGCGTCGCTTATTTTAGCCAACATATTATTTGCCTCTTAACGAGGCGTTATGTGTTTAATCAATCTACATGGAATGGAGTTCATATGAAGCATAGTAAAAATATAGGTATTATCTGTGGAACGTTAGGTTTATTGTCTGGTGTATATTTTGGTCTATTACCAATAATACAAAGCTTCAATTTTGGTGTTATATCAAGTCAACAAGCAGGCATGTATTCAGCAACCACAGCAACAATTCTCGGTTTATCTGTTGCTACAATATGCGCTCTTTATCATTACTCTAGCAAAAACACATAACAAGAAATTCAACAAGGACAAAAAACAGTTGGCTTTTTGTTCACTACGTTCACCTATTTTAGCCAACTATTTTTTGCCTGTTAATTGGGCGTTAGCCTTACACGTTTAACTTTGATGCTGTTAATCTAATTAAAAAATGAAGATGATACTTTTATGAGCTTTAATTTTAAAACAGACCTTTTTAAATACAGCCCACTAATATTAATTTTAGTGACTCACTTTTTTTCAATTCATAGCGTACATGCTAATACTATAATTAAAAAAATTGAAGAAATGGAAAAACAGCTTGATGCTCGTATTGGTGTATCTATTTATGATGTTACAGACAATACATTATGGAATTATAACGGGAATACTCGTTTTCCTTTAATGAGTACTTTTAAAACGTTGGCATGTGCAAAGTTGCTTGTTGATGTAGAAGAAGGACACCAATCTTTTGATACATCTAGTGTTATAACTGTAAATTCTATTATTGCTTGGTCGCCAACAACCGAAAAACTCATAGGAAAGAGTATCTCTTTAAAGCAGGCATGTTCGGCAACTATGATAATGAGTGATAATACCGCTGCTAATATAGTCCTTTCTGGTATCGGTGGGCCAAAAGCTTTAACTAATTTTATGCGTTCTATCGGAGATGAAGTAACTCGATTAGATCGAATTGAACCTGATTTAAATGAAGCGCTTGATGGCGATGAAAGAGATACAACCACACCAAATTCAATGGTGAAAAGCTTGCATACTTTATTATTTGGAAATGTATTATCTCAAGCATCAAAAGCCCAGCTAAAACAATGGATGATAGATAGTAAAGTGACAGGTAGTTTATTGCGTTCGGTACTTCCTGAAAACTGGTCTATTGCTGATCGTTCTGGAGCAGGAGGCAACGGTTCAAGGGGGATTACAGCTATTGTTTGGTCTGGTAATCGTTCACCTCTAATTATAAGTATTTATTTAACTCAGACCGATGCATCTTTTCCCCTACGTAATAAAGCTATTGCGAATATAGGTAAAGAAATCTTCACTGTTTACAGTAAGTAAGGCTAACAAGTCAATTAAGCAGGAAAATTTACAGTTGGCTGTTTTCACTGCGTTCAACATTTTAGCCAGCTATAAATTTCCTCTTATTGAGGCGTTAGGTATACATGGAAGTTTGGAGTCTGATGCCAATATCGAAGACAAAATTTAAGAGCATATTCGAGTATACTTTTTTAGGAATCATATTTCTTATTTGTGGTTTAGCGCTCAATGAAAACTTGGTGCAACCCTTAGTTAAACAAGTAATAGTATCTGTAATCTTTATTGCATGGGTTTCGATGTTTACTTTTGGTTTTGTTTTTAAAGAATCATATATTTTAAAGGCAGCTAAATTAAGCAAACCAACATTGTTCTATATTGAGCAGTTAGCGTATTTTGTTTTGTTAATTATTAACAGTATTGTTATTTACGAAGCAGTGTATACCTAACAAGCGCATTAAGACGGGACTGCTAACAGTTGGCTCAGTTTCGCTTCGCTACACATTTTAGCCAACAATTATCAGCCCCTTATGCGGGCGTTATGTGGCTTCCAGCATTCAAAAATATTTGTTGTTTTAGTTTGGGTGAAGTTTTAAAGTAAGGCGCATAAATCAGGTGTTAAACTTTTAAATTCAGGGATTGAATTCATATCATGTATTCTTTCCTTGGTTAAATTTTCAGGTTTAATCTAATAATTCACGTTGTGTGTTTTTCTTAAGTTTTTTGGTAAAAGCGGTAAACCGCTCAAGCTTAGGTTTTACACATAACAAGTCATTCAAGTAGGACAAAAAACAGTTTGCTTTTGCTCCTACGTCGCTTATTTTAGCAAACTATTTTTAGCCTCTTAATGAGGCGTTATGTGCCATCGAGGTTGTGATGTTCAAAGTA
>JBPOFN010000103.1:0-2297 GCA_051251725.1 Thalassotalea sp. | reverse complement strand
TTAATCGCTCACTACATTAGAGCGTCAATTGTCATTTGGGATATAAAAACCCAAAAAAATTGCTCTTTAAAAATCTGATTAAATATTAATGAGTTACAAACACGCTAAAAATTTAGGGGTAAACCCCTTAAATCACTTTAGTGTTTGTTGTAGCTTATTTTTTTGTTATTCTTGCATTGTTCACTGCCGCACAGGCAGCTTAGAAACATACAGTGACGAGGTGATTAACAATGCTATTGTTCACTGCCGCACAGGCAGCTTAGAAAAAGACCATAATCATTCAGATGTATGTTTTGATGTTCACTGCCGCACAGGCAGCTTAGAAAATTAAGTCATCAACTAAGTTCGGTAAGGCATTGTTCACTGCCGCACAGGCAGCTTAGAAACTAAGCTGTCATAGCAAAACTTTAGCGCTCTCGTTCACTGCCGCACAGGCAGCTTAGAAACAAACAAGTAACAATCATTCCCAACGCTTGAGGTTCACTGCCGCACAGGCAGCTTAGAAAAATGCGAGGTCGCGGCTTACATGGTTACAAAGGTTCACTGCCGCACAGGCAGCTTAGAAAGATAAAATCAGTGTGCTTTTTCATATACGCCTGGTTCACTGCCGCACAGGCAGCTTAGAAAAAGGCCAGCAAACATATTCTCAGTAGATTGACTGTTCACTGCCGCACAGGCAGCTTAGAAAATTTATAGCGACAACATCCATAGCTTTGCCGTGTTCACTGCCGCACAGGCAGCTTAGAAATTTTAAAAATGATGGTTCAATTCTAAAAAAACGTTCACTGCCGCACAGGCAGCTTAGAAAAAGAGTGTTGTAAAGTTGTTGAGCAGCTTCTAGTTCACTGCCGCACAGGCAGCTTAGAAAATTAGCAACAGAGGCGAAAACCACGCCTCTGTGTTCACTGCCGCACAGGCAGCTTAGAAAGATTGGCGATATAACCGTTGATTACTACAACAGTTCACTGCCGCACAGGCAGCTTAGAAATGCGATCCATACGGGTGATGTTGCAAAAGGTGGTTCACTGCCGCACAGGCAGCTTAGAAACCTATAAATAGATCAAAGGTGCCCACCCCCTCGTTCACTGCCGCACAGGCAGCTTAGAAAATCTTGGTAGGTAATTTTAATAGCCTCACCCGGTTCACTGCCGCACAGGCAGCTTAGAAAGATACGGACAAGTACACCCTCACAATCCGATTGTTCACTGCCGCACAGGCAGCTTAGAAAGTGACCAAAAAAAGTAGAATAAACCTATATTGGTTCACTGCCGCACAGGCAGCTTAGAAATATATAGTAGCGCGATAAATTAAATGAATAAGGTTCACTGCCGCACAGGCAGCTTAGAAAATACGGAATAAGAGCTTTTAACGCGAATGATGGTTCACTGCCGCACAGGCAGCTTAGAAATTTGCTATTGGTGACACTGTTCATCTTGCACAGTTCACTGCCGCACAGGCAGCTTAGAAAGGCTCGTAATGCCCGATTACCAAAGCGCATATGTTCACTGCCGCACAGGCAGCTTAGAAATCCAGCGCTCTGTCTGATTGATAAATCGCTGAGTTCACTGCCGCACAGGCAGCTTAGAAACCCCATGAGAATTCGATAGTGCTTTTCCATAGGTTCACTGCCGCACAGGCAGCTTAGAAATATTGGGGCTAACTCGCGGGGCACCATTAAAAGTTCACTGCCGCACAGGCAGCTTAGAAATTATAACCAGCGGTTAATATTAACCACGGCACGTTCACTGCCGCACAGGCAGCTTAGAAAAATCCTATAATTAATAACTCACCATTATGGGTGTTCACTGCCGCACAGGCAGCTTAGAAATTATTATAGATTAGCAATGAGTGTTGTTCTTTGTTCACTGCCGCACAGGCAGCTTAGAAATACTGACGTTACAACCGCATTAAGTAGTAATAGTTCACTGCCGCACAGGCAGCTTAGAAATCCATAAGCAGCAATGTCTCAAGAAATTTCTTGTTCACTGCCGCACAGGCAGCTTAGAAAACTCTATCCCAATCGGCATCTTTTACCGTAAAGTTCACTGCCGCACAGGCAGCTTAGAAAAGATCGAGGGATTTACGGACAAATAACAAAATGTTCACTGCCGCACAGGCAGCTTATAAATATCATCATAGGTGACAAGCAATCGTTCATTAGTTCACTGCCGCACAGGCAGCTTAGAAAACTTGAACCGCATCTAATAACGCAACGTGATGGTTCACTGCCGCACAGGCAGCTTAGAAAATCTATAAAATCTCACTTTTGCATATTGCTTCGTTCAATTCGTTATGTT
>JBPOFN010000102.1:0-2341 GCA_051251725.1 Thalassotalea sp. | reverse complement strand
CCGCTAAAACCTAATGACTTAACAAGACATAAAATTATAACTTACAGTGATATTCGAAAGTTTAACCGAGAAAAGAACACTTGATTTGAAAAGTCCTTTTCACCGAGGTTAATGATTTTTCCTTAATCACCGAATTTTGATAAAATACAAGGTTAACAACTTAAAAGTTTAACCTTGTAAAGAAAGCACAATACTTTAAATTCAAAGCCAATTTAAAACAACAATAAACATAAAGAAAAAACACCTAACGCCTCATTAAGAGGCAAAAAATAGTTTGCTAAAATAAGCGACGCAGGAGCAAAAGCAAACTGTTTTTTGTCCTGCTTTAATGACTTGTTATTTGTAAGACCTAAGCTTGGGCGGTTTACCGCTTTTACCAAAAAACTCAAGAAAAACACACAACATGAATTTATTAATTAAACTTGAAAAGATAACCAGGAAAGAATACAAGATATGAATTCGATCCCTGAATTTAAAAGTTTAACACCTGATTTATGCGACTTACTTTAAAACTTCACCCAAACTAAAACAACAAATATTTTGAATGCTGGAAGCCACATAACGCCTCATTAAGAGGCAAAAAATAGTTTGCTAAAATAAGCGACAAAGGAGCAAAAGCAAACTGTTTTTTGTCCTGCTTTAATGACTTGTTATGTGTAAGACCTAAGCTTGGGCGGTTTACCGCTTTTACCAAAAAACTTAAGAAAAACACACAACGTGAATTGTTTAATTAAACCTGAAAATTTAACCAAGGAAAGAATAGAAGATGTGAATTCAATCCCTGAATTTAAAAGTTTAACACCTGATTTATGCGCCATACTTTAAAACTTCACCCAAACTAAAACAACAAATATTTTTGAATGCTGGAAGCCACATAACGCCTCACTAAGAGGCAAATAATGGTTGGCTAAAATAGTGAGCGAAGCGAACAAAAGCCAACTGTTATTTGTCCTGCTTGAGTGACTTGTTAGGCTTTACTTTTACAAAGGTAATATTCGTATCTGGAATGTTAATGTTGCCACCAGAGGTTCCAGCAAATAATTTTTCATAGGATATTGTTTTGACTGCAAAGTTATTCTGACTCATTTCGTGTACGAGTGACTTATAAACGCTTGTTGAATTGAAAGCTTCAGTAAATGCTTTTTCAATAACATCACGTTCACTCCCATCTAATAAAAAATGTTCAAATTGTTGAGCGTAATTAGCCCTATAATAATTTTTAAGTTCAGAGTTAGTTTGATCTGAGGACATTCCAATCAACCTTACGTGAATTTCTCGCCGGTTAGGGACTTTGATTATGGAAAATATATCCTTTAAAGTATTCCCCTCTTTTGGTGATATAAATAACTCAATACTAGGATATCTCCCTAAACGCTCTAAACTTCCTAATCTATAACTAGTCGCATTTACGTTTATAGTAGAAAGTAAAAAAAATATAAAAATTAAACACCTAGACACTTTGCAACTCCTTGGAAAGCCTAACGCCCCACTAAGGGGCTAAAAATTGTTGGCTATAATACCGAGCGGAGCGAAAGTAGCCAACTGTTTTTAGTCCCGCTTGAGTGGCTTGTTAGGTGCTTTTCACACTACTTTTTGTATATAAACGCCATGTAACAAAAGCGAGAATTAAAATAATAAAAATTAAAAACATACCAATATAAATAAATATATCAAAAATACTTTCTAGATAATTACCAGCATCAACATGCGCATCTCGCATACCCTGGACAAGAATTAAACCTAGTTCTTTGTTTACTTCTAACTCCCCAGACTTAACTTTTTCTGATAACTCAACATAGACAGGATTGTTATCCATGTTTTCAATTTTTTGAGTATTGATATTAATACCAACATTACCTCCGACAATAATTCCTAATGCCGTAAAAAATAAAAGAACTATCAATATAATACTGAACGATTTAATTGGAGTACTCCATTAGCACCTAACGCCCACATTAACGGGCAAAAAATTGTTGGCTAAAATGGTGAACGCAGTGAACAAAAGCCAACTGTTTTTTGTCCCTGTTTAATTGCCTTGTTAGCTGGCAACTTACCGATGTATACAAGTAAAACCTGAATCACCTAAACTAATTGATTTTTAGAAAGATTGCACCAAAATTTATGACTTAACTTTACTTAAAAGTTTGAACACTTAAATAGAAAACCGATCATCGAATTTGAATAAGTGATTAAACTGAAATGCTAAGAATTAAAAACCATAAGATGAATTACACTCTTTTAAAGCAACAAAATTTTATTGCCTGCTAACGCCTCGTTAAGAGGCAAATAATATGTTGGCTAAAATAAGCGACGCAGGAGCAAAAGCCAACTGTTATTTGTC
>JBPOFN010000101.1:0-2368 GCA_051251725.1 Thalassotalea sp. | reverse complement strand
TAACGCCCTGTTAAGGGGAAAATTGTAGTTGGCTAAAATGTGAAGCGGAGCGGAACCAGCCAACTGTAATTTGTCCCACTTGAACAGCTTGTTAGCAGTAATTTACTTATGCTTAACCCAAACCTCGCCAACTTTTACATGGACTTCTCGAACTGATGGGCTGCTAATTGAAAAATGATTAGGAATTTTACGCTTATCATTTGTTTTTGATCTCCACCTAGAAGCTAAACCTTGATTTAACACACCATCAATCATTTCCATCTCGGGACATTATGTTCACCAGCACCTAAAACATTATGATTTTCTTTTTGTGTAACGATCCTAAAATAACCAGCCATCGTAGTAGGCCATAATTCATCATCATCTTTAAGAACTAGTTTAATTTTATCGGATAATTGATAACTCACCGAGATACACCTTTTACTGCTAACGCCCTGTTAAGGGGCAAATTGTAGTTGGCTAAAATGTGCAGCGGAGCGGAACCAGCCAACTGTTATTTGTCCCGCTTGAACAGCTTGTTATGTGTTTTTTTTACTCCACTTTCCAGAAACAATCATGACATAAACACCGATGGTAATTGTAGCAAGCATTAACCCAATGAAAGGCGATGAACTCCCAACTAGAAATGACATACCAAGTGAAGTACCTAAACATATAGTTAAAGCACCAAGTTGTGCGCGATTGAGCTTATTATTAAATCTCATTTTGGACTCCCCATCCTTGAATTTACTGTGAATAATCCTAAACACATAACGCTTTGCTAAGCGGCAATAAAATAGCTGGCTAAAATTAGCGAGGAACGAGCAAAAGCCAGCTGTTTTTTGTCCGTTTAAGCAACTTGTTATGTGAAAATCACACGAAACTGGTTTCTTTATCTTGGTTGATTTTATACTCAAATGAAACTGATGAACGTTCTGTCCCATGACTTCTAGCTTTTATTTCACCAAGTTTAATAGCTGCAAAAAAGCCATTTCGATTCACTAAAGTAACAAGCTCACCTGATTTTGGTGTTCTTGATCTTGAGGTGTAGTCAAATACTGAAGCATCGTTTATCTCAGAAAAAGAACTCGCGCCATATGCTAAAGCTATACCTTCAATATTTGCGGGATCATTATATATATGTATTGAACCATTACTTGCGCTAGAAAAATCTAATTCAAATTGCATGCTGCCAGCTCCTATGATGTAACGACCATTATGATTGTCGTAATCAAACTCAACTTCACCGTTAAAGTTTGGATTAGAATACTGGCTGGTACTACTTGCAATGGAGGATGCTATTGGGCTTTCAGATTTTTCAAATGGATTACTACCAAGTGCAGGGCGCGCCTTAATTGCCTCCCCATGTATCTCTTTTATCAATTTCGAGTAAGAATCTTCATACTCAGTTTCATTTCGGAAATCGGTATAGAGCTTTGTTTGGAGAAATACAGGGGTCGATTTGGATGATTCATTATTTTTTATTAGAGGGATTATTTTTTCAGAATATATATTCTGCATTAACTCTGCGGTTAAAATCATTTTTTCATAGCCTACGCCACCAAAGCCTGCATTAGCTTTAGTTACATATGTCTCTGAACAAATGCAAATCACCCTATCTACATCAGTTAATCCACCTTCCATGAAAGATGGTAAGTCACCACCTAGCCTTAAGTCCCACTGATCTAGAATTACATCTACACCATTTTTTACTAATCTTGTAGCAAGATTTAATACCCACTCTTTATGGTCCACACTATCGTGAGAGTATGAGATAAAACACTTTGGGACTAGACTCATGAACATTCCTTTTCACATAACGCCGCAATAAGCGGAAAATTATAGTTGGCTAAAATGTTTGAGGAACGAAAAACAGCCAACTGTAAATTTTCCGTTTAATTGCCTTGTTAGTTGGCAGTGCTTATAGCTTGCCATATTTCTTTATAATTTTTAGCTGATATTAACGTTAACTCACCAGTAATAATATTTGAGACAGTGTAAGTTTTATTAAATAAGTTAACAGGGGAAATATAAGACATAGTAAGAGTGTCATTTACAAGCGACCATTTACCGCTAGTTTTATATTTGTGTGCATCACCAAAACCATTTGAATAACCTACTTCTTCGATAACACAGCTAAAGCTAGCATCTCCATTGAAGGAACAAGTTTGATTTTCAGTAAAGTCATCTCCTTTTAGAGTGTAACTCCAAGTACCAATAATTTTATCCTGATAAGTTGCACTTACAGAGAATGATAAAATAATTAATATGTACGCAATAGTTAATTTCAAAACTCAGACTTCCGTGCCAACTAACGCCTCATTAAGCGGCTTAAAACAGTTTGCTAAAATTAGTGAGGCACGAACGGAAGCAAACTGTTTTAAGTCCG
>JBPOFN010000100.1:0-2384 GCA_051251725.1 Thalassotalea sp. | reverse complement strand
AAATACAGTTTGCTCGGCTCGTACCTCGCCAATTTTAGCAAACGGTATTTTGCCCATTAGCAAAGCGTTAGCAGGCACCACTTGTTCTAATTTAAAAGTGCTTGGTTGATTTTATTTCTCACATCAAAGGATTGGTGCTTTTCTCTTTTTCTTCCTTTTTTGTGGCAAGGTTTGTTTTTTAAATTGCTTGGTAAACATTCTATGTTATTGTTTATCAATTAAAGTTTAATGGCGAAGTGGTGCGGTGTTTATTGTTTCTCACTTCCATCAATTAACAATTTATGTGTTTGTTGGTTTAAGTGTTCTTAATTAACGCTTCTGCTAACAAGGCATTCAATCGGACAAAATAAAGCTTGTCTCGTTTTTTGCAAAGTAACGCAAAAAAGCAATCCAACTTATTTTGCCGTTTAATTTAGCGTTATGTGGCTTCCAGCATTCAAAAATATTTGTTGTTTTAGTTTGGGTGAAGTTTTAAAGTATGGCGCATAAATCAGGTGTTAAACTTTTAAATTCAAGGATTGAATTCACTTCACGTATTCTTTTCTTATTTAAATTTTCAGGTTTAATTAATCAATTCACGTTGTGTGTAATTATCTATATTTTTGGTAAAAGCGGTAAACCGCCCAAGTTTAGGTTTTGCACATAACAAGTTGCTCAACAGGACAAAATACAGTTTGCTCGGCTCGTACCTCGCCAATTTTAGCAAACGGCATTTTGCCCATTAGCAAAGCGTTAGCTTGATTATTTAGGTTTCAAATGAACTTTAATAGTATCCATTATTCTTTGATAGGTGTGTTGTTGTCGTTAGTTTCATACTTTGCATATATAAACATAACAACGGATGTACGCGGTTTAAATGTTAACTATCAGAAAGATAAAGATCAATCATATAGAACATGGTGTTATGGTGCATCAGGGATGCATATTTCTATTAGCGAGTCCGGTTTAATTAATCACGCTGAGAAAGTATTCACACAGAGTGAACTAATTATGCATTTGAAAAAAGATTATGCTCGTCAACCATTCTATAGCGTAGTTATCAAAGCGTCTTTGGATGCCAAGCATAAAAAAGTAGTATCCCTAACAAGTAAGCTCAATGAATATTTTCCTGAACTTATTTTGACTTGGGATCATTAAATCAAGCTAACAAGCAATTCAACAGGGACAAATAACAGTTGGCTTTTGTTCGCTGCGCTCACTATTTTAGCCAACCATTATTTGCCCATTAATTGGGCGTTATGTGCCAGAGCAAATATGAGCCCTAAAAATACTATTGTTTTCAAATCAGCTTTAGGATATTTCTTGTTTTTTACTGTCGTATGGCTACTTGTAATAGGTTTATCGTGGTTAGATCCTGAAAAGGAAATATTGCTGGGTGGTTTGTTACCTTCATTCTTGGTAACTCAGATACCTACTGTAATATTAACATTGCTAGTTAAATTCAAGTTAGACAAAAATCCTATTGAGTAACTAGCACATAACAAGCTAATAAATAAGGACAAAAAACAGTTGGCTGTTTTCGTTCCTCAACATTTTAGCCAACAATTTTTTGCCCATTATTAGGGCGTTATGCAGATAAGGGTGTTCAGTGGAATATTGGATAGGTGTTTCTGAATCTCACTTAGGTGAAGGCACCATTTGGACAGAGTTTGCTTTTGAAGGACATGCTGTCAGGCAAGTTGAACAATATGATGGTAATTGGTTTTCATCTAGAAATGATTCAATTGAAGAATGTTGGTTATATGATGGCAACATTAAAGACTTAGACTTGTCTGATTCACGAAAAATATCAAAAGAAGAATTTGAGATTGTTTGGCAAAAATCTGCATAACAAGCCATTCAAGCAGGACAAATAACAGCTGGCTATTTGCTCCTTCGTCGCTTATTTTAGCCAACTATCATTTGCCTCTTAATGGGGCGTTATGTTGCAGGGAGGGTTATGAGCATTTCTAAAAATTGGAAGTTAATTTCAGAGCAATTATTATCTGCTTATAAACTTTTACCTGTAGGAATTAAACAATCCGATTTCGGTTACAGTGAAGAAGACTTTCTACAATATTTATCAGTCAATGAACTTCGTTTGGCTATGGAAGAGTTAGATGGTGTAATGGAAGATAATTCCAGCCCAGGAGTTTTGTTTTGGGAGCATATGATTAAGGCTGCTAAATTAATGAGTCGACCAGAGCATGCTACAAAATACGAACGGTTTAAATCTGCAACATAACAAGTCAATTCAGCAGGACAAAAAACAGTTGGTTTTGCTCCTGCGTCGCTAATTTTAACCAACTGATTTTTGCCTCTGATTGAGGCGTTAGGTGCAATCAACGTGAAGAAGCTGTCGTTAATCATATTGCTAATTCTCATCCCGATTATTGCTTTCGTCA
>JBPOFN010000010.1:0-122166 GCA_051251725.1 Thalassotalea sp. | reverse complement strand
GCTGGGTAAAATTAATGTTTTTAGTCGAGTCCTATGCTTTTATGAAGGAACTCGACTTGTGATCAAGAGACAGGCTGGAAGCCGAAAGCTCAAACCAATAGCAAAATTCCTGTCTTTATTGAATATTATCCTGAATATATTTTAACTCTTAACCTTAAGCCAAGCCTAAAGCTTAGTCACAAGCAAGCCTCAGTTTATCAAAGCCACAATAATATTAACGTTACCATTCTTGTTCACTTTATTAACACCATATTGACGGTTTTATGCTTTATGCGGCGATGTTTATGATGTTTTAGCTAAAGGATAAAGCCCAAAACCATAAGCGGTCATAATAAATCATAATATTGCATTTCGTTTCGTCTTGTTATATTGTTACTGACGATTAAAACAACAAAGCTTGCTGTTAATTACCGACTTTTATTAATTACGCTTACTCATATTTATCTCGTGCTTGTGCACAATTTTATTGTGGTAGTGCTGATATGCTTGGCTGAATTAATCAGTAAGCAGGCCAGATGCTTTACCAATGTGAGGTGTTCTAACACTGCCACAAACTGGCTTAGCGTTCACATCCTTCATCCGGATGTGCAAGTAATAGTCGCTGGTATCGAGCAAGGAGCAGATTTACGAAAAATGTACTTAGTAGGTGATCAGGGGGCTGTTATCCGTGCTTTGTCTGAAGCTAGGATAGTCGATCAATAATTAGTTTTTGCGAGCGCCTCATCATGCTTGCTAATTATTTTGCTATCAGTAGTTATCAAAAAATATAAATCAGGAAAATCTTATGTCTATAAAAATGAAATTAGCGCTTGTACCGCTAACGGTAAGTTTACTGCTTAGTGGCTGTAATAAAGCGCCACAAATTTCAGTACAGTCTACAGATACTAGTAATAGTAAAACTATCGCTAAGATGACTTCATCTGCCGAACTTATTAAAAAGTCAGCATTCGATATTGCCAATCGCTCGGCTACTTGGCAATTAAAGCAGCTGGGTAACTTACACTACATTCCCGAGTCACATCGTGCAAAATCAGAAGATGCTAAATTCTGGATCCAAGCGGCTTTTTATATTGGTTTAACAAAATGGACAGAAACCACCAACAATAAAGAGTTCTTAAGTTTTATTGAAAAAGTGAGTAAAGAGCAAAAGTATGAGTTGCATTTATCGCGTCCTTATCATGCTGATGACCACACTATTGCACAAACATACCTTTGGTTAACTGAACAAACAGGCAATAAAGAAGCGTACAAACCAACCCAAGATTTATTCGATATGATTTTAGACAACAAGCCTAAAGTTGGCTTGGAAATGGTTGATATTGATAAACAAGTTGATAACAACAATACCTCTAAATCTCATCTTGAAGGTAATTGTCAATTACGCTGGTGTTGGGCTGATGCCTTATTTATGGCGCCACGTGCTTGGCTGAAAATGACTAAAGTGACAGGCGATCCTAAATATTTTGAATATGGTGATAAAGAATTTTGGGCAGCTGCTGATTATTTATTTTCTGACCATTATGGTTTGTTCTTCCGCGATAGCCGTTATTTTGAAATGAAAAATAAAAATGGCAAGCCGGTTTTTTGGGGACGTGGCAACGGTTGGGTATTTGCTGCTTTACCGTTAATTATTGACGACTTGCCTGAAAATCATCCGTCAAAACCTCGTTATATCGAACTATACAAAAAAAATGCCGCAGGCTTAATGAAGTTACAACGTGACAATGGCTATTGGCCGCCGTCGTTAATGGATCCTGATATTGTTAAAACGCCTGAAATTAGCGGCACTGCTTTTATTACCTACGGCTTAGCGTGGGGTGTTAATAACGGAATTTTAGCCGACCAAAAATCAAAAGAAATTGTTGAAAAAGGCTGGGCGGCAATCGAAAAAGCTGTTGAAGCGAGTGGTCGTGTAAATTGGGTGCAGCATGTAGGTAAATCACCAGATCCAGTCAAAGAAACCGATTCGCAATTATATGGTGTTGGTGCTGTCTTGTTAGCAGCCTCAGAGATGATTAAATGGTCTGATAAATAAGCTCCTGACGCTAACCTTATAAGAAAGCGGTTAATACTTTAAACGGCTAAATGAATCTTCATTTAGCCGTTTTTTTTGTGTTGAAACTTAACATCTGAAAAAACTATTAAGCTGTTATCACGGCAAAACATTGACTGAAGTAGGTAAAATAACCGATAGTTAGGTAGCGTAATTTATTGATAAAAATCAATGATAAACACAGGCAAGGAGCAGATATGAAAAAGGTAATAATATGTTGGTTGTTAATACCGTTGTTTTCATTAGCCGCAGAGCAGAAAAATTTATCCTTGAGTGAAAAACTGACCAGCCATGAGCCCAATTTATTAGGCTACACTCGCGACAGTGATGACAAAGAGCTTTTTTTAGACTTTAAAGTCTCGCTTAAATATCCAATAGCTTATGATTATTCAAAGGGCTGGTGTAATAACAAATTATTTGAAAGCTGTATTCCTTATCTCGCGTTTACCGGTCGTTTTGGCCAATACATCAGTGTTAGAAAGTCTTCCCCGGTCATTTCAAAGCGTTTTAATCCTTCGCTCTTTTGGCGTTTTCGCTTTGATAAGAAAGGTTATATCGCCAACCAAACGTTCTTAAATAGTACTGAATATCTTGAGCTTCATTATGGCCATGAGTCCAATGGCCAGCGAGTAAGTTCGCTAAAAAGCTGGCAGTCGATGTTTGTTGATTTTGTGCTCGATGGCGATAAAGGTACTTATGCTAACGACTATATCAGTCGAGGCTGGGATTATTGGGGCATCACCTATAAAACCTCGATGTGGGAAAATCGTATTAATACTTATTTTAGTTATCGAAATTTTGTTGGCGGTTTATTACAAGACGATATTGAAGAGTATTTTACTTGGGAAAAAAGGCGCGATATTACCAGCAGAAAAGAAATCAACGGTTTGAAACTGTTAATTAAATTTCAAAATGATGAATGGTTTAATAAACGCTTGATTGATGAATATAAATTTTCATTAATCCTTGAAACCGGTATTCGCAGTAGCTTCAAATACAATACGATCAAACTAGAAGCATCAACCGAATTTTATGATATGCCGGTGATGATTTGGTATCAACGCGGTTATGGCGCTGACTTTGCGCAATATTTTTTAAAGACCAGCAGTTTTGGTGTGTCTTTTGAGGTTTCTTCGTTTTAATGATTTAGACAGGGGAGATTGCGTTATTCGGCGCTCATTTAGCTGCTTTATCAGGTCAGTGATTTTTATGGCATTAAGTGCTCACTTAATTTTTAAGTGAGCACTTATTTTTTTACTTACTTTACTTTAGTCAGTTTCTTTACCGCTAAACTTACGTGGGTAAAGGTAACCGTTAACTTCTTTTACTTTGTCGATTAACTCAGCATATGGAATATCGGCGGTGGTGACAAAACCGACATTGTAGTTTTCGCCGTCATGGGCTCGACCTGTTGTTGGTGAGTCAATATATTGAAACCAATGAGCACCAACCATATACGGATTGTCGATCACTGAGTTTAAATAGCCTTGATATTTTGCTGCTCTGTCGTTTTGATCGGCAGCTATCACAGCGCCAGGGTGATAAAGACCAGTATCATCACTACCAAAATGGAATTCCCCAATGATGCTCGGCATATCTATTTCTTCAAGAAAAGCCCATTGCTCAGGGTGTAAACCTTCACGATAATAATTAAAGCTCATCACATCAGTATATTTAACCGCAGCGTTTAATACTTCTGGGGTCATGCCCCATGGAGCAAAACGTGCGCCCATATAAAGATGATTCGGCATTAACTTTTTCACTTCTTGACGAACAATTTTAAAATATTCATCAGCATAAGCAGATAACAATAACGAGAAATCGGCTACTTGGCTTGGCGTAAAATCACTGGTTTTTACCCCTTGGTCAAATGCTTGCCAATCTTTAATATTGCTGTTCCAACTGCTATTAAGCGCATTAATGCTTTGGTATTTATTTTTCAGTAAACGGCTAAATTCCGCTTTGGTTTGGCTGTCTGAATTTGCTCTTGAAAGGGTGTTGATCACTATGCCGTATTGGGTTTCGACACTGCCAACTTTACCCCAGCTTTTTTCGTTATCAACAAATACGCCAACACACCAAGGGCTGTTGTTTACTTCTTTAGCAACTTGTACAACGGTTTCACCCACACGTTCAGCAAACAGCGGGTCAAACGGGTCTGGCATTGGTGCCCAATAATCAGCGCCACTGCTAACTTTATTGAAATTACCAATAATCCAGCCATTGGCAAAATACGGTAATTTATTCTTGTGATAGAACATTGGATCGATCCAATTACCAAAAGAAGTAAAGCCCCAATTACGCATACGCTTGAGCGTGATTTCTTGCCAAGTTTCCATATAGCTTTCGCCATATTTACGTTCTAAGTTTGCTTGATAAAAGCTGTAGGTTTCACTGCTATCAATAGCGCCTATATGTGCTGTACGGCGATAACCATAGTGTTTGGCAAGTGGTTCATCATAACTTGGCAACCAAGAAAACATATTGTTACGCATGGTTGAAGTGACTTTTGCTGTCGCTAATGCAGGGCCGGTAATTCGGTTTAAGCCAATCGAATCTTCTGGGGTTAAATCATCTGGGCTACGTTGTTTGATATAGCTTTTATCGAAATCAACGCCGGTCATCGTTGAGGTGTTAGCCATACGAACATTGGCAATACCATTAGAAAAATACAAATAGCCTTCTGGGTCAACTAAGCTCCATTTACCTTGATATTTAGTGGTGTAAAAATAGCCGGTAGCGTTAAGTTGTGGCCCGTTTTTCCAGCCGCCGTAGGCTGAGCGATCAGCAAATAAGCCTGCTGATAAGCTATTTAACTCAGCTTCTTTAAGTTGGTTTAGTTCCTTATCAGAATGCACTTTTTGCGCAAACTCAGCGTTTATGGCTTGCCCATATTGGTCAACTAAGTTTTCCAAATAACTTTCATCGTAGGCTGGATTTTGAATTAAACGAATATTATCAATCACTAAAGCGCGGTCTGAAAGTAAGCTTTCTGCGGATAATTTAATGTGTTTAATCGCACTTAAATCGATTTTTTTGACTCCGCCCCAACGGTAAAAGAACGGTTTTTTATCTGTTTGCCAACCGGTCGGGTTAGCGCGCATGCCTGATTCAATACCCAAATCATAACCGTCTAATTCTACTTGGTATGTTTCGCTAGACTGCTTAGCCACGTTCATGCTGCGGCGATGTAATTGGCCATTTGCATCTTCGACTTCAAGATAAACATGAATAGATTCATCGATTGGACTAGTAATATCCATCGCGATACTGAAATTTTCATGTGCACTCCAGTCCCATGGTGTAGTAGGTGCGATAGTGAGAGCGACTAAATAGTTGGCTTTTGAATGCAGCGCAAGTTGCAATGCTTTATTACCTTGAGTAACACCTTCGCTGTCACTTTTAGTGATTAACGTTGAGGTGATGTTTTCAAGCTGTATTAAACTTTTATAGTCTTGCGATTCAAAATCAACAAGTTGTTGGATAGTTTGATTGATTTTTTCTGGTTCATTAACGCTACACGCGTTTAACCATAAAATAGATAGTATTGAAAACGTTTGCAGAATTTTCATAAACAAAACCTTCATAAAGTAAGTCCAATTAAATTAACGAGCGGTAAAATATTTATTCTTTGCTGTTATTCGCTAGTTTAGTTCGCAGGCAGCAGCGGTATTATTATTAAAAATCACAGGCTATTTGGTTAATAGTTAACAATAAGTGGGTACTATGGCATTATTTGTATTTTTCTGCAAGCGTTTGCAGAATGGTGTTGTCGCTATTGTTTAGCTCAAGCAATAGCTAATAAAAGTGAAATAAAATGGTTACTTTAAAAGACGTTGCTAAAATAGCCGGGGTTTGTGCAGCTACCGTTTCTCGGGTGGTTTGCGGGAAAATTCCTATTAATCAAGTCTTAACCCGCGGCTTATAATTTACAGGTGTGTCGCTTATAACGACAATGTGGCAGTGGAAGCCATGATGATTAGTTTAAGGTTATCGCATTCCTGCAGATATTTGGGTTATTGGTTTTGATGATTGGCTCTTTGCCTCGACCTGTCGCTAAACGGTATTGTTTAGTTTCACTAATTAGCAATATTTAAGACATCAAACCGTCATCAAATTCTCGTATTTTTTTGTTCTTAATTTGCCAAGTTCGTTGGCACTAATAAAAACAATCGAGAACAAACATGAATACTGCAATATTTAAAAAAGCGGCTTTGGCTATTGCTTGCTCAAGCGCTTTGATGACGTCATCAGCATTTGCATTGTCTGGGGTTGAAGGAAAAGTTACAGACACTAAAAACAATGTTTATTTCCAAGGCGCACAAGTGATTATTAAAGAGTTGAAGCTTACTTCGATCACCGAACGTGATGGTTCGTTTCGCTTTACCAATGTGCCAGCAGGCGAATACACTTTACTGATTAATTATTTAGGTGCTGATCCGGTGGTGAAAAAAATCACTGTTATCGATAATAAAATTTTTAGTCAAAACATCATGATCGGCAATTCAGATGAGCCGTTAGAAAATGTTATCGTTTATGGTCAACGTGCTGGTCAAGCAGGCGCGTTAAATCGTCAAAAAAATGCCAACAAACTTATTTCTGTTGTTAGTGCCGACAGCATTGGTCAATTGCCTGATCAAAATGCTGCTGAAGCTTTACAGCGCCTACCGGGCATGTTTATTCAGCGAGACCAAGGTGAAGGTCGCTTTGTTGGTATTCGCGGCATCGATCCAAACTTAAATAATGTCACCATCAATGGGGTCAATGTACCATCACCTGAGTCGGGTGTGCGTAGTGTCGCGATGGATGTTATTCCAAGTGAATTAATTCAAAGTTTAGAAGTTAGCAAAACCGTAACCCCAGATATGGATGCCAGCGCTATTGGCGGCTCAATTGAGGTTAAAAGCTTAAGTGCTTTTGATCGCAGTGGCGAAAGTTACAGTGTAACTTTACAAGGTTCGCATAACGAATTAACCTCAGAATCTAGCCCGAAAGCGTCGGCAAGTTATAGCAATATTTATCAGCTAAATGGTGGTAATCAATTAGGTGTTGCTACGGCTGTTTCTTGGTTTGAACGCAAGTTTGGCTCTCATAATGTTGAAACTGATGGCGGCTGGGATACCTTCGAATATGAAGACTCAGTTAGCGGTGATGACATTGAACTATTTGGCGCTGAAGAAATAGAACAGCGTTATTATTTGATCACCCGCGAGCGTCTAGGTGTAGCCCTTAACTTTGACCTACAAACCTCAGTAACAGATAAATACTACTTACGTACTTTATATAGTCAGTTCTCAGATGATGAATTTCGTCAGCGTAATGAATATAAATTTGAAAAAGGTGAAATATTAGCCAGCACAGCAACTGCTAATAGTGCTGAATTTGTCAATGCTCAAATGGACCGAGACAGCAAAGATCGTTTCGAAGAACAAGAAATTATCTCAATTGTTGCTGGCGGTGAAAATCAATTACAAAATTGGTTAGTTGAATACAGCTTAGGTTATTCAATGTCGAGTGAGGCTGAGCCAAACCGTATTGATGCCGATTTTGCCGGTGAAGACTTAGCACTAGCTTATCTTAGTAGTGGTGATTACCCCCAATTAATGCAATCAGCCGCTGCTCATAATTTACGTAATTTCGAACTCGATGAAATTGTGCTGCAAAATAATAAAACTGAAGACAAAGAACTGAGCTTTCGTTTTGATTTAAGCCGAGACTTTGTTTGGCACAATAATAATGGGGTCTTGAAATTTGGCGGTAAATATCGCGCCCGTGAAAAGTTTAATGATGTCAATGCGACTGTTTATGACGGCGGCTTTGATGGTATTACCGCGCGTGATTTTGAAACCAGCAATGTTGATTATGAACTTGCTGCATTTGGTGGTTTTGGCCCAGGCATGTCACAAAATGCTTTACGCCAATATGTTAAAACAACAGCGGCGTCTTTAGATATTAATGAGTTAGCTTCTGGTATTGAAAGCTCAGGCCAAAGCTATCAAAGCAATGAAGATATCAATGCGCTGTATGCTATGGTGACGCTTGATATTAACGACTGGCAAATAGTAACAGGTGTTCGTTATGAAGCGACGAAATTTGACACGCAAGGTAATCGCGTTGAGTTAATTGTTGATGAGGTCAATGACTCAGAAACGCTTGATGTTAGTGCTTGGTCGGTGAAAAAAGATTACGACCATCTTTTACCAAGTTTAAATGTGCGTTACAGCCCGAACGAGCAAGTAGTTGCGCGTTTTGCTTATACCAATACTATTGCCAGACCAACATTCTCAGACGCCGGTGCATTTCAATTAATTGAAAGTGAAATTACTGATGACGGCACAGAGCGTAAAGCGGAAGTTGGTAATCCAGATTTAGCCCCTTATGAGTCAAGTAATATCGATTTATCCATCGAATATTACCCAGGTAAAATTGGCGTACTTTCGGCGGGACTATTCTACAAAGATATTGATAACTACATCGTTTTAAAAGAAGTGCAAGACAATGGTCAATGGCAGGGTTTTGAAGAAGTTATTCAGCATGTTAATGGCGGTAACGCTGAATTAACCGGCCTTGAACTGGCGTGGAATAAAAACTTTAACTCTGGCTTAATGTTAGGCTTGAACGGTACTTTTGTTGATGCGGATGACGAGCTGCCAAATCAAGCTGATACGGTTGCGAATGTGATGATAGGTTTTGAAAACAACCAATTTAGCACCCGCTTAAGTGCAACTTATAAGAGTGAAAGTTTCCAGTTTTATGCTGGCGACTCAGCAGTTGAAGAAGACCGCCATTTACAGTTAGATTATTCTGCTAGGTTTTATCTTGCTGAAAATTTAAATGTTTATTTCAACGCGATTAATTTAACTGACGAACCCTTTTATTTATACCACGGTAATTCATCTTATAATTACCAGTATGAAGAATATGGCCGTTCATTTGAATTAGGTTTTACCTTTAGCTCGCTCTAAATTTACTGGCGATAATAATAATGTCAACGGCTATTGTTAGCCGCGATTTACCTAGGGGCAGCTTATCTGCCCCTTTAGTTTTTAATGAGTACTATGATGAAATTAAAAATGAAGCTCAATTTATTTACCGAGACTAAAACTTGGCTATTATCGGCGCTATTAATCAGTGTTGTTACGCTGTCTGCTTGTCAGCAAACCAATGAAAGCGTCGAGCCATTAGCTGTTAGTAACAACAGCAATAAAACAGCAGTAAAAACTAATACCAACGCCAACGCCAACACCAAAATTAAGACTAATAACATCAATTTTTTAGCTTTTGGCGATGGTGGTTATCATCCTGATTATCCAAAGAAAAAACACCTGAAAAACCCGAAAAACAAACAACAATTTATTGCCGATGAAAAACAAGACTGGTTAGCAGACTACAGGCCACTGGCTGAATTTGACCACGCGCCAATTTATATTTACCCAAATACTGATATCGCGACTGAAGCGACAGGTGCAGCGGCTGTTGGCCAAGCGATGGCTGAACTTTGTCAGCAAGCGGTTTGCGATTTTGCCATTCAATTAGGCGATAATATTTACCCTGACGGCGCTGACGCCAACGATGGTAAAGATGATCAAAAACGTATGAATGATTTGATCTTAAAACCCTTAACGCCGTTGTTAACGCTTAAGCCAACATTAAAAGTTTATTCAGCGCTTGGCAATCATGACTGGAACAGCTCAAGAAAAGGTATTGATTTAGAAATTCAGTGGATGCAAAAACATCCTAACTTTCATTTAGGTGATGCGGGATATTATCAATTTACGCAAGGTGAAGTGGGTAATGAGGTTGAGTTTTTTGTACTCGATACTAATATGCTGCTGGCGGGACAAACCGTCTATGAAATACCCTTAAACCCTGACGGTAGCGAAAAACCATTAGAGCAAGCTATTGCCCAAGGCATTGTTGAATTAAAAGACTTTGATCAACACGAAGCGCCGAAAAATAACGAAGATAAAATTCAACTGGCCTGGTTAAAAGCATCGTTAGCGCAATCAACAGCAAAATGGAAAATTGTTTATGGTCATCATATTTTATGGTCGATTGGCGGCTCTAAATACAGCGAAGGCCATGCCTTAAGAAAAATACTAATGCCAACCCTTTGCCAATACGCTGACGCTTACATTGCGGGTCATGAGCACGACTTAGAATTATTAACTGATGATTGCTCTTTATATTCGCCAAACGGTAAACCAGTTAAACCGCCACTGCCGTTAATTATTAGTGGTGCAGCCGCCAAAATGCGCGGAAAACACAGCCCGTTTGCCGAGCAGCAAGAAAAAACGTATCCGCAATATCAATTACTTTGGTCAAAAAGTTTTACTTGGGGGTTTGCGCACCTAAGCATAGATAATCAAAAAGATATGCTCGACGTAGCTTTTTTTACCACACCAAAAACTGGCGATGGCAGTTTAATCAAAGAAGCTCAGTTTAGCTTTCCTAAGCGCTAGTTATCGAATAATAGATTAATTTAATATTAACCGAGCTAATATGTTAAGCGGCTATTTATCTTGGGGCTGGCTGATCAGTTAGCGCTAAATAAAGGCCATCAAATGAATTGATGGCCTACCTTTTTATTTACCTAAAACATTGGTGATAGACTTTTTAGATGCTTTTGCCGCTTTCTTTTCTTTTGCGGTTAAAACTGGCTTCTTCTTGGCATCTTTTTTACTGTTCTGTCCTTTACTCATGATATTTTCCTCTAAAGGTAAACTGCTAATCCTAACCTTGTAATAATATAAATTAGGCTAAGATTTTGTTACGCCACGACCTGATCAAATCGTTTATATCTATGGCTAACTTTTATCAGTATGGTCTTATAAAACGGCAATAGATATAAATAGTATAAATTAGTTATCACACAGCGCTCTTATATTAAATTACTTCTGGTTTGTTAAGCTTTTAAGGGTATTTATCGGCATTATTTGTGTTACCTTTTAGTTATTATTATTCACTCTTAATTTGGGGTGAGAGCTTTATGGGAAAGATAAAATGAATTTAGATAAATCGACCAAGCGTATCGCTAAAAAAGTTAAAAAAGGTTTTCAAGGTTACCCGCAAATATCACTCGCTTATTTTGGCGCGTCGGCAGATTCTGCCTCTGAAGTTGTAATTGGTTTTACGCTCGAAGAAGGGGCGGCAGTCCAAGAGCAAAAATTTGTCAGTAAAAGCGATGCTAGAACAGATGAAACAATACAAACCACCTTATTAAAAATTATCGAACGAGCAGATGCTAAAACGGTGCTGGAAGTTGAAGGTGTTGCTATTTTATAACACTAGTTGCTATGTTTTACTGTCATTAACAGTTACTGATTAAACTCATAGCAGCTAAGGTTCAAAATATCTAAACACCTAAATACCAATATCAAGGCAACTAGCCACTGAGATTAATCAGTCATTTATTATTAGCGCTGGGTAGTGATTATTCGTTTTTATTGTCAGCGCTGCATTTCATCGTATTATCATTTCGTTTTGTCGCAAAAATACTTTTTTGCTCGCATTTGATATATCTTTATTAACAATAAGCTTTTAAAAGGCGATTAAGTTGTCAGATATAAATGTATCTCTTATGAATAACACCAGCGCAATTGGAAACGCTCAAACAGAGCCAATGTTAGAGCCGCAAGTGTTTGCTAACCAACAGCAGCAATTTTGGATTTTACAAATATGTGGCTGGCTTGGTTATGCACTTTTCGTTTTTTTTGCCATCATTCAGCCGCAATTTTCAGCACCTGATTTTAATTTTTCAGGGCAAATTTTAAACTTAGTGATTGAAACCCTGAGTGGTTTTTTATTGTCTTATTTTCAATGGCGCTTAATTCAACAAATAGTACACTTGCCGTTAAAACAAACGTTATTATTAAGTTTTATCTCGGCGTCAATCTTGGGTGTTTTATATAACGTAATTAAACTCAGTAGTTATAAAATCGTGGTTTACCAACAGCAATGGAATGAGGCCTGGAGTGTTTTAGAGTTTGGTGGTTGGCTGTTATTTTCATTAGCCACTATGTTTATTTGGACCGCTATATTTTTTATTATGCTGTATAACACCCGCTTACAAAAAGAGCATGAAATGCTACTGAAAGCGCAAACCGCTGCTAAAGATGCCCAGCTGCAAATGTTACGTTATCAGCTCAATCCGCATTTTATGTTTAACACCATGAACTCAATTTCAACGTTGATCATTAAAAATGAAAATGACAAAGCCAATGAAATGTTAGACAAGTTATGTGAGTTTTTTCGTTATTCCCTCGACACCAACGCAAAAAGTAAAACCTCTTTATATAAAGAGTGTTTGTTAATTGAATTGTATTTATCCATCGAAAAGGTGCGATTTGGCGAGCGTTTAAACATTAAAATGCAAGTCAGTAATGCGGTGATGGATTGTCGGGTGCCGAGTATGTTATTGCAGCCTTTGGTAGAAAACGCGATCAAATACGCAGTTGAACCAAGAAAAGCAGACGGTTTGATTATTATCACTGCTGAGCAAGTGGCAGATCGGCTAATAATTAAAGTGATTGATAACGGCATTGGTTTAAATCATAAGGTCAGAGAAGGTTTTGGTATAGGTATGAGTAATACCCGTGCGCGTTTAGATGCAATGTTTAATGGCGATTTTGAGGTCAGCATCAATGAAAATTCCAACCAAGGAACAACGGTAACAATTTCAATTCCTTTTGATAGATAAGCTAAACTACACTTAACGTTATCACCAAAGTAAAAGTAGCCAAAAAAGAAAATTCATGACAAATTTAATTGAGCGTAAACCGTTAACCGCGATTATTGTTGATGATGAACCGCTAGCAATAGAAGGTTTAAGATTACGGTTAGAAAAAATCCCTGAAATAAGCGTTATTGCCCAAGCGAACGACGGTGATAAAGCCATTGCTTTGTGCCAAGAGTTAACGCCGGATGTGCTATTTATTGATTTAAATATGCCCGGCTTAAACGGTATTGAAGTAGTGCAGGTTCTGCAAGCGGATGTTATGCCTATGGTGGTGTTTGTCAGTGCTTATGGTGAATATGCGCTTGATGCTTTTGAATTAAATGCCATTGATTATATTTTAAAACCTGCCAATTTAGCGCGGTTACAAAAAACCGTAGACCGTATTATTGCCCGTTATTCACCGCAAGAAGTTGATAATGAAAAGTTTAAATTACTCAAAGCATTAGGTGAATCATCAGGGCTTGAAATAGCGGAACTAGAAGACTGGCTAAGTACCAACCAACCCCTACCTTCACCTTATTGCCAAGAATTAGTGATCAAAAATGACGATCATGAAAAAATGTTTTTACCGGTTAAAGACATCCGCTGGATTGATGCTGCTGGCGATTATATGTGTGTGCATATTGGCGATGAAACCCATGTTGTGCGCATCACCATGAAAAAACTTGAAAGCCAGCTTGATCCAAAAATATTTCAGCGTATTCATAAATCGACTTTGGTTAATGTTAACTGCATTAAAAGTGTTAAAGCATTGCGTAATAGTGAAAGTACCGTTGAGCTAGGCGACGATGTTAAATTAAAAGTTAGCCGTAATTATAGCTCTGCTATTCATCAACTTATTGAGTCAAAACAAGTTTAACCTGCCATTTTCATCGTATTTTCATCGTGTTTTTTAACCACTTCATCGTGTTTTTTTTATATTTCTTAGTCTTATCGCAGCTAACCAACCTGATACCGCATTTCAATTGTAACCTTTTGTTTCATTCACCAATATAAAGCTAGGGGATGGTCAGCATTTAAGAGTCTTAAATGTTTGGCCGCTATTGTGTCATTCGCATTAAAAGCAATGAATAACTGAATGTCACAGCAATAATAGTTAAAAATTTGGAAGACAAATTATGATTAGATCGGCAAGAAAATTTTCGCATTTATTTGCTTGGCTATCAGCGGCATCGCTTATAGGTTGTGGCGGTGGAGTTGAAACAAAAACAAATCCAACAAAAGTTGATCCACTGCAGCCTGTCAGTGATTGGCAGATGGTCTGGAGTGATGAATTTGATAGCGCCACTATCGACGATAAAAAATGGACTCATGAAGTCAATTGCGATGGTGGTGGTAATAATGAAAAGCAATGTTATACCAACAGTGCTGAAAACTCATTTATTGCTGATGGCAAGTTAAACATTGTTGCCATGCCGGCAGCAGAAGGAGCTGATAAACCTTATACCTCAGCCCGTTTAATTACTCGTTATAAAGCCGATTTTAAATATGGCCGTTTTGAAATGAAAGCCAAATTGCCAAGCGGTCAAGGCAGCTGGCCAGCATTTTGGATGATGCCAACCGATGAAACTTATGGCGGTTGGCCGCGTTCGGGTGAAATCGATATTCTAGAAACCGTTAACTTAAAAGCGGTAAATGACGAGGGTGTTGAAGAAAACAGCATTCACGGTACCTTACATTATGGCAAAGGCTGGCCAGATAATTCGCATTCAGGTCAAGCTTATAGCTTACCTGACGGCGTTAACCCAGCTGACGATTTTCACACTTACGCCGTCGAGTGGCAAGAAGGTGAAATTCGTTGGTACGTAGATAACTATTTATATGCGACTCAACGTCAATCACAGGTACGTTATAACAGTAAAGACCAAGCGGTAGGTTTATCTCACCGTGGTTGGTTTGCTGAATATTACGATATTATTTCTGGCGACCTAACCACTCATTGGGACAAAGCCCCATTTGATCAAGAATTTTTTATGATCTTGAACTTTGCTGTTGGTGGTGATTGGCCAGAAAATGTTAACAACTTAGGTATTGATGCGAGTGCTTTTGCCAGCGGACAAAGTTTTGAAATTGACTACGTTCGTGTTTATCAATGCCAACAAAACCCTGATACCGGTAAAGGCTGTGAAACAATTCGCGGTGGTTACGACAGCTTAGAAGATGCGTTAGTTGAAGGTAAAGCGCCAATCCCATCACCACCGTCATCAGGTATTGCGCAAAACCTAACAATTTTCAGCGGTACTATTAATCCAAATTGGCCAGCGTGGGATTGTTGTGGTGGTTCAACACCAGCAATTGTTACTGACGCTGAGCAAGGAGAAGTGGTTGAATTTACTATTGGCGCTTCACCAACCGTAATGGGCTTTATTTCTCGTGAAGCATTTATTACCGATGATGCCGGTAAACCAACGCCATTTGATGCTTCGCCGATTATCGACTCAGGTACATTAAGCTTTGATATGAAGGTTGAGTCGCTACCAAATAATGCAGCCGCTAGCTGGTCATTAAAAGTAGAAAGTACTGAAGCGACAACAGAAATCGCTTTAGATTTAACCGCAAGCACTGAAGGTGTAGCACCGGCTGCGGGCGTATGGCAAACCTATACTTTTCCATTAAAAACGTTAGCTGATGGTGGTTTAGACCTAAGTGCTATTGATGTTGTGATGGTATTCCCAGCTTGGGGCTCAGGTGAAGGTGCGGTATATCGCATTACTAATCTTACTATTGCCGCCCAAGGCACGGTTTCACCAAGTTATACTATTTTTGATGATGCTGAAAACACCAGTTGGCCATTATGGGATTGTTGTGGCGGCTCTGTTCCAGTAGTGACTACCGATGATGTTGACCATGATGCGGTTGCTGAATTTAGTATTGGTGCTAGCCCAACAGTGATGGGATTTACCTCTCGCGCTGAATTTATTACTGACCCAGATGCGAGTCCAGCACCTTTTGATGCCAGTGCTATTTTAGCTAATGGTGTGGTGCAATTTGAAATGAAAGTCACCACTATGCCTAATGATGCAAGTGCTGCTTGGTTATTTAAAATCGAAAGTATTGATGCCTCGACAGCAATCGAGTTGCCGTTAACTGGCAGTGTTGAAGCTGCAGCGCCGGCTGTAGATATTTGGCAAACCTACACATTTAATTTAGCTGACTTAGCCAATGCTGGTCTTGATGTTAGTGCTCTTGATGTCATTATGATCTTCCCTGCTTGGGGCGCTGGTGAAGGTGCGGTATACCGTGTTGATAATGTTAAAATCTATGATCCAAATGCCGCTGATAGTTTTGCTGGTCATGTGTTATTTGCTGATCAAGCCAAAGACCAGTGGAGTATTTGGGACTGCTGTGGCGGTTCAACACCAACGGTTGAAAATGATGATACTGAACATGGTTTAACGGCTGAATTTGTTATTGGTGCTAGCCCAACTGTTATGGGGTTATTAGCCGATGATGATGTTTATTTAGACGCTGCTAGTTTGTTAGCGGGCGGTGTTGTTCAGTTCGAAATGAAAGTCACTTCTATGCCTAACGATACCAGTGCAGCTTGGTTATTTAAAATTGAGTCAGGTGATGGCAGTGGTGCGGTAGAACTTGCTTTAACTGCCAGTCAAGAGGGCGTAGCGCCAGTACTTGATCAATGGCAAACCTATACCTATTCGTTGCAAGACCTATTTGATGCTGGTTTAGATATCAGCGTAATAGATGTCGTAATGGTTTTCCCTGCTTGGGGAGCTGGCGAAGGTGCTACATACCGTATCGACAATATGATGATTACGGTGCCTTAACCCAGTTATTAACACTTGCGTGGCTGGCGACAGCCACGATGACAAAACGAATTTTAAAAAGTAGGTTAATCATGAAATATTTAAATTTTACAAAAACACAAATAGCCGTTTGTATTTCAAGCATTTTAGCGCTCGGCGCTGGTAATGTCTCTGCTGCTGAAACTGATGCGCTAGCAGCAGAAACGCCAATGGAAGTTATTGAAGTCAAAGGTATTCGCGGCAGTTTAATTCGCTCTATGGATTTAAAACGCGCTGAATCAGGAATTATGGATGTTATCTCTGCTGAAGAGATGGGTAAGTTTCCAGACACTAATTTAGCTGAATCGTTACAGCGTATTACAGGTGTATCGGTTAGTCGTAGTAACGGTGAAGGGAGCCAAATTACCGTACGTGGTTTTGGCCCTGAATTTAACTTAATTACGTTAAACGGCCGACAAATGCCGGGTACAGGTAATACTCGTTCTTATAATTTAGAAAACTTATCTTCTGAAGGGGTAAGAACTTTAGAAGTACATAAAACTTCGCGTGCAGAAAATCCAAGTGGTGGCTTAGGGGCAACAGTTAATATTGTTACTAGTAAACCACTCGCCAGCCCAGGTGAAAAATTCTCTTTTTCAGCTAAAGCGATCCACGACAGCTCAAATGTTAAAGGTGATGATATCACCCCTGAAGTTGCTGCGGTTTATAGCAATACTTTTGATGATGAAACCTTTGGTGTTGCTTTATCATTTTCACATCAACGCCGTGATTTTCAAAAACAACAAGCGGGTATTCAAGGTTGGCAGGCGAATGTCGCCTTACCGACTAACTTAGCTGATGATAAAGTGATAGATCCGCGTCCGCTTGACGATGAAGGTAATCGCATTGGCAATCACTTTTTCCCACGTAATATGGGATATGGCATTGAAGACTTTCAACGTGAACGTACCAATGGCCAATTGACCTTACAATACGCGCCAATTGACGATTTAATTATTACTACTGACTACACCTTTACTAAGGCTGTCACTGGCATGGATTCGATCAGCTGGGGCATGTGGAATGATTATGGCGGGAACATTAACGCTTATGAATTAGATCATAACGGCACAGTAATTTTTGCTGATATTAGCGGTAATGACGGTTCATACACCGCTTCACGTGAAACCACTGAAGTTGATGCTAAATCGTTTGGTCTTAATGTTGATTGGCAAGTATCTGAGTCGCTAAATTTGGCCTTAGATTACCATGACTCATCGAATCAAATTGATAATGACGGTGACGATGGTTTGGGCGGTAACGGCTCCTTAGTATTGGGGTCTGATCAACTAACCACCAAAACTTATGATTTTCGTACCGGTGATATTCCAAGTGCTGAAATTTATTGGAAAAACGGTACAACAGAATTAGCGCCAAGTGAAATTGACTCGCATTTTAGTCAATTTATTCATTCACCAGGTAAAGCGGAAGTACAGCAAGTGCAACTGCATGGTTTGTGGGAAAATCAATCAGACTCTCCTTGGGTTAATGTGAAGTTTGGTGCTGCTAGAACAGAGCAAATGATTGGTGGTTCAAATGCTTGGAGTGGCTTAATTGGTGGTTTCTTATTTAATCCATCGTGGCCTGAAATTTTTCCTGATGGTATGTTTGTCCGTCAAAGCACGGATAATTTCTTAGATAGCTTTAATGGCGGCGGCAGTGCGTTAACGCCGAATCATTATTATACCTTTGATTTTGATGAAGTGGTGGCGCGTTCCGCGGCCTTTTTGACCAATGACGTTTTAGGTGGTGATGATTACTTTGCAACCGACCCGTATCACGATATGGGGACTTTTTCTGAAGGTTCAGTAGAAGAAAATACAAACAGTGTTTATTTACAGACTCAGTTTGAATTTGATTTACAAGAATACATTATTTATTTAAATATTGGTGCTCGGTACGAAGAGACTGAAGTGACCAGTCGCGTATTACAACAAGTACCAACAGAAGTATGGTGGAAAGGCGGCAGTGAGTGGCATACTCAATATTTAGACGGCGACAGTAACTTTTTAACGCAAACCGGTGAACATGATGTGTTCTTGCCTTCAATTGATTTAAAAGTTGAGCTGACTGAAAATATTGATGCCCACCTTTCTTGGGGTAAAACCATTACTCGTGCGCCATTAGGTAACTTAGCGGGCGTGAGACAGCTTTCTGGTAGCCCTAAAATTGGTTCGCGTAACGGCAGTGAAGGTAATACTAATTTACAACCGTTTGAGTCAACTAACTTTGATTTAAGCCTTGAATATTATTATGCCGAAGGTAGTTATGCCTCAATTGGTTATTTCAAAAAAGACGTAGAAAACTTTATTGGCAATCAAATTATCTCGACCACCATCGAAGGTTTTAATGATATTTATTTAGGCCCGCGTTGGAATCAAGCGGTGAGCGCGATTGAAAGTCGCGATGAACAAGCAACCAATGACGCTATTTTTGCTGAAATTATTGCTAGTGGCAGTGGTTTAAATGAGCAAGGTTATTTAGTGCCAACCTCGTCTGATCCATTAATTGAGTGGGATATTAGTCGTCCTTTTAATGCGCCAGAAACCAAAACAGTTGATGGCTTTGAATTCGCAATTCAACATTTGTTCGGTGAAAGTGGTTTTGGTCTTGGTATTAACGGTACTATTGTTGAAGGCGATGTTGAATTTGATGTTGACAGCTTAGATCAGCAAACGCCGCTTACCGGCTTAAGTGACTCAGCTAACTTCCAAGCTTTTTATGAAAAAGACGGCTTGTCAGTTAAAGTAACTTACGCTTGGCGCGACCAATTCTTAATTGGTGTCGGTCAGTCACAGGGTTCGTCTGATAATCCACCGCAATTTGCGAAAGCTTATGGCCAGTGGGACATGAGTGTTAACTACGATGTTACTGATGAGTTAACTGTATTTTTCGAAGGTATTAACTTAAACGACGAAACAGAGCAAATCTTTGGTCGTTACCAAGCGCAGTTTTTATCAGCTAGTCAATATGGTCCGCGTTACACCTTGGGTGCTCGCTACAGCTTTTAAATAATCTGTGTTTTAAATAACGCTCAAAAGGAATTGAGCGTTTTTCTCTTTTTATTTTTCAGAACTGCCATTTTTATTTTACAAAGCCTTTCATAGGTATTAAACGATAGTTTTTAGCGATGGTTAGCAAGGTGTCAGCTATCAAGCTATCGATTAAGGTATTGGGAAACATCATGATTTCATTAAAAAAACTAGCTGTGATCAGCTCTATTCTAACCATATCTTCAGGCTTAATCGCCTGCGCCCCTTTGAGCAACCAATCTTCTGCCGAGCAAGAAAATCCTCAAGGTAAAGTTTCAGCTCATAGTAAGAGTATTTGGCAGCCAATTAATTCAGTGGTTGCGCATGATACTGAGCTGGAAAATAAGATCCAAGCTCTGTTAGTTACCATGACCATAGAGCAAAAAGTGGCGCAAATGATCCAGCCAGAAATTCGCGATATAACGCCTGACGATATGCGTCAATATGGCTTTGGTTCATATTTAAATGGCGGCGGCTCTTTTCCCAATAATAATAAACACGCTAGCCCACAAGATTGGGTGGCGTTAGCTGAGGTTATGTATCAAGCCTCAATTGATGATTCACTTGATGGTTCAACAATTCCAACCATGTGGGGAACTGATGCCGTACATGGGCATAACAATGTTATTGGTGCGACATTATTTCCCCACAATATTGGTTTAGGCGCTGCCAATAATCCTGATTTAATTGAAAAAATAGCCCAAGTTACCGCGACCGAAGTGATGGTAACAGGTATTGATTGGGTCTTTGCGCCAACAGTGGCAACCGTGCGAGATGATCGCTGGGGCCGTACTTATGAAGGCTATTCTGAAGATCCTGAGATTGTTAAAACCTATGCTCAAGCGATTGTTAAAGGCTTACAAGGCCAGCCAGGTAAAGACTTTTTAGCAGATAATCGCGTGATCAGCACAGTGAAACATTTTGTTGGTGATGGCGGTACTGTAAACGGTGATGACCAAGGCAATAATATTTCATCAGAACAAGACCTACATGATATACATGCCCAAGGTTATGTTAGTGGTTTAGCGGCCGGTTCACAAAGTGTGATGGCGTCGTTTAATAGCTGGCACGGTGAAAAAATTCACGGTAATCAGTATTTATTAACCGACGTTTTAAAAGAAAAAATGGGCTTTGACGGCTTTGTCGTTGGTGACTGGAATGGCCATGGCCAAGTTAAGGGGTGTTCAAATGAAAATTGTCCACAAGCCATTAATGCCGGTTTAGATATTTTTATGGTACCAACCGCCGCGTGGAAACCGTTATTTGAAAATACGGTTGCCCAAGCCAAACAAGGCATTATTCCGCTTAGCCGTATAGATGATGCTGTCACTCGTATTTTACGGGTAAAATTTCGCGCCGGACTTTTTGACAAACCAAGCCCAGCGAATAGACCATTTTCGGCTAAAACTGAGTTGATTGGTGCGTCTGAACATCGTCAAGTGGCTCGCCAAGCTGTACGTGAGTCACTGGTGTTATTAAAGAATAAATCAGTTAATAATGCACCGCTATTGCCATTATCACCGACCATGAATATTTTGGTTGCTGGCGATGCTGCCGATAATATTGGCAAGCAATCAGGCGGCTGGACCATTACTTGGCAAGGCACTAATAATCAAAACGATGACTTTCCGGGGGCTAGTTCGATTTACCAAGGTTTAGCACAGCAAGTAAAAGCTGCGGGCGGAACCATTCAATTAGCTCCACAAGGGAATTTTACTGACAAACCTGACGTTGCCATTGTAGTGTTTGGTGAAGAGCCTTATGCCGAAGGCCAAGGGGATGTTGAACATTTAGCTTACCAGCTGCAAACCAAACAAGATTTAGCATTATTGAAAAAATTACAAGCTCAAGGTATTGCCACGGTTTCAGTTTTTATTACCGGCCGACCTATGTGGGTTAATGCTGAACTAAATGCCAGTGACGCATTTGTGGTTGCTTGGTTGCCAGGCTCTGAAGGTTCAGCGGTTGCAGATGTATTATTAAGTGATAAAGCAAATAATATTCAACACGACTTTAAAGGTAAGTTGTCATTCTCATGGCCAAAAACGCCAACACAAATAGTAAACCGTTATGACGCTGATTATCAGCCGTTATTGCCTTATGGTTTTGGTTTAACTTACGCCCAACAAGCAGGTCAGCACTTAACAAAGCCGCTAGCGGATAATTTATCTGAGGCCTCAAACCTTGCCGGTGGCAGTGACAATGTCATTAATGTTTTTGCTGGAAAATTAACCGAGCAATGGCAAATGGCGTTAGTTAACACGCCTGATGTAACAAGTGAAAAACAGGTAAATATACAATCAAACAGTGCAACACTTAGCGGCGTTAGTTATCGCACTACCGATAAAGACGTGCAAGAAGATGCTTTTAGTTTGAGTTTTACTGCCGCTAATAAGGCGCGTTTCCAAATTTCGAGTAAAACTGGACAAGCCGTTGATTTAAGCTCGACACAAGCCGGCACATCATTAGTGTTAATGGTCAAAAAAGAAAGTGAAATCAAAGACTCGCTATTTTTATCAATGGCTTGTCAGGATACTGCAACAGTGGGTATTAACGGTGTTAAACCAGCTTGTTCAGCAAAGGTTGATTTACAGCAAACCTTAGCGGTAGTACCGATAAATCAATGGCAAGAAATTAGCATTGATTTAAGCTGTTTTACTCAGCAAGGTTTATTAACGGATAAAGTATTAGTGCCATTTGAATTAAGCGCGGCTGGTAAAGCGGCCTTAAGTATTAGCGGTATTCAATTTAAAGCAAAAGCAGCAACGGCTAGTTTGCAGTGCCAATAATAACGAATTAAGCGACTCGGTTTTGCGCGATATTTTGTCCGCAAAACTGAACTTGCTAAATTAAATGGGTAGCTAAAGTATTTCTTTATTTTACTTGGTAATAATTCATCAATATTGTTGCTTTATCATCTCACTATTAACTTACAATAGGAGGCTTCCTTAACTATCGCACCGCTCTTTGCGTTGTAATCTGCCCACTTATTCTATAAGTAGGTATCAAGGTTAAATTGTTAATTAAAGTTATTTTCCCATCTAATACTTATAACAAACATATCTTTATTGTAAACGTATGATGTTTTATGTAGTATCCGTACCAGTCAAAAAGCGTACGAATATTATTAATTCATAAAAGAGTAATGAATGTTGCTAAATAACGTTAAAATTAAGGTATTAATAACCTACAAGTTACGACTTTTAAGCCTATTGTTTTTATTGTGTATCACTACTGTTTATGGGTGAATACGAGTAGTTATAATGGAAGTGTCTTTGGGCTATTAGAAGTTTTACCAAATCAAATACTCCCCTTTACATAGATACACAATTTAGGCGATCACGCGCAAGTTTTAAAAGTATTAAATCTTTATCGAACAATTTATAGCCTTGGTAGAGGTAAAAAAATACTCTCTATACGCAACAACCTTCAATTACTGAGTATAAATATATGTAAATCTACTAAAGATACAGTTACACACTTGTTTAGGGTTAGCTAAACCTTACTAAATTCGCTTTTATCGTTTTAAAAATTAATGAGGACACGGGCTCAAATTTACAGCGTAAAGCAACGTGTCATATCAGCTAAAAGCTGCCCGTAATAATGTATCTCGGTTGCTAGCAAAGCTAACTTATTTGAATAGTTAGATCAGTTCAAGGTCTAGCCGAGTTCAATAATTTACAGGTAAGTATTTACAATTTTAAAGGTAACAACATGAAAATAAAAACGATAAAGTGGCTATGGGCAATAATGCTAATAAGCATTATTAATGCGCCTGCCGTGCTAGCCGTAGACAAGTCATTAACAAAAGACAACAGTGTTAATAAAAAACCAAACATTATACTTTTATTGGCCGACGACCTTGGTTATGGCGAACTTGGCTCGTACGGGCAAAAAAAAATAAAAACCCCTTTTTTAGATGAGCTTGCCGAGCAAAGCATGCGTTTTACCAATTACTACGCAGGCAACGCGCTGTGTTCACCTTCGCGCGCAGTATTAATGACTGGCATACCATCAGGACATAGCTCTATTCGCGGTAATGTTGGCTATCACGCCGAGCGCAAAGAAATTGATCGCGTGCCAATTAAAGCCAGTGAGCAAACCTTAGCTGAAATGTTAAAACCCGCAGGCTACGAAAGCATCTATTTTGGCAAATGGCATTTAGACGATCCTTACAACCTTGAAACATGGGCCACTAACCGAGGATTTGACTACGCAGTGCAAGGACAATGGGAGCGCAGGGGTGGTAAAGTTTCTATTAACCATAATATTGACTGGGTAAATGGTTTATCTGAGGCGCGTGTTTACGACTATAAAAAATACAGCTGTATGGATGAATTTAGAACCGATCAAGCCATTGATTATTTTGAGCAGCGCGAATCAAACAAACCGTTTTTCTTATTTATGTCGTACCGCGTACCACACGCACACGAGTTTGAAATACGTAATAAAACCATGTACAAAAAACAAGGTTGGCCTGAAATTGAGCGTACTCATGCTGCTCGAATCAGCATGCTAGACGAGCAAATAGGTCGCTTAATGCGACACCTTAAAGCAATAGGAGAGCTAGATAATACTATTGTTATTGTCACCAGCGATAATGGCGGACAAGCTGAAAATGGCCATGACTGGAAATTCTTTAACAGCAATGGCGAATTTAGAGGCCACAAGCGCGATCTTTATGAAGGTGGGATTCGTGTACCATTTTTTGTATATTGGCCTGGCAATGTAGCCGCAGGTAGCACTAACGACCATATCGGCGCGTTTCACGATATTATGCCAACGTTGGCTGATATTGCCGGGGTAAAATCACCTGAGCAAAGTAACGGCATTTCAATACTGCCAACACTATTAGGCAACAAGCAGCCGCAGCATGATTTTTTATACTGGGAATTACATTTGAATTTCAAACCTAATAAGGGCAACGACAAAGGTTTTAGGCAAGCAATTCGCCAAGGTAACTGGAAAGCGGTACGATATGGTATTAAATCAAAAACTGAACTTTACGATTTAAGCCAAGATAAACGTGAAAGCAATAATATCGCCGATAAATATCCAGAAAAAACAGCTGAGTTAACGGCATTATTTAAATCATCAAGCCAAACTACTGAACACTTTAAGTATGGTGGAAACCTATTAAATATTTCAGATGATATTTCTGAATAAATAGGCCAATAATACATTAAGCAGCATTCAATCCACTGTAAACACTCATTTTTTGAGTGTTTTTTATTTTAGGTGGCTTTGCGCTTTCGTTGGTCAAAGTCTTAGGGTTAATGTGGTAGTGAAAATTAAGAGTGAAACTTTTGATTCTCATATCGAAATATTAGGGGGTGGAACTTTTGAGGTTGTTTTTGCAGCAGTGTGTGTTTTATACTGAGGTAGGGCTTATGTGGTGTGGTTATTCCACATAAATAAGCGATAAAGACTTTATGCTCCGGCAAAGTCATCTTACCCCACATATCCATGTAGGAATCGTCTAATCCACTTTTCTCTTTGTTACTTGTTTTTCATATAGGATAACTATGTTAAAAACAAGTGCCGCCATTTAAACGGTTTACTATCTTTAAAGAGCCGAACATAATTTAACCGCGTAAGATCAACAGTCCCTAGTTGTTTGATCAAATTAGTATTGGCTTGAATACCCTTTAATTTTGACATGAAATATTTATATCATCTGTAATACGATTATTTTAATGAAAACCATAGACGATAATATTTTTATAAAAGCCCTTTCTCGCTTGGAACAAGTCGTGTTTTATGGTAGTTTTAGCGCACAAAAAACTCAGCGTAAATACCCTCAATGGAAACCTTAACAATTCAACCTATTAGCCATGTAAGTGGTGAAGTGACTATTCCTGGTTCAAAGAGCTTATCTAACCGCATTTTATTATTAGCGACGTTAGCGAAAGGCGAAACTCACGTAACTAATTTATTAAACAGTGACGATATTCGTCATATGTTAACAGCCCTAAAACAAATGGGTGTTAGTTTCGAACTATCAGCCGATAAGTCTGAATGTAAAGTTCAAGGACTTGGTGGACCAATTAACATTGAAGGTAGCGAAGAGTTATTTTTAGGTAATGCAGGCACAGCAATGCGGCCATTAGCGGCAGCATTATGTTTAGGCCAAGGTGAGTTTACGCTAACTGGTGAGCCGCGCATGTCTGAACGTCCAATTGGTCATTTGGTTGATGCTTTAAGACAAGTGGGCGCACAAATTGAGTATTTAAAAGATACAGATTACCCGCCATTAAAAATTACCGGTAACGGTTTGCAAGGTGGTCGTGTTGAAATTCAAGGGGCTATTTCTAGCCAATTCCTAACAGCTTTATTAATGGCAGCGCCATTAGCAAAAGGTGATATGGAAATTGTTGTTATCGATGAGTTGGTGTCAAAACCTTACATTGAAATCACCCTGCATTTAATGAAATTATTTGGTGTCGAAGTTGAAAACAATAACTTTGAAACCTTTAAAGTTAAAGGCAATCAAACTTATGTTTCTCCTGGCCGTGTTTTAGTAGAAGGTGATGCCTCTTCGGCGTCATACTTTTTAGCGGCAGCAGCGATTAAAGGCGGCACTATTAAAGTAAACGGTGTTGGCAATAAAAGCGTACAAGGTGATGCAAGATTTGCTGAAGTTTTAGAGCAAATGGGCGCTAAAGTTAACTGGCAAGACGAGTACATTGAAGTTACCGGAACAGGTGAATTAAATGCTGTTGATGTTGATTTAAACCACATCCCAGATGCGGCAATGACCATTGCAACCGCAGCATTATTTGCCAAAGGCACCACAGCTATTCGTAATATTTATAACTGGCGAGTAAAAGAAACTGACCGTTTATTTGCTATGGCAACTGAGCTACGTAAAGTTGGCGCAACAGTTGAAGAAGGCGAAGATTACCTAATTATTGAGCCGCCAAAAACATTAACTTATGCCGCCATAGATACGTACGACGATCACCGTATCGCGATGTGTTTTTCATTAGCCGCTATGGGTAATACTGAAATTACCATTAATGATCCTAAATGTACTAATAAAACTTTCCCAACTTACTTTGAGTTGTTTGAGTCGGTCGTACAGCGCAACTAATAATAAACGAAGTAAATGTTTAGATAAAAAATCGCTACTTAGTTAGCGATTTTTTTGTGTTATTAATTCCACCAATAATTCACCCAAGCTGATATTTATCGGGAACAGTAATAAACCGTAACATTTAAAACTAAGGCTGTAGCTAAACCTTATTGAGGTTACCGGTTAAAAATGTTCCAATAACACCAGCTGATCTATATTGAGTTTGATGTGAAAAATAGTGTGACTAAGTCTTGGTGCCATTGCCTATTGTTATTAACAATTGTTATACAATCGTTTGTTACGGTGGCACAAACACAAGATATTTATCAAATAGAGACTAGTCATTTAACCAATAACCACGTTACTAATAACGCTTTAGCAATCGACCATTCAGCAAACACTCAGTTAGAAAATGCTAGTTCAAATTCTGTTCGTGCAGCAAGTACCCATTCACTAAGTGCTTACTCGCAAAGCACTTATGAGCCAAACGAGCCAGCAAAAAATACGCATCACCATAACAACCACAATAATCTTGATAATTTAGTCGAACAATCGGCATTTTATTCACATCAACATGCGCAAACTTTTGTCGACGCCAGTCAACATCATAGTTTTAGTAATGATGGCGATGAAAGCTGTGAAAGTAGTGAAGATTGTCAGCATTGTGGTCATTGTCATAGCGCTCATTTGCAGTGGCTATTAAATCAAGAGTCTTTAACTATTGCTCAAGTTAAAATTACATCCAGTTATTTTAACTTTCAAATCTCTTATCAAAACACCGCTAGTTCGTTATATCGCCCTCCAATTTCATAATTCTGTTTAACTTTTTATTTTACTGGTTTTAGCCCCGAGAATATTACTTCTCAAGGCTAAAGCTTTTGTTGTTTTATTTTAGAGAACAGAATATGAAATCTATATATATAGGTAAATCGATAAGCGGTTTACTCTTGTTAGCCGCGAGCTGGTCGGCATTTTCACAACAGCCGATCACATTAAGTTTGGCCCTTGGCAAAGCACTCAGTCAACATCCTGACTTACAACGTTTTGCTCATCAAGCAAAAATAGCGCAAGGGCAAGTAACTCAGGCGGGTATAGCAACGCCGATGCAGCTTAACGTTGATGTTGAAAATGTGCTTGGCAGCGGAAATTATCAAGGGCTGTCAGCGGCTGAATCGACCTTAACTATTTCATGGTTATTGGAAAACGAACTGATTGACTCACGAGTAAAATTGGCTCAAGAAAGTACTCATTTAGCTAAATATCAACGCCAAGCTAAAGCCCTAGATGTTGCTGCGAATACCGCGACTATTTTTGTTACTTTATTAGTGAAAAAAGAACGCTTAACCTTAGCTGAACTTGCTTTAGCTCAGGCAGAAAAGTCGTTATTGGAAGTTACTAAAAGAGTTAACGCTGGCCGTTCAAATGTGGTTGATAAACTCCGAGCACAAGCCCACTTGGCGAATAAACAATTGCTGGTTGAAGATCTCAAACATGAAATTATCGCGAGTCGTGAACAATTAGCGGCTCAGTGGCGCGGTAATAGTGATATTAGCATTAGCGGTAAATTAAGTAATATTCCCTCAGTGCAGGCGGTTGAAAGTGCTTATCAGAAGTTAAGTAATCATCCCAGATTAAAACTGTTAACGGTACAGCAACGTATTGCGCAATCGGCGATTGCCTTAGCCAAAGCCAAAGAGCAGCCGACGTGGCAATTGAACGCGGGTGTTAAACGTAATGAAGCCCTTGATGATGTTGGCTTCACGTTTGGCGTTTCCATTCCGCTAGGTAGCGCGGGTCGTAATCAAGGGGGAATTATTGCCCTAAAAGCAGAACAAGCGCAGCAGAAAACTGAAGCCGAAGCTTGGCAATTATCGGTATCAACCCAGTTGTTGTTATTAACGCATAAGCTCAATCATAACTATCACGTTATCGAAGGGCTAAGTAACGAAATTATTCCAACGTTAACGTCTGCCAACCAAAGTGCAGAAGCGGCTTACCTCAAAGGAAATTATAGCTACACCGATTGGTATGCTGTTCAGCATGAGTTAAACGATGCGCAGTCGGCGCTTATTTCGGCTTATAGCAACATCCATTTATTCAATATTGAACTAGAGCGTTTAACGGGCGCTTCTATTAGTCACTAAGCTATTTTAGAGAGAAATTTATGTATTTTAAAATGAAAAAACTAGCCGCCTGTTTTATTGCCCTATCAACAGTCGTTATCAGTTCGCTTTTATTGAGTCATTACGCGCTCGCAAGTGGCGATCATCACGGACACAAAACACACCAGCACGAAGACAATCATAAAGATAAACATGCAGATGGCCATAAAGGTGGTCATGACGATGAGCATGGTGCAGCGGGACACCATAGTGAAGGCACAGAAATAACTGAGCAAATGGCCAATAAAATGTTTGTAACCACTGAGGTGGTGGCAAGTAGAACCTTAACTGAAACCTTAAGAGTTTATGGTAAGTTGCAACTACCCGCGAATGCACAAAGACACCTTAAAGCGCGTTTTCCAGGGCAAGTAAAAGCCATGAATACCCGCTTTGGCGAGCAGGTAAAAAAAGGCCAAGTGCTAATGACGATTGAAAGTAATGAAAGCTTACAAAATTATCAAATTTACGCGCCTATTTCAGGGCTGATCACCGCACAAAATACGGCGGAAGGTGAACAAACCGGTGAGAATGTTTTATTAACAATTACTGAGCTGAGTTCGCTAGTAGCCGAGTTAAATGTTTTTCCACTTGATCAGCATAAAGTCAACATTGGCGCAGCCGTGGTACTTATTGCAACAGGCTCAGAGCAACAAGCTAGCAGCCAAATTAGTGATGCGCTTGTTCACGTAAATAAACAGCAAGCGAAAGTGTTTCGCAGTGTGGTTGATAATCAAAATGGCCAGTTTAGTCCCGGTCAATTTGTTAGCGCTGACATTGCCGTTGCTAGCTTTCATGTGCCGTTAGCGATTAAAACCAGTGCTTTACAGCCGCTGGAAAATTCAACCGTGGTGTTTATCAAAAGAGGTAATAGTTATCAGGCCCAGCCAGTAACACTTGGCCGTAAAGCGGGTGATTGGGTTGAAGTGCTTGCGGGGATTGAGGTTGGCAGTGAATATGTCAGCAACAATAGTTATTTAATCAAAGCAGACATCGAAAAATCTGGTGCCTCACATGATCATTAATCCAAAGGCCAAATAAAATGTTAGAAGCTATTTTAAAATTTTCGATTGAACGCAGTCGTTTGGTACTGGTATGTGTGCTTTTTCTTGCGGCTTTAGGGGCGTGGAATTTTACCAAACTGCCAATTGATGCCGTACCCGATATTAGCAATGTTCAAGTGGTTATTAACACTGAAATTGCGGGTTACACGCCGTTAGAAGTTGAGCAGCGGGTCACTTATCCGCTTGAAACCGCCTTAGCGGGTGTGCCTAATTTGCTTGATACCCGCTCTATTTCTCGGTATGGCTTGTCACAAGTTGTTGCTATTTTTACTGACGATACTGATATTTATTTTGCTCGTCAGTTAGTCAGTGAAAAAATCAATGCTGCTAAATCTGAGTTACCACTGGGGGTTGAGCCTGAATTAGGACCAACAGCAACTGGGCTTGGCGAAATCTTTATGTTTACGGTTGATGCCAACGAAGGTGCGGTTAATGAACAAGGCCGCGCTATTACCGCAACCGATTTACGGACAGTGCATGACTGGGTTATTCGGCCGCAACTTATGCAGGTTGATGGCGTCGTTGAGGTGAATCCGATTGGTGGTTTTGAACGTGAAATATTAGTCGCCATTAAACCGGAAAAGCTTTTAGCCCATGGCATAACCCAGCAAGAGGTTATTCAAGCCATCACCGCGCACAATCAAAATCGCGGCGCTGGTTTTATCGAGAAAAACGGCGCGCAATGGTTAGTACGTATTCCGGGACAACTGCAAGATTTATCACAACTGGCTAATGTGGCTATTGTCAGCAAAACCGGGCAGATGATTTATGTTAAAGATGTCGCCGACGTTGGTGAAGGGAAAGAATTACGCTCTGGTGCCGCAACACAAAATGGCCATGAAGTGGTATTAAGTACTGTCTTTATGTTGATCGGCGAAAATAGCCAACAGGTAGCAAAAGCCGTTGGTGCCAAGCTTGCTGAGATAAATAAAAGTCTCCCTCAGGGCATAGTAGCCAATGCGGTTTATGACCGGACTACTTTGGTTAATAAAACACTGGCAACGGTTGAGGCTAATTTAGCTGAAGGCGCCTTGTTAGTGGTGGTTATTTTGTTTTTGTTATTAGGCAATATTCGGGCGGCGTTATTAACCGCAGCGGTTATTCCGTTTGCAATGTTAATCACTATCACCGGCATGGTACAAACTAAGGTCAGTGCTAACTTAATGAGCTTAGGTGCGCTTGATTTTGGCTTGTTGGTTGACGGCGCGATTATTATTATTGAAAACTGTCTGCGCCGGTTAAGCCTGGCTTCTGGCGGAAAATCGCTAGCCACTAAAGAGCGCTTAGCGGTTGTTTTTGATGCCACGCGTGAGGTTATTCGGCCGGCATTATTTGGCGTTTTTATTATTACCGCTGTCTATTTACCGATATTTGCATTAACCGGTGTTGAAGGAAAAATGTTCTACCCGATGGCGATAACGGTAGTGATCGCGTTAGTGAGTGCGATGGTGTTATCAATTACTTTTGTTCCTGCTGCGGTTGCGCTTTTGTTTAAAGGATCCGTCGTTGAAAAGAACAATCTGATCATTCAATACAGTGAAAAAATGTATCGTCCGATCCTTGCTTTTGTTTTAAAAGCGCGTTGGTTGGTGGTTATTTCTGCTGCGTTATTGGTGGTGGTGGCCGGTGTGATGGGCAGTAAATTAGGCAGTGAATTTGTGCCAAATTTAGATGAAGGTGACATTGCTATGCATGCTATGCGTATTCCGGGTACTTCGTTAACACAAGCAATCGAAATGCAAAAAGTGCTAGAAATGGAAATTGCCAAACTGCCGGAAGTGGAGCGAGTTTTTTCTAAACTTGGTACACCTGATGTAGCAACAGATCCTATGCCGCCAAGTGTCGCTGATACCTTTTTGATCTTAAAACCGAGAAATTTATGGCCGGATCCCGATAAACCGAAAAGCCAACTTGTTGATGAACTTGAGCAATTAGTAAAACAGGTGCCAGGTAATAATTATGAATTTTCACAACCGATCCAAATGCGTTTTAATGAATTATTGGCGGGCGTTCGTGCTGAACTGGCGATAAAAATATTCGGTGATGACTTTGAGCTTTTGGCCAGCACAGGTGAAAATATCGCATTGGTGATTGCGAATGTTGACGGCATTAAAGATGTGCAAGTTGAGCCCATTAAAGGTTTGCCGGTATTAACTATAAGCCCTAAGCTCGAACAATTAGCTTTATACGGTTTAACACAGTCGGCGCTACAAGCGCAGATTGCAATTGCTGTTGGTGGCCAACAAGTAGGTAAGTTTTACCAAGGTGATAAGCGTTTTGATATTGTCGTTAGGTTACCTGAGGCGCAGCGCAATAATATGAATTATTTAGCGAATTTACCGATTCAGTTACCGGATACCGGATATGTTACGTTAAAAGAATTAGCACAAATAGCGACGGTAAATGGCGCTAATCAAGTGAATCGTGAAAACGGTAAACGCAGAATTGTGGTGACGGCTAATGTTCGCGGTCGCGACTTAGGCAGCTTTGTTGCTGATGTTAGAACCGCAATTGAGGCAAACGCAAAGGTACCTGCAGGTTATTGGATTGAATATGGCGGCACTTATCAAAAGTTACAATCTGCTTCAAAACGTTTAAGTATTGTTGTGCCTGTGACCCTGGTCTTAATTATTGCTTTATTGTTGCTGGCGCTTGGCTCGTTTAAAGACTCAATGATTATTTTTTCAGGGGTGCCGTTAGCGTTAACGGGGGGCATATTTGCTTTGATAATACGTGACATTCCGTTTTCAATTTCAGCCGCGATAGGATTTATTGCCTTGTCCGGTATCGCGATTTTAAATGGCCTGGTGATGGTGTCATTTATTCGTGAACTTATTGCTGAAAAAGTAGCGATTAATCAAGCGATTATACAAGGCGCTATTACTCGTTTACGGCCGGTATTAACGACGGCATTAGTGGCTTCTTTGGGCTTTATTCCGATGGCTTTTAATACCGGCATAGGCTCTGAAGTACAGCGACCGCTCGCAACAGTGGTGATCGGCGGGGTAATATCTTCGACCCTGTTAACCTTATTTGTTTTACCGGCACTGTATCGATTATTACATATTGAAAAAGGGCGTTCATAAGTGTTAGCAACCTCAATGTTTTAATTAAGCGTTGAGGTTGTTTAACTTATTAATGAGGCTAGTTGTCAATTCTTGTGGCGATAACAATAGTATCTGCCTGACCTCGCCACGGTGAATTATTAAACCAGCCTTTGTGTACTTCTGGTTCATGTTCTGTGTTAATTTCACCGGTTAAAGTATTGAGCCATTTTAAACGGTATTTCTCTTTACCTTTCGCTAAATAACCTAAAGCAATCGAATAATTCTCTTTAGGTACATACATTAAAACCGTCCCTGTTTTTTTATTGGTTAAGTTATAACCTGAGCCATTACGCTGAGGTAAGGGCTCAAAATCGGTAAAGTCGTATTCATCAAGTAATTTACTCATTACCGAGTAGTATTTAAACTTAGGTTTGGCAAAATTTTCATTGCTTTCAAAGGGGTTGTGAATAACCACATTCCAAGAGGTTCCTTGCCAATAATAAGTTTGATACACCCCCGCAAATAAACACATATAATTTCTGCGCATTGTTACTTCTGGCTCTTCATAAGCGCCAGGGAATACGCGTATCGGTGATGATTCATAACCACCATGTTCGATATTAACCACCGGCTTATTTGGAAACCGTTTTTTTACGTCAAGCATTGTTGAATAGATGGTGTGTTTCCAATCTTGAGTTGAGATAAAGTCCACTTCATCAGGGTGCTTTGAGCAAAAACCAAAGTCATGAACCGTGACTAAGCGTTTATAGTTATCTTGTTGGCGTATTCTGCGTATTCGCTCAGAAATATAGTCTTTGGTGGTGTTTTTATAATGTAATGCTTCTTTTGAAACATCCCAAATTATATTAGGAAATGCTTGGTAGCGCTTAATAATATAATCAAAATAACGATTGTCTTGAGCAGAGCCTAATTCTGGCCAATTGACCATTTTATTCCAAACATAAATCATTAAGTGATTAACAATTTCACGTTCGTGCAGAGACGACATGATGCGGTCATAGTGCTGAAAAAAGTCTATGTTTAATGAGCTAAAATCAGGCTTTTCGTTAGAGCCTAAAAAAGGGAATATGTCTTGACGACCACCATATTCATACTCAGGGTAATCTTTAAGTAGCGGATCTTTGTCCCAAGAAACGTCATGTGAATATACGGTAGTCACTACCTGATTGAATCCATTCTTTTCGACAAGGTCTAATAGGTGATTGGTTTTTTTAAGATCTTTATTGCCATAGTCAATGGCAAACAGCCAATCTAGTTCGAATGCCATATTGGTATAATGGCTTCCGTCTTGATAATAAAAATGCTGTTTGTCTGTTTCACTTAAAACGACAGCGCCGTGGCGATTTTTTTTGATGTTTTTTGTCACCTTAAAACTACCGTTAAGATGATTTAAAGATTTAATTTCACTTTCAATGGTGTAATTAAAAACGCCTGTTGTTGCGCTTGAATATCTTAATATCCACTGTGTACCACCGTTATAAAATAGTGATATTTTTTTGGCGTTCTCACCTTTAAAGACCGCATAAATATTCTGTTCAAATGGATCTTTTATTTCATTATCGGTGTTAAAAATAACATCAGTTACCTGCCACTGTTGAGCAGAAATTTGACCCGCGTGGTATTGATGTTTTTGAATGTTTGCATGCGCTAACATCGGCAAGCAGATTAATAGCGCTAAAAATTTAGTTATACATATTTTGATGATTTTTTTTTGCTTCTTTTCAATTGTTTTTTTTATCATAAAATTAATTCTCTTGAAATTATGGGGTCGTAATCGCTTTATTAATCTTTAAGATCTTTTTTGGACAATTATCAAAATGCTTAATCATAACCGATAAAATACCTTTGTCTGCTATTGTGAATGTAAAGATTTCGTAATGTTTAAGCCTTCTTGGTGTTATTAATATTAAGATAAATAAGCGATAAGGGCTTATGCTTGAAAATAGCTCTTATAGATTTATACATCAGCTATTAATCCCTATAAAAGGAAATACTTTAATGAAACTATCGCTGTGCCACTTTTCTATTTTAGCCTTATGTTCAAGCTTGTTAACCGCATGCAGCAATGAGCCAGAGGCTGAACTGTCGACGGCTAAAGTAAAAAAATCAAAACCGAATGTTGTTTTTATTTTAGTCGATGATTTGGGCTACTCAGATATTGGCGCCTACAATAAAAACACTTTTTATGACACGCCCAATATTGATGGCTTAGCAGCACAAGGCGTACAGTTTACCCAGGGGTATGCCGCTAATCCGGTTTGTAGTCCTTCCCGTTACGCTTTGTTAACTGGCCGTCATCCGAGCAGAGTTGATGCTACAGATTGGTTTCATATTAATGGCTGGCCTCATCGCTCAGAAAAATTTAATCCGGCGAACTTACAACAACAACTAAATTTAGAAGAAATTACACTGGCCGAAGCATTTAAAGGCTCAGGTTATTCCACTTCATTTCTAGGTAAATGGCATTTAGGTGAAGGTGAAGAGTTTTGGCCTGAAAAACACGGCTTTGATATTAATGTTGCAGGTGTCTCGCACGGGCAACCGCCCAATGGCTATTTTTCACCGTATAAAAACCAACGTTTATCAGACGGTGAAAAAGGGGAGTATTTAACCGAACGTTTAACCTCAGAAGCGATTAATATTATTGATGATAATGCAAAAAAAGCTACTCCATTTTTTTTATATTTATCGTTTTATACCGTTCACACCCCTTTGCAAGCCCCCAAAGATGTAGTTAATAAATATACGTTAAAAAGTAAAAACTTGGATATTGAAAATAGTTTTGCTGATGAAGAGCAAATTTGGCCAACAGCTGATCTTCGGCAAGTAAGGGTAAAACAAAACCATCCTACTTATGCAGCGATGATTTCAAAAATGGATACACAGGTTGGCCGTATATTACAAAAATTAAAAGATGAAAATTTAGATGAAAATACCATTGTTGTTTTTACCTCGGATAATGGCGGTTTATCAACGGCAGAAGGCTCTCCAACATCTAATTTACCTTTGCGCGGTGGTAAAGGCTGGTTATATGAGGGCGGTATAAGAGTTCCCTTTATTATCAAAGTTCCAGGGGCAGCAGCCAATGGTAATAAAGTAACAACGCCAGTTGTTTCAACTGACTTTTATCCGACATTGCTTGATATGGCGGGTATTGCGGCTAAGCCGGCACAGCATCAAGATGGCATCGCTTTAACGCCGTTATTACAAAAAACCAGCACGCTTGCCGCACGACCTATATATTTTCATTACCCGCATTATTCGAACCAAGGTGGTTTCCCAGGCGCGGCAGTTCGCTTAGGGGATTGGAAATTATTGGAACGCTTTGAAGATGGTAAATTACAATTATTTAATTTAGCCGATGATATTGGTGAACAACATGATTTAGCGGCAACTAAGCCGGCAAAAGTGCAAGCATTACAGGGGTTATTACATCAATGGTATCAAGATGTTGATGCTAAATTTATTCAAGAAAAAGATGGTATGCAGCCTTGGTCTAATAGTTTAAAGCAGTAAGCAGTAAGCAGTAAGCGGTAAGCCGTAGCCGAATGTAGAAAGTATTTTACTTTTTCAAAGAGCTGCACCGTTAAATAATAAGAAATAAACCTCATTCAACGTTAAGTGTTAGGTATTGAATGAGGTTTATTTCTTTAGATTAGTTTATTACCGCGGTAAAAGCGTGAGCCAATATCGCAGTAATCTAAAGCTTCAAAATTACCAAGCGTCGCTTCTAAATGGTGTTACTGGCAAACCACTTTTGTCGTATAAATTCACGATAGGGTTATCTTCCCAGCCATATCTTATGGCTACTGGCATCGTAATTTCTTTAGCAGAAACCGCTATTTTATTCTTACTAATGATTTTAGCTTGGGCATTAATAAACTTTTTATCAATACCAGCAATAGCAAAACCAACAATAGTGTCAGTATCAAAAGCGTATAATTTAGTGCCGACATTTTTAAAGGTAATAATGACTTTATTACCGTTAAATTCTATTGCGTCATAACGCGGGCTGTCAGCATTCATGTCATAACCATAATCTTTGACCAGAGGATGACGAACTAATCGGTTGGCTGCTTCTTGCTTATTTCTTGGGTGAATATCTTTTGCTTCGCCAAGATCATAAACAATGGCTTCACCGGTATTAGGTAACGCTAGCGTCATTGTTTGTGCTTCACGTAATAGCGCCCAATTACTATTTTTACTCGGCGATAGTACTTCATTATTAAAGTCAGCTAATTGAACCCAATAAAATGGGAAGTCACCTTGTTTCCATTGTGCTCGCCAACTATTAATTAATAAGGGAAATAAGGCTCGATATTGTGCTGCTCGGCCAAGATTGCTTTCACCCTGACACCAAATCGCCCCTTTAATGCCGTAACCGATAATGGGATTGATCATGCCATTAAAAATATTAGCGGGGCGCTTTTTACCGGTTAAAACATTTTGCGGTAGAAAACGTTTTTTACCGGGTTTGCCTTTTTTTATCCATGCTTCATAGTCAGCAATATCGCGGGCAAGTTTTTCTTCGGTAAAGCTTGCGGCTTGTTGATCCCAGTTAGCTAGCATTTTATCAAATTGCGGGTCTTGCTCGAGCTTATCTCTAGCAATAAAGCTTTCAACTGGCGAGCCGCCCCAAGCGGTGTTAATTAAGCCAACCGGAACACCCAGAGTTTGGTGTAACCGGCGGCCATAAAAATAACAAGTCGCTGAAAAATCTCCGACACTATCAGGTGTTGTTGCTAGCCATTTAGCATCGACATTAAACTGAGGTTTATCAATGCCAACTCTTGGTATTGTGATTAACCTAAGTTCAGGATAATTAGCTGAGGCCATTTCTAGTTTTGCATGATTAGAACCTGATACGCGCCAGCCCATATTGGATTGACCTGAGCACAGCCACACTTCTCCAACGAGGACATTGTTATAGCTAATGGTATTATCGCCAGCTACTTCTAATTTATATGGGCCGCCAGCTTTTAATGGTTTTAGCTTTAGTCGCCAATCACCGTTACTGTTGGCGTGAGTTGTGTGGCTTTGATTTGCAATAGTGACAGTGATCTTTTCACCTTGTTCGGCTTTGCCCCACACAGAATTGTTAAGATTTTGCTGTAAGACCATGTTGTCGTTAAAAATATTTGGCAAGGTGACTTGAGCATAAACAGAGGTTATTGGTATGAGAGTTAAAACCGAGATTATGGTATTTATTGTACTTGTTATTCGTTTGTTCATGATGAGGTAAGCTGTTAAAAAGTATTGTTTTAGCGTTAACTCACCATAACAAATTATATTTTTAATCGTTGATATTTTACCAATACTTTACATTTTATCTGCCATCGCTAAACGCAAGAAAGCCAAAGATTAATGTTTTTATTATTGATTTTTATGGCTGATAATTGACCAAGCTATTGTCTATATCTCATGATAAGTGCTTTAATAATAAAGTTATTCTTGGCAAAGTTGAAAGTTTATTCAACTGCTAATGGTCATAAACTAATTGAGCGATAAAATCTAACTTGAGCACAATCAACTTGAGAGTAGCAATGAACAGTAAAAAGTGGGGCTATTTAGCCGGATTATTTCTCAGCGGCATTACGAGCCAAGCCTTAGCTGCTGATGTCAATATTCAACTGTTAGGAAAAGCAGCATCATTAGCCGACCTTGTGGTTTATCTGCAGCCAAACCTTCAAGGTGGCGAACAGTCGAGTTTACCCATCAATAATAAAAAAGTGGAAATAGGCCAGCAGCATAAATCATTTACGCCTTATATTAGTGTGATGCAATTAGGGAGTGACGTTGCATTTACCAATCAAGATGATATTACCCACCATATTTATTCACCTATCGGTAATAATAAATTTGATTTTAAAATTCGAGCCGGTGAGCAAAAAATAAAACAGGATTTTGTTGAAGTTGGCGAGGTGGCAATGGGCTGCAATATTCATGATTGGATGAGCGGCTATTTACTTATTTTACCTACCCCTTATTTTGAAAAAACTGATCAAGCTGGCCAAGCAAATATTATTGCTGTTGAAAATGGTCAATATCAATTAACCGTTTGGCATCCGCAATTAAAAACACCAGCGCATAAAATAGTAAAAACTGTCATGATAAATAAAAATGAACGTTTTCAAATTGATATTTCAGATTTATTAGCGGAAATTCCTGAGCAAAAAAGCGATGAAGATTTTGATTTTTTAGATGACTATTAACTTGCTAAAAAGTAAGTTAAAAATTGCGTTAACCATAATAAAAGTAGCGAGTTAATAAATAATGAGAAGCCTACAAACGAAAATATTTGTCTTTTTTGTCCTGTTACTTTTATTAGTGCAGGGGATTTCATTATGGACCATAGTTGCAGGCAATAAATTACAAGAACAACAAGAAATCACTAACCGTTTAACCACCGCTAAAACCATTTTTACTGAACAGTTCAATAGCCGAAAATACTACTTAGCGGCGTTTGCAGAAACCGCCGCTAAAGATCATGGCATTAAACAAGTATTCGAAGGTGACACGCGTAGCTTGCTGGTGGCCTTAAATAATCATCGCAAACGTATTGATGCCGATCTGGCAATGACGGTTTCTGAACAGGGCATTATTAGTGCTCAGTTACAGGTGAAAAAAGATAATAATGGTCAGAAAAAAGTAAGGCAAGGCAGCGAAAAACAACAAGCCTTTCGGTTTCCGCAGTGGTTAGAAAGCCCAGAGTCAGCTCATCTTTATTTATTAGAAAATGAACTTTATCAACTCAGCTTATCGCCGTTAACGGTTGGTTCAAAAACCATTGGCTGGCTAGCCTTTGGCTTTAAAATAGATCAAAAACTCGCCGATTATTTTAAACAGATTACGCAATTAGAAACTGACTTTTTATTACGGGTTAATGGTGACTGGCAATTATTAGCGTCGTCAAATAAACAAGCCGATTTAGCTTTCTCGCTGACAGTCATTAACGAGTTAACTCCAGATAACTATATTGGCATTGGACATGTGGTTACTGACTTTGACGAACATCAGCTAGGTTTGGCGATGTCGGGGTTAAAATCTGATTTTACCGCGGTGTTGCAAAAACGTTGGTGGCAATTTTTACTGCTCGCTGGCGTAACCTTGTTATTGTCGTTAGCGAGTGCTTATGTCATTGCGGCATCAATTATTAAACCGGTTAAACATCTAGTGCATCAAGCCAAAAACATTGCCAGCGGTGACTATAATCAACGTGTTGATATTAAAGATAAAAGTGAGTTAGGGCAGTTGGCCGAAGAATTTAATAATATGCAGTCGGCAGTATTAATAAGAGAAAATGCGATTAATCATCGTGCTAATCATGACGCCTTAACCAATTTACCGAACCGCAATGCCCTGAACCAAAAACTCAATGAACTAGCGAGTAGTGGTACGCCTTTTATTGTTTGTTATTTAAACTTATGCCGCTTGCAAGATGTTAATGAAACACTCGGCCATGATGTTGGCGATTGGCTGATCAAAGAAGCGGCCAAACGTTTATACATGGTGCCGCAAAACTTATTTTTAAGTCATATTGGTGCCGACGAATTTGTTTTATTGTTTTCCCCCGAGCAGCACGCGGAAATAGAAAAAATTGTTGCTGACATTAATTACTTTTTAGAGCAAACCTGCAGCTATCAAAATATTAACTTACAACTGCAAACTCGTATTGGGGTTTCTATTTTTCCAGCCCATTGTGGTTCGGCTAAGTCAATTTTACAAATGGCGGATACTGCCTTACATCATGCGCGAAAAAATAATCAGCCATTACAAATTTATAATAAAGACCTTGATGTTAATAGTGTTGAGCGGCTCAACCTGATTAACGATCTCAAACATGCGATTGTTGATAACCAGCTTGAGCTGCATTATCAACCTAAACTTAATTTAGTCACTGGGGTCCCAACTCATGTTGAAGCTTTAGTGCGCTGGCAGCACCCGACACTGGGTATGATACCGCCCGATAATTTTATTTATATTGCTGAACAAACCGGACAAATTAATGCGTTAACGCATTGGGTGTTTTTAACGGCATTACAGCAATATAATCAGTGGCTTAGTGAAGGAATTGATCTTAATATAGCGGTTAATATTTCAGCTGAAAACTTAAAGTCGGATGATTTTTTTGATTTTATTTGTCATTCAATCGCAGAGCATGGTGTGCCAACCGATAGGATCACTTTAGAAGTCACTGAAAGTGCGGTGGTTGATGACACCGGTGTTGCGATGAATCTGCTGCGTAAATTTCAGCAGCAGGGGATGAAAATATCTATCGATGATTATGGCACGGGTTATTCATCATTAGCGCAGTTAAAACAGTTGCCAGTGAACGAGCTAAAAATTGATAAATCATTTGTTCAGCGCTTACATGATGATGAAGATGATCAAATCATTGTGCGTTCAACCATCGAACTTGCTCATAACATGGGGTTAACTGTGGTTGCCGAAGGGATTGAAGATGAGTTTTCGTTGAAGTGGTTGGCGCAGCATAAATGTGAATTAGGTCAAGGATATTTTATTAGCCGTCCGCAATCAGTCGAAAAAATTACCGCGTGGTTAAAAACACAAAAAAATTATACCTTTTAGCGATAACATTTTTAACAAGGAGTGAAGGTAAAGTGCCATATTTGTCAGCAGTAACTCGTATTCTGATTTTGTTATTGATTAGCTCGCAGGCGTTAGCCGCTGAATTTTCTGCTCAGGGAGTGGTCGATGTTCGGCTAACTCATAATGATACTATCACCAGCTTTCGAGATGGTGGTTATGGTAAGTTCGATTTAACTAACGGTGAAAATTTCTCGCTGGCACAAGCAGGTATCTCAATCAAAGCAGAATGGGATAGCGGTCTAAGTGCCCACATAGTTGCTAATGGTTATCAGCAAAATAATACTACCCGTGCTGGTTTAACCGAAGGCTATTTAAAATACTTATCACTACCGAATGAATCAGGATACCGCTGGCAAAGTAAGTTAGGTTTTTTTTATCCTGAAATCTCACTGGAAAATAATGCGATTGCTTGGGCCAGTAAAAACACTTTAAATTCTTCCGCGATAAATACTTGGATCGGTGAAGAAGTGCGGGTACTCGGTAATGAATATTCACTGGTCAGGCTTGGAAAGTTTCATGACAGTCAATTTGATGTCTCGGGCACGTTAGGGGTTTTTAAAAATAATGATCCGTCAGGTGCTTTACTTGCTTGGCATGGCTGGACAGTAGGCAATCGGCAAACACTGTGGACCGAAAAAGTAACCTTGCCGCCTTTACTCGCCTTACAAACAGGTAATCCGCTTGATGGCCAGCAAGCAGTTGCCTCGGACCCTTTTTATGAAGTAGATAATAATTTTGGCTGGCATGGTAATGCTAAACTTAAGTGGCATAAAAAGGGCAAAATTTTAGTCGGTTATTACAATAATAAAGCGCAGCCTTTTCTTGTTGAAAAAGGTCAATACGGCTGGCGTACAAGGTTTTATCATCTGGGGTTTGAATGGCACTTTACTAATGCTTGGCAATTAACTGGGCAGTATTTGTATGGTGATACCTTGATGCAAAATAGCGATCGCGACAATATTGTTAAAAATGATTATAGCAGTGCTTATTTGGCGCTTTCTAAACGCTTTAAACAGCATCGCTATACCTTGAGAGTAGAAGAGTTCTCGGTGCGTGATAAAGACAGCTTTGCCTTTGATAATAACAATGAAACCGGTAACAGCTTTACCGTTAATTATACTTATCGCTGGAGTAAACCTTTGTTTTTAGCGCTTGAACATAACTGGATAAATTCTACACGTTATGCGCGAGCATATTCAGATCAAAAAATTAAATTAATCGAACAGCAAAGCCAATTATCACTTAGGTATTTCTTCTAAATATACTTTAATCGAATAATCTTTTAGCGGCGCGTTAATATTCACGCGGTTATTTAATAAACTAATTGTAATCTATAGTAAGCCGACTATAATTGCATTCGAATATTGTTCGAATGCAATTATACCTTGAGGTTTTATGGCTCCAGCCCCTAAGTTTTCTACTGAGCAGCAAGAAGAGATGATTTTATCTGCCGCGGCTCAAGCGATTGAAAAAACCAGCCTGCTTGATTTTTCCATGTCAGCTATTGCTAAACTAGCTGGCTTGTCGATGGGATCTGTTTATAAATTTGTGCAATGCAAAGAAGATGTACTGATCGCGCTGGCGACAAAAATGTATCAAGAAAAACAGCGGGTTTTTAAGCAAGTATTAACGATGCCGTTAACCGCACCTGAGCGCTTAATTGCCATCAGTTTATTAGATTTTTCGAAAGTACAAATGTTTAGCTTTGATGACCAACTCGAAAGTATTGTTAATACTCGGGCGATCATGAAGCGTAGTTCGCGCCGCTGGTTAGATCATATGATCACTAGCAGTAAAGTTTGTGAAATATCTTTTCAACATTTTTTAGAAAATGCAGTGGCAAGTGGTGAGTTACCTTCATCGCCTGATGACTTAGCGGAATTAAGTATCGGCAGCTGGTCGCTTATGGTGGGCTATTTTCAAACGGTACGATTACATTTAAGCTGGAACAGCGAACAAGAATTAGCTAAATATGACAGCTTACAGCCATTGGCTGCTGACAATGTTCATATTAAAAATTTACAACGTTTTATTAATACGTTTACATGGCAACAGCCATTAAGCTCAAAAGATATCAATAAAGTTTGCCAACACTTGGTTAAAGAAGGATTAAGATAATGTCAGATGGAACTACACCGCAAACAACAACTAACCCAATCGTTAAATGGGTAATTACTTTAGTGGTTTTAGCAGCTGTTGGCTTTGCTTTATATTTTTATAAAACCACGCAGTTAGGCGCTCAAGCTGCGCAAAATGCCAATATGCCTGAACCAGCGGCTAGTGTTTCAGCAGAGCAAGCCACTAGTGTGAGTTTTCAGAAAAAGCTAAAAATTAGCGGTGAAGTACAAGCGTTTAAACAGCTAACGATTAGTAATGAATTAACCGGAAAAATCGTTAAGTTAAATGCGAAATCTGGCGCAGTGGTTAAACAAGGGCAAATATTATTAGAGCTTGATCACAGTGACGAGGATGCGCGTTTAATTGCCGCGCAAGCGCAATTAAGGCTTAATCAACAAACCCATCAACGTTATCTTAAATTGCTTAAAAATAAAGAAATAAGTGAAGAGTTAGTTGATCAAGCGCAAGCCGCCGTTGATATTGCCAAATCCAATATCGCGGTCTTGATGATCAGTATCGACAAGAAAAAAATCACCGCACCTTTTGATGCACATGTTGGCATTCATAATGTTGAAGTTGGTCAATACCTAGATAAAAATACCGCTATTTTACATTTAGTTGGTGTTAATGATTTTACTTGGGTCGATTTTAATTTACCGCAGGTTTATCAAGAATTAGCTTTAGGTGAAAGCATTGAATTATTACCTATCGATAGCGATACCGGTTATACCGCTGAAATTATTGCGGTTAACCCTGAACTTTCTCAAAGCTCAAGGCACTTAAAATATCGCGCACAAATAGCTGCGAGTGAATTAGCCTTAAAACCTCATACCTTAGTGAATGTTTCAGTGCCAATTGCAGCGTCGCAAACATTAATTTCAGTACCTGATTTAGCCATTACCCGTGATCAGTTAGGCACTTATGTCTTTTTACTTGAGCCGAGTGAAGCTGGCGCTTATCGTGCGAAAAAAGTAAAAGTGCAATTAGGCGAACGTTTAGGCAGCCAAGTGATGATCATCAGTGGTTTAGAAGTTGGACAATTAATTGCTACTGAAGGTGCTTTTAAATTAATGCCCGGCATGAAGGTTTTTGTCGCTCAACCAACACCTAATGTGTAGGTAAAAATTATGGATAATGTGCATAAAACTAAGTCGTCAATTATGGATGTTTTTGTTCGCAAACCGGTTGTGGCTTTGGTGGTTTCTATTATCATCTGTATTGCCGGTTTAGCAGCAGTTAATAAAATTCCCGTCTTACAATTTCCGAAAATAGAAAGTTCATCATTGGTAATAGAAACCTACTACATTGGCGCTTCTGCTGATGTGGTTCAAGGTTTTATCACTGAACCTATTGAGCGGGTCGCATCAACAGTACCTGGGGTTGAATATGTTGACTCCACTACGACTTCTGGCTCCAGTAAAGTAACTGCTTGGTTAAAGCTCAATGAAGACAGTACGCGGGCATTAGCGGAATTAACCGCGCGCTTAAGTCAAATTCGTTATGAATTACCTAATGGCTCTCAAGATCCTGTGGTTTCAGTTAGCCGCGCTGATCGGCCATTCGCGGTGTTTTATCTTAATGTCCATGCTAACGGTAATGATTTATCGCGTATTACTGACTATTTAACCCGTCAGGTAAATCCGGTATTAAATGCAATTGAAGGTGTACAGAAAGTTGGTATTGAAGGGGCAAGAACGCCAGCAATGCGCGTGTGGCTAAATCCTGACGCTTTAAAAATTTATAACTTAAGTGCAACTGAAGTTAATCAAGCCTTAGCAAGTAATAACAGTATAGCCACTATGGGCTATACCGAAAACAGTCATCAGCGTATTGATATTGTCGCTAACTCGCAATTAACTAACGTAGCTGAATTTGAAGAGCTAGTCGTTACTGAAATTGATGGCGCGATAATTCGTTTAAAAGATATTGCAAGAATTGAACTGGCCTCGGAAGAAGCAAGTGTTACCGCCAGACTCAATCATGATGACACTGTTTATATTTCTATTTGGCCGCTGCCAGGTGCGAATGAAATTGAAATTGGCAATCGATTATATGACACAGTGGCAGAAGTAAATAAATCGTTACCGCAAGGGGTGAGCATTGATTTTGCGTACGACGGCACACTTTATATGCGTAGCGCATTAACTGAAATTTTTACCACTTTATTTGAAACGGTTGCTTTAGTTGGGCTAGTAGTACTGTGTTTAATGGGCTCTTTTAGAAGTGCAATGGTGCCGTTAATTACCATTCCTATTTCTATCTTAGGTGCCGTTGCCGCAATGGCCGCAATGGGCTTTTCGTTAAACTTATTAACTGTTTTAGCGATTGTGTTATCGGTTGGTTTAGTGGTTGATGATGCCATTGTTGTGGTTGAAAATGTCTCGCGTTTAATGCGCCAAGGGATGTCGAAAACGCAAGCAGCGCTGGTGAGTTCTCGGCAATTATTAGTACCTATTATTTCGATGACGTTAACTCTTGCTGCTGTGTATGCCCCGATTGGCTTTTTATCGGGTCTAACGGGCGTTTTATTTAAAGAATTTGCCTTTTCATTAGCAATTGCGGTAATTATTTCTGGTATTGTTGCTGTCACTTTATCGCCCATTATGAGCGCTTATGTTTCACCGCGAGGCGGCCAAGAGGGAAGCTTAACACGCAAAGTTAATCATCTTTTTGATAAAGTGCATGATGCCTATGGCCGATTATTAGATCGCGCTTTTAAATGGCAGGGGCAATTGTTTTTAGTGGCCTTTGTGGTGGCGATATTATCTGTACCCTTCTATATGTTTTCGCAAAAAGAATTAGCCCCAATTGAAGACCAAGGCGGTATCTTTTTTATGGTGCAATCGCCACCAGAGTCATCGCTTGATTACAATATCAAGCAAATGGAACCTGTGGTTGAAGTACTTGAAAAAGTTGACGGTGGCCGTCAAATTTGGCAAATAGTTTTTACTAATGGCGGTTTTGGTGGCTTAGAATTAGTGGGTAATGATGAGCGTGATTTTAGCTCGCAAGAGCTGATCCCAAGAGTTTATGGCGATTTAGCAAAAATTCCAGGTGTCAGTATTATTCCTTTTGTGCCGGGCTCATTACCAACGGCAGGGCAATTACCGATTGAAATGGTCATTAAGTCATCGGCTTCTTATAGTGAAATGAAACAATATGCGGATCAACTAGTGGGCGCGGCTTATGGCAGCGGTCACTTTATGTATGCCGACACCGATTTAAAAATTGATTTACCGCAAGTTGAGTTAACGTTAGATCGAGAAAAAATTGCTGATTTAGGTATGAATGTCGGTTACATCAGCGAGCAAATGGGGGTGTTGTTATCAAGCAACTTTGTTAATCGCTTTGATGCTAGTGGTAAAGCGTATCGTGTGATCCCGATTGTTAATAATAATGTACGTAGTAAAACAGAAGAAATATTGTCGTTAAATATTAAAACGCCGTCAGGTCAGTTAATGCCCATTTCAGCTTTTGCCAGCTTAAACTGGAAAACGGTGCCGCGTTCATTAGGTACTTTCGCACAGCAAAGCTCCTTTAGAATTATGGGTATTGAAGCGCCAAGCTCTAATAAAGAAAATGCGCTAAAAGCGATAGAGCAAGCGGCGAAAGATATTCTGCCTGCGGGTTACACGATTGATTATGCCGGTGAATCAAGACAGCTGCGCAAAGAAGGTAATACCTTAGTGATGGTGTTAGCAGTTTCATTAGTGATAGTGTTCTTAGTTTTATCTGTTCAATTTAATAGTTTTAAAGATCCGCTGGTGGTGTTGCTTGGTTGTGTACCGTTAGCGCTATCGGGAGCATTACTGATACCTTTTTTAGGCTTAACGACGATCAATATTTATTCGCAAATTGGTTTGATCACCCTGATTGGTTTGATTGCCAAAAACGGTATTTTAATTGTTGAATTTGCTAACCATGTGCAAGAGCAAGGGCACAGTAAATTAGTGGCAGTGAAAGAAGCGGCAACCACGCGTTTACGCCCTATTTTGATGACAACAGCGGCGACTATTCTTGGTCACTTCCCACTGGTCTTGGTGACTGGCGCAGGGGCTGAGGCGCGAAATAGTATTGGTATTATTTTGGTTGCCGGGATGTTTATTGGCACCATATTTACTTTATTTATTCTACCAAGCTTCTATTTATTATTAGCTGAAAAACGAGCGCCACTTAACGAGCAAGACCTCGATGATGCCGACTCGAGTGCTGCGAAAGGTAATAATTTAGCACAAGCTAAAGAAAATACTGTGGTGAATTTTTCATAATCATTATTCGATATTTTATTGATTAAATATCAGGTCTAACCGTTAAAGCCGTGGTGAAATATTTCACCACGGCTTTTTTTACATTATTTGATACCAGCGCCAATCAACAAGTCTTGAGCATTGCAGTAAATTCAGGCACTATCAGTAAAATTTTTATCAAAAACACTACCGTGTAATTTAGGTAATCACTACTTTTATTACCGCATTCTCAAGGAAAATAAATGAAACCTAGCTTAAAACCTGCTAATCCTAATTTTTCATCAGGCCCTTGTACAAAGCGCCCTGGTTATAACTTAGCTGAACTAGATACCTCGTCATTAGGCCGTTCACATCGCAGCAGTTTAGGTAAAGACAAATTGAAGCTTGCTATCGACGAAACCATTCGCCTTCTCGAATTACCAGAAGGTTATAAAGTGGGCATAGTACCCGGTTCAGACACAGGTGCAATGGAAATGGCGATGTGGTCGTTATTAGGCCCGCGTCCGGTTGATGTTTTTTCATGGGAATCGTTTGGTGCCGGTTGGGCGTCAGATATCGCTAAACAACTTAAATTAGCCAATGCGACCTCATATTCTGCCGATTATGGTCAGCTGCCTGATTTTAGCCAAGCAAACCCTGATCACGATATTATTTTTACTTGGAACGGCACTACATCTGGCGTCAAAGTTAAAAATGCTGATTGGATCAGTGATGAGCGTACAGGTTTAACGATTTGTGATGCAACCAGTGCTGTTTTTGCGATGGAAATGGCGTGGGATAAAATCGATGTTGCAACCTTTAGCTGGCAAAAAGTGCTGGGCGGTGAAGGTGCTCATGGTATGTTAATTTTAAGCCCGCGTGCTGTTGAACGTTTAGAATCGTACACACCAGCGTGGCCAATTCCTAAAATTTTCGCCTTAACTAAAGGTAATAAATTAATCGACGGTATCTTCCAAGGTGCGACGATCAATACGCCATCAATGTTATGTGTCGAAGATTATTTAGACGCGCTTAACTGGGTTGAAAACATCGGCGGTTTATCTGCAGCTGTTGCAAAAAGTGAAGCGAACTTACAAGTATTTAAAAACTTTGTTGCTGAGAATGATTGGATCGACTTTTTAGCTGAAAGTGCTGATATTTGTTCAAACACCAGTGTTTGTTTTCAATTAAAAGCAGATGCCGACCAAGTAAAAGCGATCGTAAAATTATTAGATAGCGAACAAGTTGCCTATGATATTGGCGCTTACCGTGATGCACCGGCAGGCCTTAGAGTTTGGTGTGGCGCAACGGTAGAACAAGCTGATCTTGAAGCTTTATTACCATGGTTAACATGGGCATATAAGCAAGTTACCGCTTAACAGCAGTTTGAGTTAAGTACGTATTATTCAGGTTTTGTTTTTGAGTATGTTTATTTCATACGGTGAAGTAACTTAACCTGTCTGCACTTTCACGAAAATTGACTGAATATCATCTTTAAAATAACAATAAAAAGCGCAGAGTACTAAAACACTCGCGCTTAATAACGATAAAAAATAAGAAGTCGACTCTATGAAAACAATCAGAACGTATAACAATATTGCCAGTAAAGGCTTAGAACATTTTCCAAAAGACAACTATCGCGTATCAGCCGATGAAGCGCACCCTGACGCTATTTTATTGCGCAGCCATAAGTTACAGGGCGAAACGTTACCAGACTCTGTATTAGCCATTGCTCGTGCTGGTGCCGGCGTTAATAATATTCCGGTCAGTGATTATACCCATCAAGGTATTGTGGTATTTAATACCCCAGGCGCTAATGCCAATGCGGTGAAGGAATTAGTGTTAGCAAGTTTATTACTAGGTTCACGCGGTATTACTCAAAGCATGAATTATGTTGATTCATTAAGCACAGAAACTGATGCTCATGAACTGCATAAAAAAGTAGAAGCCGGTAAAAAACAATATGGCGGCAGTGAACTTGAAGGTAAAACCTTAGGTGTTGTTGGTTTGGGGGCGATTGGCGCAAAAGTTGCGAACTTAGCGTTAAGCTTAGGCATGAAAGTTATTGGTTTTGATCCAAAATTAAGTGTTGAAGCAGCGTGGCGTTTATCAAGTAAAGTGAATAAAGCCGATAACTTAAATTCATTATTAGCGCGTTCAGATTTTGTTACTTTACATGTTCCTATGTTAGAAGCTACACGTGGTTTTATGAACGACGATGCGTTTTCTGCCATTAAAGAAGGGGCGAAATTAATTAACCTTGCCCGTGGTGAATTGGTTGATGAAGCTGCGGTTATTGCTGCACTTGATGCCGGTAAACTTGATGGTTATATTGCTGATTTTCCAAGTGAAGCGTTAATCAAGCATGAGAAAGTAGTATTATTTCCACATCTTGGCGCAAGTACCGTTGAAGCTGAAGAAAACTGTGCCGTTATGGGCGCCCAGCAATTGGTCGATTTTTTAGATAATGGCAACATTATTAACTCAGTTAACTTTCCTGCGATTAGCATGGAACGCACGACGGGCTACCGAATTACTTTTGCTAATGACAATGTGCCAAAAGTATTAGGGACAGTACTTAACTTATTAGCTGATTTAAATATTAACGTACTTGATATGGTTAATAAGAGCCGTGATGATATTGCTTATACTATTTTAGATGTTGAGCAATTACCCACGCCTGAGTTAGTGAAAGCGATTTCAGATGTTGAACATGTCTTTCATGTTAGGCATGTATAGTCAGATACGTATAATGGCTTAGCCATGATTGCTTGTTACGTTGCAATAAGCAGGTGAAATAAAAAAGCCAGAATAAATATTCTGGCTTTTTTGATAGTTAAATTTTTAACTTATTTTCTGGCTGCGCGGTAACGAGCAATTAACGCGTTAGTTGAGCTGTCCATGGTTAATTCAGTATCAGCATTAGCAATTTTATCTAATACTTGATTACCTAAAGCTTTACCTAATTCTACGCCCCATTGGTCGAAAGAATTAATTTCCCAGATCACCCCTTGAACAAAAACTTTGTGCTCGTATAAAGCAATTACATTACCTAAGGTTTTTGGACAAAGCTTGTCAAAAATAAAGGTATTACTTGGCTTATTACCTTTCATCACTTTATGTAGTGATAAGCTTGCTAGTGCTTCGTCAGAAAGACCTTTACCCGCTAATGTCGCTTTAACTTCATCTTGGGTTTGACCTTCCATTAACGCTTGTGTTTGGCCAAAGCAGTTTGACGCTAACATGTCATGATGACTTTCAACATCGTGAAATGGTTGTAAAGGCAACATAAAATCAGCTGGGATAATAGTATCACTTTGATGTATTAACTGATGGAATGAATGCTGGCCGTTCGTGCCTTCACTACCCCAAATAATTGGGCCAGTTGCATAATCTACTACTTCATCATTGATGGTGACTGACTTACCGTTACTTTCCATGTCTAACTGCTGAACATAAGCAGGTAAACCACGTAAATAATGATAATACGGTAATAAAACGTGCGATTGCGCACCGAAAAAATTACGGTACCAAATACCTAACAAGGCCATTAATACCGGCATGTTTTCTTCTAATGGTGCGGTTTGAAAATGTTCATCAATTTCAAACGCTCCTTCAAGGAAAGCTTGGTAGTTATCAAACCCCACAGATAAAGCTAATGGTAAACCGATTGCTGACCATACTGAATAACGACCGCCAACCCAGTCCCACATTGGAAAAATGTTTTCTTCTAAAATACCAAACTCTTTCGCGCCGGCAATATTTGAAGAAACACAGGCAAAGTGTTTTGCTACCGCTTCAACAGGGGCTGTCTCTAAAAACCAAGCTTTTGCGGTATTCGCATTACATAGCGTTTCTTGCGTCGTCATTGTTTTAGACGAGGTGATCACTAAGGTTGTTTCAGGGTTTAGTTTCGCTAACACATCGGTAATATGGCAAGCATCAACGTTCGCAATAAAATGTACTTTTAATTGCTTTTGTTGATAAGGCTTTAACGCCTCAGACATGATCTTAGGACCTAAAAATGAACCACCAATGCCAACACTAACGATATCGGTAAATGCTTTGCCGGTATAACCAACAAGGTCACCATTTGAAACCGCATTGACGTAATTTTTTACTTTCGCCAATGTTGCTTTAACTTCAGGCATCACATCTTTGCCATCAACCATTACTGGCTTACCTGAGAAGTTTCTTAAGGCAGTATGCAATACAGCACGTTGCTCAGTGGAGTTAATTTCTTCACCCGCAAACATACTATCGCGCATCTTTTCCAAGTTAGCATCTTTCGCTAAAGCAATTAACAAAGGAATAGTGTCTTCGGTTAAGCGGTTTTTTGAGTAATCTAAAGATACGCCAGCAACGGAAGTTGAGTATTTGTCTGATCGTGTTTTATCTTGAGTAAATAAATCACGCATATGGAGGTTTTCAATTGCTTGAAAATGTTTTTCAAGATTCTGCCATGCAGTTGAACCGGTTAACATTTTGTCAATCCTTAAAGAGTCTATTGATGTTTTAGGAAAGTTTAATTACCGCTAATTAAGTAAGCTGCAATTAAAAGGGTGCTTATTATAGCAACTAATCACCATTAATTGGCAACTAATTTATTATCGCAATAGTATTTTAAATGTAAAGCAAGGCTTTTAAATATCTTGTGGTAGCGTTAACACAATCTGTTTTGTATTGGTGGTGTTTAGCGTTATTTTAATTGCCTATTTAACCAATGTTTTTCTACTTTTGAGACGATTATTCGTCATCAAAAAAATTTTTCTAATAAAGACATGATCCGTATTGACATTTTCTGGATAAATAGCGAAGTAAATGCAATAGTAGTTAAGTACTAAATTTAATTTAATTGAATTGTTGTTAAGGGTCCCTTTAATGCTGGATTTGAAAAATTTACTGGCCAAAGTTAAAAGGTCTTACTTAGTTGGCTTGTGTCTTATTGTTTTTTTATTATCAGCTTCTTTTTTTACCTTAAGTTATTTAGCTAAAAGCCAACGTTCAGATGCGAGCTTAATAAATATCGCGGGCAAACAACGAGCTTTGTCCCAAAAACTAATTTTTGAAGTTTATAAAGCGATCAATGAACTTGAACAGCTGCAACAACACTCTTCAACTACAGATAATATCAGCAATAAAATAAAACTCACGACTAATGAGATGTCAAAAAATCATGATACTTTAATTAATGGTACTGAAGATATTTTAACGTTGACTCGTGATCTTTATTTTGACGCTAAACAGCCACTGCATCAGTCGTTAACCACTTTGATCAAAAGTGCGCGGACTATTAGCGAAATGAAAAACGCCGAAATGGCAAATAATACTTTCCGGCAGGAATTTTCTGATACTAAGCTATTGGCAATTACAAATGCACTGAATCATGTTGTTGAGCAGATGGAAAACTTTTCAGCGAATCGCTTATTAAACATCGAAAAAGGTATTGTTTTATTATGGATTTTTACCTTGATTGGCTTAATCACTTTTACTATGTCCGCCTATCGAAAAATTACCGCTATTGTCAGTTCATCCTTTATTGAATTAAAAAAAGAAAAAAATAAACTCGCTGATATTGAATTTGCCATTAATAAACACTCAATTGTTTTTAGAGTCGGTTTAGATCATAAAATTCAATATGTTAATGATAAGTTTTGTCAACTTTATGGTTATCAAACGAAAGATATTATCGGCCAACATCAAGAAATATTGGGCTCTAATGAGCATGACAAATTACTTTTTGATGAAATGCATCAAAAGATCTCTGCAGGGAAAGTTTGGAAAAAAGAATTATGTAATATCGATAAAAAAGGCTGGAAACATTGGCTTGAAACAACAATTGTTCCGATAACCCATAACGATCAAATTATCAGTCATATGGCGATACAAAACGAGATTACTGAGCAAAAATTGATGGGTTTTGCGCTTGGTGAAATTCACAGCATTATTGCCGAAGCTAATAAGCCATGTAGAGAAAAAATTAATAAGCTATTGAGTCTTGGCTGCGATCTTTATCATTTACCACTGGCGATTGTTAGTGAAATTTCAGATATGACTTACACCGTTAAATATTCTCAGTCACCAAATAGTGAAATATCGGCAGGTGATATTTATGATGTTGAGAATACTTATTGTATACATACGTTAAATGCCAATAAACCGACTGCATTTCACCACGCAGGGATCAGTGAGATTAAAAAACATCCCTGCTATCTTGGTTTTGGTTTAGAAAGCTATATTGGCTGCCCTATTATGGTAGGTGATAAACGATATGGCACGCTAAATTTTAGTGGTTCAGAAATTCGTCATGCAGGACCATTTTCAAAAAATGATTTAGAGCTTATTCAATTAATTGCACAATGGATTGGTTATGAAATATTAAAAGAAAATCAACAAAACAAGATGTTGTCTCAGCAGCTGTTGATGGAAAAAATGAGTACTCAAGCACGAATTGGTGCTTGGGAAGTTGATTTAATAACTGAAGAAATAATTTGGTCGGCGATGACCAAAGAAATTCATCAAGTACCCGACGATTATGTACCGGAATTATCAACAGCGATTAATTTTTATAAAGAAGGTGCAAGCAGAGAGAAAATTATTGAATTAGTCAATAAGGCGATAGAAAAGGGCGTACCGTTTGAGGAAGAATTGGAGTTAACGACAATAAAAGGAAATTCGATTTGGGTTGCTACGCGATGTGAGACAGTTTTGGAGAATGGTAAATGCATTAAACTCTATGGCTCATTTCAAGATATTAGCGAAAGAAAGAAAATCCAGCAGGAAATTATTGATAAAAATCGCCGGATGAATTTGGCCGCAGACTCTGCCGGTATTGGCGTTTGGGAACTTGATTTAATCACTGACGAGTTACGTTGGGATGATTGGATGTTCCGTTTATACGGTGTTGACCCCGAAGAGTTTTGTGATGCATATCAGGCTCGTGAACAAGGCATCCATCCAGATGATGTTGCGCTGGTCACACAACATCGTCAAGATGCCATTGCCGGTAAAAGTAAATATAACACCCAATTTCGAGTTATATATCCAAACGGCACTATTCGTTATATAAAAGCCGATGCTTTAGTGTTAAAAGATAAACATAATAATCCTTACACTATGGTGGGGGTTAATTATGATATTACCGACCGCGTCGAAACTGAATTAGCGTTAACACAAGCAAAAGAATTTGCTGAAAAAGCCACTAACGTTAAAAATGAATTTTTAGCTAGTATGAGCCATGAAATTAGAACGCCAATGAATGGTGTTGTCGGCATGCTCGACTTATTATCAGAAACCGCACTTACTGAAGAACAAAAACATCAAGTAATAGTCGCCAAAAGTAGTGCTGATTCGCTGCTTTATTTAATTAACGATATTCTTGATTTTTCTAAAATAGATGCCAATAAACTGGAGTTGGAAGCTTTGGTTTTTGATATCAAGTTACTAGTGAGTGAATTTGCCGATACCATGATGCAACAAGCTCAGAAAAAAGGCTTAGAATTAATTGTTGATACTGTGAGCGTTAATGAGCCGTTAGTGATTGGCGATCCGAATAGGATCAGGCAGATATTTACTAATCTCGTTAGTAATGCCATTAAGTTTACGGCCCAAGGCGAAGTGGTGATTAAATTAATTTTATTACCCGATAGTGATGATAGTTGGCGCTTAAGAATTAAAGTACAGGATACTGGCTTAGGGATAGAAAAAGATAAACAAGCCAATATTTTTGAAAACTTCCAGCAAGTTGACTCTTCTACTACCCGAGAATTTGGTGGTACAGGTTTAGGTTTAGCGATTGTGAAAAAACTTTGTCAATGTATGGATGGCAACGTTAGTTTGATCAGTGATGTTGGTGAAGGTAGTATTTTTATTTGTGATGTGAAAGTGGGTAAAACCGCGCAGGTTACGCCTGAATTACCGCATGTGGATATTAGTCATATTAATGTTTTGGTGGTTGATGACAATCAAACCAATCGTGAAGTGTTATCTAAGCAGTTGAAAAATTGGCAGGTAAATGTTGTTAGTGTTGAATCAGCAGCTGCAGCCCTTCACTTATGCGAAAGTATTTTAGAGTTAGGTCACCAGCCATTATTTGATATCGCTATTCTTGATATGCAAATGCCTGAAATGGATGGCGCAGAGCTTGGCCGTAGGTTCAGAGCGAATAAACAGTTCGATGCAATGAAGCTGGTGATGATGACCTCAATGAGAGGGCAAGGTGATGCAAAGTTTTTTGCTGATTTAGGCTTCAATGCTTATTTTCCTAAGCCGGCATCAAGTTCTGATATATACAATGCAATTAATATTCTTATCGATGAAGGTAAAGCTTATGAGGGTGCTAAACCATTAATTACGAGACACTATATTAAAACGTTAGATCATCTTGAAGAAAGTTTAACGACCAATGAAGCCGTCCCAGAGCAATGGCCTGATAGTTCAAAAGTTTTGTTAGTGGAAGATAACCGTATTAATCAGATGGTTGCCAAAGGCGTGTTAGCTAAACTTGAGATGCCATGTGAAGTGGCGGTAAATGGTCAAGAAGCGTTAGATAAACTAAGCAAAGATCCAAATTTCACTCTCATTTTAATGGATTGCCAAATGCCGGTCATGGATGGTTATCAAACCACTGAACAGATCAGAGCTGGCCAAGCTAGTGATAATTATAAAAATATCCCGATCATTGCGATGACGGCCAATGCGATGCAAGGTGATAGAGAAAAGTGTTTGGCTGCTGGCATGGATGATTATTTAGCAAAACCGATTGATAAAGAGTCAGTACAAGAAAAGTTAGTGTTTTGGCATAATAACCCAACAAATGTCGATTAGTTAAAGGCTGATAATATTGCAACCAAGACAACAATCCCTTTATTTACTTCGCCATGGCAAAATTGAACAGGCCGGTGTATTAGCCGGTCATACTGATTTTCCGCTGTCAGCTGAGGGGTATCAGCAAATGTTGCAGCAGTTAGAGAAACTGCCGAGCATCAACCAAGTTATTTGCTCACCATTAACTCGTTGCCGAGCCGTAGCAACTGAGTTTAGCAAGCAACAAAAAATACCATTGCAGCTTGAACCGGCAATTAAAGAAATGCACTTTGGTGATTGGGACGGGCAATCCTTTGAAGAGTTATGGCAAAACACCAAAACGTTAAAGGGCTGCGGCATTGGTGATTTTTGGCAAAACCCATGGCAAACCCCGCCACCAAATGGCGAAACGATGGCGGCTTTTACCGCGCGCGTAAATAACTGGTGGCAACAGTGGTTAACCTTAACGCCAAAGCTTGAAATGCCAAGCGCTAATTCTGCAATAGATAATTCTCCAAGCGCTAATTCCAGTATCAATACGCTAGTGATCAGCCATGCTGGCGTTATCAAACATTTATTAGCCTTAATAATCGGTTTAGATATCAAACAAAACCAGCAGCTTAATGTTTTTGATATTCCTTATGCTGGGCTTATCCGTATTGATGTTTATTTTGATGAAAATAATAAAGCTTGGCCAAAAATCGTATTCTAAATCCCCAATACACCCACATCTCAGCATCAAGCTTCAAGCATCAAGCTTCAAGCATCAAGCTTCAAGCATCAAGCTTCAAGCATCAAGCTTCAAGCATCAAGCTTCAAGTATCAAGCTTCAAGTATCAAGCTTCAAGCATCAAGCCCTCCAGCACAGTGACATTATCTTTACTTGCTATCGCAGCGCGAGACAGGGATAATTGCGCGCAAAAGTTTTATCGTATTTTTAACTTGGTTTTAATCAGCCTTTAAGGCATTAACCTAAAGCTAAAAACACATGGGAATGTGGTGAAAGTCCGCAACTGTACCCGCAACTGTAAACAGAGCAGTATAACAACCACTGATCATGGCATGACTATTCGCCAATGATTGGGAAGGGTTATACCGAGACGCTGTAAGTCAGGATACCAGATAAAACTTCACTTTTTTAACAACGTTGAGCGGGTTACTCAAACATTGTATTTCAAATCTCCGCGTTTATCGGTGCGTTTGTTTTGCTCTGTCACTGCTATTTGTTAAAAATACTTTAATAGTGTCGATCGCAGGAAAACAAGTTCGTGACCTTACCGCAATCTTTATCTAAGCCAAATAATCATGGCAAGCAAGTGCTGATGTCTTGCCAAGCTTTGTCGTGGCAAATAGATAATAAACTGATTTTAGCTGATATTAATTTTGAGATAGTTAAAGGCAGTTTTACCGGCTTGTTAGGTCCGAATGGCGCAGGTAAATCCAGCTTATTACGCTGTTTATATCGCTATGTTAAACCGGTAACAGGTAAAGTGTTATTTGTTGATGAAAACATTTGGCAGATCTCAGCCACTCAATATGCACAAAAAGTCGCGGTAGTTTTACAAGATTCGCCGAGCCAATTTAATCTCTCGGTTTTTGATGTGGTTGCGCTAGGTTTAGTGCCGCATCAATCGTTATTTGGCGGCAGTAGTAACAAACAAGGTAAACTAGCGGTTGAACAGGCATTAACGCAAGTTGGGCTGTATGCCAAAGCGAAACAAGCGTTTGAAAACTTATCTGGCGGAGAAAAGCAGCGAGCATTAATCGCAAGGGCAATCGTGCAAAAGCCTGAACTTTTGATCATGGACGAACCAACCAGCCATTTAGATGTTAAATATCAAATTCAAATTATGGAACTGGCAAAATCGCTCGGCATTACCGTTATTGCTTCATTTCATGATCTTAATCTTGCCAGTGCGATGAGTGATCAACTACTTGTTTTAGCCGACGGAAAATTAGTTGCGCAAGGATCGCCAGAGCAAATAATGACCAGCGAGTTATTATCTGATGTCTTTGGCGTTTGCGCTGATGTTACTCCGCACCCACAAACTGAACATCATAATATTCCTCATATTACTTATTATTACGGTTACCAGCAGCAGGAAAAAGCTAACCGTCAGTGTGTAAACCGTGGCAATGATCAGCAAAGCGGTGATAGTGAGCGCCAAACCTGATGCGTTATTTTTCTCCGTCAATTATTTTAGTGGTCTTAATATTTTGTGCTTTGCTGAGCTTTTTATGCGCGCTCGCTTTTGGCGCGGCTGACTTATCAACACTCGATGTTGCCCGTAGTGTTTTTTCATTATCGGCAGCAGAAGGCGTGAGTCCTTTTCTCGATAAAATTATTTGGCAGCTAAGAATGCCCAGAACCTTACTTGCCTTTATCGCCGGTGCTGGTTTAGCGATGTCAGGGGTTATTTTACAAACCGTTACCCGTAATCCGCTGGCAGATCCTTATTTGTTTGGTATATCTTCAGGCGCTTCTTTTGGTGTGGTTTTATTGATTGCCATTTTAGGTTCAGCAAGTGGTCTGACTATGTCGTTTGCCGCTTTTATTGGCAGTTTATTCGCCATGACATGTTTAATACTCGTCGCAGGCGCACAAAGGGTCAACCAAGTTGAGTCGATGTTATTGGCTGGGGTTGCCTTGTCATTTTTATTCAGCTCATTTACCTCGCTGTTACTTTATTTATCTGATCCGCAAGCGGTTACCGCGATTTTATTTTGGACCCTTGGCAGCTTTGCTCGCGCCAGTTGGGACAATGTTTGGTTTCCGGCCATTGTTGTATCACTGTGTATCGTTTTTATGTTGGCCTTTCGCCGGCAATTAAATGCGATGTTATTAGGTGATGAAAGTGCGACCACGTTAGGGATTAACGTCAATCGTTTTCGCTTAGTGATGTTAGTACTGAGTTCATTAATTACCGCTACTTTAGTGTCATTATGTGGCGGTATTGGTTTTGTTGGTTTGATGATCCCGCATATAGTTCGATTTTTTGTGTCTCAAGGCTCAAGTGTTGGTTTATTAATTACTGCGGTTGTTGGCGGAATTTTTATGATTTGGGTCGATGTTTTATCAAGAGTGTTATTGGCGAATCAAGAGTTGCCTGTCGGGGTGATTACGGCGGCTATCGGTAGCTTTTTCTTCTTAGGATTATTGTCGTTTCGTAAGAAAAAAGTGTTATAGCAGCAGGTTATCAAGCGCATTTATTTAAGATGTTTTTTTCTAAAGGTATTAGGTTAACTATGTTTACAATTGAACCCTTGGTTTCACAATTTGATGATGCCATTCAAGCGATAATTAATGAGAAAACTAAGCCGTTAGGTGCCTTAGGCCAGCTTGAGCCATTAGCTTTGCAGTTAGTGAAAATTCAGTTAAACAAATACCACAGCACAGCCGCGACTATTCCAGCTGATTTTATGCCGAAAATTAGTGCGCCCGAGTTAATTGTTTTTGCTGGCGATCACGGGGTTGCTGCCGAAGGCGTTTCTATTGCGCCCAGTGAAGTGACCGGACAAATGGTGGCGAATTTTGCTCACGGCGGCGCGGCCATTAATGTGTTTACTCGCCAATTAGGCTGGCAGCTAACTGTGGTTGATGCTGGTATTTTACAGCCCTTAACCATTGAGTCTACGGCTAGTTGTCAGGTGCTAGATCAGCGCCTTGGTAATATTACCAAAGCGATTCATCAGTTTCCGGCCATGACATTAGCACAAGTAAATACCGGTTTTGAATTAGCTAAAAAGTTAGTTGATAAAAAAATAGCTGATGGTTGTAATCTTATTGCTTTTGGTGAAATGGGTATTGGTAATACTACGATTGCAGCGGCTATTATGTCGGCGATTTTAGCTATACCACCAAGCGAAAGTGTTGGTAAAGGCACCGGCATTGATGATGATGTTTTAAGAAAAAAACAACTCATCATTGAGATCGCCTTAACCCTACATCAAAACAAGCTAAGTGATCCGCTGGCACTATTAACCTGTTTAGGCGGTTTTGAAGTCGTGCAAATTACCGGCGCTATGTTAGCCGCAGCAGAGCAAAAAATTGCGATTGTAGTTGATGGTTTTATTACAACGGCGGCGGCTTTAGTTGCCTGCCAAATGTATCCGGCAGTGAAAGACTATTTGGTGTTTGCGCATTGCTCAGGTGAGCAAGGTCATCAAAAAATGCTGGCTTGGTTAGAAGCCACGCCGTTATTAAATTTAGGTTTACGTTTAGGGGAAGGTACAGGAGCCGCCTTGTCGTTACCGCTGATATCAGCGGCCATCAATTTTTATAATCAAATGGCAAGTTTCTCACAAGCGCAAGTGGTTGATGTTGTTAGCGCGGCTAAAGAGTAAAGATTGAAGCTATGATTAACACGCTGCAATACCAATATAAATTATGGCTGATCGCCTTAAGCTTTTTTACCCGCATTCCGGTTAATATTACCGGCAATATTGAAACGGCGATGTTTCATCAAGCGAGTCGATATTTTGCCTTGGTTGGTGTCTTAGTTGGTAGCTTGTTGGCGATTTTTTTCTATCTTGCTCAGCTTGTTTTTCCAGTTGAAATTACCGTTATTTTAACTCTAGGCTTAAATTTAGTATTAACTGGCGCTTTTCATGAAGATGGTTGGGCTGATATTTGGGACGGTTTTGGTGGCGGCTGGGAAGTTGAACAAAAACTCAATATTATGAAAGACAGTCGCCTTGGTACCTATGGCGCGGCGGCCTTATTTATTGCCTTATTGTTAAAATATCAAAGCTTATTAGCACTTGCCGATTTTTTACCTGTGCTGCTGTTTGCTTTGGTACTGGCCAACACGCTCAGTAGAGCGGTGGCGACAAGTCTAATTTTAACCATGAACTATGTCAGTGAAGACGCTAAATCAAAAGTAAAACCGGTTACTAAAGAGCTATCTATTAGCAGTTTATTGCTGTTAATCATCACCTCCTTGAGTGTCTTAGTGTTAGGGCTGGTACTTAATCTTTATTCAGTGACAACGGCGGTGAGTGTCATTATAAGTTTGCTGGTTATCCGGTTTATTTTACAAAAATGGTTTTATGCACAGCTTAAAGGTTACACCGGTGACTGTTTGGGCGCGGCGCAAATATGCACCGAAATAGTCGTGTATTTAGTGCTGATTGCCGCATTTATAGGTGTTAACTAACATGCAAAATATTCATTTGATTTTAGGCGGTGCCCGCTCAGGGAAAAGCAGCTTTGCTGAGCAAACCGCGCTGGCAAGTAATAAAAACTTGGTTTATATCGCAACAGCGAGTGCTGACGATAAAGAAATGGCCAAGCGTATTTTACACCATCAAACAAACCGCGGCGGGCAATGGCAGTTAGTCGAGTGTAAATATTCTTTGGCTGACAGTTTGCGCCAGCACGTTAAAACCGATACTTGTGTTTTGGTTGATTGTTTAACCTTATGGCTAACTAACTGTTTATGTCAGCATGGCATTGAATTTTTTTTACAAGAAAAAAACAGCTTGTTAAAGCTTTTACCGCAGTTAGCGGGGCAGGTTATTTTTGTTAGTAATGAAGTTGGCCATGGCATTGTCCCATTAGGGGAATTGTCGCGAGATTTTGTTGATCATGCAGGCTGGTTACATCAAGAAATAGCCGCGCTTGCCAGCCAAGTCGATTTTGTTATTGCCGGTTTACCACTGAGCATGAAAGCAGCTGCTGGAGAAAATAAAGAATGAAAACCTTGATGGTGCAAGGTACAACCTCGGATGCGGGTAAAAGCACTTTAGTGGCTGCCTTATGTCGTATTTTTGTCGATTTAGATTATCGTGTTGCGCCTTTTAAACCACAGAATATGGCGCTAAATAGCGCGGTTACCGAAGATGGTGGTGAAATTGGTCGAGCACAAGCGCTACAGGCAGTTGCCGCTAAAGTGGCTGCGCGGGTAGATTTTAATCCGGTGTTATTAAAACCTAATAGCGATACTGGCGCACAAGTCATTATTCATGGCAAAGCAATTGCCAATATGGAAGCTAACAGTTATCACGACTATAAAAAAGTCGCGATGGCGGCCGTGCTTCAGTCGCATGCGCGTTTAGCCGATGAATTTGACTTATTATTGGTTGAAGGTGCGGGTAGTCCGGCAGAAATTAATTTAAGAGCCAATGATATTGCCAATATGGGATATGCCGAAGCGGTTGATTGCCCAGTGATTATTGTCGCTGATATTGATAAAGGCGGGGTTTTTGCCCACCTAGTTGGCACCTTGATGTTGCTGTCTGAATCTGAGCAGAATCGCGTTAAAGGCTTTGTTATTAATCGCTTTCGCGGCGATATTGCGTTATTACAATCAGGGCTTGATTGGCTAGAAGAAAAAACCGGTAAACCGGTCTTGGGGGTTTTACCGTATTTACATGATCTTGCGCTTGATGCCGAAGATGCGATTGCGATTGATAATGTGGTTAACCCGCAACTCTCACTCGTTAAAGTGGCGGTGTTATTATTGCCCCATATTAGTAATCATACTGATTTTGACAGTTTACGATTAAACCCGGCCATTGATTTACACTATGTTAAAGTTGCGACTGATATTCCTGCTTGCGATTTAATTATTATACCGGGCAGCAAAAATGTTATTGCAGATTTAGCCTTTTTGAAAAGCCAAGGTTGGCAGCAGCAAATCGCCCAGCATTGTCGTTATGGCGGCAAAGTATTAGGCATTTGCGGCGGTTATCAAATGTTAGGACAAAGCATTAAAGATCCACTTGGCATAGAGTCGTCACAGCCTGAAATTGATGGCCTTGGTTTGTTACCGATTGAAACTTTGTTAACCGAACATAAAACCCTAATCCAAGTGTCGGGTACTTTATTACTGGGTAATGAGCACTGCCCACTGCAAGGTTATGAAATTCATTGTGGTATCAGTACGTTATTAACAGAATTAGCGCCGTTAATTGAGTTTGAGCAAGCACTCACTGAAAATTCAAACGTAAAAACGGATGGCGTAATTTCAGCTGATGACCAAATTATCGGTACTTATGTCCATGGTTTATTCGATACAACCGCCGTTACCCAAGCGATTATTTATTGGGTTAAACCAGCAGCAGTGATCGAGCAATTTATTGATTTAAACCAGCATAGAGAAAGCCAGTTAAACCGTTTAGCCAGTATTTTTAGCGAACATTTAAACTTAGATAAAATTAAAGAAATTATCGCTTAGCGCGAATTTCTAACCAGTAAGAGTAATAACATGACTGATAAAAAAGACGAATTACCAGATCAGCTACCAGCGGGCGAGAAAAAACAGCAGCAACACGAAGCGCGTCAAAAACGCATCAAAGAAAAAGTTGACGAGCGAATTGCCGCAGCGCAAACCGAGCAAGGTGTGTTTCAGGTCATCACAGGTAATGGCAAAGGCAAGTCAACCTCAGGTTTTGGTGTTGTTACGCGCGCGGTTGGCCACGGTTTAAAAGCCGCGGTAGTGCAATTTATTAAAGGGGGCTGGGAATGCGGAGAGCGTAACTTGCTTGAAAGTGTTGGCGTGCCATTCACTTATATGAAAACCGGTTTTACCTGGGAAACTCAAAACCGTGAGTCTGATACCGCGGCAGCACAATTAGCGTGGGCAGAAGGTAAAAAACTATTAGCCGATGAAAGCGTTAATGTGGTTTTATTAGATGAATTAACTTACATGATAACTTATGACTACGTTGATTTAGACGAGGTGCTTGCAGCCTTAAAAAATCGGCCAAAAATGCAGTCAGTAATTATTACTGGCCGCGGTGCCCACAGGCGTTTAACGGAGTTGGCTGATACCGTCAGTGAAGTGCGTAATGTCAAACACGCATTTGACGCGGGTGTTAAAGCGCAAAAGGGTTTTGACTATTAATGAAGTATTGCCTTGTTTTGTGCTGGTTTGCACTTGTTATTACTCATGTAAGTGCACAAGAAAAAAGTCCAGAAGTAAAAATAGCTAAGCAACGGATTGTCGCGTTAGCGCCGCACATAGTTGAAATGTTATTTGATATTGGCGCCGGTCAGCAAATTGTTGGCACGGTTGAATATGCTGATCACCCAGAAGCGGCAAAAGCGATCCCGAGAATTGGCGGCTATTACGGCTTACAAATAGAAAAAGTGTTGACCCTGCAGCCTGATATTGTCTTTGCTTGGAAAAACGGGAATAAGAAAGTTAACCTTGAGCAATTAGCCCGATTAGGCATCAAAATTATTTATAGTGATCCAAAAGATATCGGCGATGTCGCGACCGAATTACGCTACTTTGGTCAGCTGTTAGGCAAGTCAGCACAGGCTGAAATCGCCGCTGATTTATTTGAAAAAAAGCTCGCTAATATTCGTCAGCAATATCTTAATCAGCCATCGGTAAAGGTTTTTTATCAATTGTGGCCACAGCCGATGATGACGATAAATAAAAATACTTGGATCCATCAATTACTCAGTGTCTGCCAAGCCGACAATGTTTTTGCTGATAATTCGACAGATTATCCGCAAATTAGCATTGAAAATGTCATGGTGGCGCAACCTGAAATTATTATTATTCCAGAAGAAAAATCTAAAAAAGTACAACCGAAAATTGAATGGCATAAATGGCCAGAAATTCCTGCGGTAAAAGCCAATGCTTTTATCCATGCGAATGCAGATTTACTGCATAGATTTAGCACCCGAATGTTAACGGGATTAGAAATTTTATGCAGTGATATAGAAAACACGCGATCAGCGTTATCTGATCAATCGTCAACGAGGTAGGAAACTTCGTTATTTTGAAATAATAGGGGAAGATGATGAAAGTTCAACGCTGCCCCCGCAACGGTAAAAACTCGGCTCTTTAAGCAACTGAGTTTAAGCCCGATTACCTATTATTTTATTATTCGCTAATCAGTTTCAAGATGAAACAATTAGCACCAATGATGCGGTGGGCGTCATAGGCAGAGGTACAATGAAACTACAAATATTAAATATCAATACGAAAAAAACCATCATATCAGCAGCATTAGTAAATGCGGTGGCATTAACGACACCATCGGTTTTGGCTAAACAAGCAAGCGCAGATGAACTTGAGCAAATTACCGTAACGGCTTCGCGCTCAGCAATGAATATCGATGATTCATTAGCGAGCCAAATATTAATTACTCGCCGTGATATTGAAGCGATTCAAGCGACTTCTATTTTAGACGTATTAACGACCGTTGCCGGTATCGACTTGGCGAATAATGGTGGTCGTGGTCAAACATCTTCAGTTTATATGCGCGGCGCAAATGCCAATCATACCTTAATTCTTATTGACGGTATTCGCCTGAGCTCGGCAACTTTGGGGAGTACGGATATACAATCAATTTCACCTGAGCTAATTGAGCGCATTGAAATTGTTAAAGGACCACGAGCAGCACTTTGGGGTTCTGATGCGATTGGTGGTGTGATCCAAATATTTACCCGGAAATTAGCGGGTGGCGAGCACTTTGCAGGTCTCACTATCGGTGAAGACAACCTTAAACAAGCGCGGGTCGGTTTTGGTGTTGATCATGGCGAAGGTAGCACGTCGGTTTTACTTAATCATGAGCAAAATGATGGTTTTGACGTGTTAACGGCTGCAGAGCCTGATGATGATGGTTATAAAAGAACCTCGGTTGCTGTTAAAGGCGAGCAAAAAATCAGTGATGAGTTTGCTGTTGATTGGTTATTCTCGGCAGTGCAAGGCAATAGTGATTACGACAGCACATTTGGCGGCACTAATAAGTCTGAAATTAATAATCATGCTTGGTTATTAAGAGCTAAATATTCGGCTAATAAAGATAATGTTACGCAATTTTATTTTGGTCAAAACCGTGATTCAGATAAAAAATATGGTAACGGTACCTCACGCTCTGATGGAAATTTGATTCAAACCCGACGAGATCAAGTATCAATCATTAATAATTCAATGTTTGCTAACAATTTCAAAGTCAGCCTTGGTTTAGATTATGCCGCCGAAGATATTTCAAGTGCTACTGCCTATATTGATACCGAACGTGATGTTTTAGGGGTATTTGCGCATGGTTTTTATCAATTAGAGCAAGCATCGTTTGAACTGGCTGTCCGTCACGATGATGTTGAGCATATGGATGAAGAAACCACCTTTAATGCGGGTGCCGGCTATCAATTTTCCGATCTTGACCGTTTAGTGCTAAATGTGGGAACAGGCTTTAAAGCACCTACCTTTAATGACTTGTATTGGCCTGCTGGTCTTTACAGCGCAGGTAATCCAGATCTTATTGCTGAAACATCTGAAACAGTAGAGTTAGTTTATACCACTGAATATTCAGGTATTCAGTTGGGTTTTACTGGCTATCAAACGGATGTTGAAAACTTAATTGACTGGGCTAAAGATGAAAATGGGTTTTGGCAACCACAAAATGTTGATCAGGTTGAAATTACTGGATTAGAGTTTACAGCTCTTTATGCCATTGACGATAGTTCGCATCAGTTCAATGCCAGTTATACTGACGCACAAGATCAGGCAACCGGCAAACAATTAGAGCGCCGCGCTAAGCAGCAATTTAGTTATATCTTTAGCACTGAATTAGATGGTGTGCAGTTAAATGCTGAGTATAAATTTAATGGTAAACGCTATGATAGCGGTGATGTTAAATTAAACAGCTATCAACTGGTTAACTTACGTGCAAGTTATGATGTAACGCAGCAATTTTCTGTGCAAGTGAAGTTAGAAAATGCATTAAATAAAGACTATACCACGGCAAATGGTTATAACACCCCTGATCGAGCATTTTATCTAAGTGTTAATTACCAAAACTTTTAAGCCGTTAGCTCAGTGGGCTGTTTAAGTTTGGCTCAGGCTAAGTGCTTGGCTTAACGTTTTTTGAAGTAAAGTTAGAATCCGAGTCATTTTATTATTCAAGGCTCGGATTTTTTATTTTTTCCAGTGTTTTTTACTTGTCAGTATTTTGCCAGAAAGTGTCTGAATTATTTACAAAAAATATATATTTTATTTTCACTTAAGCTTTAGACTGTATAAAGTAAGGGTTTTATATTCTGGTCTGGCTTTTGCATATCAATGTCATTGTGGTTTTAAGAGCAGTACCATGCAATCATCAGTGGTTCAAAATAAATATATGGAAAGACGTCAAAGCAGTTTAAACTCAGAGCAATTATGGAGTCGTTTGACTTTATCTCAGCAGTTTTCAGCAAGCAGCTTAAACCAATACGGTTATGATTTAGCTTTTATTCGTAATACCGATGACGGACCATTGGCAATTTTATTATGCGATCAAAACGCTGCAACAATAGATAATCACGGTGAAATTAATACTAGCCCAGATATTATTGTTCGTTAATGCAGTAAAAAATTCAGTATTTCAGTATCCCTGAAATTTTCAAAAAGCGGATCCCAATTGGTGATCCGCTTTTTTTTGTCTTTTTATTAATAATTTTCTTGTTTGTTATTGCCAACTCTCTGGTTAATGCCCCGTTTTATATCAAGTTTAATTTTTTATCTAACAAGTGCTATTTTGGCGCATAGCTGCATCATAACAAGTCATAATTTATCTGCTTAGGTGAGTGTTCTCTATCTATCTTGTTGTTTTTAAATGGTTTAGTTGGTTGGCACAGTCCTTGTAGTAGTAATGCTAATTATTGAATTAATATTTGCTAGTAACTGTTGTAATTATGAAACCAGCCCAAAGTATCTCGTTGAATACTCAACTAAATGTTTTATTAGTTGAAAATGATCAAAATAAAGCAGAAGACTTAGCGAATGCCTTAGATCATTCAAATTATCAAATTAATCATATCTCTCATACTGGTATTTCGTTATTAAAAGAAGTTGAAAATATTCAACCAGATATCATTATTATTGATATTGACTCGCCCGATCGCGATATGCTCGAGAGTTTAAATCGTATTTCTAAATCATCACCTCGTCCGATTGTGATGTTTGCTGAACATGAAGAGGATACTGACACGATTAATCAGCTGATTAAATATGGTGTTAGTGCTTATGTTGTGGGTGATGTTAACAAAGTCAGAGTTAAGTCGGTGTTAGATGTGGCGATGGCGAGATTTAATGAAAACCAAGGTTTGAAAAAAGAACTGGAAGTCACCAAACAAAAATTGACCAGTCAAAAGAATGTTGAAAAAGCGAAGCGATGGTTGATGGAAACCAAAGATATATCTGAAACCGAGGCTTATCATTCTATCCGTAAAATGGCGATGAACAATAGCCAGAAGATGGATGATGTCGCTAAAAACATATTATCATTAGCGGAAGTATTAGAAGTTTAATATGAATCAACACTTTAGAATAGAAAAATCAAAACTCGCTATTGGCTTTATGCCATTAACTGATTGTGCGCCTGTCGTCATTGCCAAGGAAATGGGCTTTTTCGAAAAATGGGGGCTGAACGTTACCTTATCTAAGCAAAACTCTTGGGCAGCGTTACGTGATAAATTACATGTTGGGGTTTTAGACGCTGCTCAAATGTTAGCGCCGATGCCGCTCGCGAGTACATTAGGGTTAGGCGGTGTGCGGGCAAATGTTATTACGCCTTTTATATTAAGCCGTAATGGTAATGCCATCACCTTATCTAATCAGTTATACCAAGAAATTTTAACTCAGCATGATTTAAGCTTATTAAGTTTGCCTTTATCTTCCAATATGCTGAAAAAAACGATTGAAGCCCGACGGGCAGAAAATAAAAAATTAAAGTTTGCGACAGTGTTTCCGCACAGTTGCCATTATTATCAATTACTTACTTGGTTTAAACATAGTGATATTTCCCTTGATGATATTGAAATTTTGATTATTCCACCGTCGAATATGGTCTCGGCATTAAATGCCGGCGATATCGATGGTTTTTGTGTTGGCGGCCCGTGGAATGCAAAAGCCGTACGTGAAGGTGTTGGCTTAACTTGTGCCACGTCATCAGATATTTGGCCAGACTCACCGGAAAAAGTACTTGGGCTATTAGCGGATTGGCAAGTTAAACACCCTGAAACCACTATGGCATTAGTTGCGGCTCTGCAAGAAGCTTGTACTTGGTTGGAAAATATTCCGAATCGTTTTGAGGCGGCACGTATATTAGCGTCAGCTCAATATCTTGATACCAATATTGATGTTATTGCCCCTTCATTATTGGGTAGTTGCTTGGTTCATCAAGATAAAGCGCCCAGAGTGGTACCGAGTTATAATCAATTTACAGCTATTGGTAAAACCAGCAGTAATAGCCCTGATATTGCTTATGGTGAATTTTTATTGGAGCATATGGTGGCAGCCAATCATATTGAGCAGGCCCAAGCGGATAAAATATTTGTTGGCTCAGTTTTTCGTAATGATATTTATCAAGCGGTTAACGATATTATTCAGCCACAATTTACTCGCCATGTTTCATTAACCTTAGCAAGTTCGGTTTGATTTAATCTAAGGTTGGGCTGAATAGTTACTTTTTCGTGATATGACGTTCAATTTCAGCTTGGGTGTCTAACAGGTTAAGATCTGCCGGGGCTAAAGCGAGTGCTTGTTTGATAATCTTCAGGGCTTTATTATGTTGATTGTTTTTATATAGCGCATAAGCATAGTTGTTGAGGAAATTACTTTGCTGATTCGCAAAAAGTAAACCTTTTTCAAACCACGTCACTGATTTAGCAATATCATCAGTTAAATAATAATTGCCGAGTAAAAAATAACTTAACCACGCTTGCGGCCAAAGCTTTGTTGCATTTTGTAAATGGCTTATACCTGCGGCAGTTTGGCCGACTAACAGTAAATCTTGCGCAGCCTTAAGGTATGTAAAGGCATCGAGTTCCTTAACCGCTAGCTTGTCAGGTAAGGCGATCACCGACCAAAAATTCGCTCGTTGCCAAGTTCGTTCAAATAACGCTAGGTCAACATGCCGGTTGGGAATGTCGGCGCTGTGTAAGATAATTTTTTGCTTGTTGAGATCGTAACCTTTAACAACCGCATAATGCCACAATGGATACCAGTCTAAACCTAAGTTTTGTAACACTATGACCGGAATGTTTAAATTCACCAAGGTCATCAGTTTTTCTAAATTACTTTTCTCACTATAAGCCAGTAAGCCTTGTTGCCTAATGGCGGCCACCATTTCAAGCTGTAAACTGCCTTTTCTACCGGGAATAAATAATTGGGGGGCAATATCATCAGGTGAAAGTTTGATGCCATTAAACTCGAATATTTCAGCTAAGGTTGTTGGTCCGCAGTAATAAGCTTGCTGCGGGTAAAAAGCTAGATTTTTGATATCCGCTTGAGTCGGTAATTGTTTCGGTGGGCTGTGTAATAATTGCTGAGTTTGAGGCGGAGTAGCGCAGCCAAATAGCAGGATAAAGCTGGCGATAATACCAGCTTTTAATAGTCTATTAATCATCTTAAAAAATACTACTAGAAATCATCGCTACGGTATTTTTGATTAAATAGGCTCAATAAAAGTATAAGCATCAGTAATGCCAAGTAAGTCTAATACGGCCACAACCACTAAAACCGTCACTATTGTGCCGACGATACCACTACCTGCAGGTGCATCATTGATTTGCTGATTCAATTGCGCAAGTTCAACGTCGGTTAAGTTATTGATGCGTGCTTTAGCGTCAGCAGGGTTAACGCCTAACGCCACCAATTTTTGTTGCACTTCGATGCTGTCGATCATCGCGAGGATATTTTGCTTATCTATACTTGCTAATTCTTGTTCGATTACTGTCGTTGAGCTAACAACACCAGCAAAAGAAGTGAAGGGAATTGTACAGGTTAACAGTGTTCCGAAAAGTAATGTTGATTTTTTCATGGTTGATCCTTTTATTGCATTGTCTTCATCATAGAGTAAAAGCTTACTTTACTCTATGTTGTTTTCAAGCAAGGAAAATTTAGTTCTTGTTAAAGGGGGTTAAAGGTCGGTAATTAGCGTTATTAATAAGCATTGATCACATTCATGTGCTGGTAATGTTGTTGTTGTTGGAATCACACTTTTTAAGTGAATTAATCGTTATTTGATAGGCTGATTAAGCGGAAACTTTATTAAATGGAGTTTAGTTCAAACAACAATATTGGTGAAAAACATCATGCACCAAAATAGGTAATGAGAATTATACTGGGGCAGTTTTATTGCACCGAGAATGTGTTTTTAGTTGCTTTATTTAGTTAGTTCGTTGTTTTTTAAGGTTTATTTATTGTTGGCATCAATTCTGTATTAATCTTATTGAACAGAATTCATTATTAGCCCAACAGCGGGATAATAAGAAAAAGGTAAAATCGATAAGCTTGAGCTTATCAATTACAATTTAACTTTATTTAAACTAATCGAACTGCAAAGACGTAGTAATTTATTAGTTTGGCATTGAAGCCCACAGCAACTGGAAATATTTCCGGGGTTGCTGTGGGCTTTTTTATTTGGAGAAAAAAATGCTTAAGAAACATTTCAAAAAAATAAATAAACACGTATGTCATGCCTTAATTGCTGGTGCTTGTTTTACTACTTCATTAATTTCAAATGCTGTTACAGCTGCGGAATTAGGTTACCCAGAAAAAGAAGAATTAAAATTTGGCTTTATTAAATTAACCGATATGGCGCCTATCGCGATTGCTTATGAAAACGGTTATTTCGAAGATGAAGGTTTATACGTCACTATTGAAGCGCAAGCCAACTGGAAAGTTTTATTAGATGGCGTGATTGATGGCCGCTTAGATGGCGCCCATATGTTAGCAGGTCAACCTATTGCAGCGACGATTGGTTACGGTACAAAAGCTGAAATCGTGACACCATTTTCAATGGATTTAAATGGTAATGCCATCACTGTTTCAAACGATGTTTGGAAAGAAATGAAACCAAACATTCCTAAAATGGCTGATGGTCGTCCGGTTCATCCAATTAAAGCTGATGCGTTAAAGCCAGTGATTGAAAAATATGCCGATGCTGGCAAGCCATTTAACATGGGTATGGTATTCCCAGTATCAACCCATAACTATGAGTTACGTTACTGGCTAGCTGCTGGTGGCATTCACCCAGGTTTCTATGCGCCACATAAAGGTGATACCTCAGGTAAAATTGATGCCCAAGCGTTACTTTCAGTAACGCCACCACCACAAATGCCAGCGACCTTAGAAGCCGGCACTATTTATGGTTATTGTGTTGGTGAACCTTGGAACCAACAAGCGGTATTTAAAGGTATTGGTGTACCGGTTGTCACCGATTATGAAATTTGGAAAGACAACCCAGAAAAAGTTTTCGGTTTATCAAAAGCCTTTACTGAAAAATACCCAAATACCACGATTCGTTTAACTCGTGCGCTTATTCGTGCGGCAAAATGGTTAGATGAAAAGAACAACAAAAACCGTCCTGCAGCGGTAAAAATCTTATCACAATCTAACTATGTTGGTGCTGATTACGATGTGATTGCCAACTCAATGACAGGGACTTTTGAGTACGAAAAAGGTGATAAACGTGATGTGCCTGATTTCAACGTATTCTTCCGTTACAACGCGACTTTCCCTTATTACTCTGACGCAATTTGGTATTTAACTCAAATGCGCCGTTGGGGACAAATCAGCGATGACATGCCTGATTCTTGGTACACAGACGTTGCGAAAAAAGTTTATCGTCCAGACATTTATTTAGCCGCAGCTAAGTCGTTAGTGGCAGACAAAACCATGCCAGCAAGTGATTTTAGCGAAGTAATGAATGAAGACGGATTCCGTGAGCCGCAAACTCACTTTATTGACAACATCGTTTATGACGGTAACAAACCAAACGAATATATCAATAAATTTGCCATCGGCCTAAAAGCAGGTGACAAGCTTTAAACTCAGTACTTAGCACATTTGTAATCGACAGTAATTAAGAATAAATAAGTAGTACTGCGCAGCATAGTCGCTGCGCATAAGGAACATAGTGATGACCACATTGATCAACAAACTAATCGCAGGAGGTTCAGGTATGAGCCTAACTAAAGGACTGATGAGTTTTTACCACAATAATGCCAAGCCGGTATTGTTACCATTAATAGGCGTCGCGGTATTCCTATTCTTATGGACATTAACCGCTAGTAGTATTGATACCTCATTAGGTAAATTTCCAGGCCCTTCTGCAGTAGCCTCTCAAATGGTCAATCTTTATGACGAGCATGTGGCAGAGCGTACTAAGGCTGATGCCTTTTATATTCGTCAAGAAGAACGTAATGCCAAACGCGTGGCTAAAGATCCCACTTATGTTCCTAAAGAACGTACTTATACTGGTAAAGAGACCTTTTTAGACCAAATATTTACCAGCTTAGTTACTGTCACTAGTGGTTTTATTGTTGCGGCGATTATTGCCATTCCACTTGGTATTGCAGTGGGCTTAAGTAAAAATTTGAATACCGCTATTAACCCCATCATTCAGGTGTTTAAACCAGTTTCACCGTTAGCTTGGTTACCTTTAGTGACCATGGTAGTAAGTGCGGTTTATACATCTGATGACCCAATGTTTGCTAAGTCGTTCATTAACTCAATGATCACCGTCACCTTATGTTGTATTTGGCCGATGGTTATTAACACCTCGGTTGGTGTTGCGGCCATCAATCAAGACTGGGTCAACGTTAGCCAAGTATTACGTTTACCGCGTTTCAAACATATTCAAAAAATTGTTTTACCTGCGGCTATTCCTGCCATTTTTACCGGTATGCGTTTATCGCTGGGGATCGCATGGATGGTATTAATTGCCGCTGAAATGCTCGCGCAAAACCCAGGTTTAGGTAAGTTTGTTTGGGATGAGTTCCAAAACGGTAGTTCAGAGTCATTAAGCCGAATTATGACGGCAGTAGTAGTGATAGGTTTTATCGGCTTTATGCTTGACCGCTTAATGCAAAAAATTCAAATGTTTGTCTCTTGGGACAAAGCCAGCGCAGAAAGATAATCTTAGGTAGAGATAAGGACTAAACAATGAGTACATTATTAAATATTAGTAAAATAGACATGGTTTTCCCAACACCTAAGGGAGACTTTACCGCGCTAAAAAATGTTGACCTACAAATTAAAAAAGGGGAATTCATTTCACTGATTGGCCATTCAGGTTGTGGTAAATCAACGGTATTAAATGTTGTTGCTGGTTTATACCAAGCCACCAAAGGCGGCGTGTTATTAAACAACAAAGAAGTGACTGAGCCAGGACCAGAGCGAGCGGTGGTTTTTCAAAACCATTCGTTATTACCTTGGTTAACCTCATACCAAAATGTTGAGCTGGCGGTTAAGCAAGTCTTTAACAAAAAAATGAATGCCAGTGAAATGAAAGAATGGATTGAGCACAACTTGCGCTTAGTACACATGGAACATGCCATGCACAAACGTCCTGATGAAATATCAGGTGGGATGAAACAACGTATTGGTATTGCGCGCGCCTTAGCGATGCAGCCTGAAGTGTTATTAATGGATGAACCGTTTGGTGCCCTTGATGCGTTAACCCGTGCTCATATGCAAGACTCATTAATGGAAATCCAAGACGAGCTTAACAATACCGTCATTATGATCACCCATGATGTTGATGAAGCCGTATTGTTATCGGATCGTATTGTGATGATGACCAATGGCCCGTCAGCAACCATAGGTGAAATATTAGATGTTAACTTACCACGGCCAAGAAACCGAATTACGCTGGCGAAAGATCCTGAATATAACGCCTTACGTTCGAACGTTTTAGAGTTTCTTTATGAGAAACAACGCAAAGTTGAAATCATTTCGCCAAAAGATAAAAAAGCAAGCCAGAGTAAAGAAAAATCCTCTGAAGTCGCTTAACGTAATTTTATTGAATTTATTAACAAATCCCAATTTAAAGCTTAAAAATAAAAAACAGGAAAATAAACATGAAAACTAAAACTTTCTCGCTATCTAAAATTGCCATCGCTACTTTATGTTTAGCAGGTGCTGCTGTCACTGTTCAAGCCGAAGAAAATGCGGCTAAAGCAACACTAGATATGAACCTTCGTTATGAAAATGTTGATCAAGGTGCAAAAGATGCTGATGCATTAACATTACGTACCCGTTTAACTTATCAAACGGCCACTGTGAATAACTTTTCTGCCGTAGTTGAATTTGAAGATTCACGTGTGATTGCCGGTATGGACGATTATAAATTTGGTGGTATGGATAGTAGCAACACCACAGATTCAGTAATTGCTGATCCTGAAACAACCGAATTAGATCAAGCCTTTGTGCAATACAAAAAAGACAAGTTTACTGCAAAAGTTGGGCGTCAAGTTATTACCCTAGACGGACATCGTTTTGTCGGCCATGTTGGTTGGAGACAAGATCGTCAAACCTTTGATGCAGCAACATTCTCTTACGCAGCAAGTGACAAATTAAACGCCAGCTATTCATACATTAGTAAGCGTAATCGCATTTTTGCTGAATTAGCAGATCAAGACTCAAGTGATCACCTATTCAATGTGTCATACAAAACCTCGGTTGGTAAGTTAGTGGGTTATAGCTATTTATTAGACCAAGATGGTGGCGCTGAAATTGACACTTATGGCGTTAGCTTAACAGGTGCTAAAGACAAGTTTGGTTATGCGGTTGAATATGCCACACAAGAAAATGGTGATTTTGATGCAGACTACTTAAAGCTAGAAGGTAGTTATAGCTTTGATAAAGTTAAAGCAACTTTAGGTTATGAATTGTTAGGTAGTGATGATGGCCTGTATGGCTTTGCTACCCCACTTGCGACAGCACATAAATTTAACGGGTGGGCGGATATTTTCTTAGGAACGCCTCCTGCTGGTTTAGAAGATATCTACGCAACACTGGCAGGTAAAGCTGCTGGTGGTAAATGGAGCGTTACCTATCATGACTTTTCTGCTGATGAAGGTAGTGCTGATTTAGGTAGTGAAATTGATGCGGTATACGGTAAAGCATTTAATAAAACATATTCTGGCGGTATTAAACTAGCTATGTACTCAGCAGGCGATAGCGGTGTTGATACTGACAAAGTCTGGTTATGGGTTGGCGCTAAATTTTAATTGGGTAGCGTTGTTATGTTACGTTCATTTGTTGTTGGCGTCGTTAATTTTTTTAACGCGTTTATCAGTAAATTAGCATAATAAGTATTGTCAATTAGCGTGCTAAATTACTGAACGAATAACAAAAAGCCTTGGTGGTAAACACCAAGGCTTTTTTCATTAAAAGTTCATCTTTAAATTTGTTAATCTGACGTTAATTGCTTTAGTGATTTGATGTTTTCCATGTATACTTGCGAGCAACAATTTCCATAGGGCATTATTTTGATCGCTTTTTTCCGAATTATTCTTGTTTTTATTGCATTTATCTTAGTTACAACCGGCTCTTGTATCTTTTCTTTATTCCGATATAAAAGCACTAATAATGTTTATATCACCGCTATTTTTATGGGCCGTATTTCCCGTTTAATGGGTATAAAAATGGAAGTGCGTATTCCTGATTCTGTCAAAGAATTAGGCTCGGCAGTCTATGTTGCTAATCACCAGAGTAGCTGGGATATTTTTACCATTAGCGCTGCAGTGAGGCCAAACACCGTTAGTGTCGGCAAAAAAAGTTTACAATGGATCCCATTTTTTGGTTGGATGTATCGCTTAAGCGGTAATATTTTAATTGATCGAAAAAACACCTCTAAAGCAATGGATACCATAGCGATCACCGCTAAAAACATTCAAGAAAAAAATATGTCGGTTTGGTTGTTCCCTGAAGGAACACGTAGTAATGGCCATGGCTTGCAGCCTTTTAAAACCGGCGCATTTAGAACCGCAGCAATGGCGGGGGTGCCAATAGTGCCCATTTGTTTAAGTAATATTCATAACAAAATAAAGTGGAATCGTTGGGATAATGGTAAAATCATCATTGAATATTTACCGCCAATTGCAGTAACAGATACTAGTCGCGAAGGAATTAAAGCTTTAGGAAATAAAGCTCATGAGCTAATGTTAGAGAAGATTCAAGCAATTAGTCTTGAAGCTGGCAGCCCATATCCTGAGTATAAAAAAATTGTTAAAAAGAAAAAATAGAGCACAACATGATAGATGATGAATTAAAACATTGGTTAGCCCACAGTGACACGCTAATTGAAGAATTGCTTGAAGATGGTAGTAACGAGGAAGTTGACCATACTATTGAGCATCATTTTGCTAGCCCAGATTTTGAATTATTAGAAAAAGCGGCAATCAGTGCTTTTAAACTTGGTTTAGAAGTGGAAGAGCCGGAAGAGGCTATTTTAGAAAATGGTGCAAAGGTTTTTGCTTTTGATATAATTACTGAGCAGCCCCTAGACAATGAAATTTTAGCTGATGAAACAAAAAAAATGTACGAATTAGCTAAACTGTGCCATGTTGAATATGATGGATGGGGTACTTATTTCGAAGAATAATTGCTGTTAAATTATTTTTGTTAATTTGATTAAAGGAATTTATTGCCATGGAATGGTTATTATCATTGTTAGAATCACTTAACTTTCAATTTATCGCTGTGTTAATTCCAACACTTTTAGTTGTTTGTTTCTTTGCTTATGCAGCGCATAAAGCACATCTTCGTCATCTAGAACGGATCAAAAAAATAAAGCAGGGTTATCTCTTTTCTGAAGAAGAATAGCGCTAGTCGCTTTTATTGCTTTAGCCTGATTGTTTGCTTTGGCGGTTTACTTTGGCGGTTTGATTTGACGTTTTAGTTTGGTGGATTAATTTATTGAATTAATCACGCGCCAGTTTTTTGTTTGTTGATTGAAAAATCCGGCGTCAGCATAAACTCGATAAATTTCGTTATTGGCTCGCATTGTTTTTAAGCCTTGATTTAAGATGCTGAATATTTCAGCGGAGTCTTTGGCGTTTTTAGCAATGACCAGCTTGCGACTATCAGGAATAGCTACCTTCACTCCCATTACCGGATATAAATCAATACCTTGTTGTCTTACGGCTAAATGCTGATTAGATGGAAATTCTATTAAGGTATAATCTGCGCGTTTGTTTTTCAGCATTTTAAACAAGGTTGGTAAATAGCCGTCATAAACCTTATTGTCAGAAAGCTGTAAAATTAACTGCCAGTCATGAACCCAGTTTTTAAAAGTGATGCCGGTATACGTTGTAAGATCTACATTTTGTGGCTGTAATGTTAATAACGGATGCTCAGGGCGGACATAAATACCTTTTTCAAACTCTCCTTTGCGGATCACATCAATGGTATTGTAAACCGGATCGTCAGGGTGAATATCTTGCGACCAAATACTGGTAGCAGCGGTATGCACTTTCGCTTCCTTAATCATCCAAATAGAGCGATTATAATTAGGCGAAATAATAAAATTAATGGCTAAATTCGCACCTTGGTTATTAAATGCCATGCACATAAGTGTGACTTCTAAAATGGTTCGGTCAATTTGTTGTTGTTTGTAATCAGGTAAGTGCTGACAAAAATCTTGTTTTAATAAATGTGAATATTTAATGTAAGAGATATTAACAACAGCGACATCAATGGTATATAAGTTGGGGCTGGTTGCTGGTGATTGAGCAGATGCGAAGTAGCTATTGAAAAATAAGCAGAAAATTAAACAACAACGCAAATTGACCATGTTAATACCTTAAAACAGACAAGCTTATATCAGTATTCGCTTGTAACCTTAGTTTACCATTATTAGCTGACAGCAAATTTTTGAAACTTGTTGCTAATAGCTAACGAAACTATCACTAATATATAGCATAGGCTATTTTCAGCAATGCATAATTGGCAAGCAGGTATTAACTACAGGTAGCAATATTTAGGTGTAAGAAGAAGATATAGTTAGCAGAGGTTGCATATTACTGAGGCGAAGTAGGTGATAACGGCTATCATCACCTACTTAATTTGGACTGATTAATAGGCTGTTTTATCTTTATTGATAGGCATTTTTTGAGCGGCATCCGCTAACTCTGTTGGCATGTAGTTTTCATCATGCTTAGCGAGTACTTCGCTTGCTTCAATATAACCGCCAGGTTTTAACACGCCATTGGCGACTATACCTTGGCCTTCACGAAAAAGATCCGGCAAGATCCCATCGTATTTTACGGTGATGATGACATCATCGTCATTAAATTCAATCGGCATACTCATATCAGTAAGATCAAATTGTACTTTTAGACTGTCTTCGTCGCGACGTACGCTACCCGGAACCACTAAACCGCCAATACGAATACGTTGACCAAGCGCTGGCTTAACGCCCGAGTCTGCTTTGCCTTGAAAGACTTCAGTCGGTTTGTAGAATAAATCGATATTTTGGCTTAAAGCATATAATACTAAACCAGCAACAGCACTTAAACCGAGTAGTACAGCTGTGAGTATGGCTAATCTTTTTTTACGTCTAGGATTCATAAATTGCTCTTATTAACTAATCATTAGAAACTTGGATCATTGTCTTGTTTGGTTTGCTCAGCTTGCTTGGCTAACACTGCTTTTAGCTTTTCATCGCGCCGTAATTTTTTCGCAATATTTTTTCTAATGGTTTTATTACTGTGTAGCGAAGCGATGAGCAGCAAAACTAAACTTAAGGCAGTAAAGCCATAAGATAACCAAACATAAAAGCCATGACCGCCCATGGCAATAAATTCATTGATGGAAGAAAATTGCATTATTTTTTCTCCTCGGTTATTAGTTTTATCACCCACGGACGCATACTATTGCGGGCGATCACTTCATTTTGAAATCTGACACAAGTTAGCGCAGCCACTAAAAAGGTAAAGCCAAAAAAGCAAATTATAAATGGCCAGTACATCTCAGGGGTAATAGAAGGTTCGCCTAATTGCGATACCGTTGAACCCTGATGTAATGTATTCCACCATTCCACTGAATACTTGATAATCGGTAAGTTAATAACACCAACTAAGGCTAATATTCCCGCCGCTTTTCCTGCTTGAGTTTTATCTTCAAAGGCATTGTGCAAAGCAATAACACCTAAGTATAAAAATAATAAAACCAACTCAGAAGTTAATCTAGCATCCCAAATCCACCAAGTGCCCCATGTTGGTTTACCCCATGCTGCGCCGGTTAATAACGTAATTGCTGTAAATACTGCGCCGATAGGTGCAAGCGCTGCTGATGAGGCATCAGCAAGTCGTACTTGCCAAACTAAACTGGTCAGGGCTGCAATCGCCATGCCCCAATAAATCCCTTGGGATAAAATAGCGCTGGGGACATGAATATAAAAAATTCTAAAGCTATTACCTTGCTGATAATCTGGCGGAGCAAACCCTAAGGCCCAGACAACACCTACCAACAAACAAATAGTGGCGAGTATAAAACACCAAGGTTTTAGCATTTTGGCGAAATTATAAGAGATTTCAGGATTCGCGTAAGGGTGTAACCATTTCCACATTTTAGTTAGTACTCACTTTAAGTGCTGAGCTTACAGCAAAAGGGGCCAAAGTTAATGAAAGAACAAATAGGGCGGCGATTATAGCAAGTTGTCCATCGTAAGGTAAATTCATTGCCGCGGTGTCGATGGCGCTAGTGGCAAATATTAACACCGGAATATATAAAGGCAGAATGATTAAACTTAATAAGACGCCGCCTTTTTTAATACCAACGGTCAACGCTGCGCCAATTGCGCCGATAAAACTTAAAACCGGTGTTCCAAGTAATAAAGTGATAAATAACGCAAAATAGCTGTCTTGATGTAAATGTAATAATACCGCTAATAATGGCGCAATAATAATCAGCGGTAAGCCAGTAATTATCCAATGCGCGATGATCTTAGCGATGACGACAATAAATATTGGGTGCGGACTTAATAACATTTGCTCTAATGAGCCGTCATTAAAATCACTTTTGAACAGGCGGTCTAAAGATAATAAGGTTGATAATAGCGCGGCTACCCAAATTACACCGGGCGCAATACGCGCTAAAATATTTGCTTCAGGACCTATGCCTAATGGAAACAAGCTTACCACGATAATAAAAAATAACAGCGGATTTACCATGTCATCGCGGTGGCGAAAAGCGATGGTTAAATCTCGTTTTAAATACAATAAAAAAGCGTTGCGATAAGACATGGGCGATTGTGTTGTAGTAGCAGTCATCTTAGCTAAACCCATAGGCTAAATTGATTTTACGAACCTCTGGCTCACAAATCGTTAAATCTTGATGACTGGTCAGGAGCACACAGCCGCCATTTTTTGCATGAGTAACAAACAAGGCTTCTAAATTTTTAACACCTTGTTTATCGATAGCGGTAAAAGGTTCATCCAAGATCCAAATCGGTGTTTTACTTTGCCACAAGCGAGCAAGGGCTATGCGTCTATGTTGACCGGCACTTAAATGCGAAGCCAAACTGTCTTCAAAAGCGAGTAAATTGACTTTTTCTAAGGTTGCTTCTGCGTCTTCTGGAGATAAGCCATGTAATGAAAGATAAAACGCTAAGTTTTCTTGTGCGGTCATTTCACCTTTAATACCCGGCTGGTGGCCAATAAAGGTCAGTCGACTATGAAATTCTTCTCGGCATTTTTTGATATCGAAACTTTCAAATAATACCTTGCCAGCAAAAGGAGCTGACAGACCTGCAAGAATACGTAATAAACTGGTTTTGCCGGCGCCGTTTTGGCCTTCAATCTGGACAATGTCACCAGCATGAATATCAAAATTTAGTGCTTCAAATAATATTCTTTCTTCGCGAATACAGCTTAGGTTGTCAGCGCGTAAGAGCGGGGTATCAGACTTCAAGAAAACGTTCACTTAACTGGTTAAATCTCGGGCGAGCAAACTATACCAAAAAAATATGATAACAGTGAATTAAACCACGATTTAATTCACTGTTTGTAATAATTTGTTACGCAATAGATCACAAGTAAGCGGTGTTTTTTTTGCTTTCGATAAAACTTTTAGCACACAATAGCGGGATAAATTATGCCGCTCAGCAATTGAAATTTATTGTTTCACTGATTTGTTGATTTTAAATCCATTATTGAACAAAAAACTCTGGCTATATTAATGATTAATACGCTTAGTTAGTGATAGAATCAGTGCCATTATTTTTGTGTTTAAGCGGTTAATTCGCAACCTCGCAAACTATTTATCCAGGCTTTTCGGAGAACTTCATGATTCCTGAGTTAGGGCATTTTGCTCTTATTGTTGCAACGGCCTTTGCCTTTTGTTTAAGCACAGTTCCGTTAATTGGTGTCTATCGTCAAAACACCACACTCACCGGTTATGCTAAACCGCTCGCTTTCGGCATGTTTATTTTTACCGCGATTAGTCTTTTTATTTTGGCGTACAGCTTTGTCCAAGACGATTTCTCGGTCAAATATATTGCTGGCCACTCTAATAGCTTATTGCCTTATTATTTTAAAATTAGTGCCGTTTGGGGCGGACATGAAGGCTCATTATTACTTTGGGTTTTCTCTTTAACTAGTTGGACCTTTGCCGTTGCCAAATTCAGTAAAGGCATTGAACAAGAGTTTATTGCCAGAGTATTAGCAATTATGGGTATGGTTGCTGTTGGTTTTATGCTTTTTACCTTATTAACATCAAACCCGTTTGAACGCTTGTGGCCTATGGTGCCGCTTGAAGGTCGTGATTTAAATCCGCTCTTGCAAGACATTGGTTTGATTATTCATCCGCCGATGTTGTATATGGGCTATGTTGGTTTTTCAGTGGCTTTTGCCTTTGCTGTTGCCGCCTTAATGTGCGGGAAATTAGATGCTGCTTGGGCAAGATGGTCAAGACCATGGACAGTTGCTGCTTGGATATTCCTAACTTTAGGTATTGCCTTAGGTAGCTGGTGGGCTTATTACGAACTTGGCTGGGGCGGTTGGTGGTTTTGGGATCCGGTTGAAAATGCTTCTTTTATGCCTTGGTTGATAGGCACCGCTTTAATTCATTCATTAGCGGTGACTGAAAAACGCGGCACCTTTAGAAATTGGACGGTATTATTAGCCATTTTTGCTTTTAGTTTAAGTTTGTTAGGGACTTTTTTAGTGAGGTCGGGTGTTATCACCTCAGTGCATTCATTTGCTGCTGATCCTTCTCGTGGTGTTTTTATCTTATTATTATTGGGCATTGCGGTTGGCGGCTCGTTAACCTTATTCGCTTTTCGGGCGCGAAATGTTGCTAGCTTTAGCCGTTTCTCGTTGTATTCACGCGAAACTGCATTATTGATCTGTAATATTTTATTAGTTATTGCCGCGGTGAGTGTTTTATTAGGCACGCTTTATCCGTTATTTGTTGATGCTTTAGGTTTAGGCAAACTATCTGTTGGGCCGCCGTATTTTAACGCGGTGTTTGTGCCGATTATGTCGCTGTTATTTATCTTTATGGGCATAGGTCCGTTGATCCGATGGAAAAAAGCGAAAAAAGGTGAATTGCGTAAACAGCTAGATAAAATCTCAATTGCGAGTGTGATCTTTGGTTTAGTGTTCCCGTATATTTATGGTGGTGAATTTAACTTGCTGGTTTCTATGGGTATTATTCTCGCTACTTGGGTTGCCTTAGTGGTGTTAAAAGATGTTTATAACCAAGCGACACTTAATCAAACCAAAGCCTTTAGTTGGTCTAAATTAAGCATTAGCCATATGGGCATGACATTCGCCCATTTAGGTATTGCTATTACTATTGTTGGCGTGACTATGGTGTCGACTTATGAGCAAGAGATTAATGTGCGTATGGCGGTTGGTGATACGGTCACAGTAGAAGAACATCAAATTAAATTTAATGGCGTAACTAATGTTCAAGGGCCTAACTACAGTGCTGAACAAGGGCAAATTGAGGTTTATCAAAATGAAAGTTTTGTTACTTTATTAACACCTGAACGCCGTACTTATTTAGTGCAAACCATGGGAATGACCGAAGCTGGTATTGATGCGGGTTTTCTTCGCGATATATATGTTGCTTTAGGTGATCCATTAAAAGATGGTGCTTGGGCCGTACGTATTCATTATAAACCTTTTATTCGTTGGATTTGGTTAGGCGCAATTTTTATGGGCTTTGGAGGCTTCTTATCGATGTTAGATAAACGCTACCGCCGTAGAAAAACAGCGCCTTCCCAGCAAGGTACAAGCGAAGCTGTGGTAAGCAATGCTGCAGCTGCTAATGCCAATCAAGTTGCTAGCTAAGGATATTTGATGAACAAAATAATTCGTTTTCTGCCGTTAATATTATTTTTTGTCTTAGGTGTGGTGTTATATCGCGGTTTGTTTTTAAACCCGCAAGCTATGCCTTCTGCGCTGGTTGGTAAAAAGTTTCCTGCTTTTAGCTTAACGCAATTAAGAAATGAACAGCAAACGCTAACAAGCAGTGATTTAACCGGCGATATTTTATTAATTAATGTTTGGGCAACTTGGTGTCCGTCATGTCGCTATGAACATCCTTACTTTTTAGAGTTAGCAAAAAATAAGCGCTTTAAAATATATGGCTTAAATTACAAAGATGAGCGGGTTGCAGCGATCAAATGGCTTGACGATTTAGGCGATCCTTATCAGTTTTCTATTTTTGATCCGCTCGGCCGTTTAGGGCTTGATTTAGGTGTTTATGCTGCGCCAGAAACCTTTGTTGTTGATCACCAAGGTGTTATTCGTAAACGTTACGCTGGCCCGATTGACCGCAAGGTTTGGCTGAAAGAGTTTGAGCCATTAATTACGCAAATTGAACAAGAAAAGGGTAATTAATATGAAGGCTAAATTTCTCTTCAGTTTATTCGCTATATTGACCAGTTTTTGGTTATCGGCAAGTCCTGTTGATACTTATCAATTTAAAGACGAGGTCACTAAAGAGCGCTATCAAGCTTTAGTGAAAGAGTTGCGTTGCCCTAAATGTCAAAATCAAAACTTAGCGGATTCAAACTCACAAATTGCCGTTGATTTACGAGCACAAGTTTACGATATGCTAAATCAAGGGCGAGCGGATAGCGAAATCATGCATTATATGGTTGAGCGTTACGGTGACTTTGTTTTGTATCGTCCGCAAGTATCAAAACTCACTTATATTCTTTGGTTTGGACCTATCGTATTAATTATGATTGGCGCTATGGTGTTATTTTTTATCGTCCGTAAAAAACCGAATAAACCTGAAGACGAACAGTTATCTGCAGAGCAAGCGCAGAAACTCCAACAATTTTTAAAAGATAAATAATATATGACCGTTATCATTACTCTCGTTGTTTTTATTCTGTTGATCCTAGTGATTGTTTGGTGGCATTTTTTAGCGCCGCAAAAAGTCACAGAAGTTGATCAAGGTATGCGCGATAAAACCAATAAAGACCTCTACCTTGAACATAAAGATGAAATTGAACAAGACTTTCAGCAAGGGAAAATAGATGAGGAAAACTACCACTTCCTATTAGCGGAGCTGGATAAAGGTTTACTGCAAGATATGGAAGAAAACCAGCAGCACAGTGCGGCGGTTAAACCGCAGCAGCCAGCTTCTTTTCTTTGGCCTGTTGCCATTACAATTTTTGTGCTTATTTTTAGTTTTGCCCTTTATCAAAAAAATGGTGCTTTTGCGTTATTACAACAGCCTAAAAATCAACATGCTAATTTAGATGAATCACAACAAGCCGGAATTGCGCGTCTTGAGCAGTTAAAAGCTCAAATTACAGCTGAGCCTAAAAACGCCAACCTTTGGTATGCGTTAGGACAAGAGCTGGTTGCGTTAGGTGATTTTGATAATGCGATAACAGCGTTTGATAAAACTATTGAAATTGACGGTTTAGCCGCTGATTTAGTTGGCGCTAAAGCACAGGCTGCTTATTATAAAGATGGTCAAAAAATTACCCCGGCAGTGCAGCAGTTAATCGACCAAGCCCTTAGCTTAGATCCAACGGATGCTCCGACTAATATTTTGTTAGGGATGCACGCTTTTAGCCTAGGTAAATATCAAGCGGCGATAGATTATTGGCAAGGCTTGGTTGACGCCCAGAAGTCGATTAATCTTGAAGCGTTAGCACAGGCAATTAATGAAGCGAAAAGTCGGTTAGGGCAAGCCACTACAACCGAAATCACTCAAGCTCAAACCAATATTAGCGACAATGTTGAAAGTACTGTTGGCGTTAATTTATCGGTAACAATTGCACCTGATATTCTCGAACAATTGAGCGGTATGGCAGATAAAATAGTCTTTATTTATGCTGTACCTGCCAATGGTACAAGAATGCCGGTTGCGGCGGTTAAACTAAGTGCCAGTGACTTACCAACCAGTATTGTTCTTGATGATGCTCGTGCGATGAATCCACAAATGAAAATCAGTAATTTTGATAAAGTAAATGTTTTTGCTGTGATTTCAATGCAAGGCACACCGGGTATTAAAGCCGGTGATTTTAAAGGTCAGCAAGATAATATTGTGGTTCAAGATAATGTCACCGTTAATTTAGTAATCGACACTGTAGCGAAATAATTGATCAAGGCTTAATTGCTAAGCCTTGAACGCATGATACAAGCTTACTTGTATAAAGAGAGAATCATGAATATTAAAATAGTCAGTCAGGCATTTTTACTAAGCTCGTTATTTGCTTTTACTTCAGCCAGTGCAGCAAGTTTAACGGCAGCGGCTGTTGCAACTACAGAAGCGGCATCATGCCCAAGCTTTTTAAAGCAGACGATGCGTAAACTGCATGCTAAAGAGTCGGTCGACTTATGTCAGCTTACCGCCGGTAAAGCGGTATTAATGGTTAACACAGCGTCGCATTGTGGTTTTACGCCGCAGTTTAAAGGTTTAGAGGCACTTCATAAAAAATATCAAGACCAAGGTTTAGTGGTAATTGGCTTTCCTTCTGACGATTTTTTCCAAGAAGAAGATAATGAAAAAGCGACTGCCGATATTTGTTTTGTTAATTATGGCGTTACTTTTACCATGTTAGAAACAACGGCGGTTAGAGGCGATGATAGCAATGCAGTTTTTAAACATTTGGCTGAACAAACAACGGCGCCTAAATGGAATTTTTATAAATATTTAGTCTCAGCTGATGGCAAAAATATTAGCCATTTTAATAGCAAAGTTAAACCGACCGATAAAGCTTTTATCTCCCAAGTGGAAGCGGCGTTGGCAGCTAAATAGTCATTGTTACTGTTTATCATTTTATCTGTACCAAGGATTATTAAATAATTATGGCTGATTTTATTAAGTCTCGATTTAAAGGGTTAACCCAATCCATTCATGAGCAAGTGAAAGGTCAGCCGAAGCGTGTTGGCGTGCTGTTAACAAATTTAGGCACTCCTGATGCACCGACCCCAGCAGCATTAAAACGTTACTTAAAAGAGTTTCTATCTGATCCGCGAGTCGTTGAAATTCCAAGACTTGTCTGGATGATTATCTTACACGGTATTATTTTAAGAGTACGACCGGCTAAGTCGGCAAAACTTTATAAAAGTATCTGGACTGAAGCGGGTTCACCACTGCTTGTGCATAGCTTGGCGCAAAAAGATAAAGTAGAGAAAGCTTTAAAAGCCCAATATGGCGACAATGTTTTGGTTGATGTTGCTATGCGCTATGGCAATCCAAGCATTAGCTCAGCTTTAAACAACTTTCACCAAGCAGGTGTAGATAAAATAATTGTTCTGCCTTTATATCCGCAATATGCCGGGCCGACAACCGCCTCGACTTTCGATGCAGTCGTTAATACAATTAAACCTTGGCGCTGGATCCCGAGTGTAAGTTTTATTAGTAGCTATCATGATCATCCGTTATACATTCAAGCACTAGCGAATTCAGTTACCGAGCATATAGAAAAGCATGGTAAGCCGGATAAGTTGGTATTGTCATATCATGGCATGCCGAAGTTATTTTTGGAAAATGGCGATCCCTATTATTGTTTCTGCCATAAAACCACAAGATTATTGGCTGAAAATTTAGGCTTGGCTGAAAATGATTTTGTAATGACGTTTCAATCGCGCTTTGGCAAAGCTGAATGGCTACAGCCTTATACCGATGCTACGCTGGCAACACTTGCTGAGCAAGGTCATAAGCACGTTGCTGTCATTAGCCCTGCCTTTAGTTCTGATTGCTTGGAAACGTTAGAAGAGTTAGTTGAAGAAAACCGAACAGTATTTATTAAAGCCGGTGGTGAGAGTTATCATTACATTGCTTGTTTGAATGATCGTGATGACCATATTGAACTGTTAGTTAATTTGATTGAACAGCATTAATAAGCTTAGTTAATTAACCAAACTCACCTTAGCGATTAAGCAGAAGCCGACCTTGAGTCGGTTTTTTTATATCAGTAAAACGTATCAGGCAATGCCGACGACAGCCTACAGGGCGTTAATAGGTCTTGGTTGAGCGCTGTGGTGCATGGGCTGGAAACGAAATTGGGAATACTTAGTGATGTTTTCACTTAAGTAGGTAGGAGAGCAATATTCATTTAAAAATTAGTATAATAAAGACAAATAATTTAAGCATAAGACTTAAGTTATAGTGTTTATATAGTATTGATTAAGGCCGTTAACTTTTGTGTTATTAACGTGTGTTAATTTCTTCACAGAAGCGGATTAGACAAGGTAATGGTTTACGATGTTATTTACTTTTCTTCAGGCAATAAAAAAGCGAAGCTAATAGCTTCGCTTTTTTCTACAGTTAATAAATTAACTATAAATTATCCAGCTTGAACGTTTTCAGCTTCAGGACCTTTTTGGCCTTGTTTTACTGAGAAAGTTACAGCTTGACCGTCAGTTAAAGTACGGAAACCTGAACCTGTGATAGCTGAAAAATGAACGAAAACGTCAGGGCCATTTTCTTGCTCGATGAAACCAAAACCTTTAGATTCGTTAAAAAACTTTACTTTACCAGAAACTTGATCAGACATTACATTTATCCCGTTATATCTTAAATTTAAATTGCGGCCTAACTTTCTAAATGAAAATTAGTACCATTTTCACGGAGTAAATGCCCTCTACCCAAAAGTACAGACAGAGGAAGGTATCCAATAACACTAGCGCGTAAGGGGTGGTCAACAAGTTGACTAGACCTTCATCCGAAACGCAAAAACTCAACGCGGACATAGATTAACACATTAAAAATTAAGTGTCCTACTTTTTTCATCTTTATTTACAATATATTTATCAAAGCCTATAAAAAAACAGCCAAAGCGGCTGTTTTTTATTTTAATCCTTTGCTTAAAGTAAGCAGAATAGGGATTTCGACTACTAAAGCTCAGCTATTTGCTGTTTTTGTTCAATCATTTTAGCTAATGTTGATTGTGCGTCTTCCAGCTTAGCTTTTTCTTTGTTGATAACTGCTTCAGGTGCTTTGCTAACAAACTTTTCGTTATTGAGCTTTCCTTGGGTACGTTGAACATCTTGCTCAAGCTTAGCTATCGCTTTTGATAAGCGGGCTAGTTCTGCCTCTTTATCAATTAAGCCAGCCATTGGGATTAACACTGTCATGGTGCCAATAACCGCTGTAGCAGACGCAGGACCATCTTCACCTTGGGCTAAAATAGTAACGCTGTCTAATTTTGCTAAGGCACTTAAGAATTGTTCGTTATCAGTTAAACGGCGATTATCGTTTGCTGAAATATTTTTCAATAATACCGGTAACGGTTTACTCGGTGAGATATCCATTTCACCGCGAATATTTCGAATTGCGACAATAAATTGTTTAACCCACTCTAAATCGTCAATTGCCGATTGGTCGACTTGGCTTTCATCATATTGAGGAAAGCTTTGGATCATAATGCTGTCACCTTGTGGCGTAAAGGTTGTTAGCGGTACAACACGCTGCCAAATGGTTTCAGTAATGTATGGCATGATAGGGTGCATTAAACGCAATAACGCTTCCAAGGTACTTACTAACGTATAACGCGTAGCTCGTTGCTGTGCTTCGCTGCCTTTAAATAATACTGGTTTGGTTAATTCTAAATACCAGTCACAGAATTGGTTCCAAGTGAATTCATATAAAGCTTGTGATGCTAAATCAAAACGGAAATTAGCAAATGACTCATGAACGGTTTTCACTGTTTTTTGGAATTGTGCTTGGATCCAACGATCAGCGAGTGAAAAATCTAATTCCCCCTGAATACCATTTGGGCCTTTACCACAATCTTGCTCTTCTGTGTTCATTAACACATAGCGGCTAGCATTCCATAACTTATTACAGAAGTTGCGGTAACCGTCTAAACGTTTCATGTCCCAGCTTACATCACGGCCGGTTGAAGCTAGTGCTGACAGCGTAAAACGTAGGGCGTCAGTACCATGGGCTTCAATACCTTCAGGGAATTCTTTTTTGGTTAGCTTGGCAATTTTAGCAGCAAGTTTAGGCTGCATCATATTACCGGTACGCTTTTCTAATAATTCATCCAAGCCAATACCGTCAATCATGTCTAAAGGATCAATCACATTACCTTTAGATTTTGACATCTTATCGCCGTTTTCATCACGGATAAGACCCGTCACATAAACTTGTTTGAAAGGAACTTGCGGTTTACCGTTTTCATCTTTGATGAAATGCATGGTCATCATGATCATGCGTGCAACCCAGAAGAAAATAATATCGAAGCCAGTCACTAGTACATCAGTTGAGTGGAATTTCTTCATCATTTCTTCTTCATTAGGCCAGCCTAATGTTGAGAAAGACCAAAGTGCTGATGAGAACCAAGTATCAAGTACATCTTCATCTTGACGCAGTTTCATGTCGGCAGCTATATTGTTATTTGCGCGAACTTCTGCTTCTGTGCGACCAACATAAACTTTTTCATTTTCGTCATACCATGCTGGAATACGATGTCCCCACCATAACTGACGTGAAATACACCAGTCTTGGACATCACGCATCCAAGAAAAATACATGTTTTCGTATTGTTTTGGTACAAATTCAATATCGCCATTTTCAACGGCTTCAATCGCTGGTTTGGCTAATTTCTCAACGCGTACATACCACTGATCAGTTAATAGTGGCTCGATGATCACACCTGATCTGTCACCATATGGCGCGACTAAGTCATGATCTTTTACTTCAACTAATAAATCTAACTCATCAAATTGGGCAACGATGGCTTTACGGGCAACAAAACGGTCAAGACCAACTAAGTCAGCAGGTAGGGCAGAGTCATAAATGTCAGAAGTTTCACCATTGGTAGTATAAACTTCGGCTTGCGCTAAAATCGCTGCATCTTTATCGAAAATATTGATCATCGGTAAATTACAACGTTTACCCACTTCATTATCGTTAAAATCATGGGCAGGAGTTATTTTTACACAACCCGTGCCTTTTTCCATGTCGGCGTGATCGTCACCAACAATGGGAATTAAACGATTAACTAAAGGTAATAAAATATTTTTACCGATCAGATCTTTATAACGCGGATCTTCAGGATTAACCGCGACGCCAGTATCACCTAGCATGGTTTCAGGGCGGGTAGTAGCTACCACTAAGTAGTCTTTACCTTCAGCTGTTTTGGCGCCATCGGCTAATGGATAACGTAAGTGCCACATGTGGCCTTTTTTATCTTTGTTTTCTACTTCAAGATCAGAAATCGCAGTATGGAATTTTGGATCCCAGTTAACTAAGCGCTTGCCGCGGTAAATTAAGTCATCTTCAAATAAGCGGACAAATACTTCTTGTACCGCTTCTGACATACCGTCGTCCATGGTAAAACGTTCACGGCTCCAGTCAATTGAATTACCTAAGCGGCGCATTTGTTTGCCAATTGTGCCACCAGACTCTTCTTTCCATTCCCACACTTTATCGATAAAGGCTTCACGGCCGTAGTCATGACGAGTTTTATCTTCTTCCGCCGCAATTTTACGCTCTACTACCATTTGCGTCGCGATGCCCGCGTGATCGGTACCCGTTTGCCACAAAGTACTTTTACCTTGCATGCGTTGGTAACGAATTAGGGTATCCATGATGGTTTGTTGAAAAGCGTGGCCCATATGCAAACTACCAGTAACATTTGGTGGTGGAATCGCGATACAGTAGCCGTCACCGTCGCCTGTTGGGCTAAAGTAACCTTTTTCTTCCCACGTTTGGTAAAGTGAGTTTTCAATGTCAGAAGGGTTAAATGTTTTTTCCATCTTAATTATTACTTATGGTTGTGAACTAGAGTTTGGCGTTTGCAGCGCTTGTGTTTCTATATGAAACCCTGCTTGGCGATATTGCTTAAATCGCTCTCTTGCTTGATGCTTGAGGGTTTTCTCTGCTGGCACAAAATCTATTATGTGTGAATATTGATTAGCAAACTTAGGCATTTGGTCTGCTAAATTAATTAAAAAAGGTCGTCTAGAGTTTGGCTGTTGATAACCAATCTCTACCGGTGCTCCCTGCTTGGGACCTTCACCAACTAAATTATGAGGAACGAAACTATCAGGTTCGAACCCCCATAACAGTTCATCGATGTGATGAGCGCTTGTTTGATCATTAGTATGAATATAAACGCGTTGGTTGTTGCGGTAACAAAGGCTGGCGTGCATACAGGCTTGAAACAAATGATTGTGTTCATTTGTTTCACTTTGCGCTGAATTGTCGGGTAATAAATAAAACATTACCTGTGTTTGCATGACGTTATCGTTACCTGAAAGTTAATGGAAAGATAAAACTAAACTTAATGTTAAGTAAGATTATCCTTCGCTTTGCTCAACTCCAGAGCGGTTTAATAAAAATTGCATTAGCATACTAACTGGACGACCGGTTGAACCTTTAGTTTTGCCACCACTGCGCCAAGCAGTACCAGCAATATCAAGGTGAGCCCAATGATACTTTTTGGTAAAACGCGATAAAAATGCAGCGGCAGTGATAGTGCCCGCGCCTTTACCACCTAAGTTGGTGAAATCAGCAAATGGGCTTTCAAGTTGTTCTTGGTATTCTTCCCATAAAGGTAAGCGCCAAGCTCTGTCACCACTTTGCTCAGAAGCATTTAATAACTCATGGGCTAAAGGGTTATGAGTACTTAACAAGCCAGTAGCATGGCTACCTAAAGCGACAATACATGCGCCGGTTAAGGTTGCGACATCGATAACTGATTCAGGTTCAAAACGCTCAACATAGGTTAGTGCGTCACATAAAACCAATCGGCCTTCAGCGTCAGTATTTAATACTTCTACGGTTTGACCTGACATCGTTGTAAGAATATCGCCTGGACGATAAGCTTTACTACTTGGCATATTTTCACAGCCCGCTAAAATGCCAATTACATTGATCGGTAACTGTAATTCAGCAAGTGCGTGCATTGCACCTAAAACACTGGCAGCACCACCCATGTCGTATTTCATTTCATCCATGCCTGCGCCTGGTTTTAATGAAATTCCGCCACTATCAAAAGTTAAACCTTTACCAACTAAAACAATAGGTGCGCTGTCATTTTTAGCGCCATTGTATTTAATAATACTCATCATTGATTCATTAGCAGAGCCTCGGCCAACCGCTAAATATGAACCCATGTTGAGGGCTTCCATTTCATTTTCGCCAAGTACTTCGGTGGTAACACCGTTATATTCATCGGCTAAAATTTTTGCTTGCTCAGCTAAATAGGCCGGATTACAAATATTAGGTGGCATATTCGCTACATTCTTACAAGTGTTGATACCTTCGGATACAGCTAAGCCGTGAGCTATAGCGCGTTCACCCATTGGTAATTCACGACGAGTAGGAACATTGAAAACAATTTTACGTAACGGACGGCGCGGCTCTTGTTTACGGGTTTTTAAACTATTAAAACTGTATAAACAATCTTGAGTCGCTTCAACGGCTTGACGTACTTTCCAATAAGTATCGCGGCCTTTGACGTGTAATTCTGATAAGAAACAAACAGCTTCCATTGAACCTGTTTCGTTTAAAGTGCTAATGGTTTTGCTGATGATTTGACGATATTGACGTTCGTCTAATTCGCGTTCTTTGCCACAGCCTACTAATAACACACGCTCACTTAAAACATTAGGCACGTGATGTAAAAGTAACATTTGGCCAGATTTACCTTCTAAATCTCCACGGCGTAATAAGTTACTGATATAGCCTTCGCTGATTTCATCTAATTGTTCGGCAATAGCCGACAGGCGACGAGGCTCGAAAACCCCAACAACGATGCAGGCGCTTCTTTGTTTTTCAGGACTGCCACTTTTTACACTGAACTCCATGAGCTCTCCTATTGCAATAAACGGTACTTTTTCTGTATTAAGCTTGGTAAAATTGCTAAAAAATAGATATGCTTACTAGCATACGATTTACGCTAAAGGCTATAATTATAGCCGCATTCAATTAGTTTACCTACGAGCTTTACATTTTATTTATGTATAAAAACGACCAGTTTACTCAAATATTAGCGTTATGCCAGAAAAAAACTAAGTTTCATACTAAGTTTTACATGCTTTTTTCGTCCTTTTCTTCCGATTTTCTTGTTAGGTATTGTTCGTGATTATTTCGCGTTATTTATTATTAGAAGCGGCAAAAACTCAGTTTGCCGTATTTTTTGTCTTAATGACTATTTTTATCAGCCAAAAGTTTGTCAGTATTTTAGGTGATGCCTCAGAAGGCGGCATGCCGGCAGAGATGGTGATGACTTTTATTGCCTTAAAAGCGCCTGAATTAGCTGGGATGTTAATGCCGCTGAGTATGTTTTTAGGGATTTTATTAGCGTACGGTCGCGTTTATGCTGACAGCGAAATGACGGTATTGCACGCCTGTGGTGTCAGTGAATGGTACATTGTACGGATAACGCTTATTTTAAGTGTGTTCACCGCGATTATTACCGGTATTTTTACCTTGTATTTATCACCAATGGCGACTGAATATGAATATCAAGTTAAAGATGCGATTGCCGCTGATTCAGGGCTCAGTTCATTGGTTGCTGGCCGGTTTCAAAAAACCGGGAACGATAAAGCGGTAATTTTTGTCCATGAAAAAAGTCGCAATACCAATGAACTTTCGAAAGTATTTGTGGCGCAATTACCTGATCATGATCGCAATGAAAATTCAGTGATCAATTCAAGCTTAGTTTATGCAGATAAAGGTTTGGTGCAAGAAGATGAGTCAGGCGCGCAGAAACTAACGTTAGAAAATGGCGTACGTTATCAAAGTAACTTATTAAGTGGTGAATTTAGAGCGGTTTCATTTGGTAAATACCATATTGAAATTCAAGAGAAAAAAGTTGAGCATAAACGTCGAAAATTAAGTGCTTTACCTACCAGTCAGTTATTTCAAGAGGACTTACCCGAGTCAAAAGCTGCAATTCAATGGCGGTTTGCTTTTCCGATCGCATGTTTAATTTTGACCTTAATTGCGGTGCCACTAAGTGTGGTTAATCCGCGGCAAGGAAAATTTGCCAAAATGCTACCGGCATTATTGTTATTTTTAGGTTATTTTTTACTGTTAACGGCCATGCGATCAGGTGTTGAAAGCGGTTCAATCCCAAGTAATGTTGGTTTGTGGCCCATTCATATTATGTCGTTATTATTGGGCATTACTTTATTAATGCGTGAGCGCAGTAGCGGTAAAAAAATGACAGCAAAAGTGAAGCGAAATAAAGTAAAAAGTAAGGTTGTTGATAAGTGAAAATTTTAGATCTATATATTGGTAGAATTTTAGCAACCACTACCTTCATTACTTTGGCTGTGTTCGTCAGCGTTAGCGGTATTATTAAGTTTGTTGAACAAATGAAAGCGGTTGGCCGTGGTGGTTATGAAGTCAGCCATGCTGCGCTATATGTGTTTTATGCGATCCCTCGTGATATTGAAATTTTTTTTCCGATGGCGGCGTTAATCGGCGGCTTAATTGGTTTAGGGATGATGGCCAGCAACAGCGAATTAGTGGTAATGCATGCGGCGGGCTTATCGCGTTTTCAAATTATTAAATCAGTGATGAAAACATCGCTGGTGTTAATCCTCTTTAGTATGGCGGTTGGTGAATGGTTGGCGCCAGTTGGTGAAGCAAAAGCGAGAGAGATTAGAGCGCAAGCGCTTTCTGGCGGTAGTTTAATTTCATCTTCCAGCGGTGTCTGGGCGAAAGATGGCGATTATTTTGTTCATATCGGTGAAGTAGAAACTAAAGGGTCATTAAAAAGTGTGCAAATTTATCGCTTTGACAGCCAGTTAAAACTCTCGAGCTGGACTTCCGCTAAATCAGCCGTTTATCAAGGTAAAACTTGGCAACTGGAAGATGTAATTAATACGACGGTTAGCGAACGTAAAATCACTAAAAGCACACAACCAACACAAAACTGGCCATCGTCATTAACACCAGACAAGTTAGGTGTGGTTACAGTAAATCCAGAGTCGTTATCTATTGAAGGTTTATTGGATTATTTAGATTATTTAAAAGAAAACACTCAAGACCCAAGTCGCTATTTATTAGCCTTTTGGCGTAAAGTTATGCAGCCGATCACTGTTGCTGTGATGTTGTTGTTAGCCTTGTCATTTATTTTTGGGCCACTACGTTCGATGTCGATGGGCGCTAGAATTATGATGGGAGTAGTGACTGGCTTAGGTTTTCATATTTTAAATCAAGCTATGGGTTCAATGAGTTTAGTTTACCAATTACCGCCAATATTAGGAGCTGTGTTACCAAGTTTACTGGTGGTAGGCATTGCACTTTATTTTATTAATAAACCTAATGCTTAGGGCTTGATGGTAATATAAGTTAACACTCAGCTTAAATAAAATATTAAGCTGAGCTATAAATATAGAACATAAACCATAAAATCAAAAACTAATCTTATTCGCCATTACTCCAATTAGCACCTTTATTGGCTGCTAGCGATAAAATCACCACTTCAGTATTTGTTAGCCTATCTTGTAAACTAAGTTTGTTTTTACGATCAAAAATCACCGTGATATTTCCTAAGCCAAATAACGTGGGTATTAGGCGTTTTAGTCCGGTTACTTTCGAAATTAAATTGCCTTGTTGAGTTTGCACTCTTAACCGCCATGCTCGCATGCCTAAGGTTTGACCACTGCGCGACCAAAAATAAATAAAGAATAAGGAAATGAGTGAAAACGCTAAGCCATTAACGATTATTTTATAGAGTAGCGACTGAGTCGCATAATCACTGGCATTAGTAAATTCATGGCTGGTAATCAAACCATGCGCAAAGAGGGTACTAAATATTGCTGAGGTGATTAACCCTATGGTCATATAAATTGCGCAAGCGACAAGAAAATCATAAACCCAACTACCTAAACGTCGGCGGAAACCCGCTCGAGGAAAACTTTCCATAAAAATATACATAAAATTGTAAAGTGGCGCTAGTGTAGCAAATTGTTGGGCTGTTGATCAGCCAGCAATTAACCGCGCCGTAATTAATTTATCTGAGGGGGCGTTTTTTGGCCGCAATAGCGAAATGAAACACCTAAACGGCTTGTCAGGCAAATGAAGATGTCAGCTAACTAATCTGAGCTAACTCGTTATTAATTTAACAATGGCGATGTAATTTGAAAGTCATTTGAGGGTGAAAAATATCGCTGGCTGCTTAAACTATAAGCAATTGATTGTAATGGTAGTAAAACTTGTTGCTAAGCAAATTCAATCTCGTATAATCCCCCCATCAAAAAGAGTTTAATGTTATTTAGATTTCTTTTTACCATATTTTTGCCGGCGTGATGGAATTGGTAGACATAGGGGATTCAAAATCCCCCGCAGCAATGTGTGGCGGTTCGAGTCCGCCCGCCGGTACCATTATATTAAAGCCCTGTTCTTAATTGATCGGGGCTTTTTTTTTACCTAAGATTTCTTGTTAACCTTAAGAATATAGAAACTTTATGAAAATAAAGTAAAAGGCAAGTGCCGGCTTAATGTGATTAAGCCGGTTAAATAAGAAAGAGTGATTAGTTAGTAAACTGCGCTAAGCCTTTAGTTAATAATGCTTTTGCTTGTTGACCCTGCTCGGTATTTAAATAGCTTTGCGCTTGTGAAATAAATTGAGTGATCATTTCAGGTTTTAACCCTAACGCTTCAAATTGTTTTTTGATTTCATTGATACTTTTAAGTGAATCGCTATATTCTGACGCTTTGTCTAATATGCCGCCTAAACCTTCGCCACTTAAGCTGCTAATATCAGGTACTTTCGATAAAATGCCATCAACACCCGGTAAGCTTTTAGCTAATTGGCTGAAGTCATTACCTGCTAAGTTGTTTTTGGCGAAATTAAGCAAAGAAGCAACACCGCCTTCCGCTTGTTCATTATTCACGTTTAATGACTTTGATACTTGACCGATCATGCCAGCAATATCTAGTGAATCCGTAGCTTGTTCATTTGGCTTAGCAGCCGCTGCTGTTTGCTCTTTAGTTTCGCCTAATCCGATTAAACTTTTTAATGAATCGAACCAGCCTTCGGCATTGGCATTGGCTGAAAAAGTTACTGATATAAGTAAAATTAATGCGCAGTTTTTCATGTGATCTTTCCTGAATGTTATTAAAGGTATATGTTATTGACAGTATTACTTAAATTTTATGCTTATTACATATTTTATTAAAGTAACGGTTAGTAAATTATTGTCATTAGGTAATTATTCGCCGTAACATCAAGCATTATTTTAAAATATTACTGAGCGGTTGTTGTTAAGTATTTCAATCGGACAAAAATACCCTAGTTGAATGGTTAACCCCATCAGCTATACATGGAGGAACTCAATTAATAATTTTGGCTGAGACTCAATATTTAGCGCTAAGTATAAAATAACTATTTTATACAAAGTTTTTATGAATCTGCCGTTGTATTTATATTACTGAAAAATATCATAAAGCGTAAAAGGATAAATAAAATTAGGCTTTAGGAGTCGTTATAAACACTACTTGGCGGAATGTTAAACCAACCGCTTAACGAGTCGGTAAAATATAGTTGTAAGAATGTTTTAGTTGTTGCCCTGTATGATTGGCGAGTTAAATATCACCCTTTTGTGGCTGCGAATGATTTTTCGACCAAAAGCAGATGGTTTATTGGGCCTTACTTTACTTTAATATCCATCCAAACATTTGACTGTAAGTATATACGGTACTAACTTAACAGATGAAAACTATGTTAAAAGTGGCTTGAATTTAAATGCAAATAAACCACTTGGCGCGGTGAGATTTTAACTTACACGTTTTAGATACGTAGGTTTAAAAATTTACTATCAGTTTGAACCATAATAATTACTGTGGATAAGCTTGTTTTGTAATTAAAGGCCTTTATGTTAAATAGTTTACTATCTAAAAAAACAGTGATCTATCCGGGAGTTATCCTCTTCATAGGTATGGCGATATTGTGGCCAGCTTATCACTATGTTGTTAAACAAGCTCAGTTAAAACGGGAACACACAACAACTTTAGAAGCCAATATTATTCATAAAGAAATTCAAGCCGGCTTGGATCGGCGTATGTTACAAATTGTCTCAATTGCTAATTTATTCAGTAGTTCAAAATGGGTCGGTAAAGATGAATTTGATCGTATGGTTAAATTGGTTTTTGCTAATAAAAATGATATTCAGCGATTGACATATATCATTAATAGCGCACCTGACGAGGTAGCAGAAATAGAACAGAAAGTTAGAAATAATGGTAAAGAACAATATCAAAACTTTGCCATTTTTGATTTTGATTATGACGATAAACTACCTAAGTTACTTGAGTTAACACAAGCACATGTTTTTGCTGTTTTATATGATTATCCGAAGCGCATCGGTCCGTATTTTATAGGACGAAATATTGGCAATAACAGTACAGTTCATCAATACCTTTTAGCGGCATTACAAACTAAAAAGCCATTTGTTAGTCCATTTACTCAAGCATTACCAGCCATTCCGGAACCGCATTTTTTTATTATTCACCCTGTAGTTACTTTAAAACAAGAGCAAGAAACCGTTACGGGATTTGTGGCTGCTGGTAATGTGTTAATAGATGTTTTTGATATTATACAAACTGAGCAGTTGTCTACTCGTTATAATATTAGTTTAGTGGACGCTCAGTCTACGTCATATCAGTTGAGTGATAAGTCATTAAAAGCGGCTGCTAAAGTTAGTGTTTCTGCGCAAAGCAATATTTACAATGTTGCTATTGGTAATCAACAATGGCAATTGCTGATTGAACCGCTCAATGAAGTATCTACAAGCTCTAACGTTTTGATTAACGTGGTGATGTTATTTGCGATATTATTCATTGTCACCTTAGCGATAGCAGTCAGAACTTGGTTGTTAAGTCAGCAATATTTGAGTCGCCGAGTTAATGAAAAAACTCAAGAATTACAAGAGAAAAATAAAAGTCTTGTGCAAGCTAACCTGCGTGCTGAAAAAGCAGCAACAGTAAAAGCTGAGTTTTTAGCCAATATGAGTCATGAAATACGAACGCCAATAAATGGTATTGTTGGTATGACTGATTTACTTAAAGATAGTAGATTGAATAACGTACAAGCTAACTTTGTTGAAAAAATCAGTTATTCAACCAAACATTTATTGACTATTATTAATGACATTTTGGACTTTACTAAAATAGAGTCGGGTAAATTAACGATAGAGTCACAGCCGTTTTCGCTTTATCACGCTATTGACTTATTAACCGATATATTTGCACCGCAAGCAATTGCGAAAGGCTTAACATTTAATGTCAATATAGATAGTGGTGTACCTTATGACTTATTAGGTGATGTTGTGCGCATCAATCAGGTGGTACTTAACTTATGCTCTAATGCGATTAAGTTTACCGAGGTTGGTGGTATTAAAGTGAATGTTAATGCGACTTTAGTTACTAAACGGCATGAAGATACACCGGCGATCTATTTATTTAAATTTTCAGTTATCGATAGTGGCATTGGCATTCCGTTTGATAAACAATTTAAAATATTTAATGAATTCACCCAAGCGGATACTTCTACCACCCGAAAATATGGTGGTACTGGGCTCGGTTTATCGATTAGTCATCAACTTTGTAAATTAATGGGCGGCGATATTAAGGTAGACAGCTTAATTAATAATGGCAGTACTTTTACAGCCAGTATGATGATAAAAACCAATGATCAAGTTCTATTGCCTAGTGAGCAACGATATAAATTTAGCAAGCCACTCAATATTTTATTGGTAGATGATAACCCGATGGTATTAACCGTTTTAACCCAGCAACTATTAAAAATGGGCGGTCGTTGTACGACTTTTGAATCGCCAGTAAAAGCCTTAGCATTTTTAAAAAGCGACGGTCAGAACTTAGATGTTATTATTACGGACTGGGCACTGCCTGATATGGATGGTTTTCGTTTTATTGAACTTGCTACTGAAGCTGTTTTTTGTTTACCACCAGTCATTGTGTTGTCGGCATACCAAGCAGAGCAAGTAAGAATTCAATCAATTTCGTTAGCGGTAAGAAAATTTTTACAGAAGCCTTGCAACATTGATGATTTATATAATGCGATCGAATCGATAACCTCTAATCGGCCAGAGCATAAAGAGTTAAAACAGCCGGTTTTATTAACCGGATTGAAAATATTAATTGCTGAAGATAATAAAATTAATCAATTGGTTGTCGAGAATTTATTAATTTCCGAGGGCGCCATTATTGAGATTGTTGCGGATGGCGAGCTGGCGATACAGGCATTAAAAAGTAAAGCATACGACTTAATATTAATGGATATTAATATGCCCAATATGGATGGCTTAACGGCGACTGAAATTATTAGAGCGAGCAATGAGGCTTATGCCAATATTCCAATTATTGCGTTAACTGCTAATGTGTTAGAAAAAGATGTTAAGAACTATTTAGCAAAAGGGATGAATGCTCATATTTCAAAACCAATTAATAAAAATGATTTAATTAAGGCTATTACTAAGTCGGTGTGATTAGTATGGTCTTAATTTCCGTAATTATAGGCTTTCTTCAGGCGGCTTTTTTATTTTATGTTCAGGCTGGGTAAAAGCGCTTGGAATTAAATCAACGCCAACGAGACGAGCAAGTTTGACAATAATAGGGATTGTGATGGGGGCGAGCGGAAGAATAGCAAAAATGCCTAAGCCAAGCCCTTTTAAAATATCAATAAACTGTTTGTTTGCTATGGTTAGTTCTTCTTTAGTAGCTTTACCGAAGGTATGTTTTCGGTAAATTGCCAACATGATTTTGGTTTCCGCTTTTTCTTGCGCAAGTGCTTGGCGTAATCTGAGCATCAATCTGCGAAACCGTAATTTACTCGACTTACGATTGATTTTTAGCACCCGCAGCGGCGCTTTATGAAGGACACGAAGTTTTTTCATATAATTACGCAAGTAGCCAAAAGAACAATTCAATAATGGGCTGCGATAATAGCACTAATTTCCTGCTTGTATTCATTCTTTATCCTGATCATTAGAGTCAAATGGAAATTCATTAAATATAAGTCAATTAAAGCAATATCAGCCCTTCGGGCTGAGGCCAAAATTGTCTTCTGTTAGGTTATAAATAATTCGTTTAGATCGCTAAATTTCTTTATTTCTGTCTTATCTAAGACAATTTTTCTCTCAGCTAAAATTATAAACAAAGATCAACTGACCCTATTGTGAGTTATTTTGACTTGCTAAAACAAGCGGAGAATAAGCTTACCCCGACTAAACATAAACCACCTGAAATAATGCCAATAAGGCCGGCTAATAACATTGGTGTTATCAATGCTAACCATTGGCCAAAACTTGCAATATTAGCAACCGCTGCGTCTAAATGGTGGCCATATTCTACTAACATAGGAATGCCATGCAGTATAATCCCGCCGCCGACTAAAAACATTGCGGCAGTGCCTACAATTACTAATACTTTCATTAAAAAGGGTGCAAAAATAAGTAAACCGCGTCCTAAGCAGGCCAGTACTTTATTAGAATTTACTTTCGATTTTTCAAGTAAATATAAACCTAAATCATCAATTTTAACGATCGCGGCAACAAAGCCATAAACCCCAATAGTTAGTGCTATCGCTAAACTTATCACTACCAATACTTGATTCAAAAACGGGGCGTTAGTAACTGTGCCTAAAGCAATGACGATAATTTCGGCCGAAAGAATAAAATCAGTACGAATAGCTCCTTTGATTTTTTCTTTTTCAAAGCTAATCAAGTCTATTGCTGAGTTTGCATTAGCTTCTAGATGTGCGGCCGTTTTATTGCTGGTTGAGCTTTTATCTTGAGGTAAAAGTTTATGAAAAACCTTTTCAAAGCCTTCATAACAAAGATATAAGCCGCCGATCATTAACAAAACCGTAACAGCGACCGGTAAAAAGGCGCTTAATGCTAAAGCAATAGGGACAATAATACACTTATTTAAAAAGGAGCCTTTCGCAACCGACCAGACCACAGGTAATTCTCGGTCGGCTTTTACGCCTGATAACTGCTGAGCATTTAATGCTAAATCGTCACCTAAGACACCGGCGGTTTTTTTGGCTGCAACTTTGGTCATTAAGGCTACGTCGTCTAAGACGGCAGCAATATCATCTAATAATGCTAATAAACTGGCTCCAGCCATGATTTTCCTATTTTTCAGTTAAGTGGTTAATTTTATGCCATTGACCATGTTCATATTTTACTTCATAAAATGGCCAATAATGATTATCTATTTTTAAGGTCACGAGGTTGATTTTATTATCAAAGTCGAGGGTTTTTATAACAACAGATTGCTGATGTTTTTTATTTTTTACCGCTTGTAAAAAATCGTCCGGCGATTCAATGTTAACACCATCAATCTCAACAATTTTTCGCATCGCATAAAGCTTATATCTAGACGCGGGCGAACCGTATTTGTAACTAGCAAGATAAACGCCTTCATTATCAACATTACGTTGCATTTGTGCTGGACGATGTAAGGCGTGAATATGTAAGCCTGACCAGAAAAATACCTGGGTAATATCGTGGCCAGTTAACGATACGGTCGCTACTTCGTCATGAAGTACTTTTCCGTCGCGGAACAAGGTCACTTTCACTTTAGGTTTTTGAGATAATAATTCTACTTGCCTAAAAGCTGATACTGGTTGGTCATCAATCGCTAACAGTAAATCCCCTTGCTTAAATACTCCGGCACTTGGTGTTGAAGCGGCAATATTGGAAATGGCTAATAATTTAGATTTATTGGCTGAGGTTGCGAGTACTTTATTTAACCAAGTTTGCGGTAAGCCTCTTTGTAAGGCAAAGACAGGTGAAATATAAGTGAAGCTAGTTTCTAAGGAATAAAGTGATTGCTTATTCTCAGCTAAAGTGATCAGTTCTGCAATATATTCTGCTTGAATACCGGCCATAAAGTTGGCTTTGCCTTTATATTGTTCGTCGCTTTGTTCGATAGTGGCCCATAAACCAGCGACTTCATTATTTTCATTTAATAATACGCCGTCAATGCCGTCGTTTGAGTTGACTAGATAGGCTACTTCAATATTTAAATCAACATATTGCGGCACGCTAAAAGCGCGCAGCCAAAGCTCTTGAATAATATCTACTTGAGTTTGGCGATATTCGGTAATGCCTTCATAGTTTAATCCCGCTTGTAAAATAACTTGATTGTTATGTAATGGCTCTTTACTTAGTTTTACTGACGCGACGGGTAATTCACCCAAATCTTTAGGGTTGTAGGAGATCAGCGCTAGGTTGTGAATAGGGTGAATATATTTTACTTTGGCGGGTATTTCTAAGGTGTTGGCAAAGGTTAATTTCACGTCGCCTAAAATGGTAAATACTGTACTTCTATCAACGACTACCAAGCCTTTTTCGGCGTCGACAATTACACCTGTGCCATATCGTTCATTATCACCATTTCGGCCTTGAATTGAATATGGTGAGGTGAATTTAGCCATTACTAATGATCTTTCAATCGGATGTTTTTCTTGCGCTGTGATGGTACTGCTATTGAAGTATTGATTGTCAGGCTTAACAATTTCACCATTAGAATAATTATATTCCTGACAAGGCCAATAGCCTAAAATAAGATCTTTTTGACAGTAACTATGTTCAAACCAATTACGGTTAATTTCTATTAAGCCGTAATTAAGGACATTGGCGTTGTATAAATTAAAATAACGGGTATGGATTTTTTCGCCATTTTTAACTTGTTTTAATTGTTCATTGAGTTTGGTGATATTGGTGATCTGCTGACCGTTAAACTCAGTAATAACGCTAAAGTTTTGTAAGCCTGCTTGTTTAAAATAACTTGAGGAGTAAGCAACAAAAACGCCAGAAATAGGCTTGTTGTAATGACGTGCTTGTTGATACGATAAATTATGGAAGATACTATTATCAAATTTTAAGTAGGAAGTTGGTGACAGTGAAAAAAGATCAGTAACAGGGACATTAATTTTAATCTTTGCTTTTGCCCGTAATACTTCAATCGCAATAATTTTGTCGACGTTGTTATTTAATAACCGCTCTAAAGCGATAAAACTGACGATTGGCTGTTGGTTAACCGTTAATAAAATATCGCCAATGGCAAGCTGCTGATCAGCTGGACTTTGCTTAATAATATTATCTATTACAAACAAGCCTTTTAACTCAGGCGCTAACGCCCGGTATTGGCTTTCAAGCTGATCGTTTAAGCCAAGGCGCTTTAATTCGGCATAAGGTTTGGCGGTAAAGGTAGTTTGCAAGGTGCCGCGGGTGATCTCTTCTTGCTGTTGAATCGATTTTAACGCGGTTTTCACCATAGTTAACGGCAAATAAAATGCATTAGCTGAGCTACGTTGGCTGCCCGCGTTTAATGCTACTACGTCGCCATTAATATTAATTACGGGTGAGCCAGATGAACCGCCGGTTGAAGCCGTAGCCGCTTGAATATAGAAGGTATTAAAGTCGTTGTATGTGCCTTGGCCATAGCTTGGCGCATCGCGATCTAAGCGAGAAATTGTGCCATCTAGTATTGATATTTTTTGACCGGCATCATTGCCGATAATTCTAATTTCTTGGCCGACATGTGCGCTTTCTGGGGTCAGCTTAAATTCATGTGGCGTCAGATGTTTAATATGGTCAGGATTATATTGGTAAAACCCAAAATCATGCACGGGATCAATATATAGCGGTGTTAATTCAATTTCTTCATTATTAATTAAAATGGCTTTTGCTGTTACCGGCCCTGGTGTTACAACATGTCGATTGGTTAAAATAATGCCGCGCTGAGCGTCAACAATAAAGCCAGTTGCATGACCACTGCTGTTCCATTTACCATCGAAACTCACGGGTACATCTGTATGAATACTGACAACCCCGTTACTAACATTCTTAACCGTAGCGTTCCAATCTAAGGTTTTAGTTGTGGTTACGCAGCTACTAAGCAGAGCAAGTAACATTAATACCGAGAAACCGCTTTTTACTGATCGGTTAAAACGCTCGAAATACATAGTAAGTCCTTTTTATGATTAAGAATATTGTTGTGGTAAGCGCCAAAAAGCATAAGGCGATGTGCAAAACTTAGCAATAGTTATTGTCGCTTAAAAGAGAATAAAACTGAGCGGTAATATATTTTGTTAGATGTAAAAAAGCCCTGAATACTCAGGGCTTTTAATGACATTTAAAATTTTTCAGTAAAGTAAATTAACTTAATAGAAGGTGTCTGCTTTATTGTGAGCTTGGGGATCTTCAATGATCTCTTCGAATAGCACTTCAAAACTGTTATTGTTTTTAGCGTCAGACATGTAGACCGTTTGGGTTGAACCGTCGATCCAAGTGACAGTGCCACTACCTTTTTTACTACCACATTTCATACCAATATGAATTTCGTTAAATTCCATTACTTTCTCCTTATTAAAAAAATTACAAGGTGCAAATACTTAGATTATTGTTGTTGTTATAAGTTCAATTAATTAATATTAGCTTAAATTTATTCGCTGAATCTTGGCTCAATTACCTGTCGGTCAACTGAGTTTAGTCTAATAAAATTAAATTGCATAAAGCTAATTTGTGATCAGCCATTTAATTAAATATCGCGATAAAAATATTATCTTTATATTAAACGTGATGTCTGAAAAATAATATCAAAGCAGTCTTTTAGCTAAGAGCTAGCGATAACAATAGCCAAGTAATAGTTGCTACTTGGCTATTGATGAAGCGTGTTACCCAAACAATAAGATTATAAATTTATCTGTCTTGTTGTTATTAATTCCACCGGCCCAACTAAGCCACTTGATGCTAAGTTTTTATCGAATTTTTTAGGTGGGTTCGTCGTCCATGTTTTCTTTTGATCGAACGAACGTTGATTGTCATAAATAAGCTGATTACGCCAGGTATTAGTGACTAATACTTTTAAGGTGTTGTTGCCGTTCGTGACAAATTTACTGATATCAAATGAAAACGGTGGCGCCCATCGCGTTGCTACTTTTTCACCATTTAGCCAGAGTTCGGCAATATTACTAACGGCTCCGAGATTAATACTGACATTGCTATTATTAACATCTTCTTGAAAGTTGCTCGAGTAATCAAAAGTGGTGGTGTATTCGACAGTACCTGAATAATGTTGAATGGCTTTATTTTGATGCTCTGTTAACGAAGATAATTTAGCTAGAATCGTCTGCTCTGGCGTATCCCAACCTTTAGTAAACTTGAGTTGCCAGTTATTAATTAACGGCTGTGAATTAACTTGTAATTCTACAGTTTTACTTTCTTTGTTATTATCAAATAACTGATATTCACCGCTAATATTTGCGATTAATTGTTCATTTTTGAAAGTGACGGGAGCTTTATCCGTATGATGTATTTGATACCAATTATCCGCGCTGTCTAATACCGTGTTATTTTTTAACTCACTTGCCGCGTCAGCATAATTAACGTGAGCGTAATGTTCCTTGGCAGCATGTTTGCTAAAAACAATAAATTGGCTACCGTGGGGCTCAAAACTTAAAGTGACATTGGTTTTATCTCCTTGTTGCTGCCAAACCTTAGCACTGTCAGTTTGTCCGGTATTAATGTTCCAAACTTCTGGCGTTCGATCTTTAATTCTAAAACTAACTGCCGCATCAACCGCTTTATCATGTTGATTTGAAAGATAATAAATATCGGCCTCGGCGGTGCTTCGATGCAGCCATTGAATATCAAGCGCCTCGGCAACCTGCACATCAGGTTGAATAGATTCAGCCGCGATAACATCACTGAGTGTCATACCCCAATAAACTTTGCCCTTTCCTGTGGTTTTAGCGCCGGATTCATTGTCACCCCATAAGGTATCTGCGATGGTTAATAAAGCTTTAAGGTCGTCACTGTCGTCCATTAAACTAGGTGAAGTCAGCGGCTTATCACCTAAAACAATTGCTCCTTGTGCCACTAATTGTTTTATTTTTTGCGCGGTCGACAACAACATCTGCTCAGAGTCACGTAACATCAGTATGCGATATTTTCCTGCATCTTTAACCGATAATTTACCGTCAATCAGTGATACATTATTTTGTAGTAATTCCTCGTTGAGGTAATCAAATTTATAGCCGCGCGGAAAGGGGTGAGTATCAAATGGGTGACGCGCTAGTTCATCTCCTAAATACCATAAAACATCAGCGACAAATTCACCTTGCTGTAATAAGTATTGGCTACGCGATAATGAATCAATCCAGGTTGGGGTATGTTGCCACCATGTTTGGGTGCGCACTAATGGAAAGCCAATATCACCGCCAAAGCTCGAACCCGGATAAACATCCATTTGTGGTGTGTGTGAAAAGGTATGAAAAACCAGATGATTGATCCCTTTGGTAAAGTTCAGATCAATTAAATATTTTAAATCATAAGGGTGCTCATTCCATTTAACGCCTAATTGTGTGCCTGCTTCCGCCGCTAAAAAAGGTTTATTATATAAATGGGTTGCCGATGCTGCAGCAAATATTGGTTTAGCTTCGGCTTGACTTGATGGCGCTTTCGGATACCAAAATTCTGTCATCGGGTAATCACTGACACCATAATATCGCATGGGATCAATTGGTAGTACTTCTCCGCCAGCACCTTCGGTAAATACTTTTGCCCCCATATCGTTGGCGACAGTGCGAAAGTGGTCAAAGAAATTTTCGATGAACAAGTCATCCATCGTTTGGCGTAAATCACGTAAAAACTTATTACTGATCTCAGGCGAATCAACAATGTAACCAATTGTAGCGGGTAAAAAGGCTTGCATGTCATAACCGCGACGTTGCTTAAATTCTTGCAGTAAAACGGTACGCTCCATGGTCCACGTCGGCACATAGCTTTCCCAGCTATCGATTAATAACCCATGTAACTCGTGCCCGTCGAGTGGACCACCAGGGCGCATTAAATTACCAATCATGCCGTTACGCAGATGATTCTCAATTGCCACTTTGTCTAATTTACTGGTTTCCCAGCCTGTTGCTTCCGGTACCGCGGGTTTATTTTTACGGCGCATATTAACATGACCAAAACGTATTAAGGTCCAGTCACCGGCAGGAGCAAGCCAGTTGAGTTGGCCATCAGGTGTCATTTTTTCACTTAAATCGAGCACCGCATCTGAGTTAACCGTTAAATCTTTGTTCACTATTTGTCTGGTCTGGCTTTGTAAACTGCGTGAGCTTTTCCCCGCTTTAGATTCGTGATTATGTAAGCGTGATTGGCTATTTAAATGCAAATAGCTAAGGAATATATCATGTGGGCCTTTAAAGCTGAGTTTAAACGTTTTAGCTGTGGTTTCAGGTATCGCCAAAGTAGAGGGATATTGTTGGTCATACCAATGAGAAGTTGGTACTTGTAACTCAGTGATTGGCGTTAGTATGTCATCAATAATCGCTTCAACGGTGATTTTTATATTTACCGCAGGGTATTGGCGACCCACAAACATTGACTGAATAGGAGGCAGCTCAAGCGAACGAATAGTTTGCGCTTGTGCAAAGGTTAACGTTACCCAAGTTGGTGTGCCATCAACCGCAGTTATCGCTTGTTTTTTGTAAGCAAGGTTATCAGCGGAGAGTGTTTTATTTTTAAAATCAATGTGTTTACTGGAGTCAAAAATATTCTCCCAAGGGATAAGAGGATTATTAGATTGAACCGAGTCAGGCACCAAGGCCGTGATCTTATCATCTGTTGGGGTTGGAAAAGCGAGTAAGAGGACATCTTGATAATTATGATCTTCACTTAAGTACTCGGGTTTTACAGTTAACTGCTGATGGATGCTTTTGCCACCGGAAATTTGAAATTGAGTTTGGATTATTTCTCTTTGTGCTTCTGCCACTGGTACCCAAGGACCACCAGCCATTGACCAACCTGGGCAGTTTTGTAACGTTAGCTTTAACCCCAGACGCTCAGTTTCATCGGCTACGTGAGCAATCATAGCTTCCCATTCAGGTGATAAAATTTTAATAGGTTCAACATTAGGAAATGCTCTGCTGTTTTTATTAAATAAATGAATGCCTTGCATGCCAGCATATTTAATCGCTTCCAAATCTGCGGTAATACCGGCTTTACTGATGTTGTTACCATTTAAATGGAACCAAGTTTCAGGGCGGTACTCACTTGTCGGTTGCCTAAAACCTTGTTTAAGAGCCTGAATACTGGGGTTGTTGTTAGCAACAATTTTTTTACTGGTAGTGTTTGGCTCTAGTGCTTGAGTGCAAGATAAAAGCCCTAATACCCCAGTGATATTAATGAGGTAGCGAGGTAAGGCTAAACGACAGAATTTTTTAATCATAATGTTCCAACAGGTTAAATAAATCACTTGGCAACTAAACGGGTCGCAGATTAAATAAAATGTAATCAGCAATATTTTACAGTTAGCGATTAATATTACATCTAAATGAGACAATATCAATCATTACTAGTCATTAGTGGTCTATTGTAAGATGTGTTTTAATGAGAATGGAAAAGCAGTGTTAAAAAATAAAATAAAAACTAAGGGAGAATAATTAAGAAACAGGCGCTTTACTGCTGGCGTGTCACCTTATATAGCAGTAAAAAACACTAAAATGGGATGAAAATAAAAACTTAAGTGGTGAAGTTAAACCTGATATTCAACGCCTAATATGAGTGCCTTGCTAGCACCGGTAACACTTGGAATATTTCCGCAAAGGTTATGATCAAAAGCGTAAGCAAACCACGCAAAGGCCATCGCTTCAAAAGCACTATTATTAATACCTAAAGTCTCAATGGTGGTGACAAGATAAGTACTAGATTGAACATTTAATTGCTGTTCAAGTTCAGCAACTAAAGCGCCGTTTAAAGCGCCGCCACCACATAAATAGATATTAGCATTTTGCGAAATACGTTTGATATCTTGGCTTATTGAGGTCGCGGTTAAAGCTAACAGTGTCGCCTGAATATCAACGGCAGAAATATTTTCTTGTTGAAATTGTACTAAAAATTGAGCAAGCCAATCGAGATGGAAATATTCTCGGCCCGTGCTTTTCGGCGGCAGCGCGGAAAAATAATCATCTGCCAGTAACTTAGCCAGTAGTCCTTGATGACATTCACCGGAACTTGCCCACTGGCCATTGTTATCATATTGACCAGTTTGATGCTGTTGATACCAACTATCCATTAAGCCATTACCTGGTCCGGTATCAAAACCTAATACCGGTTTGGCTGCTGAACCTTGCGCTAATGATGGCGTTGATGATGATGTCATCGCCGGCGGTAAATAGCTGATATTGGCGATACCGCCGATATTAACCACAATCACATCTTTTGCTGTGGCCGTAAATTGCTTAAAAAGATATTGATGAAATGCAGGTACTAGCGGAGCACCTTGGCCACCATAAACCATATCTTTGGTTCTAAAGTCGCCAATAACTCGAATATTTGTAAGTGCTGCTAAGGTTTGATTACAGGTAATTTGCAAAGTAAAAGCGGAAGCAGATTTAGGTCGATGCCGAATGGTTTGGCCATGATTACCAATCGCTATAATCTGTTCTGGGCGAAGTTGGTGTTTGGCTAAAAAGTGATTAATGGCATGGGCGAATTTTTCCGCTAATTCAACATCAAGCTGATAAGCACGGTCTATTTCATTATGATTAGGAAGGTATAAAGCGGTGATCGCTTGATGCATATTCTCTGGATAGGGAATAAAGTCTTCTGCTAACAAAGTACTTTTTCCCTGACTAAAATCAACCAGTGCTAAATCAATACCGTCAGCACTAGTACCAGACATTACGCCAATATAAAGTGCAGACTGCTCAGGTATTGTTAACTTATTCCTGCTCATAGTTTTGCATAGCTAAATATATTTTTTTAGAGCTAGCTAATTCATTTAATCGAGTTTGAGCGAGGGCTATAAATTCAGCTTTATATTTGTTATCTATGGCTTTTGCATCCGGTAATTTAACCGTTCTTGGATTACGATGAACGCCATTTAAGAGGAATTCATAATGCAAATGCGGCGCTTCAGATTGACCTGTAGAGCCGACATAACCAATTGTTTGCCCTTGTTTTACACGTTGTCCCGTTTTTACAGCCCGCTTAGAAAAATGCAGATATTTAGTGACGATACCATCACCATGTTGAATAAAAACATAGTTACCATTAAAACGGTTATAAGTTGAATGTGTTACTCGGCCATCACCTGCAGCAACAACCGGTGTGCCAGTCGCTGCGCGATAATCCGTACCGTTATGGGCTTTCCACTTTTTACTGATCGGATGGAAACGACGGCGTTTAAAGTTTGAGCTAATATATTTAAAGTTTACCGGTGCGCGTAAAAAGGCTTTACGCATACTGTCGCCCGTTGGCGTGTAGTATTCACCATCGGTAAAACGCACGGCATGAAAAGTATCATTTTGATTAACAAACTCAGCAGATAAAATATCGCCTTTGCCAATATATTCGCCATCAACGTATTTATCTTGATAAACAATATGAAAGGTATCGCCTTCACGAATATCCAAAGCAAAATCAATATCCCAGCCAAAAATATTAGCTAAATTAATAATTTGGGCATCTTCTAAACCTGCAGCTGTGCCAGCATGCCAAAAGCTACTATTAATAGTGCCATGGGCATAGGCTTGTCTTAGTTCGACATCTTTCACTTCTTTCGTTATTTCATAACCTTGCTCGGTATGATTAACAAATAAAGTGGTGGTTTTAGATAATGGATATTCAATGGCAACGAGTTTATCTTGCTCATCACTACCTAAACGTAAAATATCGCCCACATTGAGGTTAAGTAATTTTTTGCTATCTTCGCCTTTTGCTTGGCTAACTTCATAAGTAGTTTTAGCACTAAAATTATTTCGTTTAAATATTTTAGCTAAAGAATCGCCTGACTTAACTTTAACCGTTTGCCAATTAAGCTCAGTCTCTGGTGCTTGAACTTTAGCTGTTTGTAGTTCTGCTGGCGCAGTAGTCTGGAGAGCCTCGGTATTCGCCTGAATCACGCTGATATTTGGCGCAGCCGGATCCGACAATGGATGATTGTTATCTGAAATTTCAATTTCGTAACGCTTACCAACTTCTAATTGAATATCTTTAGTTTGTTTGCTCGCAGAGGCATCGTCACTCGGTAAAAGTAACAATAAAAGAAGCACAACACCCAAAGAAGAAATAAACACTTGGTGCTGTCTTGGTAATGATAAATATATATTCTTTAATCTTTTCAAAATCTTAACTAACTATTTGTTGGTTTCTAACATAAGCTTTAGTGACACTATAACAAAAATAATTAAATGAAACAGCTATAGGGTTTTCACCTTAGCTAAATTTACAGTAGAATTCGCGCCAATATCCTAAAAATGTCCGAATATTTGGAGCGAATTAATGACCGATGTCAGCCAAGCGTTTGCAGAGTTAAAGCGCGGTGCAGAAGAAATCTTGCTAGAAGATGAATTATTAGAAAAACTTAAGCAAGGTAAACCGTTAAAAATTAAAGCGGGATTTGATCCAACAGCGCCAGATTTGCATTTAGGTCACACCGTTCTGATTAACAAATTACGACAGTTTCAACTGCAAGGCCATGAGGTTATTTTTCTGATCGGTGATTTCACCGGCATGATTGGTGACCCGACAGGTAAAAATGTTACTCGTAAACCGCTCACTAAAGAAGATGTTTTAGCCAATGCTGAAACTTACAAAGAGCAGGTTTTTAAAATTTTAGATCCGGCTAAAACACGGGTTGAATTTAACTCAACGTGGATGGAAGCGTTAGGCTCGGCAGGCATGTTAAAATTAGCCTCTCGTCAAACGGTTGCCCGTATGATGGAGCGTGATGATTTTAAAAAGCGTTACGCTGGCGGTCAAGCAATCGCAATACATGAATTTATGTATCCGCTAGTACAAGGTTGGGATTCTGTTGCTTTAGAGTCTGATGTTGAGTTAGGTGGCACCGACCAAAAATTCAATTTATTGATGGGGCGTGAACTGCAAAAATCTGAAGGCCAACGTCCGCAAACAGTCTTGATGATGCCATTATTAGAAGGTTTAGATGGCGTGCAAAAAATGTCTAAATCGTTAGGTAATTATATTGGCATTACTGATGCACCATCAGATATGTTCGGTAAGATCATGTCAATTTCTGATGACTTGATGTGGCGCTATTATCAATTATTAAGTTTTAGACCACTTGCTGAAGTAGAGCAATTTAAAGCTGATATTGAAACCGGTAAAAATCCACGTGATGTTAAAATTGAATTAGCGAAAGAAATTATTGCGCGTTTTCATGATCAAGCGGCAGCGGAAGCCGCCCATCAAGAATTTATTAATCGCTTTCAAAAAGGCGCGATGCCAGATGAAATGCCAGAGTTTACATTTTCAGGTGAGTTAGCCATTACTAATTTATTGAAAGAGGCTGGTTTGGTCGCAAGTACTTCAGAAGCGATGCGAATGATCAAACAAGGCGCAGCGAAAATTGACGGTGAAAAAGTCACTGATAATAAGTTAGCGATCAGCTCAGGCACAGCGGTATATCAAGTGGGAAAACGAAAATTTGCCCGCGTGACTATCAGCTAATCTTTATTGCTATTGATAACATATAAAACCAGTCTGTTGATTGGTTTTTTTTGCTAAAAATTTAATGCTTGAGGCTTGAGGCTTGAGCTTAAAGCGTGTGCTAAGATTTCGCGTGGTTATAAAAAAAGATCGGTAGCAATAACTACCGATCTTTTTAATAAGTGCTTGCTTATAAAAGCTTAGCTTTATAACAAGCAGTACCGTTTAGTTAGTCTTGAAATGAGGTGACAAACCAAGTTTCAGCGACATTATCATAAGTAATAAAACGGTGGAAATTTGTATTAATAAAACTAGAGCCTGAGCCATTATCTATGTCCATAGACCAAAGTTGATTTTGCGCATTATCATATTTTGTTAATGAAAATACCAGTTGCTCGTTATTCTCTCCAGTTCCCCGAACACGATAAAAATAGCTATTATCTTGTTTATCAGTTTTCACATCCGTACTTGATGTGTTAGCAGTATTAAATAACACTCCGTTTTCAATATATTCTCCATTACTTGCTGATAACCATTCACTTTCATTTTGGGCGGTGTAAATGACATCACCTTGATTGGAAATATCAAAATATTTCGGCGCTGCCCCTTGGTAGGTCGCCGAAGTAAAAGTATTATCGAGGTTAATATTTATCTTTTTATCAGCAAAGCTATTGTATTCAATTTCGTGAGTGACAAAGCTTGATTCAGAAGGTGTGGTATTGGTTGTTCTTAAATAGGTGACCTTATTGGTATCAGCCGCTTGCTGCACTGTGTTGTAAGTAAAAGCATTGTCGAGATCCCAATAATGTCGGGTTAAGTCGAGGGTCGCGTATTCTTGGAATTGGGTGATGATAATTTCAGCACCTTCAATTGAGGCAATAAATTGCGGCATCGAGATAATCGCATTTTCACTTGGCAGGCTTATTTTAGCGATGCTTTGATCTAATAAATTAATACGGTAAACATGAATGATTGGCTCGTTAGTGGTGCCAGTATTAGCTGAGGCCAATAAATATTGGCCACTAGGTGAAATGGCTAAATGGGTTAACTGCATTGGCGTAGGTATTGCACTGGCTTGTTGGCCGGTAAACAAATGGTGAACTGTAATTTTGTCAGTGCCGACTAAATAAATAAGCGGTCTGATCGGGTCAAAGGCAACACTCTGTACCGTTTCAACATTAAAGTCGACTAAATCAGTAGTGCTCGTTGCCTGAGTTGACTGATGATAGCCGATATAGATGGTGTTAGTTTCAGCAACGCCGTTAGTGATAGAAGTTAACGCCACTTCAGCGTTATATTGGCCGTCGGCAACCACTTCTGCATTTTTTGTAATGGTTAGTTGATTATTAATTTGGTCAAGCGTTAAAGACAACCAAGTGACATTACTTTCGGCCTGCCAAGTAATAGTATCACTACTATTATTCGTAATATTCACTGTTTCCGATAAGCGACTTTTATCGGTTAATTGATATAAACCGACGGCAGGGTAGTTACTGGTCATTCTCACTGCGTCTAATGCCATTAATACCGGAATTTCTTTACTGACTCCTGAGTCTGTTTCAGTAAGCACTAAAGTCGTGGTAAAAGCGCCGGCAGTAGCAACTTGAGTTGGATCTGCTGTTAACGTTACTGTTTGATTGGCATTGCCGCTATTCACGTCAATTGACAACCAACTGGCGTCTTCACTTAAGGTCCAGTTACTACCGGAAGCAACAATATCGATCGTTTGATTGGCAATGGTATTGGCGCCAAATAATTCTTCAAAAACCACATTTGTTGTTGCGGTATCGACTTGCCAAATATCAAATGTCATCTTGATATCTTGATAAGCAAAATCTTGGGTACTGATATTACCTGTTGTTAACCTTAAGGTGGTCTCATAACTGCCTGGGATAAATAAATCGGCATCTTTAAGGTTAATAGTAAGCGTTGCTGAAGTCGCTGTTGAGTCTGAAAGTTGATATTCAGCCCAAGGAACAGCGGAACTACCAGGCGCAAAGCCGATTAACAAACCTTCACCGACATAAGTAATAGCAATTTGATGCGATGCGGTTAAAGGAGTGGCCACTTCATTTCTAAAAGCAATGGTCGATTTATCAACATTCATTACATAACCATTGTCAGGATTGCCAGGGTCAGTTGGAGTTGTCGGTTCCTTGCCTCCCGAGCCGCCACTACATGCTGTTAGAATAATGATATTTAATAGAAAAATAATTCGATACGATATATTTTTAAGCTGGTGCTTCATAATATTCCCTGATGAAGATATCTGTAAATTTACTAAGTTCAATGCTTTTCATTTTGCGTGATTATTTAAGCAATGTAAAAATTTATCAAAAGTAATTTTTTTTCTGATAGAAATTTTGACAAATACTGTTATTTTTACCCCTATTACGGGTACAATGCCGGTTTATTGCTCATCGCTAAACATTATATCGTTCGTTCATTTTGAATAAAAACATCTTGCATCAATCTATCGGTTTACTCTCAAGAAGAGAGCATACGATAACAGAGCTTAAGCAAAAACTTTCACTACGGGATCATGAAGGTCCTGAAGTTGATGAAGTTATTCAGTTTTTAATCAAAGAAAATTATCAGAGTGATATTCGCGCTGCGGAGAGTATTTTTAGAAATAGGGTGAGTCGGGGTTATGGCTGGCTTTATATCAAAAACGAATTAAAACAAAAAGGTGTGTCGAGTGATATCAGTTACTCGATACACCAAGAACAAGACGTTGATTGGTATCAACAGATAACCGAAACTTATAGCAAAAAATATGCTGATACTGAGGTTGTTGATCTCAAAGATAAAGCAAAACGGATGCGTTTTCTTCAATATCGAGGTTTTTCTATCGATGAAATATTATCGGTATTAAATGCAAATTAATTTATTAGGTGAGTGTTAACATGATTAAATCGAGTGCCGAAATTAGACAGGCATTTTTACAATATTTTGCTGCTAAAGATCATCAAATCGTTAGTAGTAGTTCGTTAGTACCAGGTAATGACGCAACATTATTATTTACCAATGCTGGCATGGTGCAATTTAAAGATGTTTTTACTGGCTTAGATAAGCGTAATTACACCCGAGCAACATCGTCACAACGCTGTGTTCGTGCTGGTGGTAAACATAACGATTTAGAAAATGTTGGTTACACTGCCCGCCATCACACCTTTTTTGAAATGTTAGGTAACTTTAGCTTTGGTGATTATTTCAAAGAAGAAGTGATGAGCTTTGCTTGGGATTTTTTAACTGGCGTTTTAGGTTTACCAAAAGAAAAATTATTAGTAACCGTTTATGAGTCAGACGATGAAGCGTTTGATTATTGGGCGAAAGTTATTGGCTTACCTGAAGATCGCATTATTCGTATTGGTGATAAATCTGCCGACAAAAAATATGAGTCTGATAACTTTTGGTCAATGGGTGATACTGGTCCTTGTGGTCCATGTTCTGAAATATTTTATGATCACGGTGAACATATTTGGGGTGGTCCTCCAGGTTCACCAGAAGAAGACGGTGATCGTTTTATTGAAATTTGGAACTTAGTTTTCATGCAATATAACCGTCATGCCGATGGTACGATGGAACCATTACCTAAGCCTTCTGTCGATACAGGTATGGGCTTAGAGCGTATCGCGGCAATTATGCAGGGCGTTCATAGCAACTATGAAATTGATATTTTCCAAGCGCTAATTAAAGCGGCGGCTGAATTAGTTGACTGTAAAGACTTAGATAATAAATCTTTACGAGTTATTGCTGATCACATTCGTTCTTGTAGCTTTTTAATTACCGACGGTGTGATGCCATCAAATGAAGGTCGCGGCTATGTTTTACGCCGCATTATTCGCCGCGCTATTCGCCATGGTCATCAGCTTGAAGCCAAAGGTCACTTCTTTTATAAATTAGTACCTGCTTTAGTTGAGCAAATGGGCGAAGCTTTTCCAGAGTTAGCGCAGCAACAAATCGTCATTGAAAAAATGTTACGTATTGAAGAAGAGCAATTTGGTCGTACGTTAGATCGCGGTATGGCGTTACTTGAAGATACGTTAACCAACTTAACTGGCGATACTATTGCCGGTGAAGATGTTTTTAAACTTTACGACACTTATGGTTTTCCAGCGGATTTAACTGCTGATATTGCCCGTGAACGTAATATTAAAATCGACCAAGACGGTTTTGATGCGGCCATGGCGCAGCAGCGTCAACGTGCGCAACAAGCGAGTAACTTTGGTACGGATTACAATCAGCAAGTTAAATCTGAGCATAGCACTAACTTTAAAGGTTATACCCAAGATAGTTACACTGCCACAGTAGTTGAATTATTTGCTGATGGTGAATCAGTGAAAACATTAACTGAAGGGCAAACAGGTTTAGTGGTATTAGACGATACGCCATTTTATGCTGAGTCAGGTGGTCAAGTCGGTGACGCTGGTGTTATCAGAACAGCTAACGGGGTTGAATTTAAAGTTCAAGACACCGTTAAACTAGGTAATGCTTTTGCACATAAAGGCACCGTCAGTGGTGATATCAGCTTAAACGACAAAGTTGATGCTGAAATTGATGTTGAACGCCGCCAAGCGATTATTAAAAACCATTCAGCAACCCATTTATTACACGCAACCTTAAGAACTATTTTAGGTGAGCATGTGACCCAAAAAGGTTCATTATGTGATGCGGATAAATTACGTTTCGATTTTTCTCATTTTGAAGGGGTTACTAATAAAGAACTTCGTCAAGTAGAGCGCATTGTAAACCAAGAAATTCGTTTGAATCATCAACGTGATACGAAATTGATGAACATAGAAGCAGCCAAAGACGCTGGCGCTATGGCACTGTTTGGTGAAAAGTATGACGATGAAGTACGCGTGGTCAGCTTAGGTGCTAATTCGACCGAACTTTGTGGTGGTGTGCACGTAAACCGATCAGGTGATATCGGCTTATTCAAAATTGTTTCTGAGCAAGGTATTGCTGCCGGCGTTCGCCGTATTGAAGCAGTAACCGGTGAAGCTGCTATTGCTTATACCGAGCAACAGGCCGATTTATTATCGTCTATTTCAGGTTTAGTAAAATCTGATGTCGCGAGCAGCGCGGAAAAAGTTGAACAACTCATTGCTCGTGGTAAACAATTAGAAAAAGAAGTTAGCCAATTAAAGCAAACCTTAGCTTCACAGGCCGGTGCAGATTTAATTAATCAAGCAATCGACATTCAAGGCGTTAAAACCTTAATAGCGAACTTAGACGGCGCAGAAGCTAAATCTTTGCGCGGAATGGTTGATGAGCTTAAAAACAAAATTGGCTCAGGTATTATCATGTTAGCTGCGGTTAATGGTGACAAGGTCAGTTTAATTGCTGGTGTTACTAAAGACCTAATCGGCCAAGTAAAGGCTGGTGAGCTAGTAAACCATGTTGCTAAGCAAGTAGGTGGTAAAGGTGGCGGGCGTCCTGATATGGCGCAAGCTGGCGGTACAGAGCCACAAAATATTGATGCTGCCCTAGCAAGTGTCGAAAGTTGGATCACTGCTCAGTTGTCTTAATCTTCCTGGTCAACCAGTCGCTTTTGTGATTGGTTGACCAATACCCTTTTTTTCGTACCTGCCAATACCCTACAGATCCCCCAAATATTCCTTGAAATAACAATTTATCGGCAAGTTTTTGCTATTCAGTGGTTGTTGAATTTTGCTACAATGGTGTAATCCTTTCGGGAGAACAAAGAAAGTCTTCATTCAACTTTCTTTTTTGCTTTAAAAAATTATTTGGTTTATCCAGCTATTTAGCTTTTTAGTGCATATTTTTGATTGATTAGGTAAATTAGAATATTTATCGATTCAAGAGAAATTAGACTTATTTCATTATCTTAGCTATTACTTACAATAGATAAATTAAATGAAATTTTTAATTTCTCAATATTAGCTTATATTCAGTAGACTATGAAAAAGGAACATTATCTATGTTAATTTTAACAAGACGAGTTGGTGAAACATTAATGATCGGGGACGACGTTACTGTGACAGTATTAGGCGTTAAAGGAAATCAGGTACGTATTGGGGTCAATGCACCCAAAGAAGTTTCTGTTCATCGTGAAGAAATTTACATGAGAATACAATCAGAGAAGGGTGAAGCTGGTCCAACTGGTAACTCTTTCTAAAAATAAACCGGCAATAGCCGGTTTTTTTATACCTAAATTTTATTAACTAACCATTACTCACAAATGTGGAAAATAAGCATATTTGCTAATACCATCTAATAAACGTATGAAAAATCGGCTAGTTGCTTGAAATCTGGCCAAACAAACATTTATTTTAAAAAAGAGTTTGACATAATTTTAAATTCCCTTAATATGCGCAACCACTGGTGAGGTGGCCGAGTGGCCGAAGGCGCTCCCCTGCTAAGGGAGTATCGGGTTTGTAGCCCGATCGAGAGTTCGAATCTCTCCCTCACCGCCATTATATTATTATAATATTAAGTGTAGAAAATGACGATGGACGCGTAGCTCAGCTGGATAGAGTACCTGGCTACGAACCAGGCGGTCGCAGGTTCGACTCCTGCCGCGTCCGCCACTTTTTAAGTGGCATATTCGTTAAGGGCAGCTAATATTAAGGCTGAATAAATAAGTTAATAAGCAACTAAGGTTGTTATCTCAGGAGTGAGATATAAAATAATAACTTAGCGTAGATGTTTAGCACAGTTGAATAGACTGTACTTGAATTAGCGCTACGAACTTACTTCGTTATCTCAGGAGTGAGATATAAAATAATAACTTAGCGTAGATGTTTAGCACAGTTGAATAGACTGTACTTGAA
>JBPOFN010000001.1:0-373496 GCA_051251725.1 Thalassotalea sp. | reverse complement strand
GAAGCTAGAGCCGTACAGTTGGTGCTGGTGTTGACAAAAAACTGCTCCTGCGTTTTTTGCATTTCCTGCATCCTTGCGGGTCTATCTAAAGTAATCGCTTAATATCGAACTTTAGTACACACAAGAACTAAAAAAAGGATGCTTCGGCATCCTTTTTTGTTTTCTAAATCTATATTGATGGAGAAAGTTATATTCAGCGAGTAACGGAGTTCGAAGAGCTAGACTAATGTTATCGGTGGTTAGCTAAACTTTGACAAAAATATTTTTACTGCGACGACGATCTTTACTATAGCGGTATTCGAATCGGCGATGTCTGTCTTTACTGGTTAATCGGCGATCTTCACCAGAACGCCTGTCTTGTGCTGAGTCTGACAATTCTTCTGCTACTTCTATTTGCTTATTAGGTTTTGATAAACCTTGCTGATGCGTTTGGCGATAAAACTGTTTCGGCTTTTTATCTTGTTTCGCCTTAGCTGAACTAGCAACTTGCGTTAAATTGAATAAGTCTGTTAACGAGTCCATCTTTACCGATTTATGCCAAAAAGTGTATTTGCTTGTTTTATCGGCAGCTATTAGCTTTTATTTAATCTTTTTTACCTAAATACTCTAATTTATTACGTTAGAACAATTAAATATAAATAGATTAAGATTCTTAATGATATTTATTCGTATTTGCATTTGTTTTTGTGTATTATAGCGGCAATTAAAATTTATCTGTTAATCGAACTTTTTGAGAGAGCCATTTAATGAGCAGCCGTACACAAGTATCTTTATCACTAATTGCTAGCGCAGTACTTTCAACCTTGTCTTTTGCTGCAGTTGCAGACAAGCCAGACGACACTGAGCATCTATCTATTTTTGGTGATAGAAACCCGGTTAATGATGTGCCAGGTAGTGCACATATGATCTCGAAAGAAGAGTTAGAGAAATTCGATTATTCTGACATTATGCGAACACTAACTTCTATTCCTGGCGTTTATGTTTTGGAAGAAGATGGTTACGGCTTACGCCCTAACGTAGGTATGCGCGGTACCGGCCAAAATCGTAGTGAAAAAGTAACGATAATGGAAGATGGTGTATTAGCTGCACCGGCTGCTTATTCTGCGCCGTCAGCTTATTACTTTCCGACGGCTGGTCGTATGGAGCAAGTAGAGGTATTAAAAGGTACTTCTAGTGCTATGTATGGTCCAAGAACCACAGGTGGTGTGGTAAACATGTTATCGCGTCAAATCCCTGATGCAGCAGTTGCCGGTCAAGTGAAATTACAGGCTGGTGAAGACGGTTATGGAAAGTTACATGCTCATGTAGGTGGTAGTGGTGAGCGCGTAAGTTCTGTTGTTGAAGTATATCGTTATCAAGCTGATGGCTTTAAAGATATTAAGAATAGCGATCGTGAAACTGGTTTTGTTAAAAATGACATCTTAGCTAAAGTAAAAATCAATTCTGATCAAGACGCAAAATATTATCAAGAACTTGAAGTGAAAGTTAAATACTCTGATGAAGACTCAGATGAAACTTATATGGGCATTACCTCAGCTGATTTTTCTGCTGATCCTTATGTTCGATACTCAGCTTCACAGTTAGATAATATGGCTACAGAGCACAAGCAATTACAACTAAATCACAGTATTGATTTATCTCCGACGTTAATGCTTTCTTCAAGTGCTTATTACAATGACTTTCATCGTAACTGGTACAAAACCAATAAAGTAGGCGGCGAGAGTTTAGGCTCTGGCGGTATCGAAGCTGCTGCTGCCTTTGACAATGCTGCTTCAATTGATGGTTTAGCTGTTGAAATTAAAGCGAACAACCGTGATTATTTATCACAAGGTATTCAATCATTTTTATACGCTGATTTAAATGACCACCAGCTAACGATCGGTGTGCGTTATCATGAAGATGAAATGGATCGCTTCCAATGGGTTGATGAATATCTACTTGATCAAAGTTACCAAATGATTCAAACCTCAGCGGGTGTTGCAGGTACCGATTCAAACCGTGTTGATAGCGCAGAAGCTTTAGCAATCTTTGTTCATGATGAATACACTTTTGGTAAGCTTGTCGTTAATGCCGGCCTACGTTATGAAGACATGACAATATCACGCCATGACTGGGGCAAAGCAGACAGCGCTAGAATTAATAACCCTAGCTACAAACGTAATGCTGTTGATGTGTTATTACCATCGCTTGCGGTAACTTATCGATTAAATGATGATTTATTATTAGTGGGTGGTGTTCAAAAAGGTTTCGCGCCGCCAGCACCAGGAAATGAAAGTTCAGAGAATGAAGAAAGTGTTAACTATGAATTTGGTGCCCGTTATAACTCTGAGCAGTTACGCGCTGAAGCGTTAGTGTTTTTCTCTGATTATGAAAATATGCACGGTAACTGTACTGCCAGCCAAGGTTGTAATGATGACAATATTGGTAATCAGTACAATGCCGGAGCTGTGGAAGTAAAAGGCTTAGAGTTAAAAGTTGCGAAAGAGCTAACAGCTGGTGGTTTTGCAGTACCGATTGATTTAACTTATACCTATACCTCAACAGAGTTTTTAAATGACTTTTCATCAAGTTTAGAAACTTGGAATGATGTAGTGAAAGGTGATGCATTACCTTACGTACCAGAAAATCAATTACAACTATCAGTAGCTGTGGTTGGTGAAAAATGGCGCGGTGATGCTATTATTCGTTATACCGATGAAATGCGTACTACAGCTGGTCAAGGACAAGATGTTAATGGCATTGATAGCCGCACTGTTGTTGATTTAGCAGCACATTATAGTTTAACTAATCAGCAAAAAGTCAGTTTAAATATTGATAACTTATTAGATGAAGAATATGTTGCCACTAAAACGCATGGTTCAATTATGGTTGGCAAACCAAGAACCTTAACCTTAGGTTACAGCTATAGCTTTTAATTAGTAGCGAGAAAACAAAAATTAAAAAAGGAGAATAGTTCGCTATTCTCCTTTTTTTGCTTTCACGACGTTAGTTGATAACTAAGATACAGACTTATCTGTGCTAACGTTCAGTCTTAACTATACATCTTCTAGTTGGCTGATTGTTTCAGCTAAATAAGCTCGATAGTTTTGCCAAAACCCGACCGATTTATTATTAATTGGTTGTCTAACTTGTACCGCGCTTGCGGTTGCTACTGGGCTGGTGTTTTTATCAATTTCTAGGCATTGCGGTTGCCAAGTTAAGCCGGTAAATTCAACGAGTTTTTTCGCATTTATTTCCGGCAGATTAACCAGTTCTTCATAATTGACCAGATAAAAATTATCAGGATATTGAACTTGCCAGAGCTGAATTAGTTTTTTAAACATCTGATAAAATTCAGTAGTCCAAGCAAGGCTATAAGAATAATTATAATAAGATTGATTAACCGCGAACAGCTGTTTGAAATTACTGATAATAGTATCGATCGGCTGGCGATCTAAGCAAACAATCTTAGCATTTGGTAGGGCTTGTAAAATAAAACCGACATATAAAAAATTGAGCGGCATTTTATCAACAAACTTTGCGGTAGTGCCGGTTAATGCTCGTGTGCTTTGGATATAGTCTAGCCCTAGTTGCTGATAATTAATCTGCTGGCTGGCGTTAATGGTTTCAGCATCAATCACTCGGTTGCTTGTTGTTTGGCACATTTGTTTAAACAGTAAACCAAAGTTTTGTAATTCGCCGACACTGGTAACATCACTGTGTTTTGATAAAATCCGTTCAACTAAGGTTGTACCTGTGCGCGGCATCCCAACAACAAAAATAGCTTCACTTGACGGGTGACCAGCAGCTGTCGGCTTAATTTTAAAATGTTGCTCTAAAGCATGAAATAATGACTGATCTTGCGCTAACGTATAATCTAAACTTTTCAATTTCTTCGCTTTTGCTGCCAGCAAAGCGGCAAAGCTTTGATCGTATTGTTGTAATGCTTCATATTCCTTCGCCAAAGCGTGGCCTAAATATAACTTATCATCAACTTGGTTTGCTTGTTGAAAGAGCTCATTGAGCTGCTTGATATGGTTATTATCAGCGTTAATATCACCTAAACCCGCTAAGGCTAAATGCGCTTTATAGTGACTAGGCTTTAATTTAATCGTGGTTTCGTAAGCTTGTTTAGCCGGTTTTATTTCACCGATAAACTTTAATGATGCCGCTAAGTTAAAATGAAAATTAGCATTGTTAGGGTTAAGTGCGACTGCTTGTTTGAAATACTTCACAGCACTTTGATGTAAACCTATTTTACTGAAAGCGACACCTATGGTATCGAGCGTTAATGCATTATTGATAGCTTGGCTGTAATTGAGCTTAGTTAGGGTTTGAACTGCCTTTACTGCTTGATTGTCTATTGCGTAATGTTTGGCTAAATAAGCGATATATTCATTGTTGCTCGGCGCTAATCGATGAGCTTGATCGATAAGCGTTAAAGCTTTAATTTGATTGTTATGGCTACTGGCGATCATTGCTAACAAAAAATAACCGTCAGCAAAAAATTTATCGAGCTGTAATATTTCGATGATGAGTTGATGAGCTAGCTGATAATTTTGTTGATTAAGCGCCAGCTGAGCTTGTTGGTGTAACACTTTAATATCTTTCATGATGTGGGGGTAATATTAGTAATGTTGATGATATTTGCTCAGCTTATATTGTGTAACTTGGTCAATTTAATACGAACGGTGTTTTAGCGATAATATTTTTATGTCTGTTGCGCCATAATAATATCACTGACACCGTGCAGATAAATAAAAATAAATTAGGTTCGTTAACACGGGTAAATAATTGCTGGTTATTTACCTCGCCGAAGGTATTACTGACATTAGCTTGCCAAGTAAAGTCTTGATAGCGATTACCGGTACCAACCAGCTGTAAAGATTGTGATGCCAGAGTTGCTCCGTTCTCACTAACGCCAATGTCGATACTGGCGACATTATCAAGTAGATCGTCAGTGATGGTCAATGTCCCTTCATAAGATAAAAACTGCTGCAGTATATTATTATCAAACAAAGCAATGCCGTCAGCTGCGCCATTTTGTATCGAAGAGAAATCAATCACTAAAAAACCAAAGCCATTGTTAATATTGATAAAGTTTTGCCCGAGTAAAGAAATCTCATGATACTTTTCATTTTTATCACCATTATAAAGTCGCAGTAATAAATTATCGGTATTGGTGTTAATAGGCGCGGCTAATTCAATTTTTTCATTAACATCACTCCCACTATTGTCATAGTGAAATTCGTTAATAAAAACTAAGCCAGCAAAAGCATATTGAGGGCTAAAGGTGAATGAAAGTAATAGTAATAATAAAGCAGCGCGCTGTAAGGGAGTTCTTTCCATAATAAAATCCTTTTATTTATTGCTACCCACATCATGTAAGCATTAAAAATTCTAGCAAAAAATTCCTATCAGGCAAGTTTGTTTTGTTGGCGACTATCGCATAGTAAATAAATTGCAGAGATTTTTACTGGCGCTGGAATTTTTAGCTTAAAAAATAAACGTAGCAAGCGTAATGGCAGGCAAATACTAATGACCCAAAAAGGCTTTCTGGTTTTTGTGTTATTTTTGCACCGCAATGATGCCAACTAAGTATTTGGTGCTTCACTGTGGTGCAGGTTGTTTTGTTTCTTTGTAGTGTTTTTGTTTTAAGTTGTTGTTTTTATAGTAAATAAAATAGTGGCACAGCTATTGTAATAGTTAAAACAAAAAAACTCGTAGGAGAGACAGTAATGAAACTAGTTAGTGCAATCATAAAGCCATTTAAGCTTGACGATGTTCGCGAAGCCATTTCAGAAATCGGCGTTGAAGGTTTAACCGTTAGCGAAGTGAAAGGTTTTGGGCGTCAGAAAGGCCATACAGAATTATATCGTGGTGCAGAATACCAAGTAGATTTTTTACCAAAAGTTAAATTAGAAGTTGCTGTTAACGACGACATTGTTGAGCGTTTAGTTGAAGCAATTACGAAAGCAGCTTACACAGGTAAAATCGGCGACGGTAAAATCTTTGTATACGATCTACAACACGCAGTACGTATTCGCACCGGCGAATTAGATACTCAAGCGATATAAGAGGTAATTCAAAAATGGAACAAAATATTTTTCACCTTCAATATGCCATGGACACATTCTATTTCTTAGTTTGTGGTGCTTTGGTAATGTGGATGGCTGCTGGTTTCTCAATGTTAGAAGCTGGTTTAGTTCGTTCTAAAAACACCACTGAAATTCTTACTAAGAACGTAGCCTTATATGCTATCTCTTGTATTATGTATTTAGTGATTGGTTACAACATCATGTACGGTGGTGGTGTATTTTTAAATGGTATCGAAGCTGTTGATGCAGATGCAGTATTAAAAGATTTCGCTGCACGTGAAGACGGATTTACAGGTGGAGCAATTTATTCTGCTGCTTCTGACTTCTTCTTCCAAGTAGTATTCGTTGCTACTGCTATGTCTATCGTTTCTGGTGCTGTAGCTGAGCGTATGAAATTGTGGTCTTTCTTAATATTTACTGTTGTTTTAACTGGTTTTATCTATCCAATGGAAGGTAGCTGGACTTGGGGCGGTAATGCAGTATTTGGTCTTTATACTTTAGGCGACTTAGGTTTCTCTGACTTCGCAGGTTCAGGTATTGTTCACATGGCCGGTGCTGCTGCAGCATTAGCGGGTGTATTATTACTTGGTGCTCGTAAAGGTAAATACACAGCTGACGGAAAAGTAAACGCGATTCCTGGTGCTAACTTACCACTTGCTACTATTGGTACTTTCATCTTATGGATGGGGTGGTTCGGTTTCAACGGTGGTTCTGTATTAAAATTAGGTGATATCGGTAATGCACATTCAGTTGCTATGGTATTCTTAAATACTAACGCAGCAGCAGCCGGTGGTGCAGTAGCAGCATTAGTGTTCGCTCGCATCTTATTTAAGAAAGCTGATTTAACTATGTGTTTAAACGGTGCCTTAGCGGGTCTAGTTGCTATTACTGCTGAACCTTCGACACCAACAGCTATTCAAGCTACATTATTTGGCGCAATCGCTGGTGTAATTGTTGTACTTTCAATCTTAGCTTTAGATAAAGCGAAAATTGATGACCCAGTAGGTGCTATCTCAGTTCACGGTGTTGTTGGTTTATTTGGTTTATTATTAGTGCCATTAACTAATGATGGTTCTTCATTCTCTGGCCAGTTAATTGGTGCTGCAACTATCTTTGGTTGGGTATTCTTAACTAGCTTTGCAACATGGTTCATTATTAAAACTGTAATGGGTATCCGTGTTAGTGAAGAAGAAGAATATGAAGGTGTTGATATGGCTGAATGTGGTATGGAAGCATACCCTGAGTTCTCTAAATAATTGATTGTTACTAATCGATTAAGTTAACACTTAATGAAAGGCCTCGCTTAGCGGGGCTTTTTTTTGCACTTTTTCGCAGGAAGCTCGAAGAAAAACACTAAATCGGCAGGCTTTGTTACTTGCTTCAAACATCAAGCCTTCTTTTGCGAAAAGCTAGAGGCTCGAAGCAATACATAAAACCGGTAGGCTTTGTTACTTGTTTCAAACATCAAGCCTTCTTTTGCGAAAAGCTAGAGGCTCGAAGCAATACATAAAACCGGCAGGCTTTGTTACTTGCTTCAAGCTTTTAGCCTTTTATTTAAGCTTTTTAATTTTTTACTAAACAATTGCTGTCAAAGTATAATTTTTGTGTAAAATTAAAGACATATCTTCAGTTAACGGTTTGCAGGAAATTTTATGGCAAGAGAACAATTTGGTGTTTGTGCCGAGCCAAGCTTACATGGTTATTATTTATTATTTAATGTCATAGAAGATGATAGTGCTTATCTACGCCAAGCACTATCGCGATTACCCAAGTTATTTGATACTTATGCCGATCATTATTCTGAAGCGAATTTAACCGGTGTTATTGCCATTGGCGCTAATTATTGGGATGAGTTATATCCGCACGGCCGCCCGAAAGAGTTATACCCTTTTTCGGCCATGGCTTGTGATGACCGCTTTGCGCCGTCAATGAGTTACGACTTGTATATAGAGATCCGTAGTGACCGTGCTGACGTTAATCATATTGTTAGTACGAAAGTTACCGAGTTATTTGCCAATAGTGTCGAACTAGTTGAGCAAGTTCGTGCTTTTCGCTTTTTAGATGGTCGTGATTTAACCGGTTTTGTTGATGGTACTGAAAACCCTAAAGGTTTTCATAAACGAGCAGTGGCGCTAGTATCTGATGAGGCCGAAAGTCAATTTGCTAGTGGTAGTTATCTTCATATTCAGCGTTATCGCCATAATATGAATTTATGGAATACTGTTGAGCAAAAACAGCAAGAAGATGTTATTGGCAGAACTAAAGTTGATAATGTTGAATATGCCAGTGAAGATAAACCAGCCACCGCCCATACCAAAAAAGTAAATATAAAAGATGAAAATGGCGAGAGTATTGAAATATTAAGGCAAAGCATGCCGTATGGTGATATGAAGCTGCAAGGTTTGTTTTTTGTTTCTTATTGTCACTCGGCGAAACCGTTTGAAACTATGCTAAAAGCAATGATCCATACCGATGATGAAGGTAACTTCGATCATTTATTGAAATATACACAAGCGGAAACCGGTGCGGCATTTTTTGCCCCAAGCTTAAACTTTTTAGAGCAACTTGCCACGCTTGAAGATTAACCTGGTGCTGGCGTAATACTAAACAAACGCGATTAAGTTCGTTTAGTATTACCCGCTGGTTAGCTCTTAATTCGCTCATTTATGATCTAAAATCAATAATTATCAATTCTGTTTATCTGTCATTATTCATACATAGTCAATTAAAAGCAGGCTTGTGTTTTGTTGCCCACAGATTATCAATGATCCGTTTAAGTAATATTATTGCCCCAAAAGCTGAATATGCTGTTAAGGCTCGGGCATATTTAAACGCTTGGTTTGTTAACGAACAAACGAAAATGAAGCCAAGTTTGAAATATGGCCAAGCGAGTAAAGGTGAGGTCGTAGTATTGGTTTGATTGATACTTTGCATTTGGTTGAAGTGGCTCGTGGCGCAAAAATATTAATGCAGTCAGCTGGTTTTCCAACAGCAGAGCAAACCGCGATCAAAGCCTGGTTTAGTGAATATTTAACTTGGATGAATCCCCATCCTTTTGGCAAAACTGAGCGCGACCACCCGAATAATCATGGTGTTTGTTGGTCATTACAGGCAGCAACACTTGCTGATTTAGTTGGTGACCACAAGCAAAAAGCAGAATATTTCTCGCTCTGGCAAAAGTTGGAGGCAGATCCAACAACCTATGAAGTATTGCGCAACCTGCCAGTTCGTCATCCTCTGTTGTGGATGAAGTAATTACTTGTTCGATTAATTAATCTTGAAATACGTTATACTGTGCATCAAGCTGCAAACAGCGCATAAACCATTTACGTAAAGCAATTCAAGCTAAGCCATAGGGAATATTTATTTTGCAATTATCTTCAAAGCAAACAAAAGCGTTGTTAGGCGCACTGTTACTGTTAATTGGTGGTGGCTTAACTTACTACTTCACACAAGAAGAAGCAGAACTTCCGCCGATGACGGTTCAGGAAAAAAAGGCCCGTTTTCGTGCTTTAATTATCCCAGCGGTCAATAATGTTTATGCCGATTTGATGACGCAATATGAAGAAGTTAAAGTCGCGCTTGCAAAAGGGCAAAGTAGCGCCAAAATTGAAGAATTAAAAACAGAGTATAAAGCAACTACAGATGCCGAATTATTGGCGGCGCTTAAGCCTCATCCTAAAAGTATTGCTATTGCTCAAGCGGCCATGGAAAGCTCGTGGGCAACGTCGCGATTTTTTAGAAAAGCCTATAATATTTTTGGTGTTTGGTCTTTTGATGAAGATGAACCGAGAATTGCGGCGTTGAAAAAACGCGGTAATAAAACCATTTGGGTTAAGAAATACGATTCTGTTGAAGGTGCGGTATATGATTATTATCGTACGTTAGGGCGCAGTGCCGCTTTTGAACAGTTTCGAAAAACCAGAATGAAAACCGATGACCCTTTTGTTTTAGTGACTAAGTTAGACCGGTATTCTGAAAAAGGCAGCCTGTATGGCGAGGAGCTCAGCGCTATTATCAAATTTAATAAATTCACTAAATTTGATAATAGCGACGACGAATAAGCTTAACGTCTTTTAAGATAAACTGTTTAAAAACAAAAGCTCTAATCGTTCAATCGTTTTTTTAATGGCTTTAACATCCGTCGGTGCAATGAAAATTGTATCATCACCGGCGATTGTTCCTAACACGCCATCGCTCTTACTTAAACTATCTAATAAACGGGCGATTAACTGTGCCGCCCCCGGGCTGGTGCGAATAATAATCATGACATCGTTATGTTCAATGTCGATTACCAGTTGTGCTAGTGGGCTATTCACTGTTGGTACACCTAATTCCGCAGGCAAACAGTAAACCATATCTTGGCGGGCATTGCGGGTACGTACTGCACCAAATTTACTTAGCATTCGCGAAACTTTTGATTGGCTAATATTTTCAAAGCCTTGCGCTTTTAAAGCCTCAACAATGTCTCCCTGCGAGCTAACATTCTCTTGTTTTAATAATTCTTTAAAGGCTTGTATTAACACTTCTTGCTTGGATTGAACCGGCATATCAACAACTAACTATTTAATTAATAATGTATAAACTCCTGCTATCTTATCGAAAAATGGCAAGATAATCTCTAAATAACTAACATCTCTATTGGATATAACCTATTATTATTTGTCTTTTTGGCAGCGATGTTTTATCGTTGGCGACAATCTAATTTACGTAATTACTCAAATTTCGGGGACATCCAATGAAAGTAGCAGTTTTAGGCGCAGCTGGCGGTATCGGCCAAGCATTATCTTTATTATTAAAAACTCAATTACCAGCAGGTTCTGAGTTATCACTTTATGATGTTGCACCTGTTGTTCCAGGTGTTGCAGTTGATTTAAGCCACATCCCAACGGCTGTTAAAGTTGAAGGTTTTGGTGCGGATAACTTAGCCGGTGCTTTAACTGGTGCTGATATTGTGATCATTCCAGCAGGTATGCCACGTAAGCCAGGTATGGATCGTGCAGATTTATTTGCCGTCAATGCTGGTATTATCAAAACGTTAGCAGAAGGCATTGTTGCTAACTGTCCAAAAGCTTTAGTAGGTGTAATTACTAACCCAGTAAATGGTACTGTGCCAATTGTTGCTGAAGTATTCAAAAAAGCAGGTACCTACGATAAAAACCGTGTATTTGGTGTAACGACGCTTGATGTTATCCGTAGTGAAGCATTTATTGCTGAATTAAAAGGCTTAAACGTAAGTGACGTTAAAGTGCCAGTAATTGGCGGTCATTCAGGTACTACAATTTTACCACTTCTTTCACAAGTTGAAGGTGTTACTTTCACTGATGAAGAAGTTGCGGCTTTAACGCCTCGTATTCAAAACGCAGGTACAGAAGTTGTAAATGCAAAAGCGGGTGGCGGTTCAGCTACTTTATCAATGGGCGCAGCAGCTGCACGTTTTTGTTTATCTTTAGTTAAAGGTTTACAAGGCGAAGACGTAATTGATTACGCATACGTTGATGTTGAAGGTGGCGATGCTGCTTATTTTGCTCACCCAGTGCGTTTAGGCGTTAACGGTGTTGCCGAAATTTTACCATACGGTGAATTAAGTGCATTCGAGCAAAAAGCTAAAGACGACATGCTTGCTACATTAAATAAAGACATTCAAGAAGGTGTTGATTTTATCAACGGCTAATCTTTGACTGGTATGAAAAATAGTCGCCTAGTGCGACTATTTTTTTGTCTTAAATTTAGTGTTTTTATCTGTTTTTTTAGTTTTTAACCTACCACTGACAAAAGTTATTACTGTTTTTGATAAGCAAGATACGAATAAAACACCAAGTTTTCAGTTTTTGACTAGAATTATAAGTAACCAAACCAATAGCATAATTAAAGCAAGGGCTTTGTGATTTTAATTAAAACGCGTAGGCAAGAATTGAATCACAGACACCATTATTATGTAGGGTATTTTTCATGATATTTATCAAACGAGTGCTGTTTTTGTTAGCTTCACTGTTTTATAGCCAATCCTGCCTCGCTGTTGATGTTATTAAGGCGAACTTAGGCCAAACAGCTAACGATATTAGAACTAAATATAAAATAGCGGTACTAGAGCAGTCGTTAAAGCTGACGGAAGAGAAATATGGTCCGTATAAAATAATTCCTAGTAGCTTATTAACAAAAACTCATCGCGCTATTTTAGAAATTCAGTCAGGTAAAAACATTAATGTTTTTGTCGCCTTGACCACCAATGAATGGGAGCAAAAAGCGATCCCAATACGTATTCCAATTCGCCGTGGTTTATTAAATTATCGCTTGTTGTTAATTCATAAAGATAATATCGATAAATTTAAGCAAGTAGATAACATAGCCGATCTTAAAAAAATTAAAGTTGGCTTATTAAAAGATTGGGCAACATATAGCGTATTGGCCGCCAATGGTTTTAATGTTTTAGGTTTTAATTCCTATACCGGTTTATTTTCAGTGTTATCGTCACAGCGCGTTGATTATGTGCCAAGAGGTATTAATGAAATAGATGAAGAAAAAGCCTTGTTTGACCAGCATCAGCAACAATTAGTGGTTGAACCAAGTTTAGCGTTACATTACCCAGCGCCAACGTATATTTTTGTCTCACCGAATGCGCCTAAAATTGCTAAGCGGATTCAGGAAGGCTTAGAAATGATGGTCGAAAATAAGCTACTTGAAGCTATTTTTAATGAATACTACGCTGAAAAAATAGCGAAAGCTAAGTTAGCTGAGCGGAAAATTATTTATGTAAATAATCCATTGTTGCCACCCAAAACGCCGTTAGATAATAAAGCCTTATGGTGGTCACCATTTGACTAAACGTTGTTTAAACTGATGATTTTTTTGTCGAGAGTAGTAATGAAAACCTTGTTTAACCGCTGGTTAGCTAAGTTTTTACTCGGATTTAGCGCGCTGAAACACGCGCTTGATAGGTTGTTTTTACTAGGCTAGTTTTTAGTTTACCTATTAACTTTCAGCACTTGCTTGATGGATATTTTTTTGAGGCTTTGTTAAAGCACTTTGCAATAATTGCGTACCTAAAATCGATAATAAACAATAGCCGGTAAAATAATAAAAACCTTGGCCAATGTTCGACAACGTTTCGCTACTGATCAAAACATTCAGTTTAAAAGCAAACATCGAGATTTGCTGTTCAGTCGCAGTTTCTGCATGATTAGTAGAGAGTACCGCTAAAAATATCGCCACAATAAAAACATCTGCCATTGACCATTTGCCAATGATATTGACAAAACCGACTAATTTTTTTGCTGTTTGGTTATTTTTAATAAAATAACTCGTGGTCACTAAAACTGTTTTTAACACTGGGATCGCAATAGAAAAAGCAAAGATCAAGGTTGCCACCAAAAAGCGTTGGTCTTGCCACAGCTCATCAATGGTGCCGATTAATGATAATTCTTTATTGACAATATCTGATGACAAACTGCCAGAGCCGACATTTGCTGTAACTTCCATCGCCAAACTAAAAATCGGTAACATAATGCCGGGGACGAACAAGGCAATCGCGGCTAAATTTAAAATAAATCCAAAGTGTTTTTTCATAGGAACTCAGTTAAGGCTTAGACCGAACGGTTGGCGGCAATATGTGCCAGTGCAATCAGTGCTGCTTTATAGTCAGAATCAGGAATTATGCTTAAAGCAGCAATGGCTTTATCTGCTTCTGCTTCTGCTTTTTTCTGAGTATAAATAAGCGAGCCGGTTTCATGCATGGCAGCTAAAATGTCATCAAGATGTTCCATACCAGTACAATGTTCGATGGCGTCACTGATTAATTTTTGCTGTTCGGCATTACCATGTTGCATGGCATAAAGTAGTGGTAAGGTTGGTTTGCCTTCGGCTAAGTCGTCACCCACATTTTTACCCATAGCTTTAGCGTCAGCGGTGTAATCCATAATGTCATCTACTAACTGGAAAGCGGTGCCTAAATGTTTACCATAAGCTTGCATTGCCGTTTCAACTTCAGCAGGCTGATTTGAGAGCACTGCGGCTAATTGTGTTGCGGCTTCAAATAATTTTGCAGTTTTGCAATAAATTACCTGCATATAACTTTCTTCAGTAGTTGTTGGATCATTACAATTCATTAATTGTAATACTTCACCTTCAGCAACAATATTGGTGCAGTTAGAAAGGATCCTCATGATCTTCATTTGATCTAAGCCAACCATCATTTGAAATGAGCGGGTATACAAAAAGTCACCAACAAGTACACTGGCGCTATTGCCAAATAAGGCGTTAGCTGTTTCACGACCACGGCGCATATTCGATTCATCAACCACATCATCATGTAATAAAGTGGCGGTATGAATAAACTCAACGATCGCAGCAACGCTAATATGATCCTTGCCTTGATATTGTAATGCTCGGGCCGCTAATACCGTTAACATTGGGCGCATCCGCTTACCACCAGCGTTAACGATATAAACACCTAATTGATTGATTAGCGCAACGTCTGATTGGATTTGAGAATAGATAAGATCGTTTACGGCGCTCATATCTTGTTGAGCTAAACCTTGTATTTCTTTAAGTTCCATTGCGGCTGTTGATTTCCAAGTAACTACTGATAATAAAATTGCCTAGAAGTTTACACGAAAACTACTGGTTTTGAACCGCTTAGCGCATGCTTAATGCAATAAGTTAAAAAAACTACTAAAAAGTAAAGAAATGATCGTTTTACTACTTGCCCTTATCTAACTCTTCGAGTAGAATTCGCGCCCTATATTTTTAAATTTGCGTCAGAACAAAAATGACGCCGTACGGAGTAGCTATGTACGCTGTATTCCAAAGTGGTGGTAAACAACACCGCGTAACTGAAGGTCAAACTGTTCGTTTAGAAAAAATCGAATTAGAAGTTGGCGCATCAGTAGATTTCGAAAACGTTTTAATGATCGCTGATGGCGAAGAGATCAATGTAGGCGCGCCTTACATTGCTGGCGGTAAAGTTACTGCTGAAGTAGTTTCTCAAGGCCGTGCAGACAAAGTTAAAATTGTTAAATTCAAACGTCGTAAGCATTCACGTAAACAAGCGGGCCATCGTCAATGGTTCACTGAAGTGAAAATTACTGGTATTAACGGCTAATTAGGAGCGATTCAAAATGGCACATAAGAAAGCTGCAGGTAGTACACGTAACGGTCGTGATTCAGAAGCAAAACGCCTAGGTGTTAAACGCTTTGGTGGTCAAGAAGTTTTAGCGGGTAACATCATTGTTCGTCAACGTGGTACTAAATTCCACGCTGGTAACAATATGGGTATCGGTAAAGACCATACTTTATTTGCTTTATCAGACGGTAGAGTACAATTCGAAGTTAAAGGTCCAAAAAACCGTAAATTCGTAAGTATCGTTGCTGAATAAGTTTTATCATATTAAAAAACCCCGCAATAGCGGGGTTTTTTTTTCTTTGAAGTAAAAGTCTCAAAATCGTTTATAATTGTTTAGTTATGCACACGGTTGGAATTGTTTAAATACCATGAAATTTGTAGATGAAGTAGAAATTAGAGTTGAAGCTGGCGACGGCGGCAATGGCATCGTTAGTTTTCGTAAAGAAAAATATATCGAATTTGGTGGTCCCAACGGTGGCGATGGCGGAGACGGTGGCGATGTATATTTAATTGCCGATGAAAGTTTAAATACGTTAATTGATTATCGTTTTGAACGTTTTCATCGAGCCAAACGCGGTGAAAATGGCGGTAGCCGAGATTGTACCGGTAAAAGTTCACCGGCACTTTTCTTAAAAGTACCGGTTGGAACGCGTGCTGTTGATGTTGATACGGGTGAGCAACTCGGTGATTTAACTAATCATAAGCAGAAATTGTTAGTGGCAAAAGGCGGCTGGCATGGTTTAGGTAATACGCGCTTTAAAAGTAGTACTAATCGCGCGCCACAACAAAAGACTAATGGCACCCCAGGTGAAATTCGTAGCTTACGCTTAGAATTATTACTATTGGCTGATGTTGGTTTGTTAGGTTTGCCTAATGCGGGTAAATCGACTCTTATTCGTAGTGTTTCTGCTGCGAAGCCTAAAGTAGCTGATTATCCGTTTACCACCTTAGTACCTAATTTAGGTGTAGTAAGACTAAATGCCGAGCGCAGTTTTGTTATTGCAGATATTCCAGGTTTGATCGAAGGCGCAGCCGACGGTGCTGGTTTAGGTATGAAGTTCTTACGACATTTAGAACGTTGTCGTATCTTATTGCATGTGATTGATGTTTTACCTGCTGATGAGTCTGATCCTGCCGATAATGCGGTAACTATTATTCGAGAATTAGAGCAGCACTCTGCCAAATTAGCGAATAAACCACGTTGGGTTGTATTTAATAAATTGGATTTATTATTTGAAGACGAAGCGCAAGAAATCATTGATAGAGTAGTTGCAGCCTTAGATTATAAAGATCGCGTTTTTAAAATTTCGGCATTCAATCGAGATGGAACTGAAGAGTTAACCAGAGAAGTAATGAGCTTTATTGAAGCCTTACCTCCGGAAGAAGAAGCTGAAACGCCAGAAGAGCAAGCGGTTGAGTTTAAGTGGGATACTTACCATCAAGAAACCATCGAAGAGCATGAAGACTTGCTTGATGACGATGATTGGGATGAAGATGATTACGACGTAGAAGTCGAATATCGAAAATAATCGATAAACCATCTTCTTCTTAACCAAAGGTCGCTTATTTAGCGGCTTTTTTGTTTTTGGCTTTTTAATAAATTTTAATGAGTAATCGCTCTTATGTCTAAGCAACTTAAATCATCGCTTGAGTTAGCCAATAGCTCTGTCGAAGTGTTAGACGTTAATGCTAAGCGGCGTTCAGATAACAGTATTGCCAAGCTCTTTATCATTTTAAGTATATTAACCGGCCTGATTGGCGCTTTTGTTAATCCGTTGATGAGTTACTTTATTGTTGAAGGGCTTAATAGTCCGCCGATTTATATTGGTTTATATACGGGCTGCGTGACACTTTCTGGTTTAGTGATCAGTCAATGGCTGGGTAATTTAGCCGATAAAGGCAGTAATGTTAAAAAGCTTTATTTAATTGCGACCTTAGGCACCATGTTTGCCTTGTTGGTGTTTATAACAACCGACTCCTTTTATTGGGTTTTATTTGCTGGTGTGGTTTTTATGGGCTTTGGCAATGCCAGTATTCCGCAGATGTTAATAATTGGCCGGCAATGGGCTGGAAACACGCCTATCAATATTGCTCAGTTTAATGCGCGAGTACGAGCAGGTATGTCTTTTTCTTGGATGGTGGGGCCAGCCATCGGTTTTATGTTAGTGTCAATTATTGGTTTTTATGCCTCTTTTAGTATTGCGCTTATTTTTGCTGTGCTGGCGATGTTATTTATGTGGCGATATATTCCTGAACCTGCGCCTAAACAGAAAAAATCAGCTGACAGCCATGACGATATTAACGACCCAATTCCAGCCTCATTTTGGCTACTGGGCTTAGCGGTAATGTTAGGTATGGCTGCTAATTTAGCTTATGCCTCCGCCTTACCTTTATATACAGTGAAAGAGCTAAACTTACCGGCCTATCTGCCAGGGGTTTTAATGGGTATAGTTGCCTGTTTAGAAATTCCAGTGATGTTGTATGCAGCCCAGTTATCAAAAAAATGGTCAAAAAATCACTTGATGGTTATCGCCTTTATTTTTGCCATGAGCTTTTATCTCGGAATGTTTTTTGCCGAGACGATGTGGCAATTAATTATGCTACAAGCTGTTAATGCTATTTTTTATGGTTTGTACGCCGGCCTTGGAATTACTATTATGCAAGAGCAGTTACCTGACAGGATTGGTTTTACCTCAACTTTTTATTCAAACGCGATGAAAGTTGGTATGATGTTAGGCACAACTTGCACTGGTATTATTGCTCAGTATTTTAGCTTTCGGGCAGCTAATTTAGGGGCCGGTTTTGCGGCACTGTTAGCGTTAGTTTGCCTGTTGATTTTTGCCTTGTTAAAACAAAAAGAATTATTTAAACAAGAGTATCGGCAATTTGCTCAATAAAAAAATCACAAATAGCTAACAACAAAATTATTCAGTCAGTAATACATTGTGTTCAATTACAAGTTAGCTAACAAAGTTCCAGACAAAATTATATTCAAAGAGAAGAGATAAATGACCACACTTTCTATGATCGTCGCCCATGCGGATAACCGCATTATCGGTAAAGACAATGATATGCCTTGGCATTTACCTGCTGATTTAGCCTATTTTAAAAAAACCACGTTAGGCAAGCCTGTGATCATGGGGCGAAAAACCTATGAGTCAATTGGCCGTCCGTTACCTGGTAGACAAAATATTGTCATTTCTCGTGATGAAAATTATCAAGCCGCTGGTATTGATGTGGTTGCATCAGTGGAACAAGCCATAGCGAAAGCAGGCCAAGTTGATGAAATAATGGTGATTGGTGGTGGCGCAATTTACGCCCATTGTTTACCCGCAGCACAGCGTTTATATATTACCCATATCGACGCGACTATTGACGGTGACACCCAATTCCCAGCTTATGATAACGACAATACCTGGCAAAAAATAAGTAATGAAAAATTTAGTGCTGATGAAAAAAATGCTTATAACTTAGATTTTTGTGTTTACGAAAAAACTTAACTACTTGTGGGCGAAACATTGTTATTCGTTTGTCAGCCACTTTAGATTTTGTCGCTATATGGCAGATTAAAATGTACCTGTATCTGGCGAAGTATTGATATTGATCTCTGGTGAATTACCCTAAAATTAGCGAACAATCATTGTTTGTTAATTTCGTTCTTTAAACCGCTTAATAAATTTGGAATCTATACCATGTTACCAGCTTTACAAATCTACGATCTCACCAAAACCTACAAAGGTGGTTTTCAAGCGTTAAAAGGTATTAACCTTACGGTTAAACAAGGTGATTTTTTCGCTTTGTTAGGGCCAAATGGCGCAGGTAAGTCGACAACAATTGGTGTGATCACCTCATTAGTAAATAAAACGGCAGGTATTGTCGAAGTTAATGGTCATAACATTGATACTGAGCTTGAAAGCGCAAAAAGCTTTATTGGCCTAGTGCCGCAAGAATTTAACTTTAACCAGTTTGAAAGTTTGACCCGTATTTTAGTTAATCAAGCGGGTTATTATGGCGTTGAACGTAAATTAGCGCACCAACGCGCAGAAAAATATCTTAAAAAACTCGATTTATGGCAGAAACGTGACGAGCCAGCACGTCAGCTTTCTGGTGGTATGAAACGTCGTTTAATGATCGCTCGTGCGTTAATGCATGAACCGCAAATACTGATTCTAGATGAACCAACCGCTGGTGTTGATATTGAACTTAGACGCTCGATGTGGGAATTTTTACGTGAGCTAAATCAGCAAGGTATTACCATTATTTTAACCACGCATTATCTTGAAGAAGCTGAGATGTTGTGCCGAAACATTGCCATTATCGACAGCGGTAAAATCATTGAAAACACCAGTATGAAAGCACTACTGGCGCAGCTTGATGTTGAAACTATCGTTTTTGATTTAAAGTTAGGCTGTGCTAAACCGAACTTAGTCGGCTTTGAATACCGGTTACTTGATGACCATACGATTGAAGTTGATATTAGAAAATCGCAAAGTTTAAATGAAGTGTTTAGTCAGTTTACTGCCCAGAGGATCGATGTCCTGAGTATGAGAAATAAAAGTAACCGTCTGGAAGAGCTTTTTGTACGCTTAGTCGCTGGTAATCAAGAGGCTAATGACTTAGCAACTAAATCAACACAAGGAGCAAACTAAGATGTCTGCTGCAAGAAATGTTATTGCCTTAAAAAGCATTTTGAATAAAGAAATCCATCGTTTTATGCGGATTTGGGTGCAGACCTTAGTACCACCAGCAATTACCATCAGCTTATATTTTGTTATCTTTGGTGAGTTAATCGGCTCGCGAATTGGCTTGATGGGCGGCTTTGATTATATGTCGTTTATTGTCCCTGGCTTGATTATGATGAGTGTGATCACTAGCTCTTATGCCAATGTAGCCTCTTCTTTTTATAGCGCTAAATGGCAGCGTAATGTTGAAGAAATGCTAGTGGCGCCTATCCCTAATTGGGTGATGGTTGCTGGTTATGTTGGTGGCGGTATGGCGCGTGGTATCTTGGTTGGTTTGATGGTGACCCTCATCTCATTATTTTTTACTGACATTCAGGTTCATAATATTTGGGTTATTCTTATCACTGTTTGTTTAACCTCTGCAACGTTTGCGTTAGGCGGCTTAATCAACGCGATATATGCTGTGACTTTTGATGACATATCAATTATCCCAACCTTTGTTTTAACGCCGCTAACCTATTTAGGCGGAGTATTTTATTCGATTAGTTTATTGCCTGAGTTTTGGCAAAGTGCATCGCAAATTAACCCGATCATGTATATGGTGAATGCTTTTCGTTATGGTTTTTTAGGTATTACCGATGTTAGCTTAACTATTGCTTTTGGTGTCTTAGCGGTATTTATTGTCACCTTGTTTGCTGTCGCTATGACCTTAATCACTAAAGGTATAGGGTTAAGAAGTTAATGTTAAAATCTGACCCTGATAAGGCAAATAAAAATATGGTAAATAAGGCTCAGCTTAACACCAGCGGTGATTCCAAAGCGATTGTGACTAATCAAGACGGTATTCACGAACACCTTAGTGAAACCGTAAATAAACATTTAAGCCATGCTTTTCAAAAACCGATTCAAGCGCATACTCAAGTAGCTTTTGATGAAATAAATGAACTGCTTAAAAGTTTTTCGGGCGAAATTATTCTTGATGCCTGCTGTGGTGTTGGCCAAAGTACGCGCTTAATTGCCAAGCAAAACCCTGATGCTTTTGTTATTGGCGTTGATAAATCGGCCAATCGTTTAGGGCGTAATATTGATGAACATTTAGCGGTTGATCTCCAAGGGGTTGATAACTACTGTTTGCTCCGCGCTGATTTAAATGACTTTTATCGTTTGGTGCAAGCGGCTAATTGGCCGGTTGCTCGTCATTTTATTCTTTATCCTAACCCTTGGCCTAAATCAAAACATTTACAGCGTCGCTGGCATGGTAGCGCGGTATTTCCGCAAATAATTCAAACCGGTCAGCAAATAGAGCTACGCAGTAATTGGCGCTTATATTTAGAAGAGTTTTTGGCAGCAGCTGAAATTGCTGGCAGAAGTGGTGAAATTGTCGAATTAGCCGTGATTGAACCTTTAACCCCGTTTGAAGCTAAGTTTACTGCTAGTGGCCAAACCTGTTGGCAATTATTGATCAAATAAGCTGAATTCTTACTTCCAAATAACTTTTAACTTGTTCTAACCAGCAGTTATTATTGGCGAGTATTTTGCTTTTTCGCCAGTATTTTCCAATAATAGAAGACATTTAGTGAAATTTTTATTACAGTGCACAAAATTTCAATTGGCTTATCTTAACAGGCTAAAAGACTTATATGACCGTAGGTAAGCGCAAAGCACAGGCTTCGCAAGCGTCTTTACATCGCATCTTTACGATCCCTGAAGCGCCAAATTCAACATTAGGCCAAATCGAGCGTGATATATCACAAAACCTTGCGGGGTTTTTAGGTGAACATATTGCCGCGACTGAAAAGCTATTAACCGATATTGAAAAAGACTTTGAAAGCTCAGAAATTCCTGAGCAGCCATCGTTTGTTTCCGATCATATGAAAGAGCTACTGAACAAGGTAGTTTCACAATCGGTTCATACTTCTAGCCCTAGTTTTATTGGTCATATGACCTCAGCCTTACCTTATTTTATTTTGCCATTGTCAAAATTAATGGTCGGTTTAAATCAAAACCTAGTCAAAATTGAAACCTCAAAAGCGTTTACCCCGTTAGAGCGGCAAGTGCTTGGGATGATGCATCGTTTGGTGTATCAAGGCCAAGAAGACTTTTACCAACAGTGGATGCACAGTGCGAATCATTCGTTAGGCGCTTTTTGCTCTGGTGGTACCGTCGCTAATATCACGGCGTTATGGGTAGCACGTAATAACTTATTAAAACCCGATGGTGACTTTAATGGCATTGCCCGCTCAGGGTTACACGCGGCTTTAAATCATTATGGTTATAATAACCTAGCAATTTTAGTCTCGTCTCGTGGTCATTATTCATTAAAAAAATCAGCTGACGTTTTAGGTATCGGCCAAGACAATGTTATTGCCATTCCAACCGATGAAAACAATAAAATTGATTGTCAGTTACTGATTGAAAAGTGCCAAGAGTTACAAGCTAAAAACATTCGTATTCTAAGTATTGTTGGTGTCGCAGGCACAACAGAAACCGGTAATGTCGATCCGCTTGATAAATTAGCCGATATAGCTGAGCAATTTGACACCCATTTTCATGTTGATGCTGCTTGGGGCGGCGCCACGTTATTATCGAATAAATATCGTCATTTATTAGCTGGTGTTGAACGTGCCGATTCAGTGACCATTGATGCCCACAAGCAAATGTATGTGCCAATGGGCGCCGGTTTAGTGGTCTTTAAAAATCCAGCGTCGGTTGCTGCGATTGAGCATCATGCCGAATATATTTTACGTAAAGGCTCAAAAGATTTAGGTAGTCATACCCTTGAAGGCTCAAGGTCGGGTATGGCGATGTTAGTGTATTCTAGTTTGCATATTATTAGCCGTCAGGGCTATGAAATGTTAATTAATCAAAGCATTGAACGAGCGCAGTATTTCGCACAACAAATTCAGGCCCATAGCCATTTTGAATTAGTAACCAAACCTGAGTTATGTTTACTTACTTATCGCTATGTACCGCCGGCAATTCAAACGTTTTTAGCTACGGCTAATCCCGAAGAACAAACCTTTGTTAATACTTGTTTAGATAAGCTAACCAAATATATTCAAAAGCGCCAACGTGAAAGTGGTAAGTCGTTTGTCTCACGAACGCGAATTGAAGTGGCTAAATATCAAGGTAGAAAAACCTTAGTCTTTCGTGTGGTGTTAGCGAACCCGTTAACGTCAAAAGAAATTTTAAATGATATCTTAGCTGAACAGTGCCAAATAGCGCAGGAAAGTGAAAACTATTTACCTGAACTTTTAGCTTATATGCTTGCTTCTTAAGCGCGTTAAACGCTTAAGAAGCAAGTGTTAGCATATAATCTGTAGCATGAACTGTAGTATGAAGAGTATGAGCTGTTATTGAAGCTTATTTAACCTGAACTCGGTTTAATGGGTTTTATAACGGTTTGATTTATAATGAATAATTCACGTGTTTATTTTTTTACCTAGTTTATCTTAGACTCAATGATGAAATTTAAGTGGATATCAAGGCGTTTTTTCGCACTAATAGCAGGCTATTAGTAGGAAAAACACGGTTTTTTTATTCCCGATAAAATGCATCCATGCAGGCAACGCTGATAGGCGCTAAAATAGCATTGTTGAGTAAAATAGCTTAAACCAAATTCGGGTTATTTAGTTACTTGCAAATTATCAATTAAGCGCGCTTTACCACAATGTGCCGCCGCCAATATCACCAAAGACTTATCATCCGCCGTTGCTGGATTTAACGTTCTCGCATGGCATACATGTAAATAATCTGTTCGTAAACCGGCGGCATTAATTTTCTCAATCGCTTGTTGAATTAGCTCATCATAAGCTTGATTGTGCTTAAGTTCTTGCGCCAACCATTGCATGGATTGATTCAATGCTGGCGCAATCGCTTTCTCGGCGGGCGTTAAATAATTATTACGCGAGCTTAATGCTAAACCACTTTCTTCACGCACGGTTGCCACCGGAATGATGGTGATCGGCATCGAAAAATCTTCCACCATGGTTTGTATTACTTGTACCTGCTGATAGTCTTTTAAGCCAAAACAAGCAACATCAGGCTGTACTAGGTTAAACAGCTTGCAAACTATGGTCGCAACGCCTCTAAAGTGACCAGGGCGGCTTTCACCGCAGTAACCTTCAGATACATTAGGTACTTCAATATAAGATTGTTTGTCTAAACCTTTTGGGTAAATCATGTCCGCAGTCGGGGTAAATAATAAATCAGTGCCTTGTGCGCTTAACTTTTGTTGATCGTCGGCTAAAGTGCGCGGGTAACTATCAATATCTTCATTCACGCCAAACTGCATGGGATTAACAAAAATACTCGCAACAATTTTGTCTGCGTGTTTTTTAGCTTCTGCTACCAGCGAGATATGGCCGGCATGCAAATTCCCCATGGTTGGCACAAACCCAATAGTAAGACCTTGTTTGCGCCAAGCAGAAATCTGCTCGCGTAATGCTTGAATGTTATTAACCGTGATCATGTTAGGGGTTACCCATTAATTAAAAGTGTGTTCTGGGCCAGGGAAGTTTCCGCTTTCAACCTCACTGATATATAACTCAACCGCTTTTTGAATATCACCGGTATCTTTAATAAAGTTACGGGAAAACTTCGGCATATAGTTAAATGAAATGCCCAATGCGTCATACATCACTAGAATTTGACCGTCGGTGTCTTTACCGGCGCCAATGCCTATTGTTGGGATAGTTAGTGCTTCTGTAATTGCTTTTGCTAAACCGGCCGGCACACATTCAAGTACCAATAATTGAATGCCAGCGGCTTCGAGTTTTTTCGCTTCTGCAATCATTTCTTGTGCTTTATCGCTTTCACGACCCTGCACTTTAAAACCGCCAAAAATATTAACTGATTGTGGTGTTAATCCTAAATGACCACAAACCGGAATGCCGCGTTGTACTAAACCTTCAATGGTTTCACATAACCAGCTGCCGCCTTCCATTTTTACCATAGTCGCGCCTGCTTGCATTAAGCTTGCGGCATTAGTAAAAGCTTGTGCTTTCGTGGCATAGCTCATAAAAGGCATGTCACTTAGCACTAAAGTATTGGTAACCCCTTTGGCGACACAGCGGGTGTGATAAGCCATATCTTCAATAGTCACGGGTAAGGTTGAGTCATGACCTTGTAATACCATACCGAGCGAATCACCTATTAAAATGGCATGAATGCCGGCTTGGTCGAATAATTGTGCAAAACTTGCATCGTATGCCGTAATGGTGACTATTTTCTCGCCATTAGCTTTCATCTTTTGCAAGGTTGAAGTGGTAATTTTTTTCGTCATGATGTTATCCGGTAAAATCACTAAGGTTGATTTTTTCTTTAATTGCTAAACCATTAGGGTCAATGTTAGCCGCTAAAATAGAGACATTTTCGCCGCTAGGTAAAATAAAATCAGGTGCTATTTCAGCTAACGGCAATAAAACAAATTCGCGTACGTTCATGCCATAATGCGGTACAGTTAAGCGCTCATTTTGAATTTGCTGCTGACCAAATAAAATAATATCTAAGTCGAGCACTCTTGCGCCCCAGCGTTCATCTTTACGAACCCGGCCAGCGTTTAATTCGATTGTTTGTAGTTGGTCTAATAATGCTAATGGGCTTAACTCGGTTGTAATAGCCAGCACAGCATTAATATAATCAGGTTGGTCTTGCGGCCCCATTGGGCGGCTGCCATACAAAGATGAAATGGCAATCAGCTTAGATTGCTCGATGGCCGCAATGGCTGTTATCGATAATTTAAGCTGTTCAATAGGAGCGTCTAAGTTGCTACCTAAGCCAATATAAGCAGTGGTCATTAGTATCTTTGGCTATGCGTCAGTTGATGGTTTTGTTGGCCGCGGCTTGCGACGTTTTCTCGGAGTACGACGCGGTGCCAAACGGGCAGTGGTGTGTTTCAACATTTGCTTTTGGGTTTCAGGAGAAACCTGCTGAAAGTCTTGCCACCATTTACCTAATTCAACCAGTTCACCACCTTCAATTTCACCACGTAATAATAAGAAATCAAAACCGGCTCTAAATTTAGGGTGTTCAAAGGCTTTATAAACACTTTTGGTATCTTGACGCGATAATCTGTCTTGCAGTAACCAAATGTCTTTGATCACTAACTGGAATCTTTTTGGAATAGCGATTGATTGCTGCTGTTCAGACATCACTTGGTTGTAGCCAGCATAAAAAGCATCTTGCGGAGATAGCTCTTGGCTTTCATTAATTTGACGAATAGCCGCCTGTAATGGATACCATAAAATAGCCGCAAATAGGAACGCCGGTGTTACTCTTTTGTCGTTATTAATACGATCATCAGTATTTTTTAGCGCTAATAACACAAAGGCATCTAAATATTCACTGAGGTTATTTCTTAAAGCGTATTCAGTTGCCGGAAAGAAATATTCAAATAACTTATATTCTCTTAATTGCTGATAATTTACCGCCGCTTTGCCAGAGAGAAATAACTTATTAAATTCTTCAAACATGCGGGCTGCAGGAATGTTATCAAGCAATGAAGATAATGACTTAATTGGTTTTTCAGTTTCTGGGTGAATCTTCATATCAAGCTTGGTGGCAAACCGGATTGCTCGCAGCATTCTGACAGGATCTTCACGATAACGGGTTTCAGGATCGCCAATTAAGCGTATTTGCTGCGCTTTAATATCGGCAACACCACCAGCAAAGTCATGAATAGTAAAATCGATAGCGGAATAATAAAGTGCGTTGATGGTAAAATCACGGCGTTCAGCGTCTTCTTCAATTGAACCGTAGATATTGTCACGTAACAACATGCCTTGATCACTTTGCTTAGACACTTTTTGACAGTTGTCGTCGCTGTGATGACCACGAAAAGTGGCTACTTCAATAATTTCACGGCCAAATAAAATATGGGCGAGACGAAAACGACGACCGATTAATCGGCAGTTTCTAAACAAGTCTTTGATTTGTTCAGGCGTTGCACTGGTAACAATATCGAAATCTTTTGGCGTGATACCAAAAAACATATCGCGAACACCACCACCAACTAAGTAAGCATCGTAGCCGCCTTTGTTCAAGCGATATAATACTTTTAAGGCATTTGGGCTAATTTGTTGGCGTGAGACCGGATGGTCGTTACGTTGAATAACCATTGGTTCAAATCTATCGGTAGTTTCTATCGCTTTTTTCTTAGATTTGCCAATTAATTTTTTGCACAAATTAATCACGTTTTTAATGATTTCGACCTTAATTTTTAAAGATATAAATAATGTCGCAATAATATATTAATACGAGTAAAAATAGAATCTTCAGGCGTAATTAATTTTGCCTTTTAGTGCTGGGCGGTAACGCGATGATCAGAGGATTATTTCTGGCTGTTTCGGGATGCGATTAAAATCACTGTGACAAACAGCCCAATTAATGATTTCTTCGACGGTACCGTGGCTAAGCTCGGGCGCTGGCGTTTGGCCTAAAAAGTGTAACGCTTTAATTAATATTGGCTGTGGTTTGGCAAGATCTAACGCCGGCGCTTTGTTTTGTTTACTGAGTTTAAAGCCGGTTTCGGTAACCGCTAGTGGTATATGACCAAAAGTTGGTGCGGGACAATTCAAGGTTTTGAATAAGGTTAACTGGCGAGCGGTTGGCTCTAATAAATCACAGCCGCGAATAATATGGCTAATTTTTTGTTCAATATCATCATGAACCACCGCCAGCTGATAAGCAAAAAGGCCGTCTTTTCTGCGCAGAATAAAATCTTCTTGAGCTAAGGCTTGGTCACATTGGATCAGATTTGGCGCTAACAGCTCAGCTTTGTTTTGCGCGGGACTTTGAAATAAATCGTCAAATTGATTAACAGCAAACTGATTTATTAATCGAATTGCCGACTGCTCAGCGGACATCGACTTATCACGACAATAGCCTTGATAAATACCACCAATCGCTTTGATATTAGCCCTAGTGCATTGACAATGGTAGGTTAACTTTTGCTGGGCTAGTGTTGCTAATAAGTGATTATATTTATCACTTTGCTGGCTTTGGTATAACACAGGTTCATCCGAGTGCAGGCCAAAAGCGGCTAAGGTTTTTAAGATTAAACTGGCTGCGCCTTGTTGTTCTCTGGGCGGATCAATATCTTCAATGCGAACTAGCCAAGTGCCTTGGTGTTGTTTGGCGTGAATATAACTAGCTAAAGCGGTTACTAAAGAACCAAAGTGTAGAGGGCCGGAAGGGGAGGGAGCAAAGCGACCTCGATAAGGTCGCTTGATATTCTCAGTGAGCATTGACGGTTGGTTAACCGGCTAATTGACGCTCTTTAATTTCAGCTAACGTTTTACATTCAATGCAAAGGTCTGCTGTTGGGCGAGCTTCTAAACGGCGAATGCCAATTTCGATGCCACAAGAGTTACAAAAACCAAACTCATCTTCTTCAATAAGTTGTAGTGTTTTTTCAATCTTTTTAATCAGCTTACGTTCACGATCTCGTGTTCGTAACTCTAAACTGAACTCTTCTTCTTGTGCAGCACGATCAACTGGATCTGGAAAGTTAGCTGCTTCGTCTTGCATATGACTTACAGTGCGATCAACTTCTTCACGCAGTTGTGAACGCCAAGCTTCGAGGATTTTTTTAAAGTGTTCACGTTGTGCTTCATTCATGAACTCTTCGTTTGGCTTTTCTTGGTATGGTTCTACACCTGCTAAGGCTAGAATCCCTAATGCTTTTTTGTCTGGCATGCTGTTTCTCCTAATGCTACAAAAACCAAGTAACGTATATGTTTTTCTTTCTAAAATTACTTAGCTGCAATTGCCAATAAATTATTAGACCGTAATACTGGGGCTATATGGTGCTGTTGTTAATTATTTTCAAGAGCAAAAATAAAATAAAGTTACGAATTTCTTATTAAACAAGTTGTTAGCGTGAAAAATTCACTAGTATTTTTATCCAGTGTGACAAGTCATCGACAACAAAAAAGAACTTTTAGCAAGTTTTACTAGTGTTAGTCAACTAAAACCGATAATTAAATTCATCACTGGTTAAATTATCACCGCTAGTGATTCACTTAATTGTGCGGTTATTGAATTTTTAGCATAGGTAAAATTAGCCTTATAAGCGAATATTTCGACACCGGCTTGTTTCGCCTGAGTTAATAACTCAGCATATTTTTTATCAATATGGGCTGCCGCTTGCACTGAATTTATGCCGGAATGTAAAACGGCAAATAATAATACTGCGCGTTTTCCCTGCTCGCTGATTTCCATTAACTCGCGTAAATGTTTTTGACCACGAGTACTAACGGCATCCGGGAAATAGCCTAATTGATCTTGCAATAAGGTCACGCTTTTTACTTCAATGTAAGTATCTGCCTGATCTTCCTGTGTTAATAAAAAATCAATTTTACTGTTTTCATTGCCATATTTTACTTCTCTTTTGAGTTCGTCAAAATCAGTTAATGCCGGTAGGCTTTTAGCTAATAGTGCTTGTTCGACAAATTGGTTGGCTCTGATGGTATTAACACAAATTAACTGGCCATTAGGTTTTTGAGTATATTCCCAACTAAAAGGATATTTTCGTTTTGGATTATCAGACGTGCTATACCAAACGATATCGCCTGGCTCAGCGCAACCAGACATAGCGCCAGTGTTCGCGACATGAATTGTTGTAGTTGAGCCGTCGGCTAAAATAATATCAGCGAGAAAGCGTTTATAGCGCTTGATTAGCGTGGCTTTATTTAAACTGATTTTCATTATGTAATCGTTGTGACATAAGTTGCTTTTCTCATGGGCTGCTTGTGTTTGTGTTTGTGGCAAGTTTAACAAAGGTTAAGAGCAAATCCAGCGTAACATCCATTTGCCTAATTAGCTGTTTTAAAACTGATAACCGAGCTGAAACATACTACTGCTCCTTAACCCGTCCTGTTTTTCCCGATAAGTATACTTCAATTTTTGGTGGGTTGTGCTGTGTGAATGTTTTTCGCTAAGATGAAAAAGCGGCTTCATTATGAAGCCGCTGTTTTAAAAGTTAATCGTACCCGTTAACTGAGATGAATAGTCGAATTATTAATATTGTTTATTGAGCCGTTTTAACCATTTGATTGACGTTGTTAATTTCAAGCTTGATTTGCTCGCCAGTTGACCATTGCACCACAGTGCTGTCGATTTTATCACACTGACCTAAGCCAACATGTAAATGGTTATTAGCGTTATGAGTGAAAGGGGCTGAGGTGGCACCGACTACACGTTTATAGATATTGCCGCAGGCACGCATTGTCATTATCGCCCCTTGTGCCGTAGCGTTATTTGACGGTGCTACGCCGACGTTAATCACCATATAATTATTGTTATTAAGCTGCTCGTTATTATTGGTAAATAAGTGCCAGCGCCCTCGTTCATTGGCGTAAACTAAATCAAGATCACCGTCATGATCATAATCAAAAGCATCGGCACCACTACCGGTTGCGCCTAACTCTTTTGACACCACACCATGATATTCACTACGGATAAATGATTTTCCAGCTTGGTTTAAATACACTATCTGTTTATTTCCACCGGCCATATTGCCGTATTTAACAACAAAAATATCGGCCCAACCGTCATTATTAAAATCGCCAACCGCGGAGCCTGCTGTTTGCTCAGCAATGTCGATATTTAAACGGGCCGTCGCATCAACAAAAATGCCATTTTGGTTTTCTAATAAGAACGCAGGTTGCTCAATTACGGGTGCGAGCGTGGGTGAGGAAGTTACATTTTTGATAACGCCGGCCGTTGGCGATTTTGTATCGCCGCCAATGCGCCACAAGCCATTACCTAAATAACCAATATAGAGCCCTTTTTTATTAAATTTTTTCGGCCAGCCTTTTGACTCTTCTGGTTTTAAACTAAAGTTTTTCCCGCCATGGCGTTCGACATCAAAGCTTATTGGACGTTTATTTTTACCGATATAAACATCAAAGTTTGGAAACGCCATTTGTAGATTCTCTAGCTGAAAATCGCCAGTGATTTTTAAATCGTCAAATTGAAATTTTTCATTACGAGCAAAAAAAGCAAAACGTTGGTTTTCGGCATCATAAAATGATTGGCGGTCAAATTGATGTTTTGCGCGCGTTAAAAAAAGGTCAAAATCACCGTCGTTATCGTAATCAATTTCAGCAATACTACTGACATCATGAATGTTGGATAACTCAGCTAATACTTTGTTTGTTACTTCATGATACTTAAGCCCAGCTTGTCCTTGGACGGCAATAATATTATTGCCGCCATAAAAGAAAAGATCAGTGATGCCGTCATTATTAAAATCAGTGACTAAGGTTTTATAACCTAGCCATTTAGCAAAGGGTAAATGCTTTATAAACTCGAATTGTTTCGGCTGTTTATTTTCATATAAAAAATTAGCCCCGTGTTTTTGTGATTTTAATGGAAATGCTGAAGTAACTAAGTTTAAAGAGCCATTGTTGTCACTATCGATAAGCTTTACTGCTCGGCCGCGACTTCTTTCAAAGTGCGAAAATTCTTCGCCGCCAGAAATAGTTCTATCTTTATTTATTTGAAAGGAAACGGGATAACGCGGTTTTTTACCGCCACCACCGCCTTGGGAAATAATCAAATCCATGCGGCCATCTTGATCGATATCGGCAGCCGCTGTTCCATGCGTATCACCTTTAATCACCACTTGCGGCTTTGAGAAGGTACCGCCATTGTTCCAAAATACATTGGCGCGATAGGCGTGATCTGTAGCTAAAATATCCATAAAGCCATTTTGATCTAAATCAGCAATCAGTGCGTTGTCCCACTTGCGGCGTGATCTTGGTTCGAATTCAATAACGTTTGCTGTTGCTTCACTAAACATGGGTAAATTGGCACTGGTTTTATTTGACGAGTGCTCAGATGATTGGCAGGCAGATAAATTCACCAAGAGGCTGGCGATGCAGGTAAAAGCGCAGCAAATTTTTATGTTCAACGATAATGGCGTGAATAACATAACGGCTCCAAAGAATAAAAAGTTTATTAATTGGCCGATTATCCAATTAAAATGATATTTATGCAAACATCATATGTTTGTTGCTTTCGGAATTAGCAGAGAGTAGATGATTATTAACGGTTTAAATTTCTTTTAGTTTGCTGTCTGGTTTGGCAATTTTCTAATATTTGTTTACGTTCACTATCAGGCTTAGTTTGCCAGCCGACAATTTCACTTAATGTGCGAAAACAGCCAAGGCAAATATCATTTTCATCTAGGCAGCAATTACGTACGCAGGGACTCTTTTTTGAGCTATCATCATTGAGGGTTTTAGTCATAACAGGTGAGGGTGATTGTGGCTTTAACTTGCATTGTAGCAAGATAATTTTAGGTTTTTATATTAATAATGTCGGCCCTGCCTTATTTACTCGATAAAGTTGTATTCAAAAGGTTAAGCAGGTCGTATTATGGCAACAGTCGGCGAATTTTACGCCGTTATTATTTTTCTTTAAGAAGTGATTTTATGAGCTCAATTTCCCCTAAAGTGTTAGTTAAATTAACCAATGCACCTACTGCCAGCGGCTGGCAAGAAAATAATCGCGAACAATTTGTGGGTGACGATATTTTTATCTTTATCTCGCCACAAGAGCCATTTATGTTGAGAGAAATTCAGCAATCAGCGCGTAAAATTGAAGAACTTGGCATTGAACAAGTGCAATTGACGGGCGATTTGTGGGATGAGTCAAAACAATGGGCCTTTGCTTTAGGTTTTAGCGCTGTTGATAAATTTAATAATGTTAGTTTTTGTGGCGACGAAAAACTGGTGAAAAAGCTTGATAATAAATTAGCTATTTATGGTTGGAGCCGAGATATTACCAATCAAACACCATCAAATTTAGTGCCTGAAAAGCTTGCTGCTGCGGCCGAAGCCTTGATCAGTCGTTATGCCAATAGCAATATTACGGCAACAGTCATTGCCGGAGAAGCACTTGCAGAAGCTGGCTTAACTGGTATTTATAATGTCGGTAAAGGTAGTATTAATCCTCCTTGTTTATTGGCCTTAGACTTTAATCCGCTCGGCTCTGACGAGGCACCAGTTTCAGCTTGTTTAGTGGGTAAAGGCATTACTTTTGACAGTGGCGGTTATAGCATTAAAAGTAGCGCCGGCATGTTTAATATGAAATGTGATATGGGCGGCGCAGCTATTGTTACCGGCGCATTAGCGCTGGCGATCAGCCAAGGATTAAATAAACGAGTTAAATTATTCTTGTGCTGTGCTGAAAACTTAGTCAGCAGTAACGCTTTCAAATTAGGTGATATTTTAACCTACAAAAATGGCGTAACAGTTGAAATTGCCAATACCGATGCCGAAGGCCGATTAGTGTTAGCTGATGGACTAATTTTAGCAGATGAAACTAAAGCGCCGCTTATTATTGATGCCGCCACGTTAACGGGCGCTGCGATGCAAGCAACCGGCGGCGAATATACGGCATTATTCACTATGGATAACGCACTTGCTGATAAAACAATGCAGTTAGCTGGCGGCCAAGATGAACCATTATGGCGTTTACCATTAGCGCCGTGGCATCAAGAAAAATGTAGTTCTGCTTTTGCTGATACTGCTAATAGTAGTACACAAAAAGGTGGCGCTTATGGCGGTGCAAGTAATGCCGCTGGGTTTTTATCACGATTTCTTGAACAGCCACAACAAGGTTGGTTGCACTTTGATTTAGCTGCTTCTTATCACGGTAATGCTAATAGCCTTTGGGCGGCAGGCGGAACCGGCTTGGGGATTTCTACTATTGCAGAATTATTGTTGAATGCTTAGTATAAACCCTAGTCTAAGTCTAAACTTTAGCCTAAACCTTAGTACTGTTTATTAGTTGTTAAAAAGTCTAGCTAACTTATTCAGAGACTTACCTATTTGGTAACGAGTAAGTTAACTAGACTTTGATGTTTTCAATAATATTTTGTTGCTGCCTCAACGCTGAGAGTTAACCAACCTCGCTGTGGACATTCAAGAAACCAGATAACCAATTTTTTGCCATTTGTTCACTTGAAAAAAAGTTATGTGAAATATTGCATGCTTGATAAACCCTACCTAATTGCATTTGTTGCAAATCTGCTTGATAACTTTCTTTAATAACAGTAGCAATAGCGATCATGTTATTTTGAGCACGTTGACGGGTAATTTCTATTAATGCTTGCTCCGCATCAGGGGTAAAAATACTATTGCCGGAAAAAATGGCTAATGTGCCCCATGGCTCATGTTTTATATCTTCAATTAATGCTTTGATATCAGAAAGATACTGATTGATGGTCGCTTCATCAAAAGGTCCTTGCGCTTCAACAACTAATATATTCTCCGTTTTGGATAATTTATAACTTCCATGCGTTGCCAAGTTCATCTTTAGACTCCAGTCTTTTTTAGGGGGCATTATTGATAGCAAGAATGGAAATGTTTGACAAGTAAGCAGGTTTTACTCATTTTTCAAGAAATAAAAAATGTATAAAATACAGTTGGATAGTGTTTTTGTGATGACTTTTTATTTAGCTTTTAGTTATTTACTGGTGGTTGGCGGGTAAAATTTAAGTCTATTATTTTCTAGTGTTCGTGTTAGCGCTTCAATATTACCCGAAAAGAGAAATTCAGCGAGGGCCGGTAACACTTGATGGGCAAAGTCATCTTTAATGTCTCGATCAAAAAAGGGTGATAAGTGATGCGCCTTAGCCAGTATTGCCGCTCCCGATTGAATAATATTATTGTTTGGCACTTCGGCATTTTTTACCATCGGCATGGAATATAAATGCGCGGCGATTTGAGTTTGCACTGTTGGTCGGGCAAAAAACGTTAAGAACTGCTCAGCGCTTTTAATTTTGTGACTTTTACTGGAGATGAAAAATAAACTCACTGGTGAGGTTTCATCAAAAGGGATATCTGCAATTTTAGGGAATGCCATAAATTCAGTGTTTTGTAACATCACAGGATCATATATGCGTCTTGCGAGCGAAGTACCCATAAAGATAAAAGCAAAGTTATTACGTAAGAATTGCGGTAAATAACCTTCCCATAAATAGCTTTTATATTTTGTACTAAACAAGCCTTTATCAATCATACTTTTCCAGATCAATAACACCGCTTGAATGCGTGGATCATGGTAGCTAACGTTACCTGCCATAACCTCTTGAAAAAATGAAAAGCCATAAGTTCTTAGGGTAATGTATTCAAACCAAGCTGATGCTATCCAAGGCTGTTTATAAGAGGCAGGAAATACTTCCATGCCTGATTTTTTAATGGTTTCGCAATAATGAATAAATTGTGGCCAGTGCTGCGGCACCGGGCCGAATTTTTTCACTAACGATTTATTAAAAAATATCCCCCAAGAGTATTGAGTATAAGGTAGGGCATAAATATTATTTTTATAGGTTAGCCATGAACGTATGGTACTAGGAAAAACGTCTGCCCAGTTGTGCTCAGCCCAAAGGTGAGTAACCGGGTGCACCATGCCTTGTCTGACAATGGATAACAGCCGTTCTGAGTTTAACCCATTAAGGACATCAGGTAAGGGTAGGCTGCCGTCATGACTTTTAGTGACGTATTGCTTGAACTCTTCGTCGTGAATATAGCGCAGTGGAATAACTTTAATACCGGTTTCGCTTTCAAAGGCTTTAAATAACGGTAAAAAAATTTCTCTGACCGCGGGATCTTTATTAAGCTGAACAGTAATAAATGGCGAGTCTGGTTTTAGTTCAAGACAAAAAACTGAAGCTGTGAATGAGCAAAGTAGCAATAAACACACTAATTGTAATTGGAAGTTTTTGCTCATTTATGGCTCAATCATTTTATGTTTTGTTACGTAAATTAGTCTGGGCTAATTATGACGGTTACTGTAACGCTTTGTCATTTGCTATTCCTATTTTAATACTAACACTGAATACGCTTGCGAGTATGTAATTTATGCATTGAATAAAAAAAGGTAACGTTTTTAAAACGTTACCTTTTTTATTTATGGCTGCCTAATAAAGCTTTTAAGAGCGTTATTTACTGGTTATTTGCCATACCGCAATTGAGCCTGAAATTTCATTACCAACAATTAACATGGCTGGTTGCTCATCAGTGGCGGCGATAAATTTCATCCCTTCTGGCGCTAAATCTCCGGTAATATCATCACCTTCGACGGTGCCGCGGTTGTGAAAATAATCGACAAAGCTGACATTGAACGGGTTAGTAACATCATAAACCATGACCCCACTCATACGCTCTAAGCCAACAAAAGCCAGAGTGTGACCATCAATTTCACCAATGGCTAATGCTTCAGGTTCGGCGCCTTTAGCGTCAGAGCGGGTATCACCTTTGTTTTCATCTTCGTCGTTGTTGAATGCTTCACCATGAATGGCAGCGGTAATACGGCCAACATCATCGCCAGAGTCATAAATAATATAGCCATTTGCGTCAAAAATTGAAAATGAACGAGCGCCATAGGTATATAACTGGTCGTAATCGCCATCACCATCAATATCGCCTTTTTCGATGCTGACTTTTAAACGGCCAATATCATCGTCATCATTATTAACGCCAGCAAAAGCAACTGGGTCTAAAGTTAAGTCTTCAACACGGACTTCATCGGTATATGATAAACAGCCGTCGTCTTCGTCATAATCTAAGCCGTTGGCTGCGGTACAAGCAGCTTCATCGGCAACATCAAAGAAATATTCACGGCCATCACCTTCATTGGCGGTGACAATAAAGTCAGCACCTTGCCATGAAATAGTGGCGATGGTATCCGGCTGATACATACCATAAAGGTTGTTGTACTTTTTAAAGTTTATGCCGCCGTCTTTATCTGAAGCATCGATCATTAAGTTGCTCCAGTCTTTAAAGCCTAAGCCGCGAATATCGACGAGTTTATCGTTAACTAAATCGACTACCGCTAAAGCGTTGTTTTCCTGCATGCTGACATAAGCGGTTTTGCTATCGGCACTAATAGCTACGTATTCAGGTTCTAAATCCATTGCCACTGTGGTTGAAACTAAACTACCATTAATGGTTCTGCCGCTTGGGTTGGCAAACATTACACCTTGAGCGCTAAGTTCAGCAGCCATACTGTTATAAGTTTCAAAGGTGAGATTAATCGCTGCATCAGCTACCAAATTATTACTGATGTTAATAATTGAAATACTGCCTTCAGGGTCAATAACATAATCGCCATCCGGCTCACCTTCGTTTGCGACTACTACTTTGCTGCTATCAGGAGAAAAAGCCACCATGTCAGGTAAAACGCCAACCTCAACATTTTTGATGAAAATTGGCGCCGCGCCTGAGATATCATAAAAGGCAATATAGCCATTTGCATCAACAGTGTCTGCTGCCATTGCCACGGCTAATAGTTCTAATTGATCAGAAATAGCCAAGCTATTGGCATCACCAGCTGTATTATTTGATAAATCAATTGTCGTCATCACACTTAAATTGGTGTTGTTGGTAACCTTGTTAGCATCTTGAATAAGTGTGTCAGCGGCAGCGGTTGCCATATCAATAATTTCAACTGTTGCTTTGTCGCCTGAACTGTTAATAGCGAATATATAACCGGTTGATTTTTGATATTGAACAATTTCTGCCGCGCCTTCGGGCGATTCAGCATTTAATACGGCGCGCGCAACTAACGTAGCTTCAATGCCTTTAAAGCTGTCTTTGCCATTAGCACCACTTTGACCATCAACACCATCAACACCATTTTGCCCATTAATGCCAGCGTTACCTTGTAGTCCTTGCACGCCATTGTCGCCATCATCACAAGCGGTGAGGGTGGTTAGCAGTAAACTTGCTAATGCCGATAAAATAAATTTATTACGTATCATTGTTATTCTTCATTTTGTTTGAATATAAGTGGCACTAAAGTAAGCGAGTTTAATGACAGTTTTTTAAACTTTATATGAAAGAAATATGTTGTTTAGATGTCAGTTGTTTTAGCCAATGCTATAATGCCGGCCTTATTTTACGGTTTTAATTTTATTTAATTTAGGTTTGGTGTTATGAATGATGTTCAACGGTTGTATCATCACCGTAAAAGTTTAAGTACCAAGCCTTTTGCTGCTCGCGGCTGGAAAGTTGTGCGTTGTCAGCAATGTTTGGTGGCGCAAGAAAACTGTATTTGTCAATTTGAACAAACCAGTAGCTCATCCGTTGGTTTTGTTTTGTTGATGAATGATGGCGAAGTGTTAAAACCGAGCAATACCGGCAAGCTAATAGCGAATGTTATCCCCAATACTTACGCGTTTATTTGGCAGCGCACCGAGGTAGATAAAGACTTTTTAGCGCTACTGAATAATCCTAAGTGGCAACCAATGGTTATTTTCCCCAAAGAATATGCCGAACCCGAACAAACTATTTTTGAAGACGATATTCCACTAACCGAGGGTAAAAAACCGCTTTTCATTATGCTGGACGGCAGCTGGCGTGAAGCACGGCGGATGTACCGTAAAAGCAGTTATTTGCATCATTTACCTATGGTGTCTTTTGCTTCAGACTTTGATTTTGGTGATGAAATGAAGTCTCGTTATCAATTAAGAGAAGCGGCTAAAACCGGACATTTAGCTACGGCCGAAGTGGCTGCTCGCGTGTTAACGTTAGTGGGAGAGCACCAAACCGCTAACCATTTAGATTTATGGTTAGATTTGTTTATTCATCAATATCAAAAAAGTGTCGGTCAAAAAAGTATTAGTAATATAAATGCGTTAGCATGCTACCAAGAATTTATCGCCGTTACTTATGATTAAAGATAACTGAAAAATGACTAACGATTTACCGATCTCCGCTTATTTACCTGAAATATTACACAGTTTAAGCAAAAAAAATAATTTAGTATTGCAGGCAGAACCCGGTGCCGGTAAATCAACCGCAGTACCATTAAGCCTGCTCGATGCTGAATTTTTACATGGTAAAAAAATCGTTTTATTAGAGCCGCGCCGTATTGCGGTCAAATCTATTGCCAATTATTTAGCCAAGCAACTTGGCGAAAAAGTTGGCCAGCGCATTGGCTATCAAATTCGTAATGAACGTAAAACCACCAACGAGACCGTACTTGAAATTGTCACTGAAGGGGTACTGACTCGGCGCTTACAAAAAGATCCTGAACTGGCTGATACTGGCTTAATTATTTTTGACGAATTTCATGAGCGCTCTATTCATGCTGATTTGGCCTTAATGCTGGCGCTTGAAGTACAAGACGCATATAGAGAAGATCTCAAACTCTTAGTGATGTCGGCGACTATCGACAGCCAACAAATTTCCAATTATTTAAAACATGCGCCAATTATTCAATGTCCTGGCCGAACTTTTCCTGTTGATATTGAATATATCGGCAAACCTACATTTCAGCGTAATCAGCCGTTTAGCCAGCCGATTGTGCAACAAATAATAAAAGCTCTGCAATTAGTATTAAATCAATTAGAAACCGGTGATGTGCTAGTGTTTTTACCCGGCCAAGCAGACATTAAAAAATGTCAGCAAGCGGCAACAGCAAGCTTTAATAGTGCTGAAATTGATTTTTTACCGCTTTATGGCGGCTTACCTTTAACCCAGCAAGAATTAGTGTTAAATCGAAATGAAGGCAGTAAACAGCGGGTTATTTTTGCCACTAATATTGCAGAAACGAGTTTAACGATTGCGGGTATTACCACTGTTATCGATTCAGGGTTAGAAAAAACCTTATCCTTTGATGTTAAAAGCGGTTTATCGCGTTTAGAAACTACTTATATCTCGAAAGCGTCGGCAACCCAGCGAGCAGGTCGAGCCGGGCGATTACAGCGTGGCCGCTGTCTGCGTTTGTGGAGCGAAACCGAACATTTTTCCCTGAACGATTTTCAACCGGAAGAAATAGTCAGCTCAAACTTAGCCGGTTTAGTGTTAGATCTAGCTGCGTGGGGAATAACAACCTTTGCTGATGTTAACTGGTTAACACCACCGCCAGTGCATCATTTTGAGGTTGCTTGTCAGCTAAACATAGCGCTAGGTTTGATGGCGGCGAACAATAAAATTACGGCTATTGGCAAACAAGCATTATCGTTAGGTGTTGAGCCACGTCTTGCCAGTATGTTGCTTACCTGCGATACCATAATTGAAAAGAAAATCAGCTGTTTATTAGCGGCGCTGCTTGCTGAACGAGATATATTTTTCAATGCCGATAATTCAGATATAACCGAGCGGGCGATTGTTTTAATTGAGCATTTAACGAATCAGCAAAGCCAACGCGGTCATAGTCATAAGCCATTAGGAGTAAATAGTGGCGCGCTGGCGCAAGTGACTTTATTAGTTAAATCGTTCGCTAGAACTTTATCACTGAGTAATATTAGCCAAGGCCTCACATTAGCATTATTACATCAACATGTTGGTGCGTTATTACTGAAAGCGTATCCAGATTGTTTGGCTAAAATACGTCATCAGGAAAGTTATCGCTACATACTTGCCAATGGTCGCGGCGTTACTTTAAGAGATACCGATTCATTACAAGGTGAAACTTGGTTAGTGGTTGCTGATTGTGATGCTAAAAATAAAGATGGGCTGGTTTACCTCAGCGCTGCTATTTCGCTGACAGTGATTAAAACTGCGCTGGCTTCACAATTTATTGAGCAAACCGATTACACTTTAGACAGTAAAAAAGAAAAGATTATTGGCCGTCAATACACCCGATATCGCGCTTTAGAAATTGAAAATAAAATATTAACCAACCTCAGCCAAGTGTCTTTTGAAAACTGTTTGCGTGATATTATTAATCAAGAAGGGTTAAGTTTTTTAAACTGGACTACTAAGTGTGCCGATTGGCTTAGCAGAGCACAATGGCTAGCCGAGCAGCTTGAGAGTTTTCCTAAGCTTTCCCAGCAAACATTAATTGCTCAGCTTGAGTGCTGGTTATTACCTTATATTACAAAAGTTAAGTCAATTAAGCAGCTGAAACAGTTACCTATTTTTGATTTACTCACGGCTAATTTAACTTGGCCAGAAAATCAGTTTTTAGATCAGCATGCCCCGGTCAGTTATGTTGCGCCGAGTGGTAAGTCGATAGCGATACGTTATGATGAGCATCAAGGACCTACGGTTGCGGTGGTATTACAAGAAATGTTTGGCCAGCTTAGCTCGCCAACTATTGCTCAAGGAAAAGTGCCATTAAGATTTGAGTTATTGTCACCCGCTAAAAGGCCAATCCAAACCACCAGTGATATCGCCAATTTTTGGACTTCGTCATATTTTGCAGTGATAAAAGATATGCGCGCTAAATATCCTAAACATCGCTGGCCAGAAGCGCCTTTATTAGAAAAACCAGGACGTTCGATCAAAGCCAGGACATTCGATAAAAAATAGACCTTTGATAATAAACTGTCCTTTGATAAAAATAGCCTGTTGCATAAAAATAACCTTAATCTCAACAGATCCTAGTATTTATCACTATTCCTGATAGCAAGTGACAGCATCTGTGCTTTCTATTAACATGTAGCCAATTTCTGAATACTGATATTTTTATGCCTGCCAAAAAAACTTCACCATCGAAAAAACAATCATTGCAAGAACAACCATTACAAGAATTGCCAAAGCGTTCAAAGTTAAAGTGGTGTTTAATCACGCTGCTTAAGCTCAGTGTTGTTGTTATTGTTACCTTAGCAATTTATGCGATTTATCTTGATAGTAAAGTACAACAAACCTTTGAAGGGCAACGCTGGCAAGTACCAGTGCAGGTTTATGGTAAAACGCCGGTATTATCGTTAGGTGCGCCGCTCGACTTATTGGCGTTAAAAGAAACCCTGCTTTTATCTCATTACCAAAAAGTTAGCCAAGTGACACAAGCTGGGCAGTTTGCGATGTCGGCTGAGCGAGTGATTATTTATCGTCCTTATTTTGATTTTGGTTACGATATTTTAGCTGAGCAAAAAATTACCATAGATTTGAAAAATGGCTTAATTAATCAAATTGCTTTAGCAACTGAGACGGTGGGCGAAGTGCGTTTAGCGCCAGTATTGATTGACAGAATCTTGCCGGAAAGTAAAGAAGACCGTGTATTAATTGGTCTGGAAGAAGTGCCAGAACAATTGATTGATATGTTGTTGTTAGTGGAAGATAGAGACTTTTACTTTCATCATGGTGTTTCGCCGCTGGGAATTGCACGAGCATTGGTTGCCAATATCAAAGCAGGCAGAACAGTACAAGGCGGCAGTACGTTAACACAACAACTGGTTAAAAATATGTTTTTAACCAGACACAAAACTATCTGGCGCAAGCTTAATGAAGCGATGATGGCGCTGATTTTAGAGTACCGATATAGCAAAGACCAATTATTAGAGGCCTACTTAAATGAAGTGTATTTAGGTCAACATTATGCGAATGGCATTTATGGTTTTGGTTTAGCGGCGGAATTTTATTTTGGCAAAAATATTAGCCAATTATCATTAGCGCAAATGGCTATTTTGGTTGGGCAAATAAAAGGGCCGAGTTTTTATGATCCGTGGCGTTACCCTAAGCGGGCATTAAAACGTCGTGATTTAATTTTGTCGCTGATGATCGATCACCAATACATAGATAAATCTCAATACCAGCTAGCCGTTAATGCACCATTATCTATTCGTAAAACAAGACGTATTGCCAAGCAAAAACAACCGGCTTATTTACAGCTGGTAAAACGCGAACTCAGTGAAATATTGTCAGAGCAAGCACAGCAATCAGGGGTAAAAGTGTTTACCGGTTTTGATGTTCGCCGCCAACAGCAGGTCAACAAAACCATTGAAAGCAAAATTTCAGCTTTAGAAAAAGCGAGCAAGCAGACCGAGATTGAAGTGGCGATGTTGGTGAGCGATCATCACACCGGTGAAATTCTCGCGGTTGCTGGCGGTCGAGATGTTGAGTATGCCGGTTTTAATCGCGCCATTAATGCTAATCGCCCGATCGGTTCATTAATCAAACCTTTTGTTTATGTTGCGGCACTGGAGCGCGGTGAAAAATATAACTTAGCCTCTATTTTAGCAGATGAGCCGTTAGCGATAACCGCTGATAATGGTGAGGTTTGGCGGCCTAAAAATTACGATAAAAAGTTTCGCGGCACGACCACTTTATATCAAGCATTGGTGAGCTCTTATAATATACCAACGGTCAATTTAGGTTTGGAATTGGGTTTGCCCACTATCGCTGAGCTGTTAAAAACCTTAGGTTATCAGCCTGCGGTTTATATGCAGCCTGCGTTATTGCTTGGGGCTATTAATATGTCGCCTTATGAAGTAAATCAATTGTATTTAACCCTTGCCGCTAAAGGGGCGAAAAAAACTAGCCATGTGATCAACCATATTGTGGCCGAAAATGGTCAAACCTTATGGCGTTATCAAGCACAGGAACAGCAAATATTATCAGCACAGGCCTCGTATTTATTAAACTATGCCTTACATGGGGTGACACATGAAGGTTCGGCTAAATCATTAAGTTGGCGTTTACCTAATGCGGTAGTTGCAGGGAAAACCGGTACTAGTAATGATCAGCGTGATAGTTGGTTTATTGGCTATGATGATGAAGTGCTAGTAACAACTTGGGTTGGCCGAGATGATAATAAAAAAACCGCCTTTACGGGCAGCAGTGGCGCGTTAATTTTATTCACCGACTTTATGAAAAATCATGGTGTTAGTGACTTATCACTCGCGCCCGTTGATGGCATAGAAGAGGTTTGGTTTAACGATGAGTCGGGTTTAGCTTATCTTTCTCGTTGTGCACAAAGCACGACTTATCCCGTGAATATTTACACGTTAGCAAAGCGCTCAGCATGTGAAGAAAAACATGAAGCGGATAAATCTTGGTTTGACCGTTGGTTCGGAGATTAATAACAAAGTAGTAAGTTTATGCAAATAAAGTGAATAACTATTGTTTGTTTTTTTAAACAAGAAATTGGTGCGGTTATGCTATTTTACACTACACTTAACGTCGAAAAATAAAAATAATAAAAAAATAAGTAGATAAAATTATGTCACATCAATTAAGTTTTGCTTCGATCAAGCTCTTGGCTGACGATATTGCCGAAGTTGTCGTTGATAATAATATCGAAATCACCCTCGAAATGGTGGAAGAGTTAGAAGCTTTTCTCAACCATAATTTTAAGCAAGCTTTTGGCTTACTGGTGAATAAAGTAAATCCATATAGTTATTCATTTGAAGCGATGACCTGTATGGCATCGAATAAATATTTAGCGGCTTTGGCGGTGGTCAATTATGAAGACCATTCAGAAGATCCTATTCATTATGTGCTGAAAATTCGTGCAGTCGATGAGCTTAATATTAAAGTGTTTTCAGGTTTAGAATTAGGCTGGCAACAAGCAAAAGATTGGCTTGCTCATGAACTAGAAAATATTAAATCATAACCTAGTCAGTCATGGTTTATCGCTGTGTTAATAAAAAATTAAATATTCGGCTCAAGAGCTTTGCTTGAGCCGAATATTGTTAGCTGACTATTATCAATCTAACTCTTACTAATATAACTCTTAATAATCTAACTAAGACTTTATTGCTTTAACTAATTTTGCTTTACAGTTGAGCAAAACATCTATCAGCCGCCGCTAGCGTCGCGCTAATTTCTTTTTCAGTATGTGCAGTCGATAAGAAACTGGCTTCAAATGCTGATGGCGCTAAATAAACCCCTTCGTTTAACATTAAATGGAAGAAACGTTTAAATTTCTCACCATCACAAGCGGTCGCTTGTTGGAAGCTGGTGATGGTTTCTTCTTCAGTAAAAAAGAAACCAAACATAGCGCCGACATAATTAATTGATAAAGCATGGCCGTGTTTTTCAGCCGCTGCTTTAAAGCCTTTTGCAAGTTGTTCGGTAGTTTTTGCGAGCTCAGCGTGTTTATTACCTTGGCATAATTCGTTTAGTGAAGCTAAACCGGCAGCCATCGCAATTGGGTTGCCTGATAAAGTACCTGCTTGATAAACTGGGCCAACAGGGGCGATATAATCCATGATGTCAGTTTTACCGCCAAAAGCGCCAACAGGCATACCGCCGCCGATCACTTTACCTAGAGTGGTTAAGTCAGGTTTAACGCCGTAATAAGCTTGTGCGCCACCTAAAGCAACACGAAAGCCAGTCATGACTTCATCAAAAATTAACACGCTTTGGTATTCATCACAAATCGCTCTTAAGCCTTCTAAAAATCCGGCGACTGGCGGAATACAGTTCATATTACCGGCCACAGGTTCAACGATAATACAGGCAATTTCATTACCTAATTCGTTAAAAATAGCTTTTACTTCATCAAGGTTATTAAAACTTACCGTTAGCGTATGCTGGGCGAAAGATTCAGGAATGCCCGGCGAGCTAGGTACGCCTAAGGTTAATGCGCCAGAGCCTGCTTTTACTAATAAAGAATCAGCGTGGCCATGGTAACAACCTTCAAATTTCAAAATTTTGTCACGACCAGTAAAACCACGGGCTAAACGAATAGCACTCATGGTTGCTTCTGTGCCAGAGCTGACCATACGAAGTTTTTCCATTGACGGCACTAGCTCTTTTACTTTTGCGGCCATGGTTATTTCTGAAGAGGTTGGCGCACCAAAACTTAAGCCATTTTGTGCCGCTGCAATTACCGCCTCTTTAATGGCTGGATGGTTATGGCCTAAAATCATTGGTCCCCATGAACCCACATAATCAATATAAGCGTTACCATCGGCATCATAAATATAAGCACCGTCAGCTTTTTCAATAAAACACGGCTCGCCACCTACGCCATTAAAGGCGCGAACTGGCGAGTTAACGCCACCAGGGATAATTTCTTTAGCTTGTTGAAATAGTTGTGCTGATTTTTCTAGAGTCATGATAAACCTGTTCTATGCTAGCAAAGTTAAAATTGGTTTTTACTTGTTTGCCAAGTAATGTCTTTTTCATATTCGGTGAGCTTGTCTTCAACACCGAGAGTTAAAGCAAATAATGCCATTCGTACCAAGACGCCATTTTGCGCTTGTCGAAATATTGCTAAGTTCTGCAAATCATTAAGGTCATTATCTAATTCGTTAGCTTCTGGGCGAGAATCGCGTGGCAACGGATGCATAATCACCGTGTTTTCTTGGCAATATTGCTGATACACCTGTTTGTTTAAACTAAAGTGACCGCGATACATCTCCGCTTCATCTTTGGAAGCAAATCGCTCCTGTTGAATACGTGTTTGGTAGACAACATCACTTGAAAGGCTGCCTTCTAGTTTCGAGGTTTGAATCACTTTATGGCCAGCGTCTTCGATCACGCTGATCACACTGTCTGGCATTTGTAATGCGTCAGGTGCAACCATAGTAATTCTAAGGTTGTTATATAAGCTTAATAATTTCGACAGTGAATGCACAGTACGGCCATGTTTAAGGTCGCCCATTAAGGTAATATTTAAATTATCTAAGCTTTTGCCAAAGTGTTGCATTTCTGACTGGATGGTGAATAAATCTAACAAGGCTTGGGTTGGGTGTTCGTTAGCGCCATCGCCGCCATTAATTACGGGTACTGAACTACCTTGAGCAAATTCAGTCACTGAATGCATTTTCGGGTGGCGCATTGCAATAACATCTGAATAGCCACTGATCACCTGTGCGGTATCAAAAAGTGACTCGCCTTTACTTAGTGATGAGTTTTCTTCACCGACGGTTTCACGAACAAAGCCACCTAACAGATTGAAAGCCGTACCAAAACTAACTCTAGTTCTAGTGCTTGGTTCAAAAAATAAATTATTGAGAATCGCCCCTTCTAAAACATAACAACGTTTTTTACGCGTTGCGTAAGGGGTCATTTTTGCAGAAATATCGAGAATCTTTGTAATGCTTTCTCGATCAAATTGTGAGACCGAAAGGATATGGCTGCCTTGAAATTTCATCATCTTGAATCACCAAAGTGGGCAAATTAATCAAATAGTCATAACGGGTTGTTAGACTAAAATTTTGCCGCGGAATATACCATAAATTAGTGATTAAGAGAATGAGTTGCTGTTGCTTTAAATTTCGATTAATTGATCTTAGTTGGCTATACTGTTGAAGAGATTGATTTTAAGGTTATTTTATAGTGAAAAGGCGCTTTATTTTATTTCTGATAATGGCATTGTCCGGTGGCCAGGTACTTGCTAATCAATTGATTCGTTATAATATTTCTATTAAACATCCTGATCTAAAACAGCATTATTATATTGATGTTTTGAAATTAGCCTTAGAAGAAAGCAAAGACGAATATGGCGACTATACTCTGCAAGCGGTGCCGGTAGAAATGACCCAAGGCCATACTTCCATTATGGTAGAGCTTGAGCATGGTCTTGATGTTACGTGGCGTATGACTAGCGCGAAAGCCGAGCAACGTATGTTAGCGGTTTATATTCCGCTATTAAAAGGATTGATGGGCCATCGTATTTTTATTATCAGAGCAGATGAACAAGCTCGATTTCCAAAAGACATTTCATTAGCCCAGTTATCAACCATGATTGCTGGCCAAGGGCATGACTGGCCGGACAATGAGATCTTGATACATAATAATTTAAAAGTTGTTACTGGCGCCGGCTATACTTTGTTGGAGATGCTAGAGAAGCAGCGTTATGACTATTTTCCTCGGGCTTTACATGAACCTTGGGTTGAAATCGGTGGGAAAGAAGGTTTTATTGTTGAGCAAAATATTATGCTGCAATATCCTGCGCCTTTGTATTTTTTTGTTAATAAAAAAAATACCGCCTTACGTAATCGCATATATGCTGGGCTGTCAAAAGCGGTTGAAAATGGTAAATTTGATGAATTATTTCATCAACATCCAATTACAAAAAACACCTTGGCCTTGGCTAAGGTGAAAGATCGAAAAATATTTAAATTTCACAATCCACTGTTGTCACCTGAAACCAAAGCGATTATTGACGATAAAAGACTTTGGTTAAATAATGTGCAGGCATCACAAGTTAGCGATAATTAAAAAACCGGCTTTAAATAAGCGAGGACGATAATTATAAATAATGCTATCACTGGGAGCTCATTAAATAATCGATAAAATTTACCGCTGCGTTTGTTGTTGTCTTGCTGAAAGTCTTTTAAAATCTTAAAACAATAACCATGATAGCCATACAATAAAATAACTAAAATTAGTTTTATATGTAACCACTTACTAACCTTGAACCATTCGCCACCTAAGTTGTAAATTAATAACGCGCCAAAAACCAAAGTGAGAATGGCAAACGGGGTAATAAAATATAGCAGCCTTTTTTCCATCCCTTTGAGATGTTCAGCAACCGCAGTATTTGTGGTTTCAGCATGATTAACAAAAAGCCTTGGCAAGTAAAATATACCGGCAAACCAAGCGACCATAAAAATTACATGTAAAGCTTTTAGCCATAAAATGGTTGTCATTATTGAATATGTCCTTCGGTGGTGAGATAACGTCTGATTTGCTCAAAAGGGATAATACCGACTAAATCATCTTTTGCACCATGGTAAATATAGACACCACCAACTCTCACGTTATGTAATAACGCATAAGCTTCAGCAAGTGTTGCTTGGCTAGATAATGGCATAAGTTGATGGATTTCAATGTCAGTTAATTCATCTTTTTTAGTGACTTGATGCCAATAAAAATCAGCATTATGTTGCGATAAATAAAAATGTTCAGGCGCTAATTTATTCAGTGGTTGTTGATTGTTATCAGGTGTTATGACGCCACTTTTTTCGTCGCGCTGAGCGGAAATAAAAGAGAAGTTTTCCTTCATCACCGCTAAGACGCCAATATTTTGCAGGAAATTTTCAATTGGAGGTTTACGATAAGCTAGCTCTTGAGCATCGAGTTGCATGGTAAAAATTGAACGGTTTTTGAAAATTTGTCCTGAAGCTAAACAAGCAATCGCAATAGTAACCATTGCCGGTACAACAACATCCAGCTGATTTGACAGTTCAACCACAGCTAATAGCGCCGCTAATGGCGCGTTAAGTGTTGCTGCCATAAAGCCCGCCATTCCCATTAAAGCAAAGTCACTGGCCAGTTCCATATTGCCGGTAAGTTGGCCAACAATAAAGGCAGCAAAAATTCCTGCTAACGCCCCAATGCTGATAATTGGACCAATAATGCCACCGGGAATGCCTAAGCCCAAGGCAAAAATTGTCATTAATACTTTTGCGATCAAGGCGGTAAAAATTAATTGAAATTGCCATTGGTTATATAAAGCAAAACTAACTTGGCTCATGCCATCTTGAAAAGCGTTAGGTAAATAATAGCTTAATGCTGTGGTCAGTAAGGCTGCTGCCAGAAAGCGTTTATAAATAGAAACGTGCTGAAAGCGTTTGATAAAGTAAGTTAATTGTCGATTAAAACCGGCCGCTAGTACGCCGATAAAAAGTGCGAAGATAATTAAATAAGGGTAATAAGCTTTGTCTAAACTAAATTTTACAAAAAATTCAAATTCATGAGCCGGACCAAAAACATAATGGGTCATTAATGAACCAGCAATTGCCGCTAACATGACGGGGATAAAAATATGTACTTTATATTCCCGTAAAATGACTTCCATCACAAATATAACGGCGGCGATTGGCGTGTTAAAACAAGCGGAAATACCCGCGGCAATACCACAAGCACATAAAGTGCGAATACTGTTGTAAGGCAGCTTTAAGTGATTACCAATCACGCTGGCACAAGCAGCACCTAAATGTACTGCCGGACCTTCTTTACCAACAGAAAAACCAGAGGCTAAGGCAACAGCGCCACCAACAAATTGATTGATGGTATTGCGAAAAGGTATTACGCCATAGCTCACTTTCAATCGATGTAAAACAAAAGGGATACCGGCGCGAATGTACTGATAACCCGTTAACTTAGAGAGTAAAATAATTACCGCGACGCCACAAAGTGGTATTAGCAAACGACTTACTAAATTTAAACTGTTATAGTTGGTAAAATATGCTTGGTAACAAGCTTTGATCGCGTCTATCGATAACGAAAATAGAATCACTAAAGAAGCAGAAGCGCAGCCCCCAATGATGGCTAACAAACATAATTGCCATGAGGTTTTTGGTTGTGCTAATTGTTTTCTAAATATCGAAATCACGCGAACCTATACTTATTAGGCTTTATGTTGTTGATTTGAAAACAACAAGCCATTAGTTGGATTATATAATACTTTACAAATGAACTGGTTAGCAAAAATAAATCTAAAAGTCATGTTTGAACGACTTGGCCCGTTTAAATCAGCAATATTGTTGATTTTATTAGTTGTTGTTTCACTCTTTTGTGGCTATCGCGTAGGTAACTTTTATCATGGCTTTCAAGTTACTAATATTGAACAGTTAAAAAGTCGACTCTCTGGTTTGTATCGTGAGCAAGCAGCACAAACGTCGAGAATTAATACTTTAGAAGTTGAATTAGCATTAGAACGATTGGCCAGTGATCGCTCGGCGAAAATGTTAGCTGATATTGAACAGCAACATTATCAAGTCAAAAAACAATTAGCGTTTTATGAAAAAGTGATGGCGCCGGAAAAAGAAGCCGACGGTATTGTTATTGACGATGTTATCCTTTCGCCAACACAAAGTCCCAATCATTATCGTTTTCAAGTGATTTTAGTACAACAAAAGAAATCTAAGCGTTATGCTCAAGGTTATATCGATTTTGAACTAAAAGGCAGTCTAGAAAACAAGCCTAAGAAACTAACTCTCGCGGATGTTTCTAACGTAACCCGTGAAAACCTGTCCTTTAATTTTCAATACTTTCAAATTGTTAAAGGCGACTTAGCGTTACCCGAAGGGTTTAATGCTGAGCAGTTATTGTTATCAGTTACTTTGCCAAAAGGACGCTGGCAAAAATATAATCGCTTAGATCAAACCTTTAAATGGCAAAATATTTTAGATATGCCGATCACGTATCAACCTTAATACTTGACTATTTTACTCAGGTTTAAGATAATTCGCCCCAGTTCATAGAAGTAGTAGATAAATTCATGTCAAATCCAGATTTACCCATTCAATTTACCGATGCCGCCGCTTCGAAAGTGTTGTCGTTGATTACCGAAGAAGAAAACCCTGCATTAAAATTGAGAGTGTATGTAACCGGTGGTGGTTGCTCAGGCTTTCAGTATGGTTTTACTTTTGATGAGAAAGTAAACGAAGGGGATATGACGATTGATAAACAAGGTGTTAGCTTAGTCGTTGATCCTATGAGTTTACAATATTTAGTTGGTGGTGAAGTTGATTATACTGAAGGTCTAGAAGGCAGTCGGTTTTTAGTCACTAACCCTAACGCAACCGCAACTTGTGGCTGTGGTTCTTCTTTCTCTATGTAGTGTGAAATAATATATTTCAGCACAAAAAAAACCGACGTTATGTCGGTTTTTTTAGCGCTAATTTTTGCTGATTACCCCTGCATTAACAAAAACTCGACTATTTTATTCATATCTAAATCAAATTCATCAGCCCTAACACCTTTCACAATAAAGTCTTCAGTTTGGGTTAAATCAATATCTTCAGTCATGACATAGCGATTATCGTCCACATTAAAAAATGAGCGAACTTTTGGCCGGATTGGATCTTCTTTATTTCGGCTTTCAACAATTGCTAAACGCTTGGAACCTAATTCGACTAACGAACCAACCGGGTAAACGCCCATACATTTTATGAAGTTGTCGACCAAAATAGCATCTAAGTGCTTTTGCTCGGCGAGCTTACGTAAAATAGTAAATGCTTTAATATGGCTATAACCTTCTTTATAGACACGATGTGCGGTTAACGCATCAAAAATATCACAAACAGCAATCATGCGGCCGTATTGCGTAATATTTTGTGCACTGATTTGATATGGGTAGCCAGTGCCATCAAGTTTTTCGTGATGAAGCGCAGCAACTTCCATACTGATTTCAGAGATGCCGGGGGTTTTTTCAATAATATTTATTGAATGGTTTACGTGAGTTTTCATCACAGTAAATTCGCCATCGGTTAATTTACCCGGTTTATTTAATACTTCATCAGGGATCATTATTTTGCCGACATCATGTAAAAAAGCACCAACAGCAAGCTGTTTGACAATTTGCTTGTCAACTTTTAAAAAGCGGGCAAAAATTGAAATAAGTACAGACACGGCAACAGAATGCTCTAATAGATATTCATCTTTTTGACGAATATTGATAATACAAGCAAGGGCGTCAGGGTTTTTGAAAATAGTATCTATGGCTTGGTCTGTGATTGCCATAATAGGCGCTAAATCAATTTCTTTGCCACTTAAGGCATCGGCAAAAATTTTCTTTTGCAGCAGTTTTGATTCATCAAATATTTTTTTAGCTTTATTTATTTCTAAGATAAGTGGCGTGGTGACAGGATCTTTATTAATGGGTATTTTATTTTCAGCGTGTTTACTGGTATCAATTAAGACACTTTCAACGCCTTTCATTTTTAAATGAGCAAGCACTTTATTGCTTTTAATAAAGCCCGGCGAACTTAATACATAAGTTCCTTGTTGCTTAACTATATCAACAATATATTCGCCAATGGCAACTTGTGTTAGTTTTTTTTCTGTGATCATAACTAAATTATTACTGCCATGAATAGTTAATTAACGAAAAGTAAAAATCCTTCCTACCCATTCTATATAAACGTAAATTTCAAGTTTATGCAAACTTAAGCGTTTACTTATCGATGAAATATAAATAAATATTTAGGAATGAAAACTGGTCTCTAAATTGCTTTTAAATATTTATAGCTTGGGGTAGTTAAGTCTGCTGGTAGGCTAATAGCTTAGCTTACTTTGTTAATGTATTATCTTTTTGGGTCGATATATTTGTATATCGGCTAATGTTTTTCTTATTCTTGGTGTTGTGTATGCGTATCTTGTGGTTATTTATTGCGATTTTTTCTTTCTTCACCTTTGCAGCTAACGCTGAAAGGCTACAAGCTGTACAGATTTATTCTGACAATGTTTTACTTGAGTTAATAAAAGAAAACAAACACTTAAGTCAGGTGGTGATTGATGAATGTCAATTGGTACAAGACATTGAAGCACGCGCATTAAAAATGAAAATGCCATCTTATTTATTTCTTTGGGGTGATATGTTGGCCTATGGTGTTTGTATCAAAAAAGATGTCTCACTTGGTTTACATTATATGCGAGCTGCTGCCGATCAAGGTTTGCCAGAGGCATTAGAACAACTTGGCCGTTATTATCATATCGGCAAATTTATGCAGGTTGATATCGACAAAGCGGTAATTTATTTAAAAGAAGCGGCAATATTAAAGAGTTTAAAAGCACAATTACGTTTGGCTGATATCTATAATCAAGGCCAAGGCAGCCCGCTTGATTTTCCTGAACTTTACAGTTTGTTGCATCAAGCAGTTACCGATGATAAAAAAACACATCAGCAAATAGCAATGTCACTTGCGCGATTAGCAGATAAAATGCCTGAACATGTAATTGAAAAAGCGAAAAAAGTTACTTATTAAATTTACAGCTAAGCCGAATAATTTGCGATATACTAAAAAAAAACGACTGACCTTATTCTGTGACTATAAAAGATCCACATGCAGCTCGTGAAGCTGACAAATACGAAAAACCCGTTGCTAGCCGAGAACTGCTGCTAGAAATTATCGAAAAATCTCCGACGCCTCCGTCATTTAAAGCGATCTGTAAAACGCTTAATTATTATGATGACAATCAAATTATTGGCATTAAACGTCGCTTAAGGGCGATGGAAAATGCCGGACAAATCATTTTTAATAAATTTAAACAATACGCGATCACGCCTAAAAATAGCGTGTTAACCGGCAAGGTTATTGGTCATCGCGACGGTTTTGGCTTTTTTACGCCAGATGTTGCCAAAGGTGAGCCAAGACCAAAAGATTTATATATCTCATCTTATGAAATGCAGCGTGTTTTTCATGGTGATATTGTTGCCGCTATTTTAGTGGATAGAACAGATCGCAAAGGTCGGAAAGAAGTTAAAATTCTTGAAGTTGTCGAGCCGCGTAAAAATGGCATTGTTGGCCGTTATTATGTTGAAAACAAAGTTGCTTTCATTAAGCCTGACGATGCTAAAATCCAACAAGATATTATCATTGCCCCGAAAGAAAATTTAGGTGCTCGTCACGGTCAAATGGTCGTGGTTGATATTATTCAACGCCCAAGTAAACGTAGCAGTGCGGTCGCTAAAGTCATTGAAGTATTAGGTGATCATTTAGCGCCGGGTATGGAAATTGAAATTGCTTTACGTGAGCATGACTTACCACATACGTTCCCACCAGAAGTCCTTGCGGAAGTGTCTACATTAGCTACCGATGTGCCAGAAGCAGCTAAAACCCCACGGGTTGATTTACGTAAATTACCATTAGTAACCATTGATGGTGAAGATGCGCGTGATTTTGATGACGCTGTGTATTGTCAGCCGAAAAAATCAGGTGGCTGGCGTTTATGGGTTGCGATTGCCGATGTGAGTTATTATGTTCGCCCAGAAACCGCGTTAGATGATGAAGCGATTGCCCGTGGTAATTCGGTTTATTTCCCGAGCCAAGTTATTCCCATGTTACCCGAAAAACTATCAAACGGTTTATGTTCATTAAATCCGAATGTTGATCGTTTATGTATGGTTTGTGAAATGACGGTTAGTGCAACCGGTAAGTTATCGAGCAGTAAATTTTATCCGGCGGTGATGAATTCTCACGCCCGTTTTACATATACTAAAGTGGCAGCAATCCTTGATCCAAGTGCTGCTGACAATGAAGCTTTATGTGCTGAATATGCCACCTTAGTGCCTGATTTACAAAATTTAAATCAAATGTACTTAACGTTAGCAAGCGCGCGCGAGCAACGCGGTGCCATTGCTTTTGAAACCGAAGAATCACAATTTCAGTTTAATGAAGACAAAAAAATCGAGGCGATAGTCCCGCTAAAACGTAATGACGCCCATAAAATCATTGAAGAATGTATGATTTTGGCGAATGTTGCGACCGCAAAATTTGTCTTAAAACATCAAATGCCTGGTTTGTATCGCGCCCATGACAAACCGAGTGAAGAAAAATACCGAAACTTTGTCACTTATCTGGCTGAGCTTGGTTTGAAATTGCCGTTTACCGAGCAGCCAGAGCCAAAAGATTATAGCCAAATATTACTGGCCGTTGCTGATCGACCAGATCAAGAATTAATTCAAACCATGTTATTACGTTCGATGCGCCAAGCGGTTTATCAAAGTGAATGTATTGGTCACTTTGGTTTGGCGTTACCGGCATATAGTCACTTTACTTCACCAATTCGTCGTTACCCTGACTTGGTTATTCACCGCGTCATTAAAGCGATATTAGAAGGCCAAGCAAACAATCCGGCAAATGAAGGTTGTTACAGTTATCCAGAAGAAGCGATTATTGAATTAGGTGAACATTGTTCAATGACCGAGCGCCGAGCAGATGATGCCACGCGTGATGTTTCCGACTGGCTAAAATGTGAATTTATGCAAGATCATGTTGGCGATACTTTTACTGGTGTGGTTAGTACGGTTACTAATTTTGGTATGTTTATTCGCTTACAAGACTTGCACATTGAAGGGTTAATCCATATAACCTCACTTGGACGAGATTATTATCATTTTGATGATGTTCGTATGTGTTTAACCGGAGAAAATACCGGCGCTAAATTCCGAGTTGGTGATGTTGTTGAAGTACAAGTTGCTGCGGTTAATTTAGATGAGAAAAAAATAGACCTAGTTTTATCTGGTGGTAAGTTAGCTGATAATAGTAATAAGCGCGAATCTTCACCTTCAAAACGCACTTCAGCATCAAAAGGTAATAACGGTAAAGGGGGCGCTGATAAAAAAACAGCGGCTCATAAAACCGATAAAGACACTAAAACTTCTAAAGCTAAAACCGGTAGTGATAAAAGTAAAACTAAGAAAAAAGACAAGCCGGTAAAGTCGAAAGCGAAAAAACGCAGTGCGCGCAAGCCTCGTCCAGGTAAAAATGCCCGCCAAAAAAACAAAACCTAATAGACTTATATTATTTTAAACGGGGATTTAGCTGAGGTTAAATCTCCTACTTAAAATAGTATGAACTAAGGTTAATTACCCCGAATCAAAACCAACTCAATAGAATAAAGACACTATGGCTAAGCAAGACGAAATTGTATTTGGCATTCATGCTATTAACTCGATGATAAAAAGAGCACCAGAGCTTTTTATTGAACTTTGGTTATTAAAAGGGCGCGAAGATGAACGCCTGATGCCAATTATCAACCTTGCGCGAAAATACGGTATTCCTATTCAGTTAGTTAATCGAAAAGTGCTTGATGAAAAAAGTGAAGGTGAGCAGCATCAGGGGGTATTAGCACGAGTAAAGGCCGGAAAAATATACACCGAAGCCGATCTTGATATCATCATTGCAGAAACCGAAAGGAAAGGTCAAACGCCGTTCTTTTTAATTCTTGATGGTGTCACTGACCCACATAACTTAGGCGCCTGTTTACGAAATGCTGACGCCGCTGGTGTGCAAGCGGTTATTGTGCCAAAAGATAATGCCGCTCGTTTAACCTCGACTGTGCGTAAAGTTGCGGTTGGCGCAGCAGACACCATTCCCTTAGTGCAAGTGACTAATTTGTCGCGCAGTATGAAACAACTACAAGAAATGGGTGTTTGGATTGTCGGCACTGCTGGCGAAACCGAGACCAGTTTATACGATATTAAATTACAAGGGCCAATGGCACTCGTGATGGGCGCAGAAGGCAAAGGTATGCGCCGCTTAACTCGTGAAAACTGTGATGATATTGTTAAATTACCGATGGCAGGCGAAGTGTCTAGTTTGAATGTTTCAGTGGCAACCGGTATTTGCTTGTTTGAAATTGTTAGGCAGCGCATTGCACAATCGATATAAAAAATTCACTTAACGTCATCGATATAACAATCCATGGCTTAAGAAATATAAATTAAGTGCTGGTAAATAGCCGTTAACTTTATTAGGTTAACGCAGCTGAACAGCAAGTTTAGTAATATATAAAGGAAAATATAGCATGAAAAAAATAGGAATAGCAGCAGTCGTGGTAGTAGCTGGCGCGTGTATTGCCCCAGCATTTATTGGCAGTATGGTTGAAGCAAAATATCAAGAAAGTATCGATCAAATGTTGGAACACCCATCGATTGAAATTGTTGAGTCACAATTTACCAAAACATGGTTTTCAGGTACTTCAATTATTAAATTAAAACTACGTGGTGACTTAGCTGAGTTAGAACAATTTGAATTTGTCGTTAAAGACGATATTCAGTTTGGTCCAGTGATCTGGGGTGATAATGGTTTAAGTTTTAATCTTGCGACTTCAACCAGCACGATAACCTTCGATGAAGGCTTAATTAGTGAAGAGTTTGTGCAAGTATTAAATGAAAAGCTCGCTATCAACTCTAAAATTACCTACGGACTAGATTATGTTACATCAGTCTCATTAGGTGAAATTTCAAAAGAACAAGACGGTAATACTTTCCGGATTGGCGCCTTAAACGGTGAGTTTGCAATTTCGAATGATAAATTTGTTGTTGGTCAGGTTGATTGGCAAGGTGCTGATTTTAAAGGACCAAAGGCAAATGTTTTGGTGAGCAGCGCAAGTATGACTTTTGACCAAGAATTAGTGTCAGGCGATTTATACTCAGGTAACGCTGTAATGGTTGGTAAAGGTGCGCTGATGGTTTCTCAAATCGTAGCAAAAACGCCAACCGACGAGGAAATTTTTTCACTAACTGATTTAGCTATTGCTGGTGAATCTTCGGTTGAAAATAACTTACTTGATTTAACGCTTAATTATGGCGCTAAAGAAATTAAAGCCGAGCAGCAAGTTTTTAATAATGCCAATTTAAATATTATCTTTAAAAAGTTAGATGCCGAGATCCTTGCCGAATTAAATACTTTGTTCGCTAAAATGCCGCAAGATGGCGATCAACAGGCAGTTGCGCTTCATACTCAAAAAATTGCAATGGTTGCGACAAAATTACTGGTTAATAACCCAGAAATTTCAGTCAGTGATTTAAGTGTTGAAACATCTGCAGGTAAAATAAAATCTGATATGTTAGTGTCGATTGACAACCAACTTTATGATCCAGCAAACCCAATGTCATTACTGGGCGCATTAAAAGCAGATGCAAAAGGCAATGCACCAGAACCCTTTTTTGAACAGTTTGGTTTAAAACCTATGTTAGATATGTATGTTGAACAAGGTTTGTTAGTGCGTGAAAACACCGACTTAAGTTTTAAAGTTCAATTTGAACAAGGTAAATTAACCGTCAACGGTCAAATTATGCCATTGTAAGTTAGTTTGAAAATTACATGAAAAGGGGCTATTAAGCTCCTTTTTTTGCTTTTAAATACTCATATTGACCACGGTTTATTTAGCGCTTGTCTTTACTGCTTAAATTCCCTACAATACGCGTCCTTAATTCAGCTGAACTTTTTGTTCCTTGCCTCAATACTGGTGTTGGCTGAGCCAGCGAAAGAGGCTACAACCGTAAGGAGCTCGTAATGCGTCATTACGAAATCGTATTTATGGTTCACCCTGATCAGAGTGAACAAGTGCCTGGTATGATCCAGCGCTACAGTGATTTGATCACAGAAGCTAGTGGTACTATCCATCGTCTAGAAGACTGGGGACGTCGTCAATTAGCATATCCAATCAATAAGTTACACAAAGCACACTACGTTTTATTTAACGTAGAAGCGCCGCAAACAGTTATTGATGAACTTGAAACTTCTTTCCGTTACAACGATGTTGTTATTCGTAACATGATCATGCGTACGAAAACTGCTGTTACAGAACCTTCACCTATGGCTGTTGTCAAAGATGAACGTCGTGACACAAGAAAAGAAGTTGTTGCTGATGCACCAGCTACAGAAGCTCCGGCTACTGAAGCACCTGCTGTTGAAGCTGCAAGCGAAGAATAAATAACTTGTGACTGAGTCTCTTAATGAGAACTCTCTAGTACTCGTTGGTACGGTTGTGAAAGCAGCCAAATTATCAACAACACCCGTTGGTCTTCATCATTGCCAATTTTCCATTGAACATCGTTCAATGCAAATAGAAGCAGATATGAGCCGACAAGCGTTTGTAAGAATGCAGGTTGTCGCTACTGGAGATTGGTCACAAAATTTAACGCGCGAAATAACTGAGGGCTGTAATGTAAAAGTGACGGGTTTTATTAATCGTCACGAATCAAGAAATGGTAACCCATTACTTGTATTACATGCCCAAAAGATTGAAATGATTAATTAGGAGAAATCCATGTCTCGTTTTTTTAGACGTCGTAAATTTTGCCGCTTCACAGCGGAAGGTGCTACATCTATAGATTATAAAGATGTTGCTACTTTAAAAAACTATATCACTGAAAGTGGTAAAATCGTTCCTAGCCGTATTACAGGTACTGCTGCTAAATATCAACGTCAACTTGGTCGTGCGATCAAGCGTGCTCGTTACTTAGCAATTTTACCATATACCGATTTACACAAGTAACCTAAGGGGATTTAAAAATGGAAGTTGTACTTCTTGATAAAATCGCCAAATTAGGCGGCCTTGGTGACAAGGTAACTGTAAAATCTGGTTACGCTCGTAACTATTTATTACCAAAAGGCAAAGCTGTTTTTGCTTCTAAAGCTAACGTTGAGCACTTTGAGTCTCGTCGTGCTGATTTAGAAAAAGAATTAGCTGCTGTATTAGCTTCTGCTGAAGCGCGTGCTGCTAAAATTGTAGAATTAGGCGAAGTAACTATCGCTTCTACAGCTGGTGAAGAAGGTAAATTATTTGGTTCTATCGGAACTAAAGATATTGCTGATGCTATCACTGCTGCAGGCGTTGAAGTAACTAAAGCTGAAGTTCGTATGCCTTTAGGTACTATTCGTGAAGTTGGTGAATCTGATATTGCTATTCACTTACACAACGATGTTGATACAAGTATTAAAGTAATTGTTATTGCTGAAGCATAATAATTAATTTTTATACTCAGAAAGCGTTTTAACTTTTAGTTAAAGCGCTTTTTTTATACCTGTAATTTAACCATCATAATCACCTGCGGTATTTTCTTGCAATTCGCTTGAAGTCTTTAATACTATTAATAGACTAAAACGGGTAGGAAATAACCATGTTGAAACTTAATACGATGGCATTAATACTCTTGTTATCAATGCTCACGGCATGTAGCGCCATCAATACCTCGGTTGCTAAAAAAGAGTTAGATGTACAAACCAAAATGACGGAATCTATTTTTTTAGATCCGGTTGCTCCTGATAAACGCATTGTTTATGTCGATGTTAAAAACACCTCAGATAAACCTAACCTGATTATTGAACCGCAAATTATCGCGGGCATCATCGCGCGCGGCTACAAAGTTACCGACAATCCCGATGAAGCGACTTATTTATTGCAAGCGAATATTTTGCAAATTGGTCGGAGAAACGCCCGATCCGGTCGGCCAGATGGCTCAGCGACATTATTGGGCGCTGGTGCTGGTTCATTAATGGGGGATGGTAATGGCCGCGGCGCCATGGCAATTGTTGGCGCATTACTCGGCACTATGGTTGATGCCTCAGTAAAAGATATTTATTACACCTTAATTACGGATATTCGTTTATCTGAACGAGCGAAAGCGGGCGCCGTTGTAAATGAAGTTGCTAAAGGCACCCTAAAACAAGGGGACTCAGCGAAAATAGAACAGTCTAGCCATGGCACGAGTGAATGGCGTCGCTATCAAACAAAAATCGTTTCAGTGGCCAATCAAGCTAATCTTGAATACCAAGACGCTGAGCCAGAGTTAATTAAAGGGCTAGTACAAAATTTATCAAACCTGTTTTAGGTGCTTTTGAAATTATGGCCAAGCGATTAAAATCATTAGGGTGTTGAGTTGTTACTTTACTCAGCCTATATTAATGATTGAATTATTCAATTTAAGGTCGGCTTGTGTATTTGGTTAAAGGAACAAGTAAAATATCGCTGAGATATTTTGATCTGGCCGTGAGTGTAGCGTTAGTCTTTACGCTTGTTTTATTAGCTTGTTATCTGCTTTCAAGACAAAATAATCTTGCTGATAATGTGTTTATTTTTTATCAGCATCCGATCGTAAATACTTCTCTGCATAATATTTTGCAAGTGGGGGTTTTAGCGCCCGATCTGAAAAGCATTTCAATCGCCAACCAACTGATCACTGTTAACGACAGTGCTTTTTTTACCCGGCAAGTGATGGCTGATAATAATAGCGACTTTATTGTTTTCACGCATCCCATTCAAGCCGTGTTTACCGCGCCCGTAACTTGGTTTTTTTTAGCGCTATATTTAGTGCTGATGACGTTTTTGAGAAAGCGAGTTAAAGCCTGTGTTGCTGAACAACTAGCCGAAGTGCGCTCACTCGAGCACTGGATTACCAGCTCACAGCAACAAAACCAAACACAACCGTTAACACCTAACAGCCATATAACTGACTATATCAGTGCCATGCAGGCAGAGTTATTAAAAGCGCAAAGAGGGAAAAGTCGCTTTGATCAAGAATTAAAAGAAAATGCCTTATTAGACCCAGCAACGCGCATCGGTAACCGTAATTTTTTTACCAGCCATCTTGAAGCTTTCTTAAAAGAAGAAGATTGCCGTGGAGCGGTATTTTTAATTCAGTTAAAAGGCTGTGAACTGCTACAAAACCTTTATGGCGAAGAGCAAGCATTAAAATTATTAGAAACGGTAATTGATAATATTAAACAAAGAATAGCCCCCATCCCTGATTGCTTTTTAAGTCGCCAAGGTGAATTTGAGTTGGCGGTACTTGCGCCGAGTTTATTTGTTAATGATGCCGAAAAACTCGCAGAGCGATTGTTGAAAAATTTAACGACTCTAGCCTTACCTATTGGAGTTAATAAAGACGAGTTTTGTCATATCGGTATCAGTTACTTTAAAAGTGACAATAATGCGTTTCAAATTATGTCAGAAGCCGATATGGCTTTACGTTCAGCGCAACTGCAAGGGCCGTCACAATGGTTTATGTATGACCCGGGCGAGGTTGCAAAAGAAACGGCTATTGGCTCATTACAGTGGCGCACCTTTTTATCACAAGTGATTGTGAAAAAATCATTTATTATTTTTTCACAGCCGGTAATCGCGAGTAAAGAAAATAAAGTTTTACATTACGAAGTGTTAAGTCGAGTAAGCAATAATAAAGGTGAATTAATTAGCCCAAGGATCTTCTTACCTATGGCGGAAAAGTGTGGTTTAGCTAATCCATTAGATTTAATTATTTTTGAACAAGTGTGTCAACTGATCACTTTTGAAGATAAAAATGACGCCTACAGTTTAAACTTTTCAATTGATGCCATATTGTCAGAAGACTTTAGAGATAAGCTTTTTGATATTTTAACCCGCTATCCTAATGTTGCCGCTAAGCTGGTCATTGAAATCAGTGAATACCAAATTAAAAGTCGGTTAAATGAATTAATTCCGATAGTGAATACTTTAAAAGCCAAAGGCTTTCGAATATTGGTTGATAAAGTTGGCCAATATGTCATTAATACACAGTACTTAAAACAATGCCAAATCTCGTCGGTGAAATTACACCGCAGTATTGTTTTAGATATTCATTTAAAACCGGAAAACCAAGTGTTTGTGCAAAGTATGAAAGTATTGTGTGACTCGCTCGACATTGATTTATATGCAGTCGGTGTTGAAAGTCTTGATGAATGGCGAACCTTGATGCAAATAGGTGTTTGCGGCGGGCAAGGGCATTATTTTAACGAACCGGTTGCGCAATTGGCTAACAGCCTAGATTAGTAAGCTAAGCATCACGCATCTCACTAATATTGCTAATTAGTAGGCAAATTCACTTACTGTCTCATTTATTGGCTATTGGCTATTGGCTATTGGCCATTGCGCTGCGATTAATCGTTTCTGTGCTATCAAGCCCTTAATCCCCTGTAAACCACCGGTATGTAATAAAACAATAGTTGAGCCAGACTTGAAGTAGCCTTGACGAATAAGTGCTAAAGCCGCTAATAACATCTTACCTGAATATACAGGTTCAAATATCAGCCCAGTTTGCTGATTAAATGCTATTAACTCATTAACAGCTTGCTGAGAAAACTTACCATAACCACCGCCATGAAAATCAGTAACTAACTGCCAGTTATTAAATGTTTTTGCTGGCTTAGGTAATAGTTCGGTTATTTGTTGTTTGAGGTAATCTGCTTGTTTTAATACCGCGACACCTAATAATTGGTGTTGGTTGTTATCTGCGGCAATTAAGCCTGCCATTGTGCCGCCGCTGCCAACTGGAACTAACAAGCTATCAAATTCAAGTTGCTGATTAAGTTCAGTGATCACTGCGCCGACACCAGGTAATGCATGTTGGTTACTACCGCCTTCTGGTACGATATAATAATCAGGATAACGCTGTTGTAATTCGGTTAAATATGCCGGGTCGTCCCGTAAACGATAAGTTTTACGATCAACAAATTTTAGCTCCATGCCCCATGTGATAGCTTGCGATAATGTTGGGTTGCTTTGATACGCAGGTTCGCCTCTTACTATTGCTATGGTAGATAATTGGTGAAGTTGTCCCGCATAAGCGAGCGCATGTAAATGATTCGAATATGCGCCGCCAAAGCTTAATATCCCTTTAAACCCTAGCTGTTTTGCGTACTCAATATTAGAGGCTAATTTTCGCCATTTATTGCCGGAGATTATCGGGTGAATAATTTCATCGCGTTTTACATAAACACTCACCTGATGTTGAGAAAAAAGCGGGTGGATAATTTTCTCTATTGGCGAAAGTATTTTCATAAGCTTAAGCAATTCCTAGTATTTTCTCATGTTAATTTTAATTTTATCAGGGAAAAAGCTTGCTTGAACAAAGGAATGAAGCATAATAATCTTTAGGATAAAATAATTTTACTGATTATATCGATAAATGACATTTGCTAATAAAGTTAAAACACTTTTTGCCTCAAAAGGATCAAATAATTCGCTTAGTATCGGATTAGGGGCGTCTGCTATTTCTTATTGTTACTTCCCTGATCGCGGAGCACCAACTTGCACTAAGCTTGATCTGATTAATGACGATTATGCCTTGACCTTAGCGACGCTGCATCAAAATAGTGATTTAAATGGCGATTGTGAATTAATTTTATCGGCTAAGTATTATCAAATAGTACAAGTCGATAAGCCTAAGGTGCCAGACAATGAGCTGCATGCGGCATTGAAATGGCAAATTAAAGATTTAGTTACTATTCCTGCCGATGATATGACGTTAGATTATTTTGATGGCCCAACACTCGCAGGTGCCGATAAAATAAATGTTGTTTGTGCTCAAACCTCTAAGTTAAAACCTTTGGTTGAAGTGTTACATAAAAACAACCTTAGATTAATCAAAATAACCACGGAAGAGTTTGCTTTTGTTGAGCTGTTAAAGTCAGCTCAAGGCGCTAACCTATTAGTTGCTCAGCAACCTAATGAAGATATAGTCATTTTAATTATTCAAAATGGCTGTTTGTATTTTTATCGCCGCTTACGTGGTTTTGCTAATATTGGTCAGCGTAGCGAAGAAGAATTAGTGATGGGGGCTATTGACAATTTAAGTATTGAAATTCAAAAGTCAGTCGACTTTTTCGAGCGTCAACTAAAGCAGCCGCCAGTGAAAAAAATTAAGGTTTTATTACCAATTAAAACCGAAGCATTTATAGCTCGTAAATTAACAGAAAACACCCATATTCCTGTTGAATTAGCGAATTTACCTGAGTCTTATCCGCAGGTCAGAGAGTCTTCTTTAGTGATAGGGGCAATGTTAGGGATGAAAAATCCTCCAGTAACTGATGCCATTGAAGCATTAGCCGCGGAGTCTCAAGCATGATTGACAATAACGCTAAAATTGAGATTAACTTATTACACCCAGAGTTGTTCCCAGAAGAGCCGTTAATTACATTAAACCGAGTAGCCTTTATTTGGTTTATCATTTTGGCAAGTATGCTGGGCTGGTCGCAATATAATGACTTCCAGCTGAATAAGCTGCAAAGCACAGCCAAAGTTTTGTCCGCCGAGCATAATAATAAACAGTTAGTGATTGCTGATTATCAACAACAAATTCAAGCACAAAAAACCGATACCGGATTAGAAGCTAAATTATCGACCTTAAAAATGGTGATGCGTAATAAACAAGCATTACATGCCCGCTTGACCGATCCTGAGCAAACTTATGTTGCTGGTTTTGCGGCGTCAATGACGGAACTGTCTAAATACCATCATCAAGATATTAGTTTACAAAAAGTGATTATTGCTCAAAATGAAATGTTATTTTCTGGCCTAGCAAAAAATCCTGACAGTGTACCGCAGTGGCTTTCTGGTTTTGAGCAGTCGGCTTTATTATCAGGTAAAAACTTTAAAAACTTTCAATTATATGAAAACGAACACCAGCAGACAGTTTTCAATATTGGCTCCACTTTTGCTGAGTTAAGTAAACGAGGAGCTAAATAAAATGAAACAACAATGGTTACAAATGAGCAATAAGTTTTCACTGCTATCCCGTAGAGAAATGGGGTTAATTATTCTCAGCGGCGTGGTGGTGTTTTTTATGCTACCTTTTAACTTATTAATTGAAAAAAACTTAAGCGAAATAAAAAAGCAAAACGCGAAAGTCACTAAGTTATCTCGCGCAAATATCGATGCCGACTTTACTATTAATGAACTAAAACAAGCATTGAAGTCAGATCCTAATAAAGCGCTTGAGATTAAAATCAGCCAACTTGAAAATCGCTTAGCGAGTGTTGATCAACAACTGTTAACTTTAACGCAAGACTTGGTTGACCCAATACAAATGCGACAAGCATTGATTCAGTTACTAAAAGTGCAAAAAGGGGTTTCGCTTACCGCGTTTAATGTTTTACCCGCGCAGCCGCTATTATTTTCAGGTGCAAATACTGATGAGGTCAGTGACGTTGATACGTTAACAGTGCCAACCGCTAAAGCCAAAACACCTGAAAAGATATCATTGGGTTTATATCGACATAGTATTCAAATTACCTTAACCGGTAAATATTTCCAATTAAGAGACTATTTACAACAACTGGAAGATTTACCTTGGCAGTTCTTTTGGCATGACTTTCATTACCAGTTAATTGAATACCCTAAAAGTGAGCTAAAAATTGAGATTTATAGCCTTAGCACGAATCAGGAGTTTATCGGTGTCTAAAATGTTTTTGTTGGTATTCATGTTTTTTTCAACATGGGCAAATGCTGATTCGGATCCGACTAAGCCTTTTGGTACTCGTGGCAATAGCAATGTTGGTGGCGTAACAGTTGAAAATAAAAAATTAATACTTGAAAGTATCATTCATGGTGATGGTGTTCATACTGTTGTTATTAATGGTGAGTTATTAAAAGTAGGTCAGTACATTGGCGAATTTAAGTTAGTCGCCGTCAATGACAAAAGTGTCGTGTTACGTTCAGAAGAAGAGCGTAAAAAATTATTTATATTTTCTGAATTAATCGTGAAATAAAAGATGGCAAGCATGAATTTTAAGAACAAAAAGCTAATAAAACTTTATTTACTTTCTCTGATATTAACTGTCGTTGGCTGTCAATCATCACCTGATGTGCCAGTTGAAATTAATAAAGCACTTGATAACGCCATCGAGTCAAATCGAAGCAATAAAAAGCCGGTTGCGCTCACCAAAATTCCTGATGCTGTTCAGCAAGATCTTGTTCAACAAAGTTTACAACAAGCGCGTAACGGCTTGTTATCGGAAAAACGCTTAGAAGTGTCAGCTAGCAATATTCCAGCGAAGAATTTTTTTGCCGCTATTGTTGAAGACTCACCTTACAGTGCTGTTGTTCATCCTGATGTTAGTGGCGATATTACAGTTAATTTAAAAGAAGTAACCATTGAAGAAGTTTTAGATATTGTTCAAGAGTCATATGGCTACGATATTCGAAAAAATGGCCGTATTATTCATATCTTCCCTGCTGGTATTCGCACCGAAACCATGCCGCTAAATTACTTATTTATCAAACGTTTTGGGTTATCGAGCACCACTATTAATTCAGGTGGCGTTTCAGGTAACGATCCAAACAGTGGCAATAGTGGCGGCGGAAATAATTCAGGTGGTAGCAATGGCGGCAATAGTAATCGCGGTAATAGTGGTGGTCAAGGCGGTCAGCAAAGCTCAAGTGGCATTAATATTTATACTGAAAACGAATCAGACTTTTGGTCGGAATTAAAAGAAACATTAATGACGTTAGTTGGTGAAGAAGAGGGGCGCACTGTTGTTGTTTCGCCGCAAGCGGGTTTAGTAACTGTTAAAGCGCTCCCGCATGAAATTAAAGCGGTGAAAAAATTCTTAAATGATTCACAAGAGCACTTAAGAAGACAAGTTATAATTGAAGCTAAAATTTTAGAAGTTACCCTCAATGACGATTATCAACAAGGCATACGTTGGGAAGAAGTAATGAGCAATATCGGCAGCACTGATCTTACTTTTGGTACTACCGGTAATATTGCCAGTAATGCCATTGCCGGCGCTATTGGTGGCGCGAGTACATTAACGCTTAATAATAGCGACTTCTCTGGTGTGATTACCTTGTTACAAACACAAGGTAATGTGCAAGTACTTTCAAGCCCTCGGATAACCGCCACTAATAACCAAAAAGCGGTGATTAAAGTTGGTCAAGATGAATACTTTGTTACTGAAGTTTCTAGTACCACGACAACAGGTACTTCGACCACGACCACCCCTGAAATTGAATTAACCCCTTTCTTTTCAGGGATTGCTCTTGACGTCACACCGCAAATTAATGAATTAGGTGAAGTGATTTTACATGTTCATCCATCCGTAACTGTGACCGACGAGCAAATTAAACAAATTAGATTTGCCGATGAAGATATTATATTACCGCTGGCGCAATCAAGCGTTAGAGAGTCAGATACTATCATCCGAGCTAACTCGGGCGAAATTGTGGTTATTGGCGGTTTAATTGAAAGTCGTAAAGTTAATATCGAGTCTAAAACTCCGTTGTTAGGTGATATTCCTTACTTTGGTGAATTGTTCAAAAGTAAAAGTGAAACCATGCAAAAAAGTGAATTGGTTATTATGTTAAGACCAATTGTTACCGGGCAAGAGGCATGGAACGATCAATTACAAGATGCACGCGATTTATTAAAACAGTGGTTTCCTGAAGAAGATAAGTAAGCCTAAGTTAAACTATGTACCTTTATCACTTTGGCTTAACGGAACTGCCTTTTACCTTAACGCCAAATACTAGTTTTTTTCTTGGCCTAGAGCCTCATAATGAGGCGCTTGCCGTCTTGTTAACCGCGTTAAAAACTGGTGAAGGCTTTATCAAGGTAATAGGTGAGGTGGGCACAGGTAAAACCTTATTGTGCCGAAAGCTGTTAAACGAGATACCAGATCATTTTATTACCGCATATATTCCGAACCCCTATTTAAATCCAGATGAATTACGGCGGGCAGTGGCCAGTGAATTAGGGATTAAACAAGCACAGCGCATGTCGAGTCAATTGTTGACTCAGCGCATTCAAGAAAAAGTAATGGAGCTGCATAGCCAAGGGCATTCAGTAGTTGTTATTCTCGATGAAGCACAGGCTTTACCTGAAGATAGCTTAGAAGCCTTGCGTTTATTTACTAATTTAGAAACCGAAAGCCGTAAATTATTACAAGTGGTGTTATTTGCTCAGCCAGAGTTAGATGAGCGCTTAGCTGAGAAAAAATTTCGACAACTGCGCCAGCGCATTACTTTTTCTTATCAATTAAGAGCAATGACGGCCGCGGAAGTTGAGCATTATATTGCTCATCGTTTACATGTTGCTGGTTATAAAGGCGCGGCCTTATTTAGTCGGAAAATTTCGAAAAAAATCGCTAAAGTTAGTAAGGGTGTACCGCGTTTAGTCAATGTTTTGTGCCATAAAATGCTAATGCTTTGTTATGGCGAAGGTGATTACCAAATTACGAATGAACATTTAAAAGTGGCAACAAAAGATACTGAAGACACGGAATACCCGAGCCATAGGGGTACCTTACAACTAACCTTGTTAGTTATTCTAAGTTTAATTGGCGGTTATATGTTTTTTGGAGTTGGGCAATGAGTGTAATAAATAAAATGTTAAAAGATCTGGATGATCGACAAGAAGCGCGCCCTGCCACAGGTTCAGCGCCAGTTTTTCGAGGGCCATCAACGTCACCCATATTAACCATCATGGTCACTGTTATTATTTCGTTTATTATCGCTATTTCAGCTTTTTTACTGTGGAGCTATTATCAAGAAAATCAAACGCTAAAACAGCAAGCATTAGAATCAAAACAGCAAACTGAGGCAAAAGTACCGGCCGCACTTGCTGCGATATTGGATGAGTCAATAAGCGAGCATCAGACGGAGTTCACTGAAAAAACAGCCGCTATTTCGACACCTAAAAAAAATCTCCAAGCACCAATAACTATTGTACCAACACCAGCGGCTAAAACTGTTAAAAATACGCCTAGACCTGAGCACGGTCAAAAAGTAATTAACCGTGCATCCGCGCCAGCAAAAACGGCTAACATCGAGCCAACTGAAACTGCTCATCAGACGATAAACCACCATGGTCATCAACATTCACCTGCTGATAATACAACTGAAGAAGTGAAGAATGAAACTGCGTCGACTATGACAATCTCACGTAAACAGCTAACCGCAGAAGAGCTATCCGCGCAGAAAATGAGACAAGCAGAGCGCGCGGTTGCTGACGGAAAAATTGAAAATGCCGAAGCCTTATTTGAAGAAATATTATTACTGATGCCTGAGCATGAAGTTGCTCGTAAGCAGCTTGCGGCTTTATGGTATGGCCGTAAAGCTTATCGCCCAGCATTAAATTTATTACAACAAGGGCTTGCAGTTGATAACAAAAATAATGAATTTCGCATCATGCAAGCGCGTATTTATTTAACTTTAAATCAAGTTGAGTCAGCTTACCAAGTCTTAAATCAAGCTAATGATTTCCGTGATATAGAGTATCAATCGTTGTTGGCGAATGCCGCACAGCAGGTTGGCGATCACGTTGGCGCAGCAAAAGCTTATACCTCTTTAGTGCAACTATCGCCGCAAAATGGCAGATATTGGCTAGGCTTAGCAGTAGCCTATGATAGTAATAGTCAGTTTCCGGCCGCGGTCGAAGCTTATCAAAGTGCTATAATTCAAGGTGGCTTATCGAAACAAGCACTAAACTTTGCTAAGCAACGAAAGGAAGAATTAGGAGAATAATTATGGCGGCACCTAAACTAAAAATGCGGCTTGGCGATTTGTTGGTACACGAACATATCATCAGCAACGAACAATTAATGCAGGCTTTAAATAGCCAAAAATCGACAGGACGTAAGCTCGGTGACAGCCTAATTGAACTTGGGCATATTGGCGAACGTCAATTACTTGAGTTTTTAGCGCAGCAGCTAGATGTGCCATTTCTTGATATTCGCCAGCGCCGTATTCCAACCGAAGTCGCCAGTTTATTATCTGAAATCCATGCCCGGCGTTTAAAAGCGTTAATTATTGAAGATCAAGGCGAATCAGTATTAATTGGTATGAGTGATCCTGCCGATTTGAATGCCCTCGATCAATTAGAGAATTTATTATCACCTAAACGCATAAAATTAGCTGTGGTCATGGAAAGTCAGTTATTCGACGCATTTGACAGTTTGTATCGACGGACCGCCGATATTGAATCTTTTGCCAGCCAATTAGAAGATGAATACGAGCAAACCAGTAATTTTGATCTTGGCGCCAACTTTATTGATGAAGGCGGTGATGCGACGGTAGGGAAGTTATTGCAGTCGGTATTTGAAGATGCGGTACAAATGCGCGCATCGGATGTTCATATTGAACCTGATGAAAACCAATTGCGCATTCGTCAGCGTATCGATGGTGTTTTACAAGAAAACGTTTTAAAAGAAAACAAAATCGCTTCTGCTATGGTTTTACGTTTAAAGTTGATGGCGGGACTCGATATTTCAGAAAAGCGTTTACCGCAAGATGGTCGTTTTAACCTAAGCATCAAAGGACATAATATTGATGTGCGGATGTCGACTATGCCAGTGCAACATGGTGAGTCGGTCGTTATGCGGTTATTAGATCAATCCGCCGGTTTATTATCATTAGACGAAACGGGCATGCCCAGTGATTTAGTTGCCCGCTTACGTCATCAAATTTCTCGACCGCATGGCATGGTGTTAGTAACTGGACCTACAGGTAGTGGTAAAACTACCACCTTGTATGCGGCCTTAAGTGAGCTTAACTTAGCTTCTAAGAAAATAATTACCGCCGAAGATCCGGTCGAATATCGCTTACCGCGTATTAATCAGGTGCAAATTAACAGTAAAATCAACCTGACATTTTCAAGTGTTTTAAGAACTGCTCTTCGTCAAGATCCCGATATTATTATGGTCGGCGAAATGCGCGATCAAGAAACCGTAGAAATTGGTTTACGAGGCGCATTAACCGGTCACTTAGTGTTATCAACATTACATACCAATGACGCGATCACCAGTGCTTTACGATTAATTGATATGGGAGCCGCGGGCTTTTTGGTCGGTAGTTCATTAAGAGCGATTATCGCCCAACGTCTAGTAAGACGCGTTTGTGATAGTTGTCGAGAAGACTATCACCCTGATAGCCAAGAAAGGTTATGGCTAACTAATTTAGCGGGTGACCGAGTCGCGACGGCAACTTTTCAGCATGGAAAGGGCTGCCAAAGCTGCAACTATACCGGCTATAAAGGTCGAATCGGGGTGTTCGAATTGTTAGAAATGAACGAACCAATGATGGCGGCTTTAAAAAGAGATGACGCTGAAGCTTTTACTCAATTATCAAAGGCGAATCCGAGCTTTAGATCATTAGCATTAGCGGCCTATGATTATGCTATTTCTGGGGTCACTACCGTGGAAGAAGTTTTACGCTTAGTTGAAACTGTTGATGTATCGGGTGAATAAATAGATGCCAGCTTTTAATTATATTGGCCGTGATTTTAGCGGTGCACAAGTTAAGGGCTCATTAGACGGCTCTGATGTTAATGCTATTGCTGAGCAGTTAAGTCGTCAGCGCATTATTCCCACATCAATCGAAGCGGCAAAAGCAACATCAACCCAAAGTGTTGGTAATATCGATATTGGCGAATTATTGGGTTTTAGTGCGGTACATTTAGATGACCTAATTGTTTTTTGTCGTCAGATGTATGCGTTGATGAAATCAGGTGTGCCGATATTAAGATCGATAAATGGTTTGGCTGAGTCAACCAATGCGCCAAAATTAAAAGAAGCTTTGGTTGAGGTGGGTTCACAGCTTGAAGGTGGCTATGAATTATCTTCTGCTTTTAATCAGCACCCGAAAGTGTTTTCACCATTATTTATTTCTTTAATCCACGTTGGTGAAAATACCGGTCAGCTTGATGGCACTTTTTTAAAACTTGCTAGTTATTTTGAGCGCGAACAAGAAACTAAAAAAAGAATTAAAACCGCCTTGCGTTATCCAACGTTTGTTTTGATCTTTTTGGCTGCAGCTATGGTGGTCTTAAATATTTTTGTAATTCCCACATTTGCCAATATGTTTACTAAGTTAGGCGCTGATTTGCCTTGGGCTACCCAGGCATTAATTGGCAGTTCTAATTTCTTTGTTAATTATTGGCCACATATGTTGGTGGCTTCTTTAACTTGTTTTTTTGGCATCCGTCATTATTTACAAACCCCCAAGGGGCATTATTGGTGGGATCGCTTAAAAACTAAATTACCCATTGTTGGCAGCGTCATTGAACGTTCGATTTTATCACGTTTTTCTCATAGCTTTGCCATTGTCTTACGCGCTGGTGTTCCTATGACTACAGGCTTAAGTTTAGTTGCTGAGGCGGTTGATAATAAATTTATGGAAGGGAAAATATTGACTATGCGGTCTAATATTGAAAGTGGTGAAAGCTTGCTGCGCTCTGCCGGCAACAGTGAGTTATTTACGCCATTAGTTTTACAAATGATTGCTGTTGGCGAAGAGACTGGGCGAGTTGATGAGTTGCTTGAAGAAGTGGCTCAATATTATGAGCGTGAAGTCGATTACGACTTAAGTATGCTTACTGCGCGTATTGAGCCCATTATGATTGTCATTGTTGCGGGTATGGTACTACTCTTAGCATTAGGTATATTTACACCAATGTGGGACATGATGTCTGCATTTAAAGGTAAATAAACAAAACAATGGCAACAATAGGTCGACCTAGTGACAACGTAGAAATAACACTTAGTAAAATAGTGGTAGTAGTATTGCTGTTAACTATTTTAATGGTTTTTTTTATTAGTTATTTTTTTAAGCAAGAACAGCAAATTGAAAAAACCGGTTTACGATCAATTGTCTCAGCATTTACCACAAATGTTTTAGTGGTGAGGAGTCAGTGGTTAATGAGTAAAAAGCCTAATATTGTGGTATTAAAGTCACAATTAGATTTTGATAAAAAAGTAACTATAAAACGAGTTACTGTTAACAAACAAGGCTGGATAGATGTTGAAGCAAATAGCAGAGTTAATATTTGTGAAGATATTTGGCTGTTAATAATGGACAGACCATTAGCTTTTTTTAATATGCCAATTGGTGCAGTATTATTAAACCAAAACAATAAAATTAATAAAGGACACTATTGCCGTTATACGGTAAAAAATGGCGACTATTTCGAATATAACAGCGCCAATGGCAATATCTCAAAAATAGTCCAAACTAAATAAAGATAAAAAGTTAAATAATTGTATTTTTCGCTATTTTGTCAGTGACTTATTGAATATTTCATTGTTAGAATGGAGACAATATCTAAATCAAGGTTAGATTTGAGGTGAACATGAACAAACAAGCAGGTTTTACATTAATTGAACTCGTCGTTGTAGTTGTTATTTTAGGCTTATTAGCTGTAACCGCTATTCCGAAATTTTTTGACTTAACCGAGCAAGCGCAACAAGCGAATATTGAAGGGATGGCTGGTGGTTTTGCTACTGGTATTTCTTTAGCGAGAGCGCAATGGGAAGCTGAAGGGCGTCCAGATAATGGTACCGATAATATGGTCGATTATGATGGCACCATTTTAATGTTAACCAATAAAGGAACGAATATTCGCCCAGGTTATGTAGTTGGTTTAACTGATGGTTCAGATTTAACTAATTTTGACGAAGGAAATTGTGTTGAAGTGTGGCAGAATATTTTACAACAACCACCGACAGTTTCTACAGATATAGATGACATAAATGATGATGATCAAAATATTCAATATTTTGTTGATACGATAGCCACATCAGGATTTGGCGGTAATGACGTTTGTGCCTATTATTTACGCGACACCTTAAATCGTGACAGTAACGGTGATTTTCTTTCGCCATCTGGCAGTGTTGATGTTGGTAATAATTTTACCTATGACCCATCAAATAGTGCAGTCGCTATTACCATCAATAACAATTAATTTTATTTAGGGAGCTCAACATATGAAAACATTACAAAAATCTAAAGGTTTTACACTAATTGAATTGGTCGTGGTGATTGTTATTTTAGGGATTTTGGCAGCGACAGCGGCACCTAAGTTTATTGATCTGCAATCAGATGCACGCACTGCTACTTTAGAAGCAGTAGAAGCCTCAATGAAAAGTGCTTCTACTTTAATTCATAGCAAATCATTGATTGCGGGAAATAACACTTCAGCGACAGATACTGTTAATGTTAATGGCACTGATGAACCCATTGCATTGGGCTACCCTAGGTCTATTAATGCAGCTGCTGTAACATCTTGGGGTAACTTTCTTGACGTCGGATCTGACTTTACCATCGCTACTGTAACTTTTACTGGCGATAGTGCAGGGAGTATTGTTGTTTATCCTAGTGGTCAAACTGCACCTGTAGCAGGCGGATTTCCAGCTGATGTTGATAACCCTGACACCGATGAAAGCAATTGCTTTGCTTATTACCAAGAAACCACAGCTGCCATAACACCGCCTACTATTGGTGTCGTCCCTTGTGAATAGTTATAAGATATTTATTGGTTTTATATAGCATTTATTATAAAGGAGAGCATTGCTCTCCTTTTTTATCCACTGTCTATTATGAAAAATAAACAAACCGGCTTTAGTTTAATTGAATTAGTTACCGTAATTATCTTGATTGGTATTTTAGCGGTCAATGTTTTACCTAAATTTTCAGGCTCTAGTAGCTTTGAAGCCCATCCCTATCGCGCCCAACTTATTTCAGCTTTACGATTAACGCAGCAGCGCGCTATGCAATACACTGCAGCAACGTATAAAAATAGTAATGGTGATGTGGTGAATATCTGTAATCAGCTAGTATTAGCAGAAGTTAGCGGCAGTGAAAAAGCTAGATACGGCGTACCAGATAGAACCGATTGCACTACCTTAACTTTTGCTTCTGCTTGGCAACCCGACAGTACGGGGTTAATTGTTGATAACAATCACCAAGTCAATTTTCAAATTCAAGGTCGCAGTAATCCAAGTCAAATTACTTTTGACCAATGGGGCCGTCCAGCTGCGGATTGCGCTGGCGGCTGTGTTATTAATGTGATCAGCAGTGACGAAACCATTAATATTCAAATTGAAAGTGAGGGTTTTATTTATGCTAAATAAGCTGAGCGCTTCAAAGCCCAAAAAAACAGCATCAGGTTTTACCCTAATTGAGATAATTATCGGTATTGTCGTTTTTTCACTTTCGTTATCTATTATTGTGCAATTGCTGGCGCCAGCAGAAGAAAATAGTGCCGATCAGATTCATCAAATCAAAGCTTCTGAATTAGGCCAGGCGTTAATGAACGATATTATGAGCCGAGCATTTGACGATAACTCCGATATGGCTGGTGGTTTGTTGCGTTGTGACGAAGACCAAGATTTAAGCCTGACAGTTGAAGTAGATGAAAAATGTACTGATGTTATGGGGCCTGAGCTAGGCGAAGACAGTCGCAGTGATTATGATGATGTTGATGACTTTAATGGATTTAGTACCTTAATCACCGCCACCGATGGCAATTTTCACGAAGGCTACAATCAATTTCAAATTAATGTTGTTGTTGAGTATGCTGGCACTAAAGTGCGTTTAGCTAAACGACTTGCTAAGAGTATTTATATTGTAGTGACTACGCCATTAGGCACCCAAATTGAATTTACCGTCTTTAAAGCGAATTTTTAAAATGATCAGCATTAAACAAGGTTCTTTAAAAAAAGCTACGGGATTTACTTTACTTGAATTAGTGACTGTTATTGTCCTGTTGTCGGTGATTTCTGTCGGCGTTTCAAGCTTTATCAGTATCGCGACCCAAAGTTTTGTCAATACTAGCGAAAGAGATGAATTAATTGCCAGTGCCCGTTTTGCGGTTGAGCGAATAAATCGAGAATTACGCGACGCGCTACCGAACAGTGCTCGGACGCTATCATTTGCAAGTGGTGAAAATTGTTTAGAGTTTGTGCCAATTGCTGCGACAAGCACTTATCTGAATGCCGATTTTACTAAAGAAGTTAGTCAGTTAGACGCTATTCAGTTTTTAAATGCGCAAAGAAATGAATATACCTGCACTGATACTTGTGGCGATTCAGTGGTCATTTACCCTTTAAGCAGCAGTGATATTTATGTCAACCCAATGCAGACACAAGGGCAATTGTTCGCGATTGAAAATGTGACTAAACCAACTGCCAATGTTTGGCAATTCAATTTAGCCAATACAGTCAATGTTGATTATGCTTCCCCGACGGAGCGATTATACATTGTTAATCAACCTGTTAGGTATTGTGTTGATGATAACAACTTGTATCGCGAGACCGGTTATAGCTTATCAACCGCATTAGCTGATTCCGTTTATCCGAATGATAGCGAAGTATTGATGGCAGAAAATGTCAATGTTAACTTCCTAGTGAACGATGCGACATTAACAAGAAACAGCGTTGTACAAATGACCTTAACATTCAGCCGTGCAAGTGATAGCAGTGAGCAAGTAGTGTTTAACCATGAAGTACATATAAGTAATACACCTTAATCTCATTAACTTATCAACGAAAAAAATTTAGCTATAGTTTGACTGTACTGATATGGATTTAACGATGTTAAAAAAGAGACTAATAACAACTAATATGACGACTAAGCTTTTGCGGCCAAAACCGAGCTTTAGAGCAATCAAAACAAAACGTCGGGCTAATGGTTCGGCGCTGATGATCGCGTTATTTGTTATTGTTGTTATGGCGCTTTTAGGAGCTGCAATCTTAAATATGCAGCGCACTAGTAGTGAGTCCATTGCGCAAGAGGTATTAGGGACGCGTGCTTTAGCGGCAGCACGAACCGGCATGCAAATACAATTACAAAAATTATTTCCATTAAAAGCGGTTTCCGGCAATTGCCCCAATACAACCTATATTTATGATTTAGCGGCTATTGCCGGCTTACCTAATTGCCAGGCGGCAGCTAGCTGTACTAATTATGCCACCCATGACGGTATTGCCTATTATCGATTAGTGAGTACTAGCACTTGCGGTAGCGGTGATATGAAAAGTGATAGCAGCAATATCGTGTTAAGTAGCAGAACGATTCAAGTTGAGGCTAGACGTTTATGATGTTTCGTATATTTATCGTGTTAATTTGTTGCTTACAAGTATGGAGTGTTAACGCATCGCAGTGTCGTGCTATTTTTTCTGGTGAGATAACTTTTGCTGTTAATGGGTTGCCTTTCGTCGATGAAAGTAACCGTTGTAATGGCTCTACTTGTTCACCTATTTCAACCTTCGAAAAACCTTTAACCTTACCAGAAGTAAACCCGACCGGCGCATTTACATTAACGGCGATTGCTGGTGGGCAAACTTATGAGCATACAATATGGGATTTACCCGAAGGCTCGGTGGTTAGGTATACTGATGCAGGCACTGCAATTTTACTGTTTAGCGGTAACTTAAATATTCCGGCTAATACTGTAGTCAACAAAAATGGTGATGCCGCTGATGTTCTAATGATTGTTTATGGCGCGCTGACGATAGGTGATAACGCTGAGGTCAATGCTTATATATATTCAGTTGGCGGGGCAACTCTAGGTCAAAGTGTTAAATTTACGGGCGCTATTTCTACCGAAGGTGGTTTAAGGGCAGATGTTAATGGTGAATATTATTTAGATCCTAGCAATGTTGAGCATATTGACTCTCGTGGTTTTTGTGAAACAACGCCGGTTAATATTCCTATTTCGTGTACGAGTGATCTACCCGAGTTAGCTTTTTCTGATGACTTTTCAACGCTTAATAATGATTGGCAAAGTTATAATTTAGATCGCAATGTTAATCATTGGACGAAAGGGAATATTTTTAATTCCAGAGGCGAAAACCAGCTCTTAACTTGGGAAGTAGCAGATGATCAATTGACGATTGCTGGTGCAACTTCTACAAAAGGGGATAATGAATTTGGCCTGTTAGCTTTTGAGCCAGAACTTACCCTTACCGATACTGCGACTATCAACGATTATGCGGTATTTGTTGATATTAATGCTAATAAAACACATGAAAACAATGATGTTGGTTTAATTTTTGGCTATCAAAACACGCAAAACTATTATTTAGTTAGATGGACAAAATTTGGTATTGCTTACCGAGATAACAGCTCTTTTCCTGGTCATTATCGGCGTTTAGAATTAATCAAAGTGGTTAATGGTACGGTTGAAGTTTTAGCGTATCAAGGCGACTTCGATGCAAATGATCCTTTTAATCTAGGAGTAGTGGTTAATGAATTAGGGACCGCGGTTTGTGTTAATAAAGAAGAGTTATTGTATGCGGAAAACGAACAGCCGTTATTAAATCAAAATGGTATACATTCTTATGATAACGATAATGGAGTTGTCATTGATAATTTCGAAACGCGTTATGAAACAGTCGAGTTACCTCCGGTGTTAGCCTTGTATTCATTTGAGCAAAGCAGCTTTGATAGCGGTATTAATGATACTGGTGGCAATAACTATCATGGTACGAATAATGGTGGCACAGTAACTTCTTTTGGAAAATATTGTTCGGCTTTTGATCCTAACGGTAGCAATACCACAACCACGACGGCAAACGCATTTAAAACTGGCGTTGATATTGATCAAGACATAGGTACTCAAGGAACAATCAGCTTTTGGTTTAAAAGTGACATAAATTGGAATGAAGAAAATGAACGAGTATTGTTCGATGCTACCGATGAAAGTGCAACAGGGGCAAGTGATAAGTATTTTACTTTTGAGATTATGGCATCGGGCGGATTAAAGTTCTCGTTTGAAGACTCAAGTGATGCCGACTTTAAATTAGAAGAAACGAATGTTCCTGTTCGGGAAAGTGGCGTTTGGTATTTTCTAACGGTCGTTTGGGATTATGACAATAACGACTTTGTTATTTATGTTGATGGCCAATTAATCGAATTTAATACGACACCTAATAATATTATTACGAATGGTTTAATCTCAGGTTTAGGCAATTTAGTTATTGGTGATAATGCCGCTGTGGGTTACGCCAGTAATAATAACCTTGCATTACCCTCGCCAATATCTTCGCGGGGGAAATTTGATGAGGTCAGAGTATATAGCCAAGTACTAAATCAAACTGAGGTACGGCTGCTGATGCTAGAAAATGATTGTGAAATTATAGCGCCTAGTGACTATTGTGCCGTTACCTTTGTTGATGCGGTTACCACACATAGTGCTGGGGATTATATGAAATTTGAGAACGAAGTTAAAATTAATAATAATCCTGATAATTTATTAGCCACAAGTTCAATCACTGGAAGTACCGCTAGTTGTGCTCCTCATGGTAGCTGTACTGAAGATGCCAATGGTGCATCTCAACCACTATATTTGGGCGAGTTTCTCACCACGAATAGTTCGATTGATTATAGTGTTGGGCACTGGGAGAATGGTACCAAAATTGATACGTGCATTATTGGCGAAATTAACCCGAATAGTGATCCGTTTACTAAATGTGTTGGTAATGACCAAACCGGTAATCAATTTGATAAAGTAACAGTAGAATACCAAAGTACGTTATATTTTAGTGCTTCTCATGATATTTATAAAATTTCAGAATTAAAAGTTGAAAGCGAATCTACGATATACTTACCTCCTGGAGATTATTGGATAGATAAACTGACCTTGGCTTACCGAGCGAATGTTATTGTTAATGGTGACGGTATTGTTAGGTTATTCACTAATGATAAAAAATCTAAAATTGAGAATGAAGTTAAGATAAACGAGAATGGCAAAGCAAACGATTTTATTATATATGCCTTTGATGATTTATCTATTCAATACCGGGCAGAAATCGACGCCTTGGTTTATTCTCAAGGTCAACTTCAGTTAGATAATGAAGTTATTATTACGGGCGCAGCTTCCGCAAATATTTTAGAGGCTAATTATAGAAGTGAAATTAATTACAGCTGTAACAATAATGATATTGTTATTAACCATTTTTTAATTGAGCATGACGGCAGAGGCTTAACATGTGAAGCGGAAGCAATTAACATTAAAGCTTGTTTCAATACCGATTGCTCGGTATTGGTAGAAGACAGTAATGCCAGAGTTACTGTTACTTTGAATGGCCAGTCAGTCGCTAACTCAACTTTAGATATTGATGATACCGGCGAATCAATATTCAACTTTAATTACACTTCGGTCGGGGATGTTATTTTTGCCCTTGACCAAGGGTATGAGTGTGATGATGGCAATTCAACCAGTTGCTTAATGACTTTTGCAGATGCAGAACTCAAGTTTTTTTCTAATGATGTCCCCGGCATCTCTAATCAATTATCAGGTAAAAACTCTAATCAAGGCTTTGGTGCCACTAACCTTGAACTCAAAGCATTACAGCGCAATACCAATTCAGGTGCTTGTGAAGCTGTTGTAGTTGATAATCAGTATTTTGAAGTGGCGGCGCAATGTAATCTTCCTGCACAGTGTAGCGAAAATATTACCATTAATAATGCTGAGATCGCGGCTTCAGAAAATATTAATTATCAATCAATGGATATGGGGTTTGATGATGCGGGTGTTGCTGATTTTTGGCTGAATTATCCTGATGCAGGAAAACTAACTTTATATGCTCGTTATAATATTCCCGTTGATGGGTCGCCGTCAGGTAATTATATGACCGGTGAGTCATCCTTTACCGTGCGGCCTTTTGGTTTTGATGTGGCGGTTGCCGGTAACCCAAGAGCGACGAACGCCAGTGGCGATAAGTTTATTGCAGCCGGTGAAGAATTTATCGTCACCTTAACCGCGAAACAATGGCAAGCAGTTGATGATACTAATAATGACGGTGTTCCTGATGATGGCGCCGTGTTGAGTGATAATGTAACTACCACTAACTTTGGTGGTGAAAGCGCTGAAATTAGTCATAGCTTATTAATGCCGTCAGTGGGAGTAAATCCGGCTTTATCCGCCAATGAATTTTCGGCCTTTAGTAGTGGTACTCAAAGTCAAAATATTAGCTGGGATGAAGTCGGTATTTTACGTTTTGATGCCAATCTTAGTGATAATGACTATCTTGGCGCTGGCGATATTCAAGGTAATGCCCCCTATGTTGGCCGCTTTACCCCGCACCATTATAAACAGACAGTGAGTGTTCATGGCGAATTAGCCGGTGAGTGCGCAATGTCGATGTGTGATTGGGTTTATACCGGTCAAAAAGATGCGGCTAACCAAGTTACTGGTGCGATTCGTTATAACACCCAGCCGGTATTAACGGTTACCGCTTATGCCGCCAATGGTATCGATATCGTGGAAAATTTCACTATTGATGACGGCGACAATGCCACCGACGATGATTTTATGAGATTAGACGCGGATGATTTTGTTTTTGATAACGGCCTAAATAACGACGGAATTTTAACCGATGAAAATCAAAAGGGTAAAAATGGTACAGACTTATTAACCTTGATGGCGACGTGGTCTGTCGGGGAATTAACAGAGCACAGTTCCGACAATGGTTCAGTGGATTACACCTTTAGTGACTTTGATCATTATTATTATATTAAAGAAGCAAATAGTGAAATTGGTCCCTTTACCGCCGAAATACCATTAAAGCTAGAATCTATTGTTGATAGTGATGGTATTACACAGGGTAATTTAGCAAGTGACTTAGTAACAGCCATTCCAACCGGTGTTGAAGTACGTTTTGGCCGAGCGACGATGAAAAATAGTTACGGCCCTGAGTTGTCGGCTTTACCGATTCCAATGCAACTTGAATATTTAAATGCCAGTGGTAATTATATCGTCAACAGTGATGATAATTATACCGACATCTCGACTGAAAATGATGAGATGACAGTCAGCAATATTGATCTTGGCGGCACCATGCCGACCGTCACACAAGCAACTGAAACTTCGGAGCAAGGCTTGTTAGATTTTATTTTCTTACAACCTCAGGGTAGTAACAGAGGAAAAGTTAAGCTTGAATATCAAGCATTTCCTTGGCTACTTTTTGATTGGAACGGAAACGGTAATTTTGATGATAATCCGACCGCGATTGCAACTTTTGGTTTATATCGCGGTAACGATCGTATTATTCAGTGGCGGGAAATTAATCCATAATCTGCGATTATTTCGATTCTCAAAAAATAATCGGCAGTTAAGCTAAAAAACAGCACTTTTTTTAGCTTTTTTTACATTTCAGATATTACTTACCTACAATACTGGGTTATGATTGCTGGATTAAAATAACTTCTTGTTATGTAGTAGTCGGAAGTTGCATTAAGTCAGCTTTTGGGCAGGTAAAGGACACTTCAAACTTATGTTTAAGAAATTACGCGGAATGTTTTCTAACGATTTATCAATCGATTTAGGAACAGCCAATACACTTATTTATGTTAAAGACCAAGGTATCGTATTAAACGAACCTTCAGTTGTGGCTATTCGCCAAGATCGCTCAGGCGGCTCAAAAAGTGTTGCAGCCGTAGGAACAGCGGCTAAGCAAATGTTGGGTAGAACACCGGGTAATATTGAAGCGATTCGTCCGATGAAAGACGGTGTAATTGCTAACTTTTTTGTCACTGAAAAAATGTTGCAGCATTTCATCAAGCAAGTGCACAGTAATAATTTTTTACGTCCGAGCCCACGTGTTTTAGTTTGTGTACCTTGTGGTTCAACGCAAGTAGAACGCCGTGCGATTAAAGAATCAGCTGAAGGTGCAGGTGCCCGTGAAGTATATTTAATTGACGAGCCTATGGCAGCAGCTATTGGTGCCGGTATGCCGGTTTCTGAAGCGACAGGTTCTATGGTTGTTGATATCGGTGGCGGTACTACCGAAGTGGGTATTATCTCACTTAATGGTGTGGTGTATTCATCATCGGTTCGTATTGGTGGTGATAAATTTGACGAAGCGATTATCAACTATGTGCGTCGTAATTTCGGTAGTTTAATTGGTGAAGCAACCGCTGAGCGTATTAAACATGAAATCGGCTCGGCTTACCCAGGTGATGAAGTTTTTGAAATTGAAGTGCGTGGTCGTAACCTTGCTGAAGGGGTTCCGCGTAGCTTTACGCTAAATAGCAATGAAATTCTTGAAGCATTACAAGAACCATTATCAGGTATTGTTAGTGCGATTATGGTGGCATTAGAGCAATCACCACCAGAACTGGCGTCAGATATTTCTGAGCGCGGTATGGTATTAACCGGTGGCGGCGCTTTATTAAAAGACTTAGACCGTTTATTAATGGAAGAAACAGGCATTCCAGTTGTTGTTGCTGATGATCCATTAACTTGTGTTGCTCGAGGTGGCGGTAAAGCCATTGAAATGATTGATATGCATGGCGGTGATTTATTCTCTTACGAATAAACACCATCGTTTTGCTTAAGTCACAGTAATATAGTGAATAAGAGAAAATAAATTCTCGATGACGCCAATATTCAAATCCGGACCCTCCTCACAGCACCGACTCGTTTTGGTGCTGTGTTGTTCTGCCCTGTTAATTTTCTTCGATAATAAATTGAATAGCTTTGAAACCGTCAGAAGCTATTTACAATCTTTTGTTAGTCCTTTGCAGTATCTCGCTAATTCACCTAAACAAGTCATCACTTGGATGGGGGAAAACCTCGTTGTGCGTCAGCGTTTAATGGCTGAAAACCAACGTTATCAAGCGGAACATGTGATCTTTTCTGAACAAGCAATGCAGTTAGATATTCTGAAAAAAGAGAATGAAAGATTGCGACAACTGTTAGCTTCGCCGTTAAAAACCGACTTAAAAAAAATGGTCGCTGAAATTATTTCTGTTGATAGCGATCCTTATAGTCACCAAGTTGTGATTAATCGCGGTGCCAACAACGGTGTTTTTGAAGGCCAAGCGGTAATTGACGACAAAGGGGTGGTTGGCCAAGTTTTACACGTTGGCGCGACAAGCAGCCGAGTTATATTGATTACTGATGTTACTCACGGCGTGCCGGTGCGCATTATCCGCAATGGTGTTCGTATGGTTTCTTCCGGTAGCGGCCGTGTTGACCGACTGATTCAAAACCATGTGCCACATAGTCTTGATGTTAAAGTGGGTGATTTATTAGTGACCTCAGGCTTAGGTGGTAAGTATCCAGAAGGTTATCCGGTCGCCAAAGTTGATTTTGTTAAGCAAGATGAATCACGGCCATTTGCTCGTGTTTACAGCACACCCATTGCGCAAATAGACAGATTAAGATATTTATTGCTGTTATGGCCAGAAACGGCTCGTTCAGCGCAAACGAAAAACACGGCTAAACCTGCAAGCGCCGGAGATAACAATGTTAGCGAATAACGGCATTATTATTTTATTAACATTATTACTGGCGTTGATTGTTAGCATTATGCCGATGCCGCTTAGTATCGATGTATTTCGACCTGACTGGGTTTTAGTAACGCTTATTTATTGGGCGATCGCATTACCGAATCGAGTAAATGTGGTAACCGCAGGTGTGTTAGGTTTAATCTTAGATATTTTACTTGGCTCAGTGTTAGGTGTTCATGCCGCCGCCATGGCTATTTCAGTTTATATTGCTGTGGTTAATTATCAAAAAATCCGTAATTTTTCAGTTTGGCAACAAGCATTAATTGTTGGCGTTTTAGCTGCGTTATATCATTTATTAGTTTTTTGGTTGCAACGCTTTTTAACCGGCGGAGTCTTTTTACCTAGCTATTTATATCCGGTCGCGAGCACCATTATTTTGTGGCCATGGTTATTTCTTTTGCTGCGAAAAGTTCGACGACATTTTCAAATTAAATAAGGAAGCCTGCAGTTGATCATTTTGGCGTCTAAATCACCACGACGAAAAGAGTTGCTTGAACAACTTGGCTTGAACTTTATTTGTGACAGTGCAGATATTGACGAGTCGGTTCAAGCACAAGAAATTCCCTCTGCTTATGTTCAGCGCTTAGCGATTGAAAAAGCACAAGCGGTCGCAGCTAAATACCCAAACGACTATGTTTTAGGCTCAGATACGAGCGTGGTGATTGCTGGCGAAATTTTAGGTAAGCCAAACGATCAAGCTGACAGCGCACGCATGTTGCAAAAGTTATCAGGCCAGCGCCATCAAGTTTATACTGCGATTGCGGTTGTTCATCAGCAACAAGTCGTCAGCCAAGTAGTCACTACCTACGTTGATTTTAAAAACTTAACCGCAGACGAAATTCAGCAGTATTGGCGCACGGGCGAGCCACAAGATAAAGCCGGCTCATATGCAATTCAAGGTATCGGCGGGCAATTTATTATCGGCATTGAAGGTAGTTATTCTTCAGTAGTTGGCCTACCTTTATATGAAACAGCCGAGTTATTAAAACAATGCGGCCAAGCAGCAGAATTTAAATTAGGAGTATCGATGTGAGCGGCGAATTACTCATCAATGTTACCCCAAGTGAAACCCGCGTTGCCTTAATTGAAAATGGGGTCTTGCAAGAAGTTCATGTTGAACGTGAATCGAAACGCGGTTTAGTTGGTAATATCTATTTAGGTAAGGTGATTAGAGTCTTACCTGGCATGCAGGCGGCATTTGTTGATATTAATTTAGACAAAGCGGCATTTTTGCATGCGGCTGATATTAAATCGAAACTCATTCTCAATGAAGATGGTAGTAAAGACACTGCCAATGAACAAGTCCCTGATATTAAAAGCTTAGTGCATGAAGGGCAGCTGTTAATGGTACAAGTGGTGAAAGATCCGCTGGGTACCAAAGGCGCAAGATTAACCACAGATATCACTATCGCATCGCGCTATTTAGTTTTAATGCCTGATGCCAGCCATGCTGGTATTTCACAGCGGATAGAAGATGATACCGAACGCCGGCGCTTAAAAAATATTGTCACCCCTTATTGTGACGACACTCATGGCTTTATTGTTCGCACAGCTGCCGAGGGCGTAGGTGATGAAGAATTAAAACACGATGCTGATTTTTTAAGGCGCTTGTGGCTAAAAGTGGTGGAGCGGAAAAAGCGCCGTCAAACCAAAGCGCCCATTTATCAAGATCTGTCCTTAGCCTTTCGAGTGCTACGTGATTTTGTTGGTATTGAATTAGAGCGCATTCGAGTCGATTCAAAATTAACTTATGATGAGTTAATGGAGTTTACCGAAGAGTTTGTGCCGGAATTATCGAAAGTCACCGAATATTATCCGGGTGAGCGTCCTATTTTCGACTTATTTGATGTTGAACAAGAAATTCAGCGGGCTTTACATCGCAAAATAAACTTAAAGTCTGGCGGTTCATTGATCATAGATCAAACGGAAGCGATGACCACTATCGATATTAATACCGGTGGTTTTGTTGGCCATCGTAATCTTGAAGAAACTATTTTTAATACTAATATTGAAGCAACTCAAGCGATTGCCCGCCAATTAAGGCTGCGCAACTTGGGCGGTATTATCATTATTGATTTTATCGATATGGTGAGTAAAGAGCATCGTCATCGTGTGTTACATAGCCTTGAAAGTGCGCTCTCAAAAGATAAAGTTAAATTTAATATTCATGACTTTTCACCATTAGGTTTGGTGGAAATGACTCGCAAGCGTACCCGTGAAAGCCTTGAGCATATTCTTTGTGGCGAATGTGAGGTCTGTAATGGTCGCGGCCAATTAAAAACGGTTGAAACGGTTTGCTTTGAAATATTACGAGAAATCGTGCGTGTGAAAAGAGCTTACGATGCGGATAAATTTATTGTTTATGCTTCGTCGGCAGTGAGTGAGTCGTTAATTAATGATGAATATCATCACCTTGCTGAGTTAGAAGTGTTTATCGGCAAGCAAATTAAAGTACAAACTGAGCCAATGTATAATCAAGAGCAATTTGACGTGGTAATGATGTAGTCATGAAAACAAGCAAGGTACTTCATTATAGTTTGAGGTGGCTGTACAAAAGTATCGCTATTTTATTAGTCGCGATTGCTGTACTGATCAGTTGCTTGCGGCTGTTTTTACCTTATGCTCAAAATTATCGTACTGACTTACAAAATTATATTAATGATACCTACCAAACAAATGTTGTTATTGGTCATTTAAATACCGGCTGGGCAGCTAAAGGGCCAACCTTATTAGTTGAAAAAATTTCTTTAGTTAATGCTGGTGGCCTTGAGATTTTTATTGGAAATTTTGAGGTTGAAATTGATTTTTGGAAGAGTTTACAACATCGTCAGCTGATCACGACTAATTTTACTATCGATCAAGCGAAAGTATTTATTGACCCTAAAAATATTGATAACAAGCCTAAAAATTCAGGCGATCGAGTCATCCTAGAACAATTATCTGATTTGTTTTTAACGCAAATTCCGCGTTTTAAAATCAATAACAGTCAAGTTAGCATCTTAGTTGCGGGGAGCATACAAAACTTATCTATTTCACAATTATCATGGATGAATAAAGGGAAAAAACATCAAGGTAAAGGAGAAGTTATTGTTAATGGCCTATCTTCTAAAAAGTTAAAATTACTGATTGATATAGATGGTAATAGCCAAGAAAAATTGTCGGGACAAGCGTATTTTGAAGCTAATAATATCGATATTTCTCCTTGGTTAAATGACTTTATAGTGACTGATAATGGTACCGAGTCAGCGATTAATTTTCAGTCGTGGTTAAAAATAGAAAAAGGTACCGCCAAGCAACTAATTGTTAATTTGGGCGAAAATCATATCTCTTGGTTACAGGGACAAGCAGCGAAAAAATTAACGTTAGATAAAGGTTATTTTGTTATTGAAGCTTCTGACTCTTATGACTATTTAGGTATTTATTCGTCGCCCATTCATTGGCAAGTAAACGATAATAATCGCCAGGCATTTGAATTTAATGCTCATCTTGCTTATGGCAATTTTTCTGGTTTTATTTCGCAGCTTGATATTGAAAGTGCGCTAGCATTAAACCCTCTATTCTTTGACGATATTAATACCCAATCGACCTTGGCAGACCTTGGCGCGGTTGGCTATCTAGAGAATATCTTTTTTAAATATCAACAAGATTTGAAAATTGTCACTGACTATAAAGATATCTCAATTGATTATCATAATAGTATTCCGGGTGTCGAGAGGCTCTCAGGCACTATCGCTTACCAAAGAAATAAAGTGCTCATTGATGTTGAAGGTGAAGATGGGGCTTTGGACTTTGGTCCGCACTTTAATCGGCCAATACCTTACAATCAACTAAGGGCGCAAACGTTATTAACGATAGATGACGGGCTATTAGCGCAAGTTAATGATATTTCGCTAAGCTCAGATGAATTAAGTTTCTCCGGCGATGTAACCGTCAATATTCCGAAAACGGGTGAAGCGGCGATGGCATTATTGGCACATGTTGATAATGGCAAGGGTAAGTTTGCTAAACATTATTATCCGCCTTTGTTGATGGGAAATGATTTGGTTAATTATTTGGATCGCGCCATTACCGATGGGCAATTAAGTGAGGCTGAAATTATCTTTGATGGCAAGTTCAACGATTTCCCGTTTACTGATAAACCAGGCTTATTTAATGTTAATGCTAAATTGTTAGGTAGCCACTTTGTCTTTGATGATAGCTGGCCCGCGATTGATAAGTTAGACGCGACTTTAGACTTTACCAATAACAGTATGTTGATCACGGCCCATTCAGGTACGTTAGCAGGTTTAGCTGTTAATGGCGTTGAAGTGGCGATTGCCGATCTCGCTAACGAGCAAATATTAACGGTATCTGCTGGTTTTACCAAGCAGTTACCAGAGCACGTTGCTGCCTTGATGAATGGTAGCTCATTGGCTAATTCTGTCGGCGAAGTATTAAATACGGCTGTTTTTAGCGAACCTATTTCTGGCGAATTTTCACTTAACCTACCGTTAAATAATAGTGACGCGGCAGTAGCACAAGGCAAAATAAAATTTTCTGATAATGATCTGCAACTTACTTCTCCTGAAATGCTTTTTTCCAATTTATATGGTGAGCTTTCATTTCGTAATGATGTTATTAAAGTCGCTGAATTACGGGCAAACTGGCGCGGTATGCCAATCACTTTTCATGTTGACGCCAAAGATTATAAAGATTTTTATCTGACCTCATTGAAATTTCACGGGGTTTGGAGAAAAGAGCTTTGGCGTATCGAGTTACCAGAAAGTTTGCAAAAATATATTGATGGCGAACTTGACTGGCAAGGGGAGCTTTCGTTATTTAACCCACATCATGGTGAGTTTTCTTATCAATTAGGTTTGTCGTCAAACTTAAGCAAAAATGCTTTTCATTTACCGCCACCGTACCGTAAATTATCAGGCCAAAGTTCAACCTTAAGTGCTGATGTTGAAGGCGGCGGTGGTAGTTCTAATATACAGGTGAAGCTTGACGAACAGCTTAGTTTTTATGGCGACTTAAGCCATAAAGACACCGCATTTAGACGCGCTCATTTAGTCTTAGGAAAAGAAAAAATGATGATGCCGCTAGAGGGTTTTCATATCACCACTATGCTGGAAAACGCCAGTGTCAGTGAATGGCAACCATTTGTCTCTGATGTTTTAGCGGCCATTCCAGATAACAAAGGCAACGAACAAAGCCTGTTAGGCCAACCTGAGCGGATCCGCGGTACCGTTGGTAGCTTAACTTTATTTGCGCAGCAATTTAACGATGTTTCATTTAACTTAGTAGACCACAGTAATTGGTGGCAACTGGAAATGAATGCTAAAGAGCTACGTAGCCAAATTAAATTTTATCCTGATTGGCATCAACAAGGGGTAGATATCAATCTTGATTTCTTAAATATTGCTGAACAAGAAACACAAGAAGCATTAGCTGAATTAGCACAAGAGTTAGTGATTGAACAATATGAAAAAGGCCGGTTTGATAAAAGTAATACGGATTATACCGCATCTGATAAGGCAAACGCGGCTAAAAAAGCGAGTGTTGCCAGTGTCATTAATCACAGTGACAATCAAATGCTTTTTGTTAATATGCCACCGATTAGTTTTAACTGTGGTAGCTGCAAATTAGGTAAGTTCGACTTTGGTAAGGTTTCTTTTGATATTAAAAAAGAAACGGAGAAACTACTAAAATTAAAAAACTTTCAAGCTCAGCGTAAAGGTATCGATTTTAAAATATCAGGACAGTGGTTGATGGAAGACGATTATTCTAGCACCCAAATTTCCGGTGATTTAGCCATTAAAAAAATTGAAAGCGAAATGGATAAAATGGGGTTTGCCTCCATTATTAAAGACAGTGGCGCCGAACTTAATTTTGATATTAATTGGTTAGGCGGTTTTAATGACTTTGCTTTTAATTCATTAAACGGACAAATACACAGCGAACTGAATGCGGGTTATTTAGCGGATGTTAGTGATGCGGCCAGAATTTTTTCTATTCTCAGTTTGCAGTCTTTAGTGAGAAAGTTAACGTTTGATTTTCGTGATATTTTTAGTGATGGCATGTTTTACAGCCAGATTAAAGGTGATTCAGTGATTGAAAATGGCGTGATCTATACCGACAACATGAAAATGAAAGGCTCAGCTGGCGATTTATGGATGAAAGGCAATACCAACTTGATGAGTGGTGGCTTGGATTATCGGATGTCGTATAAACCGAATTTAACGTCGAGTTTGCCGGTGCTAGGTTGGATCGCAACGTTAAACCCTGTTGCAATTATTGCTGGGGTTGCTATCGATGAAGTGATCACCTCCAATGTAGTGTCAGAGTTTACTTTTGAGCTGACCGGCTCCATTGAAGAGCCGGATCTAAAAGAAGTAAACCGCAAAAATAAAAATATTAGTGTTGGCCGTTCAACGCCGCCAAAAGAAGTTGAATTTATACCCGCGCCAAGCTCATCAGGTGAAACTAAAATTACGCCGTTAAAGCAATACGCACCTATTTATGAGAATAATGATGGTTAAATTAACGGCGCTGCAAATGACCTCAGTTCCTGATGTCGATAAAAATTTATCGGTTATTGATAATTTACTGACGGCACTGGACATTGCTAAAGAACATATTGTGGTGTTACCTGAATGTTGTTTATATTTTGGTGGTCAAGATGATGCGTTGCTGGCTTTAGCAAAACAAAGCCAACACAGTGATTATTTACAAAAAAAATTAGCGAACTTAGCGCGAAAACATCAAATAACTTTAGTCGCGGGTTCTATCCCTTTATTGGCGAAAGATGCAGAAAAATTTACCAATACATGTTGTGTTTTTTCATCTTCTGGTCAGCTATTAACGCAATATCATAAAATTCATTTATTCGATGTTACAGTAAGTGATAATACACAGTGTTATTATGAATCAAATTACACGGCTGCGGGCGATGAAGTGGTTAGCGTTCAAACCGGTTTTGCCAATCTTGGCTTAAGTATTTGTTACGATTTACGCTTTCCAGAGTTATATCGGTCGCTGGCTAAACGCGGTGTCGATATTATAACGATACCAAGTGCTTTTACCGCGGTGACTGGCCAGGCGCATTGGCAAGCTTTATTACAAGCGCGGGCGATTGAAAATCAATGTTACATAGTTGCTGCAGGGCAACAGGGCAGCCATGAAAATGGCCGTACCACATGGGGACATTCAATGATTATTTCACCGTGGGGAGAAATAATCGCTTGTTTACCCGAAGGCGTAGGTAGTATTACAGCCGCCTATAATGTCGACGAATTAAAACGAGTGCGGCAAGCAATGCCGATTAATACTCATAACCAATTTACAGTAGAGTTAAAAAATTCATGAATAATGTTGAAATCTCGTTGTTACAAGACAGTCAGCTAGATGAGCAATTTTTACAGCAAACCTTATCTAATATTTGTACTCATCAAATAGATTTTGCTGATTTATATTTTCAATCGAGCAGTCATGAATCATGGATGTTAGAAGATGGCATTGTCAAAGACGGTTCATACAATATTGAACGCGGTGTTGGTGTACGTGCTATTTCAGGTGAAAAAACCGGCTTTGCTTATTCTGATGATATTTCTCAAATTGCGATTACCAAAGCTGCTGATGCAGCCCGAGGAATTGCTGGGGCAGGTCATAACGGTAAAGTAAAAGCCTTTACCCGTAATAAAACCGTTGATATTTATCAATCAATTGACCCGCTTGGCAGTTTATCGCAAGAGCAAAAAATAAGTTTATTACATGAAGTAGAAGCGCATGCGCGCTTACAAGATAAACGCGTGTCACAAGTGATCGTTAGCTTGTCAGGGGTTTATGAAAAAATATTAGTCGCGGCTACAGACGGCACCTTTGCGACCGACATTAGGCCCTTAGTTCGGCTAAATTGTTCGGTATTAGTTGAAGACAATGGCAAGCGTGAACGCGGCAGTTCAGGTGGCGGGGCAAGAACAGATTACAGCTACTTTTTTGAAGTGGTTAATGGCCAGCCGCAATATAAAACGTATGCCGAAGAAGCTGTCAGGCAAGCGCTCGTTAATTTAGTGGCAATTGATGCACCGGCCGGTACTTTTCCGGTTGTGCTTGGCGCAGGTTGGCCAGGGGTTTTATTGCATGAAGCGGTTGGCCATGGTTTAGAAGGCGACTTTAACCGTAAAGGTTCTTCTGCTTTTTCTGGCAAAGTTGGTCAACAGGTGACCTCAGAACTTTGTACCATTGTTGATGATGGCACCTTAGCTGATCGTCGCGGTTCAATTAATATTGATGATGAAGGTGTACCAGGGCAATACAATGTTTTAATCGAAAAAGGTATTTTAAAAGGGTACATGCAAGATAAGCACAATGCGCATTTAATGGGAGTTAAGCCAACAGGTAATGGCCGAAGAGAGTCCTATGCTCATTTACCTATGCCACGTATGACTAACACCTACATGTTAGCTGGTGAGCATAAACCAGAAGATATTATTAAGTCAGTTAAAAAAGGCATTTATGCGCCTAATTTTGCTGGTGGCCAAGTGGATATCACTTCAGGTAAGTTTGTTTTTACGACGGCTGAAGCTTATTTAATTGAAGATGGTGAAATTACTTCACCGGTTAAAGGCGCAACCTTAATTGGTAGTGGTCCGGAAGCGATGAAAAATGTCAGCATGGTAGGTAATGATTTAAAACTAGATGCTGGTGTTGGTGTCTGTGGTAAAGATGGGCAAAGTATTCCAGTAGGTGTTGGTCAACCAACATTGAAAGTTGATGAAATGACCATTGGCGGAACACAATAATTGTTCGCGAAAAGTTTTAGCAGATAAAATAATCGAGCATAAAAAAACGGCTTTTAATGAGCCGTTTTTTTATGCTTAATGCTTTTAGTAGCCGAGCTGTAACTGAGTTAAACCAGAGTTTAGGTTACTTGGTTTCTCGAATATATTTAAATAATTCACGGTAAGACTTTGACGGTTTTTCCGCTTTAACTTCTTTTGCCGCTTGACGAATTAATTGACGTAACTTCTGACGCTCAAGGCTTGGGCAGTCAGTTAATAGTTGCTCAGGATCGTATTCTCCAGCAATTAATTGATCACGTAATAATTCGAAATTTTGAAACTTAAGCGTTTCTTGTTGATGCTTATTGGCAATCGCATCCATAGTGTTTTGAATGCCTTCAAGATCCGCTTCACGTAATACTTTTCCGATATATTGCATATGACGTTTTGAGGCTTCATTTTTATTTTTAATTTTGTCCGCTAAAACTAACGCATCGCGCATTTCGTCATCAAGTGGTAGTTTGGCGCGTTGGGCTTTAGGTAAAGCGACAATTTTTCTGCCAAGCGCTTGCAAAGCTAACATTTCTTTTTTGATTTCTGTTTTACTTTTAAGCTCTTCTTCTTCAGTTAAGTTAGCGTCGTTATTTGCTTTACTCATGGGATGATACTGCGATTTAAATAAAAATTGATGGCGATATTATACAGCAAAGCACATTTAATTCAGCTTGCTTAGTACTATTTGTTGAAAATACCTTATTTTGAATCGCTTAGTTGCTATCACAGTGCCTAGTGTTTGGTTATAATTGAGGTATTATTTTACCTTTTGCAGTTTTTATGACCAACGCCTTAACTATTACTCAACAAATTGATCTTGTGAAAGATCGTGTAGAAAAAGTTTTAACACTTGCCAAATCACTTGGTGCCGACGGTGCTGAAGTGGCAATGAGTAGACAATCAGGTCTTAGTGTCAACACGCGATTAGGTGAGGTTGAAAACGTTGAATTTACCAACGATGGTGCGCTTGGGATCACCGTTTACCAAGGCGGCAGAAAAGGTAGTGCTTCGACCGCAGACTTATCTGAATCAGCATTAGCAAAAACGGTTGAAGCGGCAGTTAATATTGCTAAATATACTTCAGTCGATAGTTGCTCAGGCTTAGCCGATAAAGAGCGGTTATTATTTAAGGAAATAGACTTAGATCTTTATCATCCTGAAAAAATAACCACCGAAGAAGCAATCGCTTTAGCAACCGAGTGTGAGAAGGCGGCATTGGCCTTTGATAAAAAAATTACTAATTCAGATGGCGCGACACTAGCAAGTTATGAAGGTTTTAAAGTTTATGGCAACAGCCATGGCCAGCTAGTTGGTTATCCGAGTACCCGTCATAGTTTAAGTTGTGTTGTTATCGCCAGTGAAGGTGAAGAGATGCAGCGCGATTACGCTTATAGTGTTAATCGCCGTTTTAGCGAGCTGTTGTTACCTAAATATATTGGTGAAAAAGCGGCAACAGAAGTAATTTCTCGTTTAAATGCAGAAAAATTAACAACACGTAAAGTGCCGGTCATGTTTAGAGCTGATATTGCCAATACCTTATGGGGTCACTTTATTTCAGCAATTAGCGGTGGCAATTTATATCGTAAGTCATCATTTTTAGTTGATGGCTTAGGTAAACAGGTATTTCCTGATTTTTTAACTATTACTGAACATCCTCACCTGAAACAAGCATTGGCTAGTAGTGCCTTTGATAGTGAAGGGGTGGCGACTAAAGATTGTAATATTATTACCGATGGTCAATTAGCGACTTATTTATTAAGCAGTTACTCAGCGCGTAAGTTAGGACTTGAAACTACTGGGCATGCTGGCGGCATTCATAATTGGTTAGTATCGGCGAATGGCGGCGATTTTGATGCTATGCTTAAAACACTAGGAACCGGCTTATTAGTCACTGAACTAATGGGTCAAGGGGTGAATGTGGTTAATGGTGATTATTCACGTGGTGCTGCTGGCTTCTGGGTTGAAAATGGCGAAATTGCATACCCAGTTTCTGAAATTACCATTGCTGGCAATCTACAAGATATGTTTAAAGGAATTGTTGCCGTAGGTAGTGATACTGATTTACATGGCAGTATTCATACAGGTTCGATTATTATTGAAGAGTTACAAATCGCTGGTAGTTAAACTCGCTAGAGGCTAGAGGCTAGAGGCTAGAGGCTAGAGGCTAAAGGCTTCTAGCTTTCGGCTTCAGCTATAAAGTTAACTTAACATTAATGTTGCAGTGCCTAAGAACGCTAAAATCCCGACCACATCAGTTACTGTTGTTAAAATCACACTGCCCGCAAGCGCTGGATCTATCTTCATTTTCTTCAGCATTAATGGAATTGTTACACCAGCAATACCGGCTGCCGTTAAGTTCATTATCATGGCAAAAGCAATAATAGCGCCTAACATCGCATCTTGTTTCCAAAATCCGACCACTAACGCAATTAACAAAGCCCAGATCAGCCCGTTTAAAAAGCCTACCGCCAATTCTTTTAGTAATAGTGCGCGCGAATTAGACTCACCAATTTGACCCAGTGCCATGGCTCTGATCACGAGAGTTAATGTTTGGTTGCCGGCAACGCCGCCCATGCTCGGTACTAGGGTATTTAAAATAGCTAAAATTGCCAGCTGACTTAAAATCTCTTCAAACATACTAGAGACAGCAACGGCAAATAAAGCAGTAATTAAGTTAACACCTAGCCAAAGCGAGCGTTGTTGTGTACTTTTGAGTACGGGCGCAAAGGTATCGGCTTCGTCATCTAAACCCGCCATACTCATCATTGAATGCTCTGCGTCTTCACGAATAATATCAATAACATCATCTATGGTAATTCGACCAACTAAGTGACCTTTTTGATCGATAACAGGCGCTGAAAACCAATCATAGCGTTCAAATAATTGCGCCACATCGGTTTCATCCATTTCCGCTGGAATCGCGACTATTTCAGCGTCTATTAACGTTGACACAACTACTTCGGGATTAGCGGTAATTAACCGCGTTAATGAGATACTACCAATAAAACCATCATCTCGGTCGACAACATAAAAAGAATCGGTAGTAACCGGTAATTTCCCTTTTAATCGTAAATACCTAAGTACCACATCCACACTTACATCAGGGCGTATGGTGATGGTATCGGTATTCATAATACCGCCGGCAGTGTCTTCTTCGTATGATAATGCTTGTTCAACACGGGCTCTATCTTGCGAGTCCATGGAGTTAATAACTTCACGAAAAACTGTATCAGGTAATGTTCGTAAAACTTCTGCTAAATCATCAACGTCCATACCTTCTGCAACGGCAGCAAGTTTTTCCGGACGCATGCTTTTTAAAATACCTTTTCGAACTTCTTCATTAAGTTCCTCTAGTACTTCACCATGATGATCAGGATCGACAAGTTGCCATAAAATCGTTCGGCTTTTGGCGGGGGATGATTCTAATAATAAGGCGAGATCGTAAGAGGGCATATGCTGCAATAATTTGCGGACATGGACAAACATGCCGCTGCCAAGTGCTTCGTTGACTTTTTGCAGGCGCTGTTGCGTGTCTTGTTGCTCTAGAATCTCCGGCATAATTACAATCCTGTGCCGTAATGGACGATGTTATTGAAAAGGTAATGGATAAAAGTGACGAGCATGTGAATTAATGTTGAATTCATTTTTCGCTAACTTAACAAGAATTGTAACGCAACTCACTGGTTTTTTCAGCTTTTTATTGCAGGAAAGTCTTTAGTGAGTTGATGATAGACATTTTTAAATGAGCTTTATTCGCCTTCTTCAAACTTATCAGTAAAAAGTTGGCAAATAGAATCTAACGCGGGCTGACCGTCATCACCTTGGGTGATCACGGTAACTTCTTTCCCTTGACTACCGGCTAATAGCATCAGCGCCATGACACTGCTGGCATCAGCTTGTTTATCACCAAGAGCCACGGTAACTTTAGCATCAAATTTTTGACAAAGTTGTGCCAATTTTGTTGCCGCTCGGGCATGCAATCCTAACTTATTTGTTATGATCAGTGTTTTTTCAAATTTTGGCATAATTAAGTACTTTTCACTTCGATATCACGATGGCGTGCTTGCACGTCACTACGTTCTTTTTTGAGGTTGTTAGCAAGTAAATCGGCAATATATACTGAGCGATGTTTACCGCCAGTACAGCCAATTGCGATAGTGATATAACTGCGATTATTTCGCTCTAAATGTGGCAACCAAGTCATCATAAAACTGTTAATTTGCCAAACAAATTTAGTGACAATTGGCTGACTTGCCAAAAAGTCTTTCACCGGTTGATCTTTACCAGTAAAGGTTTTTAAATCTTTTTCCCAAAATGGATTAGGTAAAAACCTAGCATCAAAAACATAATCGGCATCTTGTGGTACGCCGTGTTTAAAGCCAAAGGATTCGAAAACAACGACCATATTACCAGTCTTTTTACCTAAAATTCGTTCTCTGACTAAATCTGCTAGCTGGTGCGGTGTTAGTTGGCTGGTATTAATATAGTGATTGGCTAAGGTCGAAATAGGTTCTAATAATTTCTTTTCTAACGATATTGCTTGATCAAGGGCAATATTGTGTTTGATCAAGGGATGTAAGCGCCGAGTTTCACTAAAACGCCTAATTAAATCACTGTCAGTGGCATCTAGGTATAAAATACTTAATTCAACTGAGTTAGGTAAATAATTGATTATTTCAGGAATATCATTGGGATCATCGGGAAGATTACGTACATCTAAGCTAACAGCGACTTTTTTATTGTCGTTAATGACTGTGTGCGTTAGAGCTGGCAGTAAATTAACCGGAATGTTATCAACACAATAGTAGCCGAGATCTTCAAGTACTCTTAAAGCAACAGATTTACCTGAACCTGAACGTCCACTAACGATAAGTAATTTCATTAATTAACTCGCTTCTTGGACTAAGCGATAAAGTTGATCGCTATCAGTACACTTTCTTACTTGTTTGCTAGTGTCTTTGTCGCTAAATAATTTGGCAATACTTTGTAGTGTACTTAGGTGAGCTTGGCAAGCATCTTCAGGCACAAATAAGGCAACAAAAATATCAACCGGACGATTATCAATGGCATCAAAGCCTATTGGTTCCTTGGTTGTAAGTAAAACCGCCACTACTTGATTAGTTTCAGTTAAACGGCCATGTGGAATTGCAATACCGTTGCCAATCCCCGTACTACCCATTTGCTCGCGTTTCATTAAGCTTTCTAATAGCTCATGTTGGCTCAGTTCGGTAATGTGCTTTGAGGCAGTTTCGCAAATGGTATCGAAAATTCTTTTTTTGCTCGAGGCAGGAACTGCACATAAAGTGCAGTCCAGAGTTAAAATATCTTGTAACTTCATGGTTAATGTTGTTTTAATTTTTCCTTATGCTTCAATACTTGACGGTCTAATTTATCTATTAGTGAGTCGATTGCTGCATACATATCGCTATTGTCGGATTTTGCATGAATTTCGCCGCCATTGAGATGGAGCGTCGCTTCTGCAATTTGGTTTATTTTTTCTACGTTAAGAACAACATATACGTTATTAATATGATCAAAATGTCGCTCTAGCTTTGCAAATTTAGTGTTAACAAAATCGCGTAATGAATCGGTAATTTCTACATGATGGCCAGAAAGATTTATTTGCATAAGCTGTATCCTTTTTAGTTACTTAAAGTAAACTTTTTCGTTGATTTGACGGTGGAATAGACAAAGATTCTCGATATTTGGCTATTGTTCGTCTTGCTACATTTATACCTTGGTCGGCTAATATTTCAGCCATTTTGCTGTCACTAAGTGGCTTTGACGGAGTTTCAGCAGACACTAATTTTTTAATTAACGCTCGAATTGCTGTGGATGAACATTCACCTCCATTTTCGGTACTTACATGACTGGAAAAGAAATATTTAAGTTCGAATATTCCTCGCGGGGTATGCATATACTTTTGGGTAGTAACCCTTGATATAGTGGACTCATGCATTTCAACTGCTTCCGCTATATCATTTAACACCATAGGTTTCATCGACTCTGCACCGTGCTCAAAAAAGCCTTGTTGGCGCTGAACAATACAGTTTGAAACTTTTAATAAGGTGTCGTTTCTACTTTCTAAACTTTTAATAAACCATTTTGCGTCTTGTAAATTAGAGCGCATAAACTGGCTGTCGTCAGTCGTCTTCATTGTCTTTGTCATCGCAGCATATTGCTGGTTTATTGATAACTTAGGTGCTGAATCAGGGTTTAATTCTACCACCCAACGACCATTTTTCTTTTCTACTGATACATCAGGGATAACATATTGCTCATCGCTTTTGATGACGCTATCACCAGGGCGAGGATCAAGTGATTGAATGAGCTTCATAACTTCTTTAAGTTGTGGCTCCTTTAATCTTGTTTTCCTCATTAATTGACGATAGTCGCGATTGCCTAATAAGTCGATATGATTTGCAACTATTTTTTTAGTTTCTGCTAAATATGGTGTGCTTTTATCAAATTGATTCAGTTGAATTAACAAACATTCAGGTACACTTCTCGCACCAACACCAATAGGGTCAAACATATTAATGCGTTTTAAAACGGCTTCTACTTCATCTAACTCAACTTCTTCATCGCCCATGCTTTCTAACACTTGCTCAGCTGAAATAGTTAAATAGCCAGCGTCATCAATGCCGTCAATAATAGCCATGGCAATGGTTCGGTCAGTATCGCTAAATGGCGTTAATTCCATCTGCCAGCGTAAATGGTCTTGAATTGAGTCAGTGGTTTCACCTTGATAAGTGAAATCCTCAGATAAAGTCCCTGATGAGCCGCTTGATGTGCCAGCGCTGTAGTTATCATCCCAAGTAGTATCCATGCTGAGCTCTTCAGGAATGTCATTTTTTTCCATGGCATCGCTGGAGGTAACTTCATCGGAAGATGGGCTGGCATCTTCGCTACCATCTTGTTGCTGCGCTGTTTCTGTAACTTTGACTGAGGCTGAAAATGCTTCTTCTAAGTTGTCAGGCTTGTCTTCATGATTTGTTTGCGGAGTCTCATCAACTTCAAGTAACGGATTAGTATCAAGCGCTTCTTGAATTTCTTGTTGTAAATCTAACGTAGACAATTGCAGCAATCTTATTGCTTGCTGCAATTGAGGTGTCATCGTTAACTGTTGTCCTATGCGGAGCTGCAGTGATGGGCGCATTTAGGTTTTTATTTTCCTTTAAAAATTTTTTGTCTTATTTGTCTTAAAATTACTAACTAAGTCAAATAAGTAAAGCCAAATCAATTATTAATCTTTGCTATCACTAACTATAGCGTGAATTGTTCACCTAGGTATACATCTCTTACGTGTTGATTAGCAAGAATTTGTGCTGAATTACCTTGCGCGATAAGTTCCCCGTGGCTAACGATGTAGGCAAGTTCACAGACATCAAGTGTTTCACGCACGTTATGATCGGTAATTAAGACACCAATACCACGATTTTTTAAGTGTATTATTATTTTCTTTATATCACCAACAGAAATTGGGTCAACCCCTGCAAAAGGTTCATCTAATAAAATATACTCGGGATCGGCGGCTAACGCTCGGGCAATTTCGACTCTGCGGCGCTCTCCACCAGATAAGCTCATGCCTAAATTGTCACGAATATGGCCGATATTAAATTCTTCAATCAGGCTCTCAAGTTTCTCTTCCCGTTCAATCGAGGTTAAATCTTTTCGCGTTTCAAGAATCGCCATAATATTTTGATAAACACTTAACTTTCTAAATATCGAAGCTTCTTGCGGCAGATAACCTATGCCTTTGCGGGCGCGAACATGCATCGGCTCGTGGGTAATGTTTTCACCATTTAACGTGATATCGCCACTGTCGTTAGAGACTAAACCAACAATCATATAAAACGAGGTGGTTTTTCCGGCGCCATTGGGACCTAATAAACCGACAATTTGTCCTTTGGCAACCGACAAGCTAACATTTTTAACCACCTTTCGGCCTTTATAGGCTTTTGCTAAACCTGTTGCGGTTAGGGTGTCTTTGCTCATTTTTTGTCACTTTTTAACTGTGGTTGTAATATCGTGGTAACAGAATCTGTCAGGTTACCTTCAGCTTCTAACTGCTCAGTTTTAATATTGTAAATAATGGTATCGCCGCTGACTTGACTGCCTTCTTGGCTGAGCTTAGCGTTACCTTTAATTGTGAGCGTGTTAATGCCTGGCTCGTAGCGAATTTCTTCAGCTTCCAAGGTGATTGGAGTGCCGTCAGCCAATGTTTGTTTAAATTGTGCCGGCTTGCCTTTGGCGACATAAATTTTATCAGCCGTTTCTGCTTGGGTAATTACTTGCACTAAGTCCGCTTTAATTGTTAACGAGCCCTGCGAGATCACCACGTCATCTAAATAACTGGCAATTTTATTTTTTAAATCAGCTGCTTGTCTTTTAGCTTTGATCAATATTTCTTGGCTAGCATCATCTGTTGCTGCCGCCGATATCAGAGGAAAACAAGTCGCAGCAATTACTGTGATATTAACTAGGATTTTTTTTATATATAGTTTGCACATGTTCAGTCAAGGTCATTTGTGTGGTGTTTAAATCGACAATTAAACCAGAGCCATACATAGTAAAATCTTTACCTAAGATCATAATTGTTTGGTCTGAGCTAATAATATTGGTATTTAAGTCCAGCTCAAAGTATTTTCCATGAATTTCTTGGATCATACTTTTATCGTCTGTCGCTTTTAATAATACTCGGTTTTCTAAGCGTACTCTATTGTTATGATTTAACATACCTTCGTTTGCGCTAAGATTCCATGCGGAAGCATTATTTTTAGGGTATAAGGTGTATTTAGGTTGCTCAAAATGGGTCACAGCTAAACTGGTATAATGTTCCATGCGATTGGCATTGATACTATGAGTCAAATCACCACGGGTATTATAAATATTAGTTTTGAGCTGCTGGGCAATATAGTCAGGCGTTAATTCCGTTGTGATGGATTGTTTTTCTGCTTTATCGTCAGATTGCCACAGCACTTGCACATAAATAAAAGTGGCAAAGCCGAAAATTAAACTGGCAAAGAGATAAAGTCGATTCATATACTGGCACCGGTTGCTTGGGTGAGCGTATCTTGTGCTTGCATGATTAAATCGCAAACTTCTCTTACTGCGCCAAAACCGCCATTAGTAAAGGTGATGTAATTTGCTTTTTGCATGACCGCGGGATGGGCATCTGCCACCGAAATTCCTAAACCGACATAGTTAATACAAGCAAGATCTGGCATATCGTCACCAATATAGGCGACTTGCTCAGGCTTAAGTGCTAATAACTCGATTAATTCAATCAAAGCTGGGAGTTTGTCTTCTTGTCCCTGCACGATATAATTGACATTAAGTGCCTTCATGCGATTAGCTACAATATTAGAGCGGCGGCCAGTAATAATACCAATATCAACGCCCGATTGTGCTAATGCTTTAATGCCGTAGCCATCTTTGGTATGGAAAGCTTTGAGTTCTTCTCCGTCGTTGCCTAAATAAATGCGGCCATCAGAAAAAACGCCATCGACATCGCAAACTAATAATTTAATGTTTTTAGCTATTTCAAAGATTTGTTGTTCAATGTTGCCGTAAAGTGTTTTCATTTTAGAGAACTCCTGAACTTAGTAAGTCATGCATATTCATCGCGCCAATCACTTTTTGCTCGTTATTAACGACGAGTAAACCGTTAATTTTTTTATCTTGCATTATTTTTAATGCTTCTGCCGCTAACATAGTCGCGTTGGCGACAATAGGCGCTTTGGTCATTACTGTGATAATTTTATCCTGGTGGATATTTATTTCTTCATCTAATACTCGGCGTAAATCACCATCAGTAAACAGCCCGATTAATTTATCCTCACTATTAATAATAGCAGTCATCCCGAGCCCTTTATTCGACATTTCAACTAAAGCGTCTTTAACTAGTGCGTTTTCTTTGACCGAAGGGATACGATCACCGGTATGCATGATATCTTCTAAACGTAATAATAATTTTCTGCCTAGGCTGCCTCCCGGGTGGGATAAAGCAAAATCATCGGCACTAAAACCGCGAGCATTCAATAGTGCAACGGCGATTGCATCCCCCATCACTAATGTTGCAGTAGTACTTGATGTTGGGGCTAAACCATGTGGGCATGCTTCCTGTGCCACCTTAATGCAAACATGGGTATCAGCCAATTTACCTAACGTTGAAAGCTGGTTACTGGTCATAGCAACTAACTTAGCACCAAGGCGCTTGATTACCGGTAAAATTGCTAAAATTTCATTGGTTTCGCCAGAATTGGAAATAGCTAATACGACATCTTTACCTGTGATCATACCCACATCGCCATGGCTTGCTTCACCTGGGTGAACAAAAAATGCAGGTGTGCCAGTACTGGCTAATGTTGCTGCTATTTTTCCGCCAATATGGCCTGACTTCCCCATACCCAAAACAATAACTCGGCCGTCGCAGTCGTACATTAGCTGACATGCTTTAGCAAAGTCATCATCAATATAGTCAAGCAAGTTACTGATCGCTGCTTGCTCTATTTTTATCACTTCTTTGGCATGACGTTTAAAGGTATTCAAGGTTAATAAATCCATTAAGCAAGGTTAGTAAATAATATCACTTGGTAACCAATAAAACACATTAATAGCAATAAGCCTTTAAGGCGAGTAATACGGAAAAAGCCTTTTTTGCGAGTAAAGCAAAGAATAAATAGTAAGAGCGTAATGCCTAACATATAAGGCGCATCACGATTAACTGCTGCAGGATCTACTTCGCCAGGGGCGATTAATGATGCTATTGGTAAAACCGCTAAAATATTAAAAATATTGGAGCCGATAATATTACCCATCGCGAGGTCGTCTTCTTTCTTCCAAATACTGACAAGGCTGGCGGCAAGCTCAGGTAAACTGGTACCGATGGCGATAATGGTTAAACCAATAACGAGATCACTGATGCCAAATGCTTTTGCGATAAACGTCGCGGAATCAACTAAAAAATGGGCACTTAATGGCAATAACACAATACCAATAGTTAACCAGAACATTGATTTGCCGGTGCTGACGCCTTCGGGCACATCTTGCTCAGCTTCTATCACCAGAGGATCATCCATACCATTATTTTCTCGTTTGCGCTTAAGTGTAATCATCAATAAGGTGATGATGTAAGCGAAAAACAATGCCATCAACAATAAGCCTTCAGCAAAACTAAAATAATAGTTATATAAAACGACACAAGCTAATAGCGTAACAGCAAGTATTAGCGGAAGTTCACGTTTGATAGTATTAGAAGAAACAGTAAGCGGTTGTAACATTGCGGTAAGACCTAACACTAAGGCAATATTGGTAATGTTTGAGCCAATGGCATTACCGATAGCGGTATCGGTATTTCCTTGTAATGATGCCGTTGCAGCGACCATCATTTCTGGTGCTGATGAGCCCATAGCGACAATAGTTAAACCAATGACCATTGGGGAAATCCCCAAGTTTCTGGCGAGTGATGAGGCACCAAAAACAAATTTATCAGCACTCCAAACAAGTACAGTTAAGGCGACAAGTAAAATGAGAACTTCGTAAAACATCAGGGCTCCTTAGTATGAAGTGCAGATTGTCGCTGGTTGCGAGCAAAAAAAAAAGGCATTTTGTCATTCTGGTGAAAAATAAAGAGACATTTTTCTTTTGTGCTAGAAAATTAAACGACTTTTGCCGGTCTATAGTAATTAAGCAATATGTGAAGGTTAAAATTATTGCTTAATTACTGGCTGGTTTTACAGTAGCAGCTATAAACCAGACACAAATATTTACTTATTTATAATGCACTGTCTTAGTGACTAAGGTAAAATTCTTGTATTACAACTTTTTAACATTGACGTTAAGCTTATTCGTATATGTCAGATAATATTATCGAGATAAAAAATGTAACTTTTAAACGAGAGGATCGTGTCATCTATGATGGCATAAGTTTGTCGATTCCTCGTGGTAAAGTGACAGCGATTATGGGGCCAAGTGGCATTGGTAAAACCACCTTATTAAGGTTAATCGCTGGACAATTGAAACCTCAATCTGGTGATATTGTTTTTGACGGACAAAATATTCCATTATTGTCGCGTAACGCGCTTTACGAAACCCGTAAAAAAATGAGCATGCTTTTTCAAAGTGGTGCACTTTTTACTGATATGTCGGTTTACGACAATATCGCTTTCCCAATACGTGAACACAGTACCTTACCCGAAAGCTTGATTGAAAAAATGGTGTTAATGAAACTTGAGGCTGTTGGTTTACGCGGCGCAAGAGATTTAAAACCAAGTGAATTATCTGGTGGTATGGCAAGGCGTGCAGCCTTAGCTCGTTCTATTGCGCTTGATCCTGAATTAATTTTATACGATGAGCCTTTTGCTGGCCAAGATCCTATTTCAATGGGTGTAATTGTTCGTTTAATCAAAGCATTGAATGATACCTTAGGTTTAAGTTCAGTCGTGGTTTCGCATGACGTGCCTGAAGTAATGAGCATTGCCGATTATATTTATGTTATCGCTGAGCAAAAAATAATCGGTCATGGCACACCACAAGAAATTAGAGAGCAAACCTCTCCGTTAGTGCAGCAATTTGTAAAAGGCGAAGCGGATGGCCCTGTGCCATTTCATTACAAAGCTGCGCCATACAAAGATGAATTGATAAGGAATGTTAATGTTTAATAGCATAGCGAGATTAGGGCGAAAAACTATCGCGTTAATTGCTGGCTTAGGACGTGCGGTTATTTTATTGCTATCTGCACTTGCTCATGTTCCGAACGTGAGAAAAGGCACGCCGCTGTTATTACAGCAGTTGTACTCTGTTGGTGTGTTATCGCTAGTTATTGTCCTTGTATCGGGCCTTTTTATCGGCATGGTGTTGGCTTTACAAGGTTATACCATTTTGGTTGGTTATGGTGCAGAAGCAAGTTTAGGTCCTATGGTTGCGCTGTCATTGTTACGTGAATTAGGGCCTGTGGTTGCGGCGTTATTATTTGCTGGCCGAGCAGGCTCAGCATTAACCGCCGAAATTGGATTAATGAAAGCAACTGAGCAATTGTCGAGTTTAGAGATGATGGCGGTTGATCCGTTAAGACGTATTGTTGCGCCGCGCTTTTGGGCTGGTTTTATTAGTTTGCCTTTATTGGCCGCTATTTTTTCAGCCGTGGGGATTTTAGGTGCCCATCTTGTTGGCGTTGATTGGTTAGGTGTTGATGGCGGAACTTTCTGGTCCGTGATGCAAGCACAAGTTGATTTTGATAAAGATGTGGTAAATGGCATTATAAAAAGTATTACCTTTGCATTTGTTGTGACTTGGATCGCGATATATAAAGGTTATAATTGTCAGCCAACGTCTGAAGGTATTAGTCAGGCAACAACGTCTACTGTGGTCCAGTCTTCGTTATTGGTTTTAGGATTGGATTTTGTGCTAACAGCATTAATGTTTGCACATTAAGTTTTATTAAGTTTAGGTGAGTGACATGACGTCAAAAAAAGTAGAAATAGCTGTTGGTTTTTTTGTAGCAATAGGTATTGCAGCCTTGCTAATGTTAGCATTAAAAGTAGCTAATTCAGGTATCTCAGGGAATGGAGAAACTTATAATTTATATGCCCGCTTTGATAATATCGGCGGCTTGAAAGTTCGTTCACCAATTAAGGTGGGTGGTGTGGTTGTTGGTCGAGTGAGTAATATTTCACTTGATGACGAAGATTATACGCCAGTGGTGACGTTAGAAATATTTTCTGAATTTAAGAAGTTTTCAGAAGCAACTTCAGTGTCAATTTTAACAGCCGGATTATTAGGTGAGCAATATATTGGCTTACAGCCAGGATTCATTGATGAATCTGTTGATATGTTGTCAGCAGGTGATTTTATCGAAGATACTAAGCCAGCCTTGGTATTAGAAGAGTTAATAGGACAATTTTTGTTTAGCCAAGGGAATGGTGAGTAAAAAATATGATGAAAAAAATAACCTTAAAGTTTTTAGCGATTGCGTTAGTCGCATCTCAAACGTTAGCGACAACTGCGTTTGCTGAACCGGCAAAAAATAATAATAGCCAAGCTATTTTAATTGATCAGACAGACCCTTATTTTATGGTCTCGAAAGTTGCTGAGAAAACCTTTAAAAGGTTTGCTGCCGAACATGCTGATATTCAAAAGAACCCTAACTTGTTAAAAGATATAGTGCGTGAAGAATTAATTCCGTACGTTAATTATCGTTATGCAGCGCTAAAAGTATTAGGAAAAAATTTACGTAGTCAAAAAAGAAGCGAAGTTGAAGCCTTTATTCCTATTTTTAGAGAATATTTAGTCACTTCATATGCTCAGGTCTTTACCTTATATAATCAGCAAGAAGTTGAATTTGAGCAACCGAAAGCGATTGATGGTAAAAAAACCATTGCTGTTGGTGTTGAAGTTATTCAACCCGGCCGACCAGCAATTAAAATTGATTTCCAAGTTCGTAAAGACAAACACACTAACCAGTGGCAAGCTTTTAATATGATTGCTGAAGGTGTCAGTTTACTTGATAGTAAACGTGCTGAATTAAGCAGTTTGATCAATCAAAAAGGTTTACCTTATGTGACTGAACTGTTGAAAGAAAAAAGCCAGCGAAATATTTATTTTGACCAAGCTTAATCGCTATTTAATGATAGAGACTCAACCCTAGTGACCAAATTCCGTATTGAACAACACGCTGATAAATTATTAGTCAGCGGTGAATTGACTCGGCATACAATCAACAAGAAAAACCATTTGAATATGGCACCTTTCCTCACCGGAGGTGACATTGTTATTGATTTATCTGCAGTGAAAAAAGTTGATACTGCCGGTTTAGCTTGGTTACTTGCTATCATTGAAAGCTATAATAGCCAATCCGGTAAATTGCACTTTAGTCATTTAAGTGATGATTTAGTGAAATTGGCGAAACTCAGCGGTGTTGATGCTTTTATACCAACACTCTCTTAATATTTAAGGATTTTTTTGTGGATATTGCACAAATAGAAGCATTGATTAATGATGCATTAAAACTAGAAGAATTACATGTGGCTTTTGATGGTTCACAATGTAAAGTAATTGCGGTTGCTGATTTTTTTGCTGAATTAAGTCGAGTAAAAAAACAACAGGCAATTTACAAGCCTTTGCAGGAAGCAATTAACAATGGCAGCATTCATGCCGTAACAATTAAAACGTTTACTACTGAACAGTGGCAACGTGATAAAATGTTTAACCTTCCTTTATAACGCTACAGTAAGAAGAATCTATTGGACGCATTTAAGATCAATGGTGGGCAACCTTTGCGTGGAGATGTAAAAATCTCTGGCGCTAAAAATGCCGCTTTACCTATTTTGATGGCTGCAGTGCTATCTGAAACTCCTGTAACCATAGGTAATGTTCCTCGATTAAACGATATTGAAACAACGATAAAGTTGCTAAAACAGCTTGGCGCCGAAGTTGAATGGCTATCAGAAAATGAGTTGCGTATTAATTCAAATACTATCGCTCATTGCAAAGCGACCTATGATTTAGTTAAAACCATGCGTGCTTCGATTTTGGTTTTAGGGCCTTTATTAGCTCGATTTGGTCATGCCCAAGTATCGTTACCTGGTGGTTGTGCTATTGGCGCTCGTCCTGTGAATCTTCATATTCAAGGGATGAAATTAATGTCAGCTAATATCGACGTTGAAAACGGCTATATTAATGCAAGTAAAGCAGGGCGTTTACAAGGCGCAACGATTTTTATGGATACCGTTTCAGTTACGGGTACCGAAAATTTGATGATGGCGGCAGCGTTAGCCGATGGCACTACAATCATTGAAAATGCGGCAAGAGAACCTGAAATTATTGATTTAGCGAACTTCTTAAAGTCGATGGGCGCTAAAATTACCGGTGAAGGAACAGATACCTTAACAATTGAAGGGGTTAAATCGCTGCGCGGTAGCCAACATAATGTGATGCCTGATCGAATTGAAACCGGTACTTTTTTAGTTGCGGCAGTAGTGACTCAAGGGCATATTCGTTGTTTAAATACAGATCCTACTTCTATGGAAGCGGTGTTAAGTAAGTTACAAGAAGCGGGGGCTAACATTAATGTTGGCGAAGATTGGATTGAATTATCCATGGATAAAAGACCAACAGCGGTAAATATTCGCACGGCACCACATCCGGCCTTTCCAACTGACATGCAAGCACAGTTTGTTGCGATGAATGTTATTGCTCAAGGTACGGCAACAACCGTTGAAACAATTTTTGAAAATCGTTTTATGCACGTACCTGAATTACAACGTATGGGAGCTAACATTACTTTAGAAGGTAATACGGCTATTAGCTGTGGTGTTGAAGAGTTAACAGGTGCACAAGTGATGGCAACGGATCTACGAGCTTCAGCGAGCTTAGTGATTGCTGGCTTGATTGCTAAAACAGAGACCCAAGTTGATCGTATTTATCATATTGATAGAGGTTACGAAAATATTGAGGGTAAATTGCAAGCGCTTGGCGCTGATATTGTTAGATTCAAAACCAATTAATAAAATAGGGTTACAAAAAAAAGCGCGAATAGCGCTTTTTTATTATCAAAAATTAAGCTTGAGCTAATTGAATTTAATCAGTTGAAATAAGTTAACTTAGGTTTATTTAGCAATGAATTCGCCAATCGTTACTTCTATTTCAAGCGCCTTTTTGTTTCGATAAACAGAAAATAGCACCTTTGTTGCCGGTTTAATCTCTGCAACTGTATCGAGCGCTTGAGTAATATTTGCCACATCGATATCGCCAATACGGGTAACTAAATCACCAATTTTTAAACCGGCAGAAGCCGCAGGGCCATTTGGGACAATATCATCAATGATAAAGCCTTTAACATTTTTGATTGAATTACTTGTGATCCCGAGCCAGCCGCGAACAACACGACCTTGTTCAATAATTTTCTGCATTACTTTATTCGCCAACTGAAACGGTACGGCAAATGAAATTCCTTGGATATCTAACTTTGGACCCTCGCCATCAATTTCAGTAAATATTCTCGAATTAATGCCCACTAACTCACCGTTAGTATTAACTAATGCGCCACCAGAGTTTCCTTTGTTGATAGCTGCATCCATTTGTAAAAATTCTAAATAGCTGGTGGCACTTAAGCCATTACGGCCGGTACCACTGACAATACCTTGAGTAACGGTTTGTCCTAAATTAAGCGGATTACCAATCGCAAGCACAACGTCACCCACTAATGATGTCATCTCGGTGTTTTGAGGAATAACGGGCAGGTTTTCTGCGTTAACTTTTAACACGGCTAAGTCAGTGATCTCGTCAAAGCCAACAAGTTCAGCTGATAAGGCTAAACCTGACTGTAAGATAACTTCAATTAAATCGGCATCATTAACAACATGGTAATTTGTTAAAATATAGCCATTACTGGCCATGATCACGCCGGAACCCAAATTGGTTAATTTTTTACGTTTTTTACCAGCAAAATAACGACTTTGCTCGATTTCATTTGAATAGATAATAACCACAGATGGGCTTGCTAGGCTAACGGCTTTGGCATACGAAAGCGGTGGCGTGACTTTTATTTGCGGTGAAAAAAAATCCCAAGACAGCGGGTTATTATCTCTTAGTTGCGGTAATAACAATAATAAAGCAACAGCCAGCATGATGCCGTAGCTAAAAGCACGAAAAATATAGTTAAAAAGGGCGGATGCGTTCAATGGGAATAAATTCTTTTAATTTTTATTTAAGCTTATCATAAATTTAAAAAAGTGGGCGGAATTAATTGTTAGCAATATTGAGTTAAATGACTTTATTGGAACGAATTGGAAACAGCGTTTGCGTGTTACTTAACTAAACCGTTAGCTCAGCCTCTTATAAATAAAAAAGCCAGGTCAGCTTATAGAATACTGTACCTGGCTTTGACTTGATTATAAACAGACTAGGTTTAGCGTAACATTAGATAAAGTGAATTATCACCTCGTAAAATATTAAGGGCAAAAATACCTTTTTTATCTTTAAAGAAGTTACGAAGTTCAGCAAGGTTGGTGGTTCTGGTTTTATTCACCCCGACGATAATATCACCTTCGTTTAGGCCTATTATTTGTGCTGGACTATCTTCTTCAACAGCTTCTACTTGAATGCCTTTGTGTTTTGCTTCATTAACAAGTTTAGCACCTTCTAACATGTCATGAATGCTCGCTGCAGCGACCTCAGCATTTTGAGTCTTTTGCAGTGTTGCGGTAAACGTTTTTTCTTTGCCATCACGAACTACGGTGATCTTAACTGCTTTACCTGCGCCGATAGAGCCAATTTTTCCGCGCAATTCACTAAATGATTTAACCATTTTACCATTTACTTTTGTGATCACGTCTCCGGCTTTTAATCCCGCTTTTTCGGCGGCAGATTCAGGTGTGACTTGTTCGATAAAACCGCCTTGATTAGTTTTAAGCTCCATCGCTTTGGCAATTTCACTATCAACACTGCGCCCTGAAACCCCTAAGACACCACGGCGGATCTCACCAAATTCAATCATTTGACTAACAAGGTTGTTCATCATATTACTTGGGATTGCGAAGCCAATTCCGACATTGCCACCACTTGGGCCTAATATCGCCGTGTTAATACCAATTAACTCACCACGTAAATTAACTAAGGCGCCACCTGAGTTACCACTATTTATAGCTGCATCAGTTTGAATAAAGTCTTCAAAGTTTTCGATATTCAAGCCACTTCGACCTAACGCACTAACAATACCTGAGGTAACGGTTTGACCTAAACCAAATGGACTACCAATGGCAACAGCAAAATCACCCACACGAAGATTGTCTGAGTCAGATATTTTGATCGCGGTTAAATTTTCTGCTTCAACTTGTAGCAGTGCAATATCACTTTCAGCGTCAGAGCCTAATTTAGTCGCTTTTAATTGACGACCATCTTTCAGCGTCACCATAATTTCATCAGCGTTATCAACTACGTGATTATTGGTAACTATGTAGCCTTCTCCGGCATCAATAATGACACCAGAACCTAATCCTTGAAAGGGGCGTTCTTGTGGTTTTTGTTGCCTAGGTGAACCAAAAAAACGCTGAAATGCATCGGGGATGCGTTGTTTTACTTCATGTGTACCTTTGACCGAAATGCTGACTACCGCTGGCGTAGCGCTTTCGAGCATAGGAGCTAAACTCGGCATCGTTTCGCCATCAATAACAACGGGTAAATTGGCCAGAACAGGTAAACTTGTTATTGCTAAACTGCCACTTACGAGCGCGGCACTAATTAATAAAGATAATTTTTTCATACTTATTTTAAATTCCTAAATAAATTAAGTGTGTACACACATAGAGACTGAATAATTTAACCTAAGTTCATAAACAGTGGCTTAGGTATTTGTAACAGGTTGTTTCTTATCTTCAAATAAGCCACTGGCTGTGCCTGAGTAATCTAATGGCGGCTCAGATCTCACTTCTTCAATGTTCTGTGCTTTGCCATGGCGAAGGTTGACAGTTTTAGCTAATTGCTCTTGGGTCTCTTTAGAGAAAAAAGGCATGCTGGTAATATCAACAGGCGTAGCTTGTTGTAATAGCTTGGTACTTTCTTCCATTTGTTTCATCGCTGCTTGGCAAGTGTTGTTCATTTGCGATAATAAGTTGGCAGATGTATCTAAATGTTCGGCCACATCTAATTTATATTGTGCAAGTGCCGCTTCACTTTCTGCGACTTTTTCATTTAACTGCTTATTTTCTATAGCAGAAGCAGCAAACACTTTAAAAGCTATCGCACCTAATAATGCGCCGACGATAAAAATGATAATTGCGAATACTACACTCATGGTGGTGAACCTCATTGATGTTAAAGTTTAAATGAGAAAAATATTAATTTGCTCGAAGGAAAATTACTCTTCTCTTGATATACTATAGCGCGCTCAAGGTTTTAGTTCATAGAAATAATTCATTTTGCGCCTGGCTGAAATGAATTTATTCAGCCGATAATGCCAATATGCGCACAAACTTTTAATTTTCAAGCTGTAACTAAGGTATAACTTGTTTAAATGATAAAATTATCCCCGCTAGAGAAATATCAAGCAGATCTTCAACGCGACGACTTTCAATATGACGCTGCACAAGAAAATGCAGTGAGAAATTTACAACGTTTATACGACGAGTTAAAAATTCAGCCGTTACCGATCACCGGCTTTAAAAAAGTGATGAATCGTTGGAAACGAGTGATTGCCAAACAAGAGCCAGTATCAATTAAAGGCTTATATTTTTGGGGCGGTGTTGGCCGCGGGAAAACCTACCTAGTTGATACCTTTTATGATTGCTTGCCGTTTGAAAATAAAATGCGAGTGCATTTTCACCGTTTTATGCACCGGGTGCATGAAGAGCTAAAAGCGCTGGGAAAACAGTCTGACCCGCTTAAAGTCATTGCCAAAAAATTTGCGCAAGAGACTAAAATCATCTGTTTTGATGAGTTTTTTGTTTCTGATATTACCGATGCCATGATCCTTGGGACTTTGTTTGAAGAATTATTTGCCCATAATGTTATTTTAGTTGCAACCAGTAATATTATTCCTGATGATCTTTACCGTAATGGTTTGCAGCGCACCCGATTTTTACCGGCGATTAACCTAATCAATAAACATACTGACGTCGTTAATGTTGATAGTGGTATTGATTACCGGTTAAGAACACTGGAACAAGCTGAAATTTTTCATCATCCATTAGATGAAAAAGCAAACGAAAATTTACAGCAATATTTTAACCAGCTGTCAGTGGAAGCTGGACAATTAAATATCGCGATTGAAGTTAACCACCGAGAATTACCAACGATAGCGGTGGCTGATGGCGTGGTGCTGTTTGATTTTTCGGTGTTATGTGAAAGCGCAAGAAGCCAATCCGATTATATGGAACTGAGCCGTATTTATCATTCGGTTTTATTAGCTAATGTTAAGCAAATGAATGTTGATTGTGATGATGCTGCGCGTCGGTTTATCGCCATGGTTGATGAATTTTATGAGCGTAAAGTGAAATTAATCATTTCTGCTGAAGTTGCGATGGAGCAACTGTATACCCATGGCGGTTTAGAGTTTGAATTTAGACGCTGCTTAAGTCGCTTGCAAGAGATGCAATCACGAGACTATTTAGCCAGTGAGCATTTACCTTAGCATTTCGTAAAAATACATTCTGACCAAAATCACGTATAAATATTTAAAAGATTAAAATTTATACGTGATCTTTTTTACTTACTTCTGTATAATCCGCGCTCCCTGACGTTACAAATGTCTATTATTCATTCCAAAGTAATAGACGCTGGACTCGATACTCGAAGGGGTAATAGCGTAGTCTATAAATAATCGACAACCGCAGGTTGTTTTTTAAGTAACTATTTTAAAATGGGTTTTTTAATGAAAACTTTCGTAGCAAAAACAGAAAGCGTACAACGCGAATGGTTTTTAGTAGACGCCGAAGATAAAACTTTAGGTCGTATCTCTACTGAAATCGCTAGTCGTTTACGTGGTAAACATAAAGCAGAATATACTCCAAGTGTTGACACTGGCGATTACATCGTTGTTATCAATGCAGAGAAAGTAAAAGTAACAGGTAACAAAGCTAAGGGTAAAATCTATTACTCTCACACTGAGTTTCCTGGTGGCTTAAAGCAAATTAGTTTCGAAAAGCTAATCGAAAAAGCGCCAGAGCGTGCTATCGAATTCGCTGTTAAGGGTATGTTACCTAAAGGTCCTTTAGGCCGTGACATGTTCCGTAAACTAAAAGTGTATGCTGGCTCTGAGCACAAGCATACTGCACAACAACCACAACTTTTGGAGCTATAAGCAATGGCTGATAATCAATATTACGGTACTGGTCGTCGCAAGAGCTCAACTGCTCGTGTGTTTATGAAAGCTGGTAACGGTGCAATCACAATTAACAAGCGTGACATTTCTGAATACTTTAGTCGTCCTACGGCTCGTATGGTTGTTCGTCAACCATTAGAATTAGTTGAAATGTTAGAAAAATTCGACTTTAACATCACTGTAATTGGTGGTGGTATTTCGGGTCAAGCGGGTGCAATTCGTCACGGTATTACTCGTGCGTTAATGCAATTCGACGAAACTTTACGTGCTGAATTACGTAAAGCTGGTTTCGTTACTCGTGATGCTCGTAAAGTTGAACGTAAGAAAGTTGGTTTACACAAGGCTCGTAAAAAGCCACAATTTTCAAAACGTTAATTTTTACGTTTTTATATGCAAAAAGCTGGCTTATGCCGGCTTTTTTTATGCCCAGTCATTTATCTCCTTCGCTTTTTCGCTAATTGTCCAACTCTTGTGCATTTTTAAAGTTATTTTTACATTCTTGATGGTTATTGCTTGAATTACCTTGTAAAAAAAAGGGCTTTTCATTATGATCATAAAAATTTTTATCGCTAGTTTGCTTTAATTGTTAAACCAATTTTTTTAGTTGGTTTTTGGTAATTTAAAGAGCAAATTTTTGTAAACCATAATTGGAGATGCTGAATGAGCAATGCGCCCGTAAATAACGGCCGTCGACGCTTTTTAACTGCTGCTACCTCGGTAGTGGGCGGTGTAGGTGTAGTCGGTGTAGCTGTGCCTTTCATTGGCTCGTGGAACCCAAGTGCTAGAGCGAAAGCTGCTGGTGCACCGGTTGAAGTCAATGTCAGTAAAATAGAATCAGGACAAATGATCCGCGCAGAGTGGCGTGGTAAACCTGTTTATATTATTCGTAGAACAGATGACATCATTAAAGCGTTACCAAAACATGATGATCAATTGCGCGATCCGAAATCGGAACAAGCACAACAACCTGAATATGCAGCTAATGCTTATCGTTCAATTAATCCTGAATTTATGGTTGCGTTAGGAGTTTGTACACACTTAGGTTGTGCTCCTACTCACCATAAAGGCGATTTTGAACAATTTGTTTCAGGCGTTAAAGATGGTTTTTTCTGTCCATGTCACGGTTCTAAGTTTGATATGGCTGGTCGTGTATTCCAAGGCGTTCCGGCTCCACTTAATTTAGTGGTTCCTGAGCATTCTTTCCCATCTGAAGACACCTTATTAATTGGTGTCGGTCCAGGAGAAGCATAATGAATAGTTTTATGGCTTGGATTGAGCAACGTTTACCGTTCATGGATGCAATGAATAAACATGCTTTACAGTATCCTGCTCCGAAGAATTTTAATTTCTGGTATGTTTTTGGTATTTTAGCGACTGTTGTTTTAGTTAACCAAATCATTACTGGTATTTGGCTAACGATGAATTATGAACCATCAGGTGATGGTGCCTTTGCGTCAGTAGAATATATTATGCGTGATGTCGATTTCGGTTGGCTGCTGCGCTATATGCATTCAACCGGTGCGTCAGCATTCTTTATCGTGATTTATTTACATATGTTTCGCGGCTTAATGTACGGTTCGTATCAAAAACCACGTGAATTATTGTGGATCTTCGGCATGCTAATTTATTTAGTATTAATGGCTGAAGCATTCATGGGCTACTTATTACCTTGGGGTAATATGAGTTATTGGGGCGCACAGGTTATTATTTCCTTATTTGGCGCGATCCCAGTAATTGGTGAAGATTTAACTATCTGGATCAAAGGCGATTATGTTATTTCGGGTGCTACCTTAAATCGCTTCTTTGCTTTACACGTTATTGCCTTACCACTAGTACTTATTATTTTAGTGTTCTTGCATATTTTAGCTTTACATGAAGTAGGCTCGAATAACCCTGAAGGCACTAACATTAAGAAACCTAAAGGTTCTATTAAGCCTGAAGATCAAGCTAAATTTAAGTTCCATGAACAATATACGAAGAAATACGATATTGTTGATGCCATACCTTTCCACCCGTATTACACAGTAAAAGATTTGGTAGCCGTGGTTATTTTCTTAATCTTATTCTGTTGGGTTATGTTCTTCTTCCCTGAAGGTGGTGGTTACTTCTTAGAAGCGCCAAACTTTACCCCTGCTAATGGTTTGAAAACACCAGAGCATATTGCGCCAGTGTGGTATTTTGGACCGTTTTATACTGTGCTACGTGTTATTCCTGATAAGCTTATTGGGATGATAGGTATGTTTGCTGCTATCGGTATGTTATTCGCATTACCTTGGTTTGACCGCGGTGTGGTTAAATCATTACGCTACCGTAGTAAAACGCATTTATTTAACTTAATTCAGTTTGCAGTATGTTTTGTTGCATTAGGTGTTTTAGGTACGTTACCAGCATCTGATTTAGCCAACTTTATTGGCCGATTAGCAACGCTTGGCTACTTTGGTTTCTTCATATTCTTGTGGATATACAGTAAGAATGAAAAAACTAAGCCAGTACCAGAAAGGATAACAAAATAATGAAAAAATTGATGTTAGCTATTTTGGCAATAATCCCAATGGTCGCTGCAGCTAGCGGCCCAAGCTTAAATTTGGATCATGCAGGCAATGACTTAACAGATAAAGAATCGCTTAAACGTGGTTTCAGATCTTATTTAACTTATTGCTTAGCTTGTCACGAGTTACAGTACCAACGTTATAATCGTACTTTTGCTGATTTAGGCATCGACGAAAAAGAAGGTGTTCAAAGCTGGATGCCGACTGGCGAAAAAGCGGGTGATCATATTAAAAACACTATGCCAGCAAAAGCTGCGGCAGAATGGTTTGGTAGTACACCGCCTGACTTAACTTTAGAAGCGCGTTTTAGAAGTCCGGATTATATCTATACTTATTTACGTTCTTTCTATGTTGATGAATCGCGTCCATTTGGTGTTAATAACACAGTTTTTGCTGATGTTGGTATGCCACATGTATTGCAAAACTTGCAAGGTATTCGAACTAAAGTTGTGACTAAAGCAGCCATTGAAGCTGACGAAGAAAATGGTATTGAAGCTCATCCAGCAGAATTCCACTTATCAGCGCCAACAGGCGGTAGCATGACGGAAGCTGAATATGACGAGTTTGTTCGTGATCTTGTTAACTTTTTTGAATATACCGCAGAGCCAAATAAACTTGAGCGTAAGAACTTAGGTTACTGGGTTATTGGTTTTTTATTCATCTTATTAGTTTTGACTTATTTACTTAAGAAAGAATATTGGAAAGACGTACACTAAGTCGTTAATTCCATAGAATATTTTATTTGGGGGCATTAGTGCCCCCTTTGTCCGTATTTAAAAATGTAATTTTTGGAGGCATAAATGGCCGTAGCAGCAAACAAACGTTCAGTAATGACGATGTATTCACACGACGATGATATGTACAGTCATCAAACGCGCATCGTATTAGCTGAAAAGGGTGTGGGTGTTGATATCCATTTAGTAGACTTAGCTAATTTGCCTGAAGATTTAATTGATTTAAATCCTTACGGTACAGTACCTACGTTAATTGATCGTGAACTAGCTTTATATGAAGCCAGTATCATTATTGAATATTTGGACGAACGTTTCCCTCATCCACCATTAATGCCTGTTTACCCAGTTTCTCGTGGTCGTAGTCGTTTAATGATGCACCGCATTGAACATGATTGGTACAGCCTAGCAAAAATTATTCTTGCTGGTGGTGACGAAGCTAAAGTCTCTAAAGCGCGCTTAGAATTAAAAGAAAGTTTATTAAGTGTTGCGCCAATTTTAAATGAAGCACCTTACTTTATGAGTGAAGAGTTTAGCTTGGTTGATTGTTATTTAGCACCGCTATTATGGCGTTTACCAGTACTTGGAATTGAACTTGTTGGCCAAGGTACAAAAGAATTGAAATCTTACATGTTGCGTTTATTTGAACGTGAATCATTTCAAGCTTCATTAACTGAAACAGAACGTGAATTACGTTTTGGTAATCCAGCATAATGACGATTGAGATGACATCGAATAAGCCTTATATCGTTAAGGCTTTTTATAACTGGATTTCGGACAATCAATTAACGCCTTATATCGTTGTTGACGTAACCGTTAGCGGTGTCATGGTACCTATGAGTTATGTCCAAAACGGCGAGATCGTTTTGAACATTGCTCATTCGGCCGTTGGTGCAATAGCACTGGCGGATCATGCCATTGAGTTTAGTGCGCGTTTTGGTGGCAAGTTAGAAAACCTCTATATTCCGTATGGTGCGATTGCTGCTATTTATGCAAAAGAAAACGGTGCAGGTACTGCGCTGGCTATTGAGCATAATGAACTACCAGATGAGCCTGAAAATACAGTTGAAGAAACCAATTTAGCTTCGCTGGAAAGTGTTTCAACCAGTACTGAACCGAAAAAAACTAGCACTAAAAAGAAACCGGCGTTAAAGATCGTAAAATAACCATTTCTTGCTTTTAAGCTTACTGAGCAGAAATGGTTTTATCCCGTTATACATATAGATAACATATAGTACATCCAGCTATCCATCTCGCTATTTCACCCGTTTGTTTTATCTTTTGCCATAGGGTTTTAATACTGGCTTATTGATGATTTATTTATCACAAACAATATTTAAAGCTACAGCTGTTAAGTGCTACTAGTTAACCGAATTCAGGTTAGTTAGTTTGTTTTTGTAAGACCATTCGTTATCTATTGCAGGCTGTTTCGGCACTATAAAAGCCAGTCCGAGCGAACAACATGCAAACCCTGCCCCAATATAAAATACCCAAGCACTGTTTATTAGCCACACCATGCCAAGCAATACTGGTATAACTACGGCTGCAATATGATTGATGGTAAAGCTTACACCAGCAGTTGCGGCAATATCTTTGGGATCAGCAATTTTCTGAAAGTAAGTTTTTATTGCTATCGCAAGCGCAAAGAATAAATGGTCAACCACATATAAAGTGGCGGCAACAGTACTGTTGTCGACTAAACCATAGGCGATAAATAAAAAAGCCAAGCCAATATATTCAAAAATGAGTACTTTCCGTTCGCCAACAATGCCAATCAACTTGCCAATTTTAGCCGCGAACAACCAATTAAAAACATAGTTAATAAGAAATAAAGCACTGATCTCAGCAACTGAATAATGGAATTTTTCAACCATAAGAAAACCGGCAAAAACCACGAAAATTTGTCGACGGGCACCACTAAAGAAAGTTAATAAATAAAATAACCAATAACGCTTTCTCAAGATTATTTTTTTGTGTTGTTCACTTGCTTGCGGAAAGTTATCAAAAGTAAAAGCGAGTATCAAGGTTAAGACTAAACCTAAACCACCAAAGAGGGTATAGGTTGTTTGATAGTTCCAATCCAGTTGTTCCATTAACAGCCAAATACTCGAAAAGGCTAATAATGAAGCAGCTGCTTTCATCGATAACATTCGACCCATAAAATGCGCTGTTTGCTCTTTCTTAACCCATTGTAATGTTAATGACTGGCTAACAGTTTCGAAATAATGAAAGCCAACCGACATTATGATGGTGGTGATATAAAGGCCGTGTGTGCTTGGAAAGTAGCCAGTGATGGTAACGCCGAAAGCGGTCAAACCTAGGGCTAAAATAGCCAGTCGTTGCTCTCTAATAAATAATAATAAATAAATGGCAGTAAAAGCTAAGAAACCTGGAATTTCTCGTAGGCTTTGTAAAATACCTATTTCTTTACCGGTAAATGCGGCCTTTTCAACGACAAAATTATTTAATAATACCATCCAGACCGAAAATACTAACGGCATTACAAAAGCCATTGCTAATAGAAGGTGCTCGGGTTTTTGAAAGTTTTTCATGTGTTATGGCAGCTATAACAAAGGATTAAGCAATTAACATAGTTATATCATAAATTAAGTTAAAACAGCTGGTAATTTAACTAATTACTTCTTTAATTAAGTGAGTGAAATAATAGACGGACAAAATAATTCAAACATGCGTTTGAATTATTTGCATTAATCTTCACTAAAAGGCAAACTCAACTATCTATGATGATATTAATTGCCAACAGTAATTAATTAAATGGTGCTATTTAGGGGAAATATATATGTTATTTGATGGTGATAACATCAAAGCTGAATTATTGGCTGATGGTATTGTTGAATTTACTTTTGATTCCAAAAGTGCAATTAACAAGTTTGACCAAGCGACATTCGCAGACTTTAGAAATGCTTTGGCCGAGATTAAACAGTGTCAAGCGGCCAAAGGTTTATTGATCCGCTCCTCCAAAGCGGCTTTTATTGTTGGCGCCGATATTCATGAGTTTCTAGGATTATTTGCTTTACCTGAAGCTGAATTAGTGACTTGGGTAAAAGCAGCAACAGATACTTTTGATGAATTAGAAGATCTGGAAATACCGACGGTTGTAGCGATTAATGGTTTTGCTTTAGGTGGCGGCTGTGAATTTATCATTAGCTGTGATTACCGTATTGCTGACACGACAGCGGTGATAGGTCTGCCAGAAGTTAAATTAGGTATTATGCCAGGCTTTGGTGGTACGGTACGTTTACCCCGGTTAATTGGTCTTGATAATGCGGTGGAGTGGATCTCAACGGGTAAATCAAATCGCGCTGAAGCAGCGTTAGCTGTAGGCGCTATTGATGGTGTTGTCGCACCAGAGCATTTAAGAGAAGCGGCTTTAATAACGCTAAAACAGGCTATTGAAGGTAAGTTGGATTGGCGAGCTAAACGTCAGCCAAAACTTGAACCGCTCAAATTAAGCCCACTAGAAAGTGTAATGTCTTTTTCAACTTGTAAAGGCATGATCATGGCCAAAGCAGGTAAACATTATCCTGCCCCTGTAGTGATGATCAATACCCTTGAGGCGGCAGCAACGCATCATCGCGAAGCTGCTATGGCATTAGAAAACAAGCATTTTTCCTCGTTAGCTAAAAGCCCAGAAGCCACTGCACAAGTTGGTTTATTTTTAGCTGATCAGGTTATTAAAGGCAAAGCGAAACAAGCCGCTAAATTATTGGCCAAAAATGACGACTCCATCGAACGTGCCGCAGTGTTGGGTGCTGGCATAATGGGCGGAGGAATTGCTTATCAATCGGCATACAAAGGTGTACCGATAGTAATGAAAGATATTAATAATAAGGCACTAGAATTAGGTTTATCAACCGCAGCGGGCTTATTAACAAAGTTACATCAGCGTGAGCGTATTAATACCGAAACTATGGCTAAGGTGTTAACGAGTATCACTCCAAGCTTAACTTATGAATCACTGGTTGATGTTGATATTGTTGTTGAAGCGGTTGTTGAAAATCCGAAAATTAAAGCTGCCGTATTAGCTGAAGTAGAGCAGGCCGTGACTGAAAAGACAATTTTAACCAGTAATACCTCGACAATTTCTATTGATCTATTAGCTGAAAATCTGATCAGAAAAGATAAATTCTGCGGCATGCACTTTTTCAACCCTGTGAATAAAATGCCATTAGTGGAAGTGATCAGAGGCCGTGAAACCTCAGACGAGACAGTTGCGGCTGTTGTTGCTTACGCGACCAAAATGGGTAAGTCAGCGATTGTGGTTAATAATTGCCCTGGCTTTTATGTTAACCGAGTTTTATTTCCTTATTTTTCAGGTTTTAGTCAGTTAGTGTTGGCAGGTACTGATTTTGTTGAAATTGACAAAGTCATGGAAAAAGAATTTGGTTGGCCAATGGGTCCGGCATTTTTATTGGATGTGGTAGGAATTGATACGGCAGATCATTGTACTGATGTAATGTCGGCAGGATTTCCAACCCGTATGAAGAAGATTGCTGGCGATCCAGTAAGCGTCTTGTTTAATAATAATCGTTTTGGCCAAAAACAAGGCGGCGGCTTTTATGACCATAGCCTAGATAAACGCGGTAAACCGACAAAAGTACCAGCCGAAGCAGCACAAGCTTTAATTAAAACCAATAGCTCAGCAGCTAAGCTATCAAAAGATGAGATTATTCATCGTTTAATGGTGCCTATGGTAAATGAGGTTATTCGCTGCCTTGAAGCAGGCATTGTTGATACCGCTTTTGAAGCCGATATGGGATTAGTTTATGGCTTAGGTTTTCCTCCTTTTCGAGGTGGACCTATTCGCTATCTTGAAACCTTAGGTTTAGATAAGTTTATTGCTATAGCGGACCAATTGGCCGGTTTAGGTGAAATTTATCAAGTGACTGATGGCCTAAGAGAAATGGCCAAGTCGGGTAAATCGTATTTCACCACTGATGTTAAAACTGCTAAAGCTTTATAAAGCGCTATTGAGGAAAAGAAGATGAAAGATGTTGTTATAGTCGATTGTATTCGTACCCCAATGGGGCGATCAAAAAATGGTGTATTTCGCCATGTTCGAGCAGAATCTTTATCTGCACATTTAATGCAACAATTGTTGGTTCGAAATCCTAATTTAGATCCAGCACTCATTGAAGATATTATCTGGGGTAATGTTAAACAAACTAAAGAGCAGGGGTTTAATATTGCCCGTAACGCTCAGTTATTAACGGATATTCCGAAAACTACTGGGGCAGTAACTGTAAATCGCTTATGTGGTTCTTCAATGCAAGCTTTGCATGATGCCACGACGAATATTATGGCAGGGCAAGGAGACGTATTTATTATTGGTGGTGTTGAACATATGGGCCATGTGCCGATGATGTACGATGTTGATTTTGATCCCGCTTTAAGCAAATACATCTCAAAAGCTTCAGGCAGTATGGGGTTAACGGCAGAGCTGCTTGGCCGTCAGTATAAAATTTCTCGTGAGCAGCAAGATGCCTTTGCAGTTCGTTCCCATCAAAGAGCGCATCAAGCCATGCTAGATGGTAAATGGCACAATGAAATTTCGGCCATTCAAGGCCATGATGCAATGGGCGCTTTAACATTAATTGAGCACGATGAAGTTATTCGTCCGGAAACTTCGCTCGCTGGGCTTAGCGCATTAAGACCAGTATTTGACCCAGTCAATGGTTCGGTTACCGCAGGGACTTCTTCTGCGTTGTCTGACGGTGCATCTGCAATGTTAGTAATGTCTGCTGAACGTGCGAAAGCACTTGGCTTGACACCAAGGGTAAAAGTGAGATCTATGGCTGTTGCAGGCTGTGATCCTGCTACCATGGGGTTTGGTCCTGTACCTGCGACACATAAAGCACTGAAACGCGCTGGCTTGTCTTTAGCGGATATAGAAATAGCAGAGTTTAATGAAGCTTTTGCAGCGCAAGCATTGTCGTGTTTAAGAGCGTTAAAATTGGAAGATAAAATTGATGACATGATTAACTTAAATGGCGGCGCTATTGCGTTAGGTCATCCACTTGGCTGTTCTGGTGCGAGAATATCGACAACCTTGATTAATTTAATGGAAGGTAACGACGTAAATCTTGGCCTTGCCACCATGTGTATTGGTTTGGGACAGGGGATTGCAACTGTGTTTGAACGGGTTTGATTTTACCAGCTAATGTTTAGGCTAAAGCTATATAAGGATATAGCTTTAGCTTATTTATTAACACGTTTTTCAATTGATAATTGAGGGGAATTAGCCTCAACATTAAGCTGATAATATACCGCTTGTCTTTCGCCAAGTTTATCTACATGTGAATAGTTTTTAATAAATTCCATTCCGAGTTTTTTCATCACCTTTATCGAATCTGTATTTTCGGCTAAAGCAGTCGCGCAAAAACGCTGATGATGTGGGTTTTTAGCTGAGGCTGTCATAATAGTTGTTGCCGCTTCGGTAGCATAACCTTGGCCCCAAGCAGATTGTTTAAAGCGCCAGCCTAATTCAATGGTCTGGTCATTACGAATAAATTCACTTTGCTCATGAAAAAAGTTAAATGGCCTGACAATAATCCAGCCAATAAACTCGCGTTCATTAAGTGTGATTGCTTGCCATAAGCCCCAGCCCTTTTTTGTATTTGAATACTGTTTAACACGGGGTATAAAAACGCCGTTAATGGTTGCACGTGAAGTGGGTTCGCCATTTGTTAAATAACGCATAACCTCAGGGTCTTGATCTAACTGGTAAAGTAGTTCGTGATCCGTTGCGGTAATTTTTTTATATTCTAAGCGAGCAGAGTTTTTTATTTTCATCGATATTAGCTGAATATTTAATAATAAAAAACCCAGCAAAGGCTGGGTTTGATTGTTAAAAGTAATTAAACTTTTAAGCTAGAGAGTCTTGTAGTGGCGGTACAACTTGCTTTTTACGGCTCATAATACCATCAATCCATACTCTGCCATTGTTAGTTTTAACACCGTAGGCCTTTTCAGTTAAATCGTCATTATCACTTACTACTAGCAGCTCAGAGCCTTCTTTCATAATATCAGTTAATAATAAAATAACACTATGGCGATCACCTTCAACTTTAAGGGCAGCAAGGTCGGCATGTAAGTCGGCTTTCATCGAATCAAAAATAGCTAGGTCGATAACTTCTAATTGACCAATACCTACTTTTTTACCGTTCATGTTGAAGTCTTTAAAGTCACGCATCACTAAATCACGCATTGGCGTGTTTTCAACCGCAGATTTAACGGTAAACATTTCCATGCCCATCGCTTTAGGGTCATCAACACCAGCAATCTCAGCCAAAGCTTCAACACACTTAATATCAGCAGTTGTACAAGTTGGTGATTTAAAAATTACTGTGTCACTTAAAATTGCACACATCATAGCGCCGGCGATATTTTTAGGAATTTCAACATTATGAAAGTCATACATCATTTTAATGATGGTATTAGTACAGCCAACTGGGCGGATCCAACATTCTAAAGGCGTCGAGGTAGTAATATCGCCTAATTTATGATGATCAATAATGCCTAAAATAGTCGCTTCATCAATATCGTCTGGACCTTGAATTTTATCTGAATGGTCAACAACGTAGATTTCATCACCGGCATAACTTAATTTAAGTTCTGGCTGCTCTAAGCCAAATTTATCTAAAATGAATAATGTTTCAGGCGATAACTCACCTAAACGCGCAGGTACAGTCTCTTCACCAATTGAGGTTTTTAAGTACGATAACGCGATAGCTGAACAAATTGAGTCTGAATCAGGAACTTTGTGTCCTACGGCATAAGCTGGCATAAAATGTCTCTCTAATGTCACTCTCTATTTACGCTAGAGCAGTGGTAAGCGGTTAATGGCGCATATTCTAACAAAAACTAAAGGTGTTCGCATAGTAGGCAATGAAGAGATATTCTAATTGTCATCATCTCACCACTTTAAGATGCTTTTGTCAGAGGTGAGATGATATATATGCACGCGCTATTTTATGCTCTTAATAATTAAGTTTTGACGTTTTACCGCTAAATACTTTGTAAGAAAATATGGTGTAGCCAATAATCATTGGTAGTACCACGACAGCGCCATAGAAGATAACTTTTAGTGACTCTCGACTACTTGCAGCTTCAAATATTGTGAGTTGGTTTGGTACTATATAAGGGTAAAAGCTATAAGCCAAACCACAAAAACAAACACTAAACATAATGATCGCTGACATAAACGGGTACCAGCACGCCACATCATCGATTAATGGCGCTCGCTGTAAATACAAGTGAACTGAGCCAAAAGTGAAAGCAAATAACATAGCGATTGGCAGCAAAATAAAAACTTGTGGAAAGCCTAACCATTTATCCATCAGGACAACGTCCATCATCAGGTTAGCGACACATACCGCAATAATACCTAGCATCATAAAAATATTGCTATAAGTTGCCCACTTCGCCGCGCGCTTTTGTAGCTCACCTTCGGTTTTCATTACTAACCATGCTGAGCCAACAAAACAATAACCGGCAGTCACACAAACACTTGCTAAAATGGCAAAGCTAATACCGATAAAGCCATCATCAAAACCAGTGACAAAACGGCCCAGCATATAGCCTTGGCTAAGTGTCGCAAGTAAAGATCCGAGCTTAAAAGCTAGATCCCATTTTTGTTTCTCAGTGCTTGGCGCTTTGGTTCTAAAATCAAACGAAACACCACGCAGAATGAGTCCTGCTAACATCAATGCGGTGGGTAAATAAAGTGCCTGAAAAATAATCGAATGTGCTTTTGGGAAAGCGGTTAATAATAAGCCAATCGCCATCACCAACCACGTTTCATTCGCATCCCAAAATGGGCCGATGGAGTAAATCATTTTGTCACGTTGGTTTTGATTATTATGATTTATTTGCTGGTCGCCGCCAAATGGCAACAAAACCCCAACCCCGAGGTCATAGCCATCTAAAATAGCATAAACTAAAAAAGAGAGCCCCATCAAGACCACAAAAACAACAGGTAACCAGTCATAACCTTGAGTTAATTCATTCATTGGTTAGCTCCTGTTGGTGTTGTTGTCTTATTGTTTGTTTCCATTTCACTTAACGTTGGATTTTTAGCTTCTAGGTTCACTGCTCTATTCGCCATGACAAATAATGTTTTAGTGTAAGCAAACAGTAAAAACGCATATAGCGACAGATAAATAGTTAATGATATAGCAATATTTTCAGGCGGAACTTGAGTGACGGCGTCTCTTGTTTTTAAAACACCAGTCACTAAGTAAGGTTGTCGGCCAATTTCTGTAACGTACCAACCGGCAAGCGTGGCAATCCAGCCAGAGAAGGTCATGAGCACAGCACTTTTTAATAGCCAAGTTGGACACTGCTTTTTATAAAATAGTTGATAACAAGCTAGGTATGAGAAAAACAACATTAACACCCCCATGGCTAACATGATCCGAAAGCTGAAAAATACTGGCGCAACTGGTGGGTGTTTACCTATAAAGTCGTTTAAACCTCTAATTTCGCCATTAATATCATGGGTTAAAATGAGACTGGCGATATTAGGGATGGCAATTTCTGCATGATTTGTACGTGCTTTTTCATCTGGCAATGCAAAGAGTAAAAGTGGGACACTTGATTTGGTTTGCCAGACTCCTTCCATGGCAGCTACTTTTGCAGGCTGATGCTTAAAGGTATTTAAACCGTGCATATCGCCGACCAATATTTGAATAGGGATTAATATTGCCGCTAATATTATTGCAAAATTAAATGCCATTTTGGCGGACTTTTTCTTATCGCCCTTTAATATGCGATAAGCCGAGATCCCAGCAATAAAAAATGCGGTTGTTAAGCCAGAGGCAAGAACCATATGCATAACGCGATAAGGCATAGATGGGTTAAAAATCACTTGCCACCAGTCGGTAACATAAGCGACCCCATCAATCATTTCAAAACCTGCTGGCGTTTGCATCCATGAATCTAGCGCTAAAATCCAAAAGGCAGATAAACTGGTTCCAATAGCCACTAATAGGGTAGCTATTGTGTGAACACGGTTAGAGACTCGCTCCATACCGAATAACATGATCGATAAAAACGACGCTTCTAAAAAGAATGCGGTCATGATTTCGTAGCCAAGTAGTGGCCCGGCAATATTACCGACGGTTTCCATATAGCCGGGCCAATTGGTGCCAAACTGAAAAGACATGGTAATACCGCTGACCACTCCTATAGCAAAGGTAAGGGCAAAAATTCGGACCCAAAAGCGATAGATGCGCAGCCAATTGTCGTCGCCGGTATGATTAAAGCGAACTTTAAAAAATAATAGCACCCAGCATAAGGCGATGTTGATAGTTGGAAATAAAATATGAAAGCTAATATTGGCAGCAAATTGGATGCGAGAAAGCATAAAACTTGTTTCATTAGCTGTTGTGATTATAGTATCTAGCACTAGAAAATCCTCCATTCGCTAAACAGAGTGAGGCTGAGTTAGCGATGCTTAATAATTAACCTAAACTCTGGATAAGCTGAGCCCTCGATAGTGCTCTTTTTACGCCTAGCGGCGTTGTATTTTCTAGCAATAGCTAGCTATTACGTACGAAAATCTGCCTTGTGTACACTAAATATTTCGTTATCGAGCGACCTTCAACCTAAATTTTTCATGCGCAGAGTTGTTATAACTACGGTCAAAATTGCTGTAGATTTAAGTTATTACTTGAGTAATAGCTTGTCTTTAACTTCTAAAATTTTGCTAATACCTTCGCCTAGTTTTAATAACCTGGTGAGCTTTTCAGAAGACATGCCTTGTAATTCATTTGACCATATCGTGAACATTTCCATTAAGTCATGCATTTCTTTTACCCGCTTTTGGGCATATTCGTCTGATGGTGTTGAAGGGACTTCCATTAAAGCATCGCGCATAGTCGTAAGAGTAGGGTCTAACTCACGTTTTCTTCTTTCAATCACGAGTGTTCTAGCTATTTCCCAAATATCTTTAGGGGCAGAGAAATACTCTTTTCTATCTCCCTGAATATGCTGCAACTTTATCAAATTCCATGACTTTAGTTCTTTTATACCCATACTAACGTTCGAGCGAGAAATCTGTAATGCTTCACTGATTTGATCGGCATTTAATGGCGCTTCAGTTAATACGATTAATGCATACATTTGGCCTAATGTACGATTAAGTCCCCAGCGAGATCCCATCTCACCAAAGTGTAAAATTAAAGTTTGAGTCATATTGCTAATTTTCATAATAGCCTTTTTGTATTGAGTTTTTTAAATGTTTTGAATTTTCAGTAATCTTTGAAAATTGTAAGTGTTATTGGATTTAAGTCAAGTTTTATTAACTATTGTTTAGGTTTTTGTGACAATGACAGAAGAATAAGAGAGGAAATTTAAGCGGGTTAATTTACGTTTTGTTGGTCCTTATTTGAGGGCGTTATACGTCGACAAATACTATCTGCTTGCCGCCCATCGCTTTAGCTTTAGTTAAGCCTTTATCGGCGCGGATGTGTAAAGCGCGGGTGCTTGAATCTGACGCTTGTAAAGTGGTCACAGATACACATAAATCTAAGGTGATGTTTTTTCCGTTAACAAGGATATTTTGATTGTTAACCTGCTGATCTATTTTATCAACTAAATCACGAATTGATAAAGCATCTTTGTTTGGTAATGCAATGTAAAAAAGGTGTTCATTAATCTGTGAAACAATATCACTTGCACTGACCTGTAATTTCAGTTTACGGGTAAGTTGAGCTCTAACATCATTCCAAAAACTTGGCGTCGGTTCAATTCCCATTTTAGTTAAGCTTTCAACATCAATGTAAATTAAAGCAAAACTGTCATTCAATGCTTGGGCATTTTTTAATAACTGTTCCACTTCGAGTGCTCGCTGATCTGATACCAGCGAATTAGAAATAGATGACTTATTGGCGAGATAATAGAGTTCTTGTTGAATTTGATCGATATGATTTAAATGTTTTTCCATTTGACCGGTATAGGCCGACATCACTAAAATAAGTACAAATAATGCAATTAACGAACTTAAAACTGACTGAGTATTAAGGTTGCTTTCTAAAATAAAGCCGGAAAAAATAATAAAAATACAAGCACTGTAGCCATAGAGCTGACCGTACTTTTTACCGACAAAAATAAAGGTGATCATCGTAGATAAGAAAAACCAAATAGCTCTGAATGAGTCATACTCTGCGGTTAATATTGCGGTAATAGAGGTTAAAAAACAAAAAATTAAAAAGTAATGTGCGCAGAAATTAAGGGTGATTTTTTTTTGCTTAAAAAGAAAGTAAGCCGGTAGTACAAACGCAGCATGAATATAATTATTTGTTGCCTGTAGATCACCGATATTATTTATATTTAGCGAATGTAATATTGCGAAAAAGAGAGTAAAAATAACGGAGATGAGCATTATTCGTCCTAAGATAAGAGTCTTAAAACGATTATTTTGAATGTAACTACTTTCGGTGTTTATTTCTGATCGCATAATGTTATTTTTATAGAAAGCACCAATTTACAATAGTTTAACTGAGATGGTTTTATAAAAAAACCTCTTAAATATACAAAGATATTATAAGAGGTTTTTATAACGAATGCACAATAACACTTTTTAAATAAATGCGCTGTATTATTCTTGCTCTGCTAACATTTTTTCTAAATAGTGAATATTAGCACCACCTTCAACAAAACCATGATCATTTAAGATGTCTTTGTGTAGGGCAATGTTGGTTTTGATACCATCGATTACTAATTCATCAAGTGCATTTTTCATCCGGGCAATTGCTACTTCACGTGTTTCACCATAAGTGATTAACTTACCGATCATTGAATCGTAATGTGGTGGTACCGAATAATCAGTATAAACATGAGAGTCCCAACGTACGCCCATGCCCCCCGCAGGATGGAAACGTGTAATTTTACCCGGTGAAGGAATAAAAGAACGCGGATCTTCAGCGTTAATACGGCACTCAATCGCGTGGCCAGTAACTTTGATATCTTCTTGTTTAAGCGTTAATTTCATACCAGAAGCAACACGTAGTTGTTCTTTAATTAAGTCAACACCGGTGATCATTTCAGTAACTGGATGCTCTACTTGAATACGAGTATTCATTTCAATGAAATAAAACTCACCATTTTCAAATAAAAATTCAAAAGTACCAGCGCCGCGATAGTTGATTTTATTACAAGCTTTACAACAACGTTCGCCAATTTCCGCACGAAGTTCTGGTGTGATACCAGGGGCAGGTGCTTCCTCCACTACTTTTTGATGACGGCGCTGCATTGAGCAGTCACGTTCAGCTAAATGAATAGCATTACCTTGGCCATCTGCTAATACTTGAATTTCAACATGACGAGGGTTTTCAAGGAATTTTTCCATGTAAACCATGTCGTTATTAAAAGTAGTACGCGCTTCGTTTTTAGTTAGGGCAATAGCATTGATAAGTTCGCTTTCTTCACGAACAACACGCATACCACGACCACCACCGCCACCAGAAGCTTTAATGATAACTGGGTAGCCAATACGACGGCCATGGGCAAGGTTAGCGGCTTCATCGTTTGTTAAAGGTCCATCAGAACCAGGCACACAAGGAACACCAGCAGCTTTCATCGCTTTAATGGCTGAAACTTTATCACCCATTAAACGAATACTTTCAGCTTTAGGGCCGATAAAGGCAAAACCTGATTGCTCTACTTGCTCAGCAAAATCAGCATTTTCTGCTAAAAAGCCATAACCAGGATGTATTGCTGAAGCGTTAGTAATTTCTGCCGCAGTGATCAATCGAGGAATATTTAAATAGCTATCGAGGGCTGAAGCTTTACCAATACAAATGGTTTCATCAGCCAATAACACATGTTTTAAACTTTTATCTGCGGTTGAATGTACCGCAACTGTTTTAATACCGAGCTCTTTACATGCACGTAAAATACGTAATGCAATTTCACCTCGGTTAGCAATTAATACTTTGTCTAACATAGAATGACCCTTACAGTGTGGGCTTATTCAATGATGAATAGCGGTTGATCAAATTCAATAGCATCTTCATTGCCAGCTAATACTTCTTTGATAACACCAGATTTATCAGCTTCAATTTGGTTCATCATTTTCATTGCTTCAACAATACATAAAGTATCACCAGCATTGACATGTTGACCCACTTTAACAAACTCAGGTGAGTCAGGAGAAGCAGACGCGTAGAAAGTACCAACCATAGGTGAACGAACAACATGGCCAGTAATTGCCGCTGGAGCAGCTTCAGCAACTGGTGCAGCAGGAGCAGCAGCGACAGGAGCAGCAACAGGAGCTGGTGCTTGTTGTTGCATCATAGGAGCAGCGTATACTGGTCCGCCACGGCTGATGCGTACTGATTCTTCACCTTCAGAGATTTCTAATTCATTAATCCCTGATTCTTCAACTAACTCAATAAGTTTTTTTATTTTACGAATATCCATTGGTACACCTTTAAATGTTTGTGTAAATTATTTGTTTGTTAAATGGTTAATCGCCGCATCTAATGCGTACGAATAACCATGAGCACCCAAACCGCAAATTACGCCTTGGGCTTTATCTGATAAATAAGAGTGATGTCTGAATGCTTCTCGTGCATGTACATTAGATAAATGTACTTCTATAAAAGGAATGCTAACAGACAGTAGGGCATCTCTAAGTGCCACACTGGTATGGGTGAAAGCAGCAGGATTGATAATAATAAAATCAATTTTTTGAAAGCCTTCATGAATCGAGTTAATTAACTCAAACTCGGCATTAGATTGAAAATAGGTTAAATCAATGTTTTTAGCTGCTGCTTGTATTTTTAGAGCCGACATTATTTCGTCAAGTGTTTGCTTGCCATAAATTTCAGGCTCTCTTTTCCCCAACATATTTAAGTTGGGGCCATTTAACACTAAAATCTTATAAGTTGTCGTCATTTGCAGAGAAAAGCCATTTTCTATAAATATTCACGAATGATAATCAAAAAAAAGTAATTCGGGAACACCTGAAACGACTTTTTTTTATATTTCTTTTAAATTTTTGCCATATTATAGTGATTTCGCAGAAATTAGCAGCAACTTAGTGGTCTTATCAGTTGAGTGGTTTAGAATGTTGAGAATAATTGAATCTCGACTAAACTAATATTAAATAAGATTTTTACACTGATAGTAATCTTAATCCATAATGAGTAATATCAATTAAGCACTTATAAACTTGTTTAATTAAAAGGACTTTTCCATTAATAAGTTAGTTCAATTTGTCTTATTTTATTTCGCCGTGTCTTTTTCACTGGGTGCTGTAGAAGTGATTGTTCATAACAAGCAACAATTACCTTTTAACTCTCTGACTACCTATCAAATTCGTCAAATTTACACCATGCGTCAGCATAACTGGCAAAACGGCCAAGCAATAGTCGTCTATACACTCTCAAGTGATGCTTTATTACATCAAAAATTTAGTAAAAATGTCTTGAAGATATTTCCCTATCAACTTGATCGGGTATGGCGAAAATTAACTTATTCAGGATTAGGTAAGGTACCTATTGTGATGAACTCTATTGATGAATTAAAAGCAGCAGTAAAAAAAACGCCAGGCTCAATTGGTTATATTGATAAATTAGTAAAAGGGGAGACGTTTGATGTTATTGAAATCAAAGAGTAACCCGATGATTTATTTATCACGACTATGCTGCCTGCTGTGCGCATTAGTTATAAATCCAGCATTAGCCTCTAAACTCAAGGTTAATGGCTTTTTATCACAAGGTTTAGTGCAAAATAAAGGTAGTAGTTTTGTTAATGACAACAATGATATTTCGTTTGATTTAACTGAGATTGGCTTAAATGCTTCTTATCAATTCACCTCTAATTTTCGCATTGCAGGGCAAGCAGTTTATTTAAATGCCGGTAATCGCTTTGATGAAGGGGCGAGGCTTGATTATCTGTTGGCAGATTGGAATTTTTATAATGATGAGCACTCCCAAAGCCATTTTTATATTGGCCGGATAAAAAACTATCATTGGTTATATTCCAGTACTCGGGATGTTCCTATGACTCGGCCATCGATTATTCTGCCGCAATCGGTTTATTTTGATGGCACACGTGATATGTCTGTTGGTGGTGATGGTATCGCCTTTGCCCATAAATATTCTTCAGAGCATATTGGTGAAATTGATTTAACCATCAGCTCCGCAAAGTCCTCTTTAACAACGGCGGATACTAAAAGTATATTAACCGCTGGCGCACAAGGAAAGCTCGAGCATAATAATGATCTGCAAGTCAGTGCCTATTGGCAGCCAGCTGTTTTACCTTGGCGATTTGGCGCTGCGATGACAGACGCTGATTTTGTCTATGAAAAAAACATAGGGGACTTTTTATCCGATGGTAAATTAAAATTACGACGTTATTACTTTAATGCTGAATACTTTGGTGAAAAATGGTCAATAAGTGCCGAGTTATTACAAGAAACCATGGCGATCACAGGTGTTTTATTTCCAGCTTTTGAACGGACAACGACAGGACAAGGAGGCTTTATTCAAACTGAATATAAAATGTCACCGAACGCACAAGTTATGTTTCGTTATGAACGATACTTCGCTAATAAAAATGATAAAAGTGGTAATGAATTAGCAGCATTAACTCTTGGTATGACCCCTGCCTATTTTGGTTTTCAACATGACAATACGATTGGCTTTAGTTATGACTTTGATTGTCAATGTAATATTTCACTGCAACTTGAACATCATTGGGTTAAAGGAACCGCTCGGTTAACACCGTTAATCATTCCTGATCCTGTTGCTAATCCAAACGAGCATTGGCAACTTACCGCCGTACAATTAACTCATTGGTTTTAAATTATGCGATTGTTTATTAGTGTTCCAAGCAAGTTGTTGTTTTTAATATTAACTATACTTTTAGTGATTAGTGCTGGCTATTCTTGGTATTCACTTGAGCGTTTAGAAGGTGATTTTAAACAACATCAAGTGGAAACATTAAAGCAAGGCGAATTACAGTTAGAACAACATGTCGGCCAACTTAAGTCGCAATTAACGGCATGGCTAGAGTCATTTTCAGATATAAATCAATTACAAGATAAAGGTGACTTTGTCAGCTTTGCCCAGTCGTTAGAAAAACAATACGACGGTTTGCAAATGCACTTTAATATTGAAAATATTTGGTTAGTAAAATCAGGTGCTGTTTTATACGGAACCGATAAGATATCGCCGCAGGTGCTTAAAAATACTAAAAAAGTTTTAGCGATCCAGCAGCCAGTAGAAGAAATATATTGTTTAGATACCTGCGTGCAACTGATTTCAATACCGTTGCTGAACTTTGAAGGTGAAGTGGCGGTAGTGTCATTAACCGCGTCTTTGGTGGATATTCTTTATGCCATTAATTCTGTCTTGGATCGTGATGTGGCGATTTTGAAAATCCCACAGTTAGGTTTTAATCATTTTCAACAAATTACCGTAGTTTCAACATCTAATAAAAGACTAACAGATCAATTAATTAACCTAAAAGACAGTGCCATTTCATTTAACCATATTGCTAATCAAGGTGAAATTTTATCTGTAGAAGAAAGCTTCTATTTAGCCAATTTTCTATTTTTAGCTGAAACGAAAGACTCTATATATACCCTGACATTGATTGAGGACGTTACTAAACTTAGAGGTCAAAACAAACGTAATCGCGATCTGTTTTTATTAACTATTTTTGTTGTTTTTATTGCCGTTGCGATCCTAATATATTTTATCATTAACCCTTTTACCTCTAAGTTACTGACCTTATCGCATGCACTGCCAATGTTATCGCGTAGGGAGTTTAGTCAATTTCGTGACATTGATTTATCTTCTAGCAGTATGTTTGAAGATGAATTTGATGTCTTAGCGAACTCAACTGGTGAGCTTAGTGTTGAGCTTGAAAAGTTAAACCTTGAAGTAGAGCAAAAAACGAAAGAACTCGAAAATATTGCTATGTACGACATCTTAACTGGGTTGCCTAATCGCAATATGCTTAATTTTTCACTGAAAAAACAAGTCGCTAAACTAGCTTTGAGTGAACATAAAATAGCAGTGCTTTTTTTAGATTTAGATGACTTTAAAAAAGTGAACGACAGCCATGGTCATGGTGAAGGTGATCGCTTATTAATGGAAGCAGCAAATCGTATTCGCGAAAGTGTTAGAAATACCGATTTGGTCTGTCGCTTTGGCGGGGATGAATTTGTTGTCGTACTTCATCAAATCAGCTACTTAGAGCAAGTTATTGAAGTGGCCGAAAAAATAATAGAAAAATTTCGCCAGCCAATTAAATTAGACGCGAGCCTTTTTTATGTTTCAACCAGTATTGGTATTGTTGTCTCTGATCAAGATGATATTAAAGCGGATTCGTTAATTAGTTTTGCAGATATTGCTATGTATGAAGCCAAAGATCACGGCGGCGCACAATATCATGTCTACCATACTGATATGTATAATAAAGTTGCTCAACGTGTATTTATGGAAAATGAAGTTAGACAAGCGTTAATCAAGCAGCAGTTTAGCATTAGTTTACAACCACAAATAACCGCCAAGGATCATAAGCTTTATGGCTTTGAAGCGTTATTAAGATGGCAGCATCCAGAGCGCGGAATGATTTCACCAGATGACTTTATTCCTATTTTAGAAAACTCAGAACATATGATTGAACTCGGTTATTGGGTTATGAAGCGCTGTTTTGAAGTGGTCACTGTGTTTAAAGCACTAGGTTATTGCGATATGCGCATAGCGATAAATTTATCAGCAGGGCAGTTCTCAGATCCTAATTTAAAGTCATATTTACAAAGTTTGTTGGCTGAGTTTAATTTATCACCAAGTCATTTTGAACTGGAACTTACCGAGCAAACATTGGTTAAAGATGTAAATCACACGATTGACATGATGAATGAACTAAAACTGTTAGGTTTTAGCTTTGCTATTGATGATTTTGGCACCGGTTATTCGTCATTATCGTACTTGAAAAAAATGCCAGTTGATGTCATTAAAATAGATAAAAGCTTTGTTTTTGGTATGTTAGAAAATAAAGCTGATCATCAAATTATTCTTTCAACTATAGCTATGGTGAAAAACTTAGAACTTACTGTTGTTGCTGAAGGGGTTGAAACTAGCGCTCAGTTGCGTTCTTTAACTGAAAATAATTGTGATATTATTCAAGGATATTATTTTTCTAAACCGATCCCTGAAACAGAAATTTATGACTTTATCACTAAGCATATTACCAATGGTTATTGGAAAACACACGCCGATTGCCCAACTGAATCTTAATTCTCGCTCTCGTTTTGGCTATAATCTTAGTCATAATTATTGGGAATTATCGAAATGAGCAACGCTAGCACCGACTTAACTTGGCAAGATTTTATTGCCCAAGAAAAAAAGCAGCCATATTTAACCGACACCTTAGCTTATGTTGAACAACAACGAGCTAAGGGGGTAACTGTTTACCCACAAAACACCGATGTTTTTAGCGCTTTTCAAAGTACAGCTTTTCAAGAGGTAAAAGTTGTTATCATCGGACAAGATCCTTATCACGGTGAAAACCAAGCACACGGCTTAAGCTTTTCGGTGTTGCCAGGCGTTAAACCGCCGCCCTCATTAGTGAATATTTACAAAGAACTTGCTACCGATATTGATGGTTTTACTGTTCCTGAACATGGCTATTTACAACCCTGGGCAGAGCAAGGGGTGTTATTATTAAATACCGTGTTAACGGTCGAGGCGGGCAAAGCACATTCACATAAGCATTTAGGTTGGGAGCAATTTACCGCGAATGTTATCGAGCGCTTGAATTCACAAAGTGAAAAGCTAATTTTTATTTTGTGGGGCGCGCATGCACAGAAAAAAGGTAAATCAATTGATCAAGACAAGCATTTTGTTATTCAAGGACCACATCCATCGCCACTATCAGCTTATCGCGGCTTTTTTGGTTGCCGGCATTTTTCTAAAACGAATGAAATTTTAGAAAAGTTAGGAAAAGCACCAATCAACTGGCAGGTTTAACTTATTGTTTATCTTTGCTCATATTAATCCCTAACTCGTGATTTTTACCGAGTTAGGTAATTGTCATTATTACGGCCTAATAGTTAGGTAATTAATAGCGACTTGAATCACTATAAAAAACTGTTTAAGTGCTGCGTAAATTCATCTGCCGCCATAAAGCCCGTTACCCGTTTGTTGATCAGCTCATTTCCTTGTAGATCAAAAAATAAAATCGAGGGTAAGCCAAACACGTCAAACTCGGCCATTAATTCAATACTTGCTGTGCTACCCGTTTCCGTTAGATCTACTTGCAATAATACCGTGTTACTCAATGCCTTTTGAACATTCGGTTTAGGAAAAGTTAAATGCTCAAATTCCTTACAGGCAATACACCAATCAGCATAAAGGTCGACCATTACGGTTTTACCCGCTTGATTTGCTTTATTAACTTCTTCACGCAATTGCGCTAAGTTATCGACCGGTACAAAGCTATTTAATTCAACCGCGGGTGCGTGCATCATTGGCGGAAACACCGTTTGATACAATTTATTAGCGCCAAAAAATAATAAAATAAAGATTAAAGCGAAACGCACGCCGTGAAAAAGTGTTTTATCGGTTTGGCTGTTAGCGAGATAAAAATAACTACCGGCCGCAATGGCTAATAATGCCCAAAGAATTTGTGCCGCTAGCTCAGGAATAAAACGCTCTAATAAGAAAATTGGTACCGCAAGTAATAACAAACCAAAAATATTTTTAATGATATTCATCCAGTTACCGGCTTTAGGTAGTATTTTGCCACCCGAGCTACCTAATACTAATAACGGTAATCCCATACCTAAACTTAAAGTGTAAAGCGCAGCCGCACCTGTCAGGATGTCACCACTTTCAGCAATGAAGATTAGTGCCCCAGTTAAAGGTGCTGTGGTACAAGGTGAGGCTACCAAGCCTGAAATTGCGCCCATTGCCATTACGCCAAAAATTGAACCGCCTTTTTGGCTGTTGCTTAAGTTGTTGAGTTTGTTTTGCCAACTTGAAGGTAACGCTAGATTAAAGGCGCCAAACATTGATAAGGCTAAAAAGATAAACAATATACTCAGCGTAATAAGTACCGCTGGGTGCTGGAACATGGCTTGAAATTGTGCCCCTGCAAGTGCAACCACAATACCTAAAATAGTGTAAGTTATCGCCATACCTTGCACGTAAAAGAACGATAAACTAAACGCTTTTTTATTTGATAAGCTTTTCCCTTGGCCAACAATAATACCAGTAAGTATAGGGTACATAGGGAATACACAAGGAGTAAACGACAAGCCTAAACCTAAAATGAAAAAGGCGATTAATGTAACCACTAAACTATCACCGGCTAACATATCGGCAAGTTCAAATTGTTCGCTTTGGCCAGCATTGTTTAGGTTGGTGCTTTCTGTGGCCGGTGAATTTTTCGCACTATCATCGCTTGCGGCTAAGCCCGATAAAATATCGTTAGCGTTAGCATTAGCTTGAGGTACTTCTGTTGTTTTTTCTGACTTAGCTAAACTTGCCATTACTTGATCTAATGGGATTTTCTTTGAGGTTGGCGGATAACATAATCCTTTTTTAGCACATCCTTGATAACGTACAGTCAGGCTTGCATTCTCACTGGCTTGTTCGATATTGATCATTAGTGTTAATGGCGTCAGATAAATTTCTTGTAGACCAAAATATTCATCGTTGTGTTCAATACCCTTAGGTAAATTAATGGCACTGGTTGTCGCGTTTTCAGTGCTAAATTTAAATTGATGTTGATATAAATAATAGCCATCTTTAACATTAAAGCTGAGCTCAAGCTTGTTACCTTTTTGATAAAAATCGAAAACAAAAGCTTCATCTACTTTTAAGAATTCGTCGTCATTGCTAAATAAGGTGCTGGCGGTATCAAAAATGGAATCTTGAGCTGCTTGAGCAATCGTTAATTGCCCAAAAGAAAATAGGCCGGTAAATAAGAGTGTTAAAAATACGATGACATTTTTCATTAATTACTTCTTAATAGGTTATTGATTTCGGTCTTTCGCTAAGGTCATACAACTTTAATACAGATTAAAACAAGCACTTAAAGTTTATAGGCTGTTTTGGTTGATTATCTTACACTGTATTTTGTCAGGCAAATAGTGTCGTTCACTCTCTGCACTTAGAACAATATTGCATTTAGTTACATAACTTTCAGTTGAAAAAGACCTAACTACCCTCATAATTGTTTCATCAGTTTTATTTTTTTCCCTTTGGATTTTTATGTTTCGCGTTTTGTTTGTGCTTTTTATTGTTATTCCGATAATTGAAATTGCCGTATTGATGCAAGTAGGTGCTATTTTAGGTGCTTGGCCAACCGTCGGTATTGTCATTATTACCGCTTGGCTTGGCGCTAAAAATGTTCGCCAACAAGGTTTAGCAACCATGCAATCAGTACAAGAGAAAATGGCGCGCGGCGAAGCGCCGTCAGATGAAATTGTTGCCGGCTTCTTATTATTAATTGCTGGGGTCTTATTAATCACCCCAGGTTTTGTCACTGACGCTTTTGGTTTATTGCTATTAGTGCCTCAGTTTAGACAATTGCTGATTAAAAATGTACAGCGACATATGTCAACACAGCAAGGCGGTAATGCCCACTTTAGTTTTCATCAAAGTTCACACTCAGGCAGCCATCAAAGTAACCCATTTGAATCAGCGCAGCAGCAAGATATAAAAAAAGAGCCAGCAAACCTAAATAAAGGCAATACCATCGAAGGTGAATTTGAACGAAAAGAGTAAAAAACTTCACCTCTGGACTTGTTTTGACAAAATAAGTCCTTATCTATTGAACAACAAAAACTTTTAACCCAAACATATTATCGGAGAAGATAAATGAGCATTCGTCCATTACATGATCGCGTAATCATCAAACGTAAAGAAGTAGAATCAAAGTCTGCTGGCGGTATTGTATTAACTGGTAGCGCTGCTGAAAAATCAACTCGCGGTGAAGTAATCGCAGTTGGTAACGGCCGTTTATTAGAAAGCGGTGACATTCGCGCTTTAGACGTAAAAGTCGGCGACCAAGTTATTTTCAGTGAAGGCTACGGCGTTAAAACTGAAAAAATTGATGGTGAAGAAGTATTAATCCTTAGTGAAGGCGATATTTTAGCGATTGTAGAATAATCAAATTTTAATTCATTGCTTATTTTTTACATCATTTGTAAATCGCTAAGCAGTGTCTAGAAAACAAATTATAGGAATTTAAGAACATGGCAAAAGATATATTATTTGGCACCGACGCACGCGTTAAAATGCTTAACGGTGTAAACATTTTAGCAAATGCAGTAAAAGTAACTTTAGGTCCGAAAGGTCGCAACGTTTTATTAGATAAGTCATTCGGTGGTCCATCAATCACTAAAGATGGTGTTTCTGTTGCGAAAGAAATCGAATTAGAAGATAAATTCGAAAACATGGGCGCACAAATGGTGAAAGAAGTTGCTTCTAAAGCCAATGATGAAGCAGGTGACGGTACTACAACGGCAACTGTTTTAGCACAATCAATTGTAACTGAAGGTTTAAAATCAATTGCTGCTGGCATGAATCCAATGGATTTAAAACGTGGTATTGACCAAGCAGTAATTGCTGCAGTTGAAGAATTAAAGAAAATTTCTCAAGCTTGTACAGACAACAAAGCAATTGAGCAAGTAGGTACTATTTCAGCTAACTCAGATATTAGTGTTGGCCAAATCATTGCAACAGCAATGGATAAAGTAGGTACTGAAGGTGTTATTACGGTTGAAGAAGGCCAAGCATTAACTGACGAATTAGACGTTGTTGAAGGTATGCAGTTTGACCGTGGTTATTTATCGCCTTACTTCATGACTAACCAAGAAAATGGTAGTGTTGAATTAGAAAACCCGTTCATTTTATTAGTTGATAAAAAAATCTCAAACATTCGTGAATTATTATCAACATTAGAAGGTGTTGCGAAAGCAGGTAAGCCATTATTAATTATTGCTGAAGATGTTGAAGGCGAAGCGTTAGCAACATTAGTCGTTAACAACATGCGCGGCATTGTTAAAGTTGCTGCCGTTAAAGCTCCTGGTTTTGGCGACCGTCGTAAAGCAATGTTACAGGATATTGCCACATTAACGGCTGGTACGGTAATTTCTGAAGAAATTGGTATGGAGCTTGAAAAAGCAACCTTAGAAGACTTAGGTCAAGCAAAACGCGTTGTGATCACGAAAGACAATACAACGATTATTGATGGTATTGGTGAAGAAGCTGACATTCAAGCACGTGTTGGTCAAATTCGCGGTCAAATTCAAGATTCATCTTCAGAATACGACACTGAAAAATTACAAGAACGTTTAGCTAAATTAGCTGGCGGTGTTGCGGTAATTAAAATTGGCGCAGCAACTGAAATGGCAATGAAAGAAAAAAAAGCCCGTGTTGAAGATGCCTTACATGCAACTCGCGCAGCGGTTGAAGAAGGTGTTGTAGCCGGTGGTGGCGTTGCTTTGGTTCGCGTTGCTGACGCAATTAAAGACTTAGAAGGCGCTAATGAAGACCAAACTCACGGCATTAAAGTAGCGCTTCGTGCTATGGAATCACCACTTCGTCAAATCGTAACTAACTGTGGTGACGAAGCCTCAGTAGTATTAAACGAAGTACGTAACGGTAAAGGTAACTATGGTTACAATGCGGGTAACAGCACATACGGTGATATGTTAGAAATGGGGATTCTTGACCCAACTAAAGTAACTCGTAGCGCATTACAATTTGCTGCTTCTGTTGCTGGTTTAATGCTAACAACTGAATGTATGATCACTGACGCACCAGTTAAAGACTCAGGTTCTGCAATGCCAGATATGGGTGGTATGGGCGGAATGGGCGGCATGGGCGGCATGATGTAATTTATGCTTGTCTAAACTGCCTCTAACCTCGTTGTTTATTCGCTCGTATAGAAAACACTATACGACGCACTAAACGCCTTGTTATAGAACGTTTATTCAGCGCATAAGTGCTTTTAGCTCTTAACGCTTTAAATAAAAAACCTGCTTCGGCAGGTTTTTTTGTCTTTTAAAGTCGATAAAGAAAAACTTGAGATGAAAGTTGAAACAAATCTTTATAATTTAATCTTTGAGGAATACTTTAAATATCGAATTTGGATAGATTGAGTGTAGGCTGCGTAATTATCTGATTTTTTGCTAAATACTTTATCGGTAAAAATAAACATCGAGTAAAAGAACTAGCGATGGCTTGTAGATGGTGATAAAACACTCGTGCTATTTCACATGTCGCACTCAATAGGAAGCTAGAAAAGCGGCTCGGGATATTGCGATTAAGCAAAAAAGTGAAGTAGTCAAACATAGGAAAAATGCTGGTATAAGCGTTAAAGGCTCATACGGTAATGATCCACACCCACTGAAAGGTTAGTTGCTGGTACAGCTCTTAGGCGAGGGAGAACAGTAATGCCCCCCCCTTAGCAGACGCTCTACAGGTTTAACTTTATGAATAATAAGTTAAAAAATAATGTAGGTGGCAATCTATATTGAGGGCTGAGCATTAATTATCCTTGTATTTGAATATCAAACTGTACTAATGCCTTACCTTGGTATTTAACGTTTGTAATGTTTTTTACTAAAAATTTAGTACCAATATTAAATAAATATTCTACTTTTGTCGGACCATCAGATAATGGGGTTATATAGGTAGCTTGCTGCCATGTTACGGTATCTTTCGAAGGTGAAACGCAAATTACAATACCATTAGAATAATGCATAGCGTCGTCAAATGAATCTGTGAACGACATGAAGGTTTTTAGGGTTAAGGTTTGTCCTACGGCCATGAAACTGTCGATAGCTTTTTGTAAATTCATTTCTATTGGTGGTAAAGATGGATCACTATTAGCGGGCAATTGGGTAAAATAGCTAGCAAATTTACCTGTGCCCAAATTAGCTATGGCTACTTGCCCACTGTATAAGTTAGGTTTGGCAATTGTGCTTGTTCTTGGCATACCGGCAAGAGCAGCCATGATGATATTATTCTCTGATAAATTCATCGCGTTAAGTATTGGTGCTTGTTCTTTTAATTGCTGCTGCACATTTGCTAGTGACTCTGCTGGCGTCATTAAAAATGAATTCATGTAATCTTTATTTTTTGGTGTGTAAGGAGGCCAGTCAGCGCTCCATATACCCTTGGCAATACTATCCATGTCGCTAGGTGCACCATTGACTTCGCTATAGGTAAATATATTGAAGAAGTCGATACGAGTGAAATCAGCCGTTGTCCAGTCATAAATTGCCATCGCCATTTCAAAGCCATATGGCGAGTATGGAAAATATTGTAATCCTAGGGTTTTAATTTCTTCAACTGATCTCCCCGGTTCATCTGGAATATTCTGATAAGGAATATAATGATTATCCAACATCCAATTAAAGTTGCTAATATCATCTGAATTTATTGATTCAAATGGCATGACTTGACCAGAAAAATTGTTATTATCGCCAGTCACTTGGTAACTGCCATTATTATTTATTGTTAATGAAATCGCCCCTTGACCATCATACCAATATATCGCATCGTTAATTATTATTTGCCAGTAGTGTGGTCCACCTGGTTGATGGCCCGTATCAGTTAAGTCGATATAGCCATGGCCAGCAACGAGCAATCGAAAGCATGCTCCTTCCGGCCCTCGTACCATGTTAATTGGCTGGCCATCGGAGAATGAAATATCAGCCGCAGGAGCCGTATTATTTTGAATTGAGTTCACTGTCCACATGTTTATTCCTTTAAATTAATTGATTTTTGATGATGACTGATGAGTTAATAAAATATTATTTAATGCTTTAAGTGTTGCTGCCACCATGGTGAGTGAAGGATTAACAGGTCCCATTGATGGAAATGTTGCATGTCCAAGTACATAAAGGTTATCGACGTCAAACACTTTACCATTTTCATCTACAACTCCTTGAGAAGCGTCGTTTGCCATACGGCATGTACCCATAGCATGATCACCTCGTTGCGGGTAGCTGCCACTGCTAATATTTTTACAGCCCATTTCAGACAATATATTAACCATTGCTGCAAGGTAACCTTGTGACAGTGTTTCGTTATAAAGGGGGGCAGGTGTGTGGATTAATGTTTTAGGTAGGCCAAACCTCGTGCTACCTTGTTCGTTTGATACGCGATTTTCATAACTGGGGATGGCTGTCATTGTTCCTTGTAATTGATAGCTCATATTTTTTTTTGAGCTGGCTATAATGTCGTTCGTTTTATCACCATTTGCCATGGCCTGAGCGACATTAAGTTTGGGGTTGCATAATCTGCATTAAAATAAAACTTACCCCCTGATTTTTGGTATTCGACCGTATCAAAAGCACGGGAAGCCAAGCTTGGAAAACCAAGTTCAGATTCGATTTGCTCTGGGTTTTCAGAAAGATCACCATTAGCGTAAAAGTAAGGGCTGGCCATCAAATAGCGGCCGACTAAATCATTGTCGTTACCAACACCATTATTCCAACCGCCAGAGCAAGAGTTTTGTAATATTTTTGGGGTTTCTAATGCGCCAGCACAGACAAATACTAAATCGGCTTCAATCGATACTTTTTGGCCAGTGATGATATTCATATAGGTAACACTTTGAGCCTTAGAGCGACTTTCCATTTTCACTTCTAACGCTGGCGCATTTAAAATAAGCGTAAAGTCATTTTGTAGTTGTTGTAATTTATCAACTGATTGATCGCCTGTATAGCGCCCACTAATGGGGCAATATTTACAGGTGCCTATGGTCATACAAGGTGTTCTATCGACAGCACCTTTGCCATATCGACTAACAGGCATATGACAATAACTCACATTTAATGCATCCAATGCGGTGATCACAGGTTCCATCAGCAATGGATATTTAGCCGCAGGATATGGATACGGCTTGCTGCGCCATGGATTTTGATCGGTTGAATCACCAGCGACCCCTAAAAAATTTTCTGCTTGGCAATAATAAGGTTCTAAATCAGTGTAAGTATATGGCCAATCTAACCCTTGTCCGGTATTTGTTTTGTATAAAAAATCTTCAGGTTGAAAACGCGGTAACCACCCACCCCAATGTAATGTTGAGCCGCCCCGACCAATAATTCTACCACCGACAATATTCCACATATCTGATGGTTTATCTGCCGTTGCGGTGAAATCTTCAGGAGTGTCGTAACAGTTTTCATAAGGAGGTTGGCCGCCATTAATGACATTAAACCAATTACTTGCATCTGCCATCGGGATAGAAGGACCAGCTTCCAACATCGTTATATTGCCAATATTTGCTGCAAACAATTGTTCGGCCACAACCGAGCCAATAACCCCTGAACCAATAATTACAACATTCATGACTTAGCTCCTTGTTTGTTCGAAATATTTACTTGCGCAGTACGATATGGTGGTGGATTTTGGTTAAAGTTTCCGCCTCCCATCCAAGCTCTGTAGTTTTTATAACCAATCGCTTTAAAGCCACCAAATGCGACATTCATGGTGAAAAACTCTTTAAGCACGTAGTTGGCTATATTTGTTATTTTAGGTGTTGGTTGTTGATTCTCTTGAAATAACATTTTCAATGCGCTTTGCTGATCGCCATACTTTTGCTGTAATAAATTAAACTCAGTTACGGTTTCTTGGTAATAGTTTGTATAAACAGAATTAAGTTCAATGCGGTAGTTTAGGATCAACTCAAATTGTTTTTCACCTACATTGTCATTGGTGCCCCAATTTGTGCGAATAAAAGTGAATATTGTCCAAAGGCTAGGGTAGTCAATAGTTACTGCTGCTTGATTATCTTCCATTTTATTGTTGCTCCTGATCTTGCCAAAAACCAAAGGGTTGGTTATTAATATCGCGCAGCTCAGCGTAATGCCCTTTTCCCGGTACTGGTGTTTTTGCTACCACGAGTTTTGCGCCAAGTGAAACGGCTTTATCAACATATTCATCTATCTGAGGCACGGTATAATAATTAGTCGGTTGCGAGGGTGTACCGGGCCCTTTCATCATGGCCAAATATACTTTATGCGGATAAGCACCATCTTCATTGGTAATTTCCCAAAATTCATTAGGAGGTTGAGACTTAAACCGCCAGTTAGGAAATAATTTGCTATAAAACACCTTGGCTTTATCATTTTGATCGCAGGGTAATATACAGTGCACGACAATGGTCATAACTCTCTCCATAAGTTGTTATTTTTTTATGTCGATTTAAAACACTTCAGAATAATCGTTTTATCTGTAAGCTGTCAGAAAAGGGCATAGATAAAATGATTGAATGGGATATTCTAGATGCTGATATAGCTTGTGAACTGAATCGTTAATTATTGTTTATCAGCGCGCGGTTCATTGAAAAATATCCTTATTCATATCCTCCCGATACTCCTTGGGAACTTTATTTAATACTAAAGCCAAATTACAGTATCGCAGTGTTACTAGGAGTGCAATATTTAATCAATCTTTAAATGTTACAAAGAGATTCGCTGTCTGGTTAGGGTAATTAACATTCAGTTTATCTATCACCGACCAGTCGGAGGTTTTTAAAGATATCCTCGCTTATGACCTTGAAGGCTATGAAATTTTTGTGCTTGTTTATACTTTATGTCGCTCGTTCTACTGCGGCAACACCTGTATTTAAAACCGAGTGAATAATCACGCGGTGTTTGGTTAGGTCTTTTTCTAAAGTGGGGGAATAAATATCAGGACGAAACATGATTATGTATTAAAAAGCCCGAATAGCAATATTCGGGCTTTTTTGTATTAATGCTTCAATAATTTATTATTTTTACTACTACTACTGTACGTGTTATCCGTTAGACTTTCTAAACCGACAAGCTTTACTAAAACTAAGTAAACAGATCAGCAGTAGGTAGAATGGAGATAAACTACCACCTGAGCCACCACTTTCTGTTGCCGCAGGAGTTTCTTTAGGTGGTTCTATTTTGGGTTCAGCGTTGATTTTAATGGTAATGCTATTTGATAACTCACTACCATTGGCTGTCATTGCCATCACGTCAACAGTATAGCTTCCGACAACAGTTGGCTGCCATGATGCTGTATAAGGAGCGGCTTCATCTTTTGTTATGACTTGGCCATTTACCCTAAATTCTACATAATCTATTTGCCCAATATCAGTTGTAGCATTAGCGGTGAAGCTAACTAGGTTTGATAAGGTATAAGCTTGATTATTATTTGGTGAAGTTAAGCTAGCTGAAATTATTGGTAATACTTCATTAACAATGATGCTGAAGCCACTAGATGTTTTTTGGCTGCCTGCACTGTTATAAGCCGTAGCATCAATAGTATAAGTGCCTGCTGTTGCTGGTGTCCAATTGGTAGTGTACGGTGTGGTTTCATCCGTTGCGACGACCGTACCATCGACACTAAATTCGACTTTAGTAATGTCATCATTAGTTGTCGAGGCACTCGCAGTTAAAGGCAAAGTGTCACCTACATTAATCGTCTGGTCGTTAACAAGATCCTGCAAAGTAATGCTAATTTGAGATTCAGTTACTTGGTTACCTTTAAGTACTATGGTGTTAATTGAAAACTTAGGGAGTTCAATACTGCCACTGCCATCTTTAACAAGCGTAGAAGGATCGCCGTCAACAGCAAATAGTTTCACTTCGTCTAAAGTGCTAAATGCCATTGCACTGTGGGTAAAGTTACCGCTGTAGTTTTCACCATCAAGTACGGCACTAAATGGCACGTTTTTATCGGTTAAATTTAATACCAATAAAGTGATTTCTTCGTCATGGACAACAGCGCGAGCACTAATGGCGTTAACCCCATCGATTAATGTAGGGCTTTCCATCGTTGAGCCCAACATAGTACTGTCTTCAAGAGCTGAACGTAATATTTTATATGTTGCACCGTAGGCGGTATATTCTAATGGATATTTAATTCTGGCTCGTACTGCACCACTTGGGCTGACATAGTCTTCCCAAACAAAAAATGAATTCAACTTACCATTAACGCTGAACCAATTGGCTCGATGATAAGTGTCTTGGTTTTCACTCATAAAGATATAACTATCGGCCATACCTAACACTGAGGCCGCGTTTGCATCTCCTGATTTAACGCCCCATTCGGTTAACCAAATAGGTTTGTTAGGCGCTACTTTTTTTGAATAGTCATTAACCGATGTGGCAATGTGATGGCGGGCTGTAAGTGCAGTACTAAAGGCCGTATCACCTGTTTCAGGATCGTCGGGATTATGGCCAACATAAGTATGAACAGTAACAGCGTCAAAATAATCAAGATCTGTTGTTAACTGTGCATTCCAATTAGGATGCGCCCAGCTGCTACGCCTTAATAATGGGATCGATAATTGAATATTAGGATCAAGCGCTTTCAAAGCGGTCGACATCGATTTTGCGCGCAGAATATAATCGTTTACTTCAGGGATAATTGAGCTGCGTTGACCAGGGTAAAAGCTTTCATTTCCTAGCTCGATATAATCAACATTAAAGCCTCGAGCGACTAGGTCATTATATCTGGCGACCGTTTCTGGGCTGCCATTATTATAATCATTGCCATCAGCGCTCATATTGAAAGTCCAGACCATATCAAAGCCTTCGCCTTGGTCTGACTTACGTTCGGTATTTAACTCAGTTAAGCCCTCAATACCTACTTTTATTTTAGCGTTTTCAAATATTTTAATGCTTGATAAATGATCGAGACTGGTCGTTCTGGTTGAACCATCAAGAGCTGTGTACTGATATGACTCTTCACCATAAAGACGGGTTTGATCAGTGCGCCAATCATACCAATTAGCCCATAAACCATGCGGAAAACGTATAGTTGACGGTGCCATTTCATTAATGAATGCTTGATCTGTACTTGAGAGGAAATTAAAGATATTAGTTCCTAACAATGGGTTCTTATAAGACTCTTGTTCGGTACTGGTAATGTGTATTTTTGCCGTTGTATTATCTGGCAAAGTAAATGGATACTCATTGGCTCCCACGACAGTTGTTGATAATAAACCGATAGTGGAAAGACATAGCCTGCTAATAATTCTCATAAACCCCTCTTTTTTATATTTATTATAATTATTCAAAAAAGTTAATTAACTAACAGCAGTATTACCTAGTGTTAGTAATTAAATACTAATCAAACAAAATAGATCTAAATAGTACAAAACCAATCATAAAAGGTCAAATGTAATGCGTTTTGTGCAATAAATAACTAAACGTGTGTTGATTTGAAACTGGTTGCTGTGAGTTTATTTTTATAAAGAGTTGTTAATCATCAAGAAATATTCAGTTAGTGTTGAAGGTTGTGGTGATGTTTGCATTATATAAGTGGCATTAAAGCACTAATAATCAAATTATTAGTTTAATAAAAATCGTTTAAAAAATCTGATGGGAATTAAACACTTAATGCTTAAATTCTGCTAAATATGTGCATGAAAGAATTATGTTACACTTAATTACATCTCAAGTAGTGTTTTTGTTTTATGATTATTAAAACGGAGGATTTATGAAAAGAGTATCTATACTATCAATGTTATTTAGTAGTGCTATGGCCTTAACCCTAGCCGTGCCAACAGTGCATGCAGCAGGATTGGAAATTACTTTTGCTGATCCCGAAAACTTTGCCGATATGCGACCCGGTGAAGAAAATAAAACCCAGTTTGTTGAAAATGTATTTTATAACATAGAAAAAGAATTAACTAAGTTAGCGGAACAGTTGCCAGAAGATCAGTTACTCAAAATTGATGTTTCAGACATCGATTTAGCCGGTGATATTAGTATGCATAATGCCAACTTATTTCGCTTGGTAAAAACTATGTTTCCGCCAAGATTAGCTTTTACTTATCAATTAATAGATAAGAATAAAATGGTATTAAAGTCGGGCGAAGAGAATATCCGAGATACGAGTTTTATGACCAACCAAGGGTTAAAGTATAAGCGTGATGCTTTTGGTTATGAAAAGCAGTTATTAGCACAGTGGTTTAAAGACACCTTTAAATAATATCTGCTGCTAAGCACGTAAAAAGCCACTTGTCAGTGGCTTTTTTTATGGTGAAAATTTAGCTTAAGCGCTATGAGTTCAGGTTAAAGTAATTTGATGCCACTGTTAACAAACTCAATCTTTTTCAATTTCAATAAATGGCCAACGGTTTGCTTGAATGCTTTTTTACTCACACCAAAAGCACGTTGAATATCAGTTGGTGAACTTTTATCATTAAAGGCAGCGAAACCATCATTGTTATTTAAATAGGCTAGGAATTTCTCACTGAAATCGTCAACTTTAGCTTTACCTGCTCGAGTTAAGCAAACGGTAATTTTACCATCTTCTCGCACTTCTTTAATAAAACCTTTGGTTTTTAAGCCGGTACGAATAGGTTGAAAAATATCACTTTGAAAAATTAAGCCCCAGTGTTGATCATTAATAATGGCTTTGTAACCAAGATCAGTACGGTTGGCAAAAGTTAGTTCAACTTCTTCACCGGCTTGATATTCAGCAGGCCAAATATCTAAAAATTTATCAATTTTTGAGGTTGCGACTACGCGGCTAGTTTTTTCATCTAAATACAGTTTTACTAAATAATGCTTACCAACTTCCATTTCTCTATGTTGTTGGTTGTATGGCACTAATAAGTCTTTAGGTAAGCCCCAATCAAGAAAAGCGCCAATTTTGTTAACTTGCGCTACTCGTAAATTAGCAAAATCACCAATTTTAGCTCTCGGCTTATCTGTTGTGGCAACTAATCTATCGAGTGAGTCATTGTAGAGAAAAACTTCTACTTCGTTTTCTATTGCGGCATTTTCAGGCACATAGCGATTAGGTAATAATATTTCACCTAACTCACCACCATCTAAAATGGCGCCGTGGTTAATAATGTCGATAATTTTAAGGGTATTAAATACGCCGATAGTTGCCATGAAAACTTACTAATGAATAGATGAGATAACTAATTTTACCCTACACTTGGTTTGCTTGCTACATATTCACTGTGACGTAAATGTAATAAGTCAGCGATTTTGCGAATTATATGATGCTCAATCGCAGATATCTCGCCATCCGCTAAGGCTATTTGCCAGAGTAATTCAACCAGCTGAATTTTTTCAGCTATTTGATAATGTTTATTGATCAGTGACGTATAGGTATATAAGTCATTTGAATCGGCACTTTTAATTAACGCGCTGTTAATGATTGCTAGGGTTTCTTGCGCGTTTAAATTAAACCGATGGGTTAATAATTCGGTTAATTTATTTTGCTCTGCACTATCAATATTATGATCAGCGCGCATCACTTCGCATAACAGCACCGCACAAGCGATTTCAATAGGGATAATTTCACTAGCTTCATTTGCATTAAAGCTATTTAGATTTTTAAAAAATGCACTTACTCGATTTAACATAGTTGATAACTTTAGCGGAGATAAATAAATACTCTATCATCGTTTTTGTTATTTCAGCAGCGATTAAGCTTAACAATTTGTAAATTCTTTATCGCTTACTCAACAATTATTACAAACAGTACATCATAAAGACAGCGTTGTCATTCTGGTCTTGCTATGCTATTTATAAGACACGATATTAATAGGGCTATTGTTAAGCTGTCTAGCTGATTTGGACATTTTGGCTGAACATAAGTTTTAGCGCGACCAGGCAATAACCATCACGGTATCTATTAACGCATTATCTTAGTTCTTAGCTATCTGCTTTTAGCTATGTAGTTATTAACTATACAGTTCTTAACTATGCTGCTTTTAACTATGTAGTACTTACTTCACTCTAAAAAATTAATATGGATTAAAAAGGCGAGCGGGCAAACTATGGCAGCAACAAATATTCCAACACCAGTAAAGGATAAAAATAAAACACGGATCTTGTCAATCGATGCACTAAGGGGCTTTGATATGATCTGGATTTTAGGGTTACAAGGTCTCTTTGCTAGCTGGTATTTAGTGACTGAATGGCCATTTTTAAATGTACTAACGGCGCAAATGGAGCATAGTCAGTGGCACGGTTTAACTGCTTATGATGTGATATTTCCACTATTTATTTTCCTCTCGGGTGTCAGCATTGGTATTGCCGGCAAGCGACTCTCAAATTATCCGCTAGCAAAACAAAAGCTGATGAAAAGCCATGCTTATAAACGCTTAATGCTCTTGATTGTTTTAGGTGTTATTTATAATCATGGCTGGGGCGTTGGTATACCAAGTCAACTAGACGATATTCGTTTTGCCAGTGTGTTAGCGCGTATCGCCATAGCTGGTTTTATTACGACGTTATGTGTGTGGTATTTATCAGAAAAATCACAAATGCTGGTGACTGCGTCAATACTTGTTGGTTACTGGTTATTACTCGAATTTGTCACTATTGCGGGTGTTGGCGGCGGTAATTATAGTGCGACTGGGGCATTAAATGTTTGGTTTGATCAACACTTTTTACCGGGTGCTAGTTACCAAAATTTGGCGATTGATCCAGAAGGAATGTTGTCGAATATCTCATCTGTAGTTAATGCTTTACTTGGCATGTTCGTTGGCCGTCATTTAATTAAAAGAGCTGCAACACCGTATAGGCTAGTGATTGAATTATCCCTTGCGGGCGCAGTTGTGCTATTCATTAGTTATCTGTGGTCGTTTATTCTGCCGATTAATAAAACGCTATGGACCAGTAGCTTCACGTTAGCCACTGTCGGTTATAGTTTGCTGATCCTCGCGGTATTTTATTACTTGATTGATGTTTTAAAATGGCAGCGGGTCGGCAAATGTTTTGCGGTGATAGGTGTTAACTCTATTTTAGTTTATTTAGCTTCAAGCTTAGTTAATTGGCATTACCTGATGAGCAGTTTTTTTGGCCAAATCATTTTAGCGTTACCAAGTAATTACCAAGCATTAAGCACAGTACTACTTTTGGTGCTGGTGCAATGGTTTTTACTTAATTGGTTATATAAACGAAATATTTTTATAAAAGTTTAAAAAGTAGTGAAAAAAACCAAAGACTGAAAATATATCTTTCGTAGACTTAATCTTTAACTACTTAAAACGTTAAAGATTAAGTTGTTAAGCTTATGTTTTTGTTAATAAAAATATATTCTCCTTATTTATCCTTTTATTTTTATCAATTCGGCTTGGTTATTGATATACCTAAGGTCTATTGAGCTTAGATAAAAATAATTAAATGAGGATAAGATCGTGACAAGGAAAAAGCAGATTATTGTACCTATTGCTATTTTGGCGATAGGCATTGGAGCCTTTGCTGTCTTTTCAGGCATGAAAAAACCACCGGCAGAAAAAGCGAAAGTTGATACCACGCCAATTGTTTCAGTGCAGGCGATAACACTGATGCCGATGACACTGAAGGTGAAATCACATGGCGTAGTGAAGGCTAAATTTGAAACCGAATTAGTTGCACAAGTGAGCGGTGAATTAATTGAGCTTTCCGCTGATTTTGTCCGCGGCGCCTTTGTTAAAAAAGGTCAGGTGTTAGCCAAAATAGATCCTAATGATTATCAGGCCGCATTAATTAATGCCGAAGCTATTCTCGCTTCGGCTAAAGCATCGTTAGAGCAAGAAATTGCCCACGGTAAAGTTGCTGAGCATGAATGGAAACGGATAAAAGCAAGCTCGCCAACCCAATTAAGTCTTCGAAAACCACAGCTGGCGAAAGAGCTTTCAAATGTTAAAGCGGCAGAAGCTGGGGTGTTAATCGCAAAACGCAATCTTGAACGTACCGAAATTAAAGCGCCATATGATGCCTTGATAGAAAATAGAAGTTTAGGCTTAGGCGCTTATATTTCAAAGGGAGTAATGATTGGCCGAGTGATGGCAACTGATATCGCTGAAATTCGCTTGCCTGTAGCAGAAAACCAATTACGTTTTTTAGTTGAACAAGGACGAGCAGCGAATGTAGAAATTACTGGCAGTTACGCGGGTGAAGTAACAACTTGGCAAGCAGAGATAGTGCGTTCAGAAGGGGTAATTGATCAGCAAAGCCGAATGAATTATTTAGTCGCTGAGATTAAAGACCCTTATGGCTTAGTTGATGGCAAAAAAGCGATACGCTTTGGCTCTTACATTAATGCCCAGATCGTGGGTGAAACCGTGACAAATGTTGCCGTTATTCCGCGCTATTTATTGTTAGACAATGGCGTGCCAGTTCTTGATAACGATAATAAATTACGCTTTGTTGATGTTGAAATTATTCGTCAAGAGGGCAAGAATATTATTGTTGCCAATGGCTTAGAAAATGGCGATCAGCTGATCACTTCTGCACTTGATTATCCGCTACATGGTATGCAGCTCGCCTTAGCTGAAAAATTAGAATTAGAGTCCGAACAAGATCAAACAGAAGAAGCTTTAGCATCAACGACAACCTTAGCCAGTGTTAAGGAGCAATAATGAATCACTCTTTTGAAAATAATTCAGCCGACGATAACGGTATTAAAAGTCGCGTTGATGCTCAAACAAGCAAAGGATTAATCGCTTGGTTTGCCCGTAATAGTGTCGCAGCGAATTTATTAATGCTTTTTATTATTGTTGGCGGTTTATTAACGGCAAGCACCATTAATAAACAAATGTTCCCGCAAGTTGAAATTGATTGGTTACGTTTTGGCGTGTCATATCCAGGTACTGCGCCGCAAGAAGTGGAAGAAGGCATTACCCTAAAAGTTGAGCAGGCACTACAAGGTGTACAAGGTTTAGATCGTATTATTACCCACTCTTATCGTGGTTATTCGGCCGGTTATTTTAGGGTTAATCAAGCCTATGATCCGCAGGTGGTATTGGAAGAAGTTAAAGCACAAATAGATACTATTCCAAGCTTTCCTGATGGCATGGAAAGACCAACCGTTGAACGCATTAAATATAAACAAGAAGTGATGTGGATAAGCTTATATGGTGATTTAGAGCATCAAGACTTAAAAGCCTTAGGTTTAAATATCCATAAAGAAATCCAGCAGCTCCCCTCCATTAATATCAGCGAATTTTATAGCGGTTTAGGTTATGAAATATCAATTGAAGTCAGTAAAGACAAGTTACGTGAATATAATTTAAGTTTTAATGATGTTGCCTCCGCGATCCGTAAATCTTCGCGCAATATGTCTGCTGGGCAAATTAGAGCGGAAAATGGCTATATTAATCTAAGGGTTGAGAATCAGGCCTATCGCGGCTATCAATTTGAAAATATTCCTGTGCGGAATTTACCTGATGGCAGCCAAATATTCGTGGGTGATATTGCCGTCGTTGATGATGGCCTTTGGGATGGTATTCAATATTCAAAGTTTAATGGTCAAAATTCAGTAACCTTTTTTATTGGCGCTTCCAGCGATCAAGATATCAGTAATGTCGCCGATGTTGTTAAAGGCTATCTTAAAAAGAAACAAGCAGAGTTACCGGCAGGGGTGAATTTAGAAACGTGGGTGGATTTAACTCATTATCTTGATGGCCGTTTAACCATGATGATTGACAATATGAAAAGCGGTGCGTTATTGGTATTTTTAATGCTGGCGCTGTTTTTACGTATTCGGTTAGCGTTTTGGGTCATGATGGGGTTGCCGGTTTGTTTCTTAGGAACCTTGCTGATCATGCCAATGGATATGATCAATATCACGATAAATATTACCAGTTTATTTGCCTTTATTTTGGTGCTTGGCATTGTTGTTGACGATGCGATTGTGATGGGGGAAAGTGCCCATGCTGAAATTGAAAAATCAGGCCATTCAACCGAAAGTGTTATTCGCGGTGTGCAGCGGGTTGCTATGCCGGCAACCTTTGGTGTATTAACTACCATTGCAGCCTTTATTCCCTTTGTCATGGGTGACGGGCCTGAGTCGGCTGTCGGTAAAGCGATTGGCTTTGTCGTGATCTTTTGTCTGTTGTTTTCACTCGTTGAGTCGAAACTGATTTTGCCAGCTCATCTGGTCAAAATGAAGGTAAAAGAAAAGACCTCAAACAATATTCTCGATCGATTAAGAGCCAATATTGATAATGGCGTAAAGTCGTTGATCACTAAGTTATATCGTCCGCTCTTAACTAAATGTGTACATTATCGTTATGGCGTTTTAGCCTTTTTTATTAGCATATTATTAATTAGTGCGGGTTTATTTAATGGCGGTATCGTGCGCTATGTTGGTCAACCTAAAATTCCACATGACTTTCCCCGTATCCATATTCAAATGAATTTGAGCTCTGCCGAACAAGCAACGTTAGACACGGTTCAAACGATTGAAGCTATTTTAGCGAAAGTTGAAACTGAGATTATTGCTGAGCATGGCAAGGGCATGACAGATGATATGCAAGTTGAATTAAGAGGGAAAAACAACGCGCAGATCATGGTGAAACTGGTTGATGAAGACCAAAGACCGATTAATCCCTTTGAATTAGCTGAGCGCTGGCGTATTGCTATTCCAGTGTTACCTGGGGTCGAACGCTTTGAAATACAAGAAAATATATTTGGCGGTGGGCGTGATGACGGTGATATTAGTTTTCGTTTAGAAAGCCAGAATGATCAGCAATTATTAGCGGCATCGAAAGCATTAAAGAAAAAATTAAAAAGTATGAAGGGCGTTGCTGATGTTAACGATAGCCGTGAAACCAGTTCGAAAGAAATTCAATTTACCTTAAAGCCGCTAGCTTATAGCATGGGTCTAACGCTGAGTGATGTGGCGCAGCAAGTCAGTCATAGCTTTTATGGTTTAGAAGCACAGCGCATTTTACGTAATAGCGAAGAAATTAAAGTGATGGTGCGTTATCCGGCCAATGAACGTAATGCGATTGGCCATGTTGATGATGTGATGATCATCACAGCCAATGGCTCAGAATTACCGCTATCTGAATTAGCTGAAATCCATTTAACTGACGGGGTGAGTAATATTCGGCGTGAAAATGGTAATCGCACCATTAATATTTGGGGCAGTGTTGATGTCAGCCAAGTTGAACCTTATAAACTTGCCAAGGATATTAAAGAAAATTATATTCCGCAGTTAATACGTGAATTTCCTTTAGTAAAAAGTGAAGTAACAGGCCGTATTCAGGAAGAAATTGATAGCGCCAATGAACAATTTAAAAACTTTATTTTGTCATTATTGGTGATTTTTACTCTGTTAGCCGTACCACTTAAATCTTATAGCCAACCGTTAATGATCATGGTGGTGATCCCGTTTGGAGTCATTGGCGCAGGTCTTGGTCATATTATTTTAGGTATGGATCTTAATTCATTTTCAATGTTTGGGATTATTGCTGCAGCCGGTGTTGTCGTGAATGACTCGTTAGTGATGGTGGATTATGTTAATAAAACTAGACTAGAAGGGGTAAAATTAATAGATGCGGTAATTCATGCTGGCTGTATGCGTTTTCGAGCGATATTGTTAACTTCAATTACTACTTTTATTGGCTTAGTGCCAATTATGCTCGAAACCAGTTTACAGGCGCAAATGGTGATCCCGATGGCTGTTTCACTAGCATTTGGAGTATTATTTGCGACCGTAGTGACTTTAGTTTTAATTCCAAGTTTATACCTTATTATTGAAGATATTAAGTTATCGCTTAGCAAGCTGGCATTTTGGCGTTCATCATTAACATCAACAGCGCCATCAGCTGAGAGTAAATAAGTGATAAATTGCTCAATACTTAGTAGGCCGTCAATGGAATTGTGCTTTATTAGCTAGTTATTATAAGCGATAGATGAAAAAAATTAATTTTGTTAACAAAACTAATTACCCTTAATGGCTTTAACTTTAGGTTAACTTATTGATATTTTGATTATTTTAAAAGGTGCTGAGAAAATACTCAGCGCCTTTTTTATTTGTAAATCTTTCCTTAACTTGACCTATCTTAGCTTTCACCGTATAAACTAAACTCGTTTTTAATAACCTAAATTCGAGCAAGGAATAATATTTGCGTCATTAATATGTTGGCAAGCATAGTTTTCTTTATATAAATTATTATACGGGCTTATTTTACGAGCCAATGTTTAGAACTTAGGTTAACAAGGTACATTTGTATGTCTTCACGAAATCCGATTATTGCTGTAACAGGTTCATCTGGTGCAGGAACGTCTACAACCACTGAATCGTTTGAGCATATCTTTCGCTCGCTTGGGATTACTTGTGCCAAAGTAGAAGGGGATAGTTTTCATCGCTATTCACGCCAAGAAATGGATCTTGAAAAACGTAAAGCGCGTGAAGCCGCTCGCAATATTAGTTATTTTGGCGATCAAGCGAATGACTTTGATGCCTTAGAAAAACTCTTTAAAGATTATTCTGAAACCGGCAAAGGTAAAATGCGTCGTTATTTACATACCTTTGACGATGCTGTGCCTTATAACCAAATGCCCGGCACTTTTACCCCGTGGGAAGAGCTCGGCGAAGGCACTGATCTACTTTTTTATGAAGGTTTACATGGTGGTGTTAAAACCGATACTAATGACGTAGCAAGCCAAGTAGACTTATTAATTGGCATGGTGCCAATTGTAAACTTGGAATGGATCCAAAAAATTGTTCGCGATACCAATTTACGTGGTCATAACCGTGAAGCGGTAACCACCAGTATTGTGCGTTCGATGGAAGACTATATTAAATTTATCACACCACAATTTTCTCGCACCCATGTAAATTTTCAGCGAGTACCTACGGTTGATACATCAAATCCATTTGCCGCCGATTCTATCCCATCATTAGATGAAAGCTTTGTTGTGATCCGCTTTCGTGATTCGGAAAATATTGATTTCCCGTATTACCTCAGCATGATTGACGGCGCATTTATGTCGAAAGTGAATACTTTAGTGGTACCAGGCGGAAAAATGGGGTTAGCAATGGAGTTAATCTTAACACCGCTAATTCGTCAGTTAATGATTAAAAAGCAGGAAGCGAATAAACAGCTAGATTGGATGTCAGATTTATAACTTAACTTACTGTTCGTTTGTTCCCTCGGCTTGCTCGGCAAGTGTGGTATGAATTTCAGTATCAAAAAGGTTTTTAATTAACATCGCAAACTCGTGAATAAATTCTTTTTGCGGGTCGGTAACAGGGTTGTTCACAACCCTTGATAAAATCTCTTCAAGATCATAAACAATCGAGTCGATTTCTCTAATTAACGTATTACGTTGATTAAAGGTTAGGCTTTCATTTTGAGTGCAGACTGAGATAATCTGCTCACTTAATTGCTCTTCAATTTCGGTCATCACAGTTTGTGCAGCAGGATCAGCTGAAGCAGCATTTTCAAACAAGCTTAAATGCTCGGTTAAGTATTGAATTATATGTATATAACCGTCTGAATCTGTAACCATATCAAGTGTAATTTTTAAAACATTATGCCTTTTACTTTACTCTGAAAAACAGCTAGATACAAGTTAGCTAATGGTATCAACTTAATGTTTATCTTAGGGTTTCGCCAGCTAACGTTTTTAGCCTTTGTTAGCATTGGTACTGTCAAAAATTGTATTGGCGGAAGCTTCGACAAAACCTTGAAATAATTGGCCATCAGCTTGCGGGTAGCGTAATGCAAACTCATAAAAACAGCTTGGAATACGCAAAGTTTTATCACTGAAGGTGACACTTGCTTGATCCGCCAGTATTGCCGATTGCTCTAACATCACAGCTTTATTACCTTTTATTTCTCCGCCGACACTATTTAAAATAAAGCCATGCTGTTGTAAAAAAAGGTTGATGGCCGCTATGGTAGTAAAGAGCGACAAATGATTAACACTAATTGTAAAATGATTAGCTCTAAAGCCCCATGCAGCCAGCCAAGCGGCATATTCACTTTCCGCTAATAAGGTGAGGTAGTCGCTACTGGATAATTGCCATAACCTTCCGGCCGATAAAATCGCATTGTTTGTTGCCGCTGTTTTGGGGATTTGAGCAACCAGTTGTTGAATGATTTTTTGGCTGGTTTCACTAAGCTCTGCTGTTTTTAATTCGCTGAAAAATATTTTAGGTAATTCAGCTTGCTGATGTTCAAAATGTTGGGCATTTAAACTTTTTGCACTAAATTGATAGTCGGCTTTTGCGCGATAGCCGAGCGCAACTAAAAACTGACTTAAAGAGGCGAGATCAAAGGGCGGAACATCAAAAGTGCGCAAGGCAATATGATCATTGATTATGGTGTTTTTTTTGTCGAGCAGCGCGTGAATTTTACCCGCCGAAGGGGTAATGGCGACATATTGTTGCCATAACTTTTCAAGCAATTCTTTTAACGTGATCGACATTATTTTGGCCTCACATCATTTAAATTTTTAAACCTGGGCTTAGCGTTTCTGGCAAAGTTAATTTTTTCGCTTCTAGTGAAGCAACCGGATAAGCGCAATAATCGGCGGCATAATAGGCACTTGCTCGATGATTGCCACTGGCACCAATACCGCCAAAAGGTGCTGCACTGCTAGCGCCAGTTAAAGGTTTGTTCCAATTAATTATACCCGCTCGGATATGGTGATAGAAATAGAGATAATCGGCTTTATCATCCGCTAACAAGCCAGCCGAAAGGCCAAACTGGGTATTGTTAGCTTCATTAACCGCTTGTTCAAATGAGCTATAGCGATATACCTTTAACAACGGGCCAAAATTCTCTTCATCAGGAATTTTATCAACCCCGGTGACATCAATGATGCCCGGTGAAATAAAACCCGTACCGGCGCTACTTTGTTTCATTGCTAATAAAGGCTTAGCGCCTAATTTGATTAATTTTTCTTGGCAAGTGGTCATCGCTTGAGCGGCCTGTGCCGAAATCATGGAGCCAATAAAAGGTTGCTCTTTATCATCATAAAAACCAATTCTTATCGCTTTGGTGGCGGTAACTAAATGGTTGATTATTTTATCGCCAGTAGCACCTGTTTCAATAAATAACCGCCGTGCACAGGTACAGCGTTGACCAGCCGTAATAAAAGCAGATTGAATAATATCGTGCACAGCCGCTTTAATATCGGTAATGCCTTTAACGATCATGGGGTTATTACCGCCCATTTCTAACGCGAGTATTTTTTCCGGTTGCGCTGAAAATTGTTGGTGCAACTGTTGGCCAGTGGCAGAGCTGCCGGTAAATAATAAACCATCGATTTTAGGATTTTTTGCTAACGCTTTACCAGTACTGGAATCACCTTGGATTAAATTAATAACCCCGCGCGGTAAACCGGCCAGTAGCCAAATTTTTGTTATTTCTTCTGCCACCCAAGGGGTTAATTCACTGGGTTTAAATACTATGGTATTACCCGCTAATAACGCCGGAATAATATGGCCATTAGGTAGGTGGCCGGGAAAATTATATGGGCCAAATACCGCTAATACACCGTGCGGTTTATGGCGAGTATGGGCTGTTGCTCCAGGAATGTCGAAGGTAATAGTGCCGGTTCTTTCATGATAAGCTTTTACCGAAATCGCTATTTTACCTATCATGGCCGCAACTTCAGTACGGGTTTCCCATAACGGCTTACCTGTTTCTTGGGCAATAGTATTGGCTAATAACTCTTTTTTCTCTGTTAATATTTTGCCAAAAAAAGTAATGATGTCGAGCCTTTCGTCAAACGGCAGTGCCGACCAACCAATAAAAGCGGCTCTGGCGGCTTCAACAGCAGCCATAACTTGTTTGCTTGTTGCTGCATGTCCTTGCCAAAGCATATTAGTGTTTGCTGGGTTAAAAGAGCTAAATAAAGCGCCTTTACCTGGTAGCCATTGATTATTAATCAGGTGGGTAGTTTCGGACATAAATCCTCCTCAATAACATGATTATAGAATAAGAACGGTATCACCTTCAGATACTTTCAATAATATCGCATGTTCGAGTGATAGCTCGGCAATATTTACTTCGGTCTCAGTATGTTGAACTTTTGCTTGCTCAGTATTAATTTCATCGGGTGCAGTCAGTTCTTGATTCGTTGTCTTGCTCGCCATTCTTAGGTTTATTTTGAGATAACTGGCCCGAAAGTCTTTCACTAACGTATTAGCGACAAGGTGATAACTCGTGGTCTTAGCTGGTGTAATGACAACTTTGCAGCGCTTAGTATTTTGAATACTTCTTATTTCCGATAATTTAGCTTCAACGGTTGGGCCGGCGTCAAAAATATCGACATAACCGCGTTTAGAAAAACCCTCGTGTTCTAACATTTTTAAAGCTGGCAGTGTGTCTTTATGAACTTTGCCAATGACTTGCTGCGCGGCTTTATTTAATAAGCTGACATAAATAGGGTATTTCGGCATAAGTTCGGCGATAAAACTTTTTTTGCCAATGCCGGTTAGATAATCGGCGGTTGGAAAATCAAGCGAAAAGAAGTTTTCTTCAAGCCAAGCCCAAAACGGTGAACGACCATTTTTATCCGAAACACCACGCAGTTCTGCAATAATAGTTTCGGCAAAACGATGGGGATGTTGAGCGATAAATAAAAAGCGACTTTTTGCTAATGTTTTACCGTTATTGTCTTTGCGATAATCTTTACTTAAAAACAAAGTACAGAGTTCGGCGGCGCCGGTATAGTCATTACAAAGGGATAGCGTTGGGATAGTGTTGTAGACATTAAGCTCGCGCGAGCTATGAACAACCTTACCTAAACGGTAATGATAGAAGGCGTCTTCCAGTCCGACAGCGGCTTCGATACCACTGGTGCCGACTACTTTGCCAGTCAGCGTGTCTTCCATAACAAAAAGGTAGCTTTCGTTGGCGGCGCTTGTGACTTCTTGCGCAAAAGACTCGATTGAATCACTAATGCGGGTTTTTAAAATAGCTTCATCAAGCGGCAAAGAAGTAAAACCAAACCCTGATTCTACCGCTATTTGATAGAGGTCGTCGAAATCGGTAGCAGCAATTGGCCGAACAATTATCATGCAATACTCAAAAAAAAGTGCTTTGTTAGTATTTTAGTCTAACAAAGCACATTTATCTTGTGAGCCCATAGTTTAGTCAGCGTTTAGCTTAGTTTTTCAGTCCTGTTTTTTAGTTCAGTTTTTGCTATCAAGCTAATGACAGTTACATGTGGTTATTTTTACGCTGTCTGTTTTTAACCGTTAATAACTTTGGCAATAGCGCACTCTAATTTGGCTAAACCCAAATCGATATCTTCATCAGGGATCACTAACGACGGGGTAAAACGTAACACGTTTGCGCCCGCGACTAAGATCATTAAGCCTTCAGTCATGGTAGCGGCAAAAAAGTCTTTTGCGCGGCCATGATATTGCTCAGTTAATTCAGCGCCAATTAATAAGCCTTTGCCTCTGATCTCAGTAAATATTTGATATTTAGCATTAATGGCAGTTAACCCCGCGATAAAACGCTGTGATTTTAATTGCACATTATTTAAAACCTCATCGGTACTGACAATATCAAATACCGCATTCGCTACAGCACAGGCTAAAGGGTTGCCGCCATAAGTGCTACCATGAGTACCAACAGCTAAATGTTTAGCAAGTTCAGTTGTGGTTAACATAGCGCCAATTGGGAAACCACCACCGAGAGATTTAGCCGAGGTGAGAATATCAGGCGTAACGCCTAAACCCATATAAGCATATAAATCCCCCGTTCTACCAAAGCCAGTTTGTACTTCATCAAAGATCATTAAGGCTTTATGTTGATCACATAATTCTCGTACGCCTTTGATAAAGTCAAGATCGGGTGAAACTACGCCGCCTTCACCCTGTAAAGGTTCAAGTACAACGGCACACGTTTTGTCTGAAATAAGTGCTTTTAATGCACTTAAATCATTGTAATCAATATGGCTAATATCACCGGGTTTTGGACCAAAACCATCAGAATAAGCCGCTTGACCACCAACAGTAACGGTGAAAAAAGTTCGACCGTGAAAACCTTGATTAAAAGCAATGATTTGCGTTTTTTCAGCGCCATGTTCTTCAATTGCCCAACGACGGGCTAACTTAAATGCCGCTTCATTGGCTTCAGCACCAGAGTTAGCAAAAAATACTTTTTCAGCGAAGGTACTTTTTACTAAGTTATTTGCTAATTTCAACGCCGGTTCGTTGGTCATGATATTAGAAACATGCCAAAGTTTTTGCCCTTGTTCCGTTAAGGCATTGACAATAGCTGGGTGACAGTGGCCTAAACAATTAACCGCAATACCGCCGGCGAAGTCGATGTACTCGTTATCGGCTTGATCCCAAACGCGAGAACCTAAACCACGGACAGGGATAATTTCTGAAGGGGCGTAGTTTGGCACCATAACTTGGTCGAAAAGTGCTCTGTTCTCAGGGAACGATGTGGTCATTGTTTGATCCTCGTAAATAAATGACAAATTAAGACGATACCAAGGTGATACCGTAGATAAATTCAGTATGACAGAAGAATAAAAAGTTGTCTTGAAAAAATTGCTGTAGCCTAATGAGAATAAGACTTGTGTTTATAGTTGGTGAATTTTTTAACTAAAATTCAATTTTATATGATCGATATCAGCGCGATTGAGTTGGGCGATTTCTTTTGAGGTTAAACCGACCGAACCCAACCAACTTTTAGATTCATCAGCATCAATTAATTCATCTTTTGCTAAACAGCGAAACACGACAAAAGCTTTCGCTTTTAAAATAATCTGCGCCAGCTGACACATTTTCTTTTTATTGTCGTTAAAAGATAAATCAAAAATCGCTTCAGTTATATTCAGGCGATCGAAACGCATCAGTTCAACCATCTCTGCAGCAACTTTACTGTTGTGGGCTGAAAGCAGTTCTAACAGTAATTCGGGTGTTGCTTTGATATTACTTAGGGCGTCATGTAAACGTTTATCACGTTTGTCGTAAGCCTTTTTTAATTCAAGTTGATGAATGTCTGTGTATATTTTTGAAAATGTTCGACTAACCGCAAGTATGCCAATGTTACTTAATATGCCGGCAGTAAACGCTTGATATTCATCAATACCGGCATTGTTAGCAAGAATTTTAGACGCCATAGCAATGGCTAAACTGTCTTGCCATAATTTTTTCTTCATGGCGCCAAAAGGTGCGGTTGAAGTAGGTAACCAATGTTTTAAAATAAAAGTCGGCATCACCATGCGCAAATTATCTAAACCAATATAACTTACCGCTAAACTAGCTTCGCTGACTTTTACGTCAGAGCGTTTACGGTATTGCGGTTTATTAACCAAATTAATTAGATCGTCAGCTAACCAAGGTAAGCTGTTAACCAGTGGAGTGATCCTTTTAATCGACGCAGCATTTACTGCCAATAATTCAAGAATGTCGCAGGCTGCTGCTTCAATATTTAAAATTTGGCTAAATAAACTGTCTTTATTATTGAATTCACTAACAATGGATAAACTCACTTTTTCTAATAATTTATCAGAAACTTCCGCTTGGAATTGATGATTACCGTGCTGCTCAATAATTTTTTCTTTGTTGGCGCGCTGTTCTACTTCTAATAATTCACGACGAGAATGTGCTTGCTCACTGTCTTGAAATTTGGCAACGAAAATCTCACCTTTTTGACTATGTGCAAAATCCTTGCTGATGGATAAGCAAATAGCACGATGATAAATGGGACTGATTATTTCGTTATTTTCAAAAAATTGCATAGGGTAATTATATTGCTAATTCAAATAAGGGTATCGGCAACTACAGTAAAATCATTAACTTAAGATGGAGAAAAGTCATGATACATAGTTAGGAAGTTTTTTAATAGTTGATGCCCTTGCTCAGTTAATACTGATTCAGGGTGAAATTGTACGCTGCTAATGGGAAGTGACTTGTGTTCTAAGGCCATAATTTCTATTGTTTTTTTATTATTGTTATTAATAGTATGAGTTGCCGTAATTGTTAACTCGTCAGGCAAGCTTTGTGGTTCAACTACTAACGAGTGATACCGAGTTACTTTTAATGGTAACGCTAAGCCTTTAAAAAGCCCATGATTATTATGGCTGATCTGACTTATTTTACCATGCATTGCCTGATGGGCTTTAACTATTTTTGCGCCGAAATGCTGAGCAATACATTGATGCCCTAAACAAACGCCTAAAATAGGAATTAAACCCGCAAACTTTTCAATCACTTGCAGTGATATTCCTGCTTCATTTGGGGTTCGAGGCCCAGGTGAAATGACGAGATATTGCGGATTTTTCTCTGCTATTTCGGCTAGTGTGATTTGGTCGTTGCGATAAACTTCTACTGTTTGCCCGATACTGCGAAAATAATGCACTAAATTAAAAGTGAAAGAATCGTAATTGTCGATCATTAAAAGCACGGCAGACCCAGCAATATAAGCGGTTTAAATAAAGCCATGTATTTTAAGCTGTTGGTTAAATTTAATCATCTATTTTTTATTATATTTATCTTTGCTGTGTGGCGGTTAAGCAATATCAGTTTGGCAGTACACCAAGAATTTGAGGTGAGGTTAATATTACTTATTACTTATTACTTATTACTTATTGGTAATGATAAAATTTTTGATAAAAAGCACTAAGCTGGGCTTGGGCCTGTGCTATTGATATTTCAATAAATTGAATTTTTTGATGGGCTTGGCGCTGAGCTAAGCGTGGAATATCAACTTGGATTACCGCCCCTAAGGTGGCGTAGCCGCCAATGGTTTGTCGATCTTTCATTAAAACAATTGGTTGGCCATTTTTAGGTAATTGAATAGTGCCGAGAGTAACCGGCTTGGAAAGTCGCTTGTTTTGGTAGAGATGAGCAGCGGCTAATGCTTGGCGGCCGATTAAGCGATAACCCATTTTATTACTGTCAGATGCCACTTGATAAGGCTGCTCGGTAAATAATAAGCGCTCATTATCAGATAACAACAACCAAGTATGGTGGCGAATAAAACGCACGTGCAGCACGGCATCATTAAAACCGTAAAAATCGAGCGCCGGTATTTCATGGTCACAAGCAGCTAAGGCTATTTTATCGGTTTGTGGGTTTAAGTGATTTTCTGCATTTTTCGCCAATGGAAAAATCAAAGCACTTGCTGCCGGCAAATTTAGAGCTGCTGGTAAGGTACAGCGACTGCCAAGTACTGCTTCAGTTTGAATGCCGCCAAAAATACAAAGGTAGCTATAAATGCCTTGTACTGGACGATTAAGTGTTAGCTTGTCATCCTGCTGCAAAGTTATCACCTGCCAATGTTTAACGGCTTTATTGTTAACTTTTGCTTGGCAATCAGCACCTGTGATCACCAAAGTACAGCGACAGTTGACGGTAAAGGTGGCTTGGCCAAAAACAATTTCTAAAGCAGCATCGTTTGGCGTATTCCCTAGCAGTTTATTACCGGCTAGCAAAGCATATTCATCGCTGGCGCCACTGGCACTAAAACCGTGATGTTGAAATGCAAAGCGGCCAAGATCTTGAACTGAAATCTGACCTTGCTGTTTTATTATGGTTAATTGATTCATCAGCTAGGGCTCGCTCCCATTGATAAAAATACGTCTTTATTGATTGGTACAAAACGAATTTCGTCACCGACACGGATTAACGGTTTAAATTCTTTATTTTCGAAGCTAAACATAGGTGTTGGTGTGTTGCCGATGATGTGCCAGCCGCCAGGGCTAGCTGATGGATAAACTGCAGTTTGCTGCTCAGCAATGGCAACCGAACCGGCGGGAACTGAAGTTCTTGGCGTACTTAAACGCGGTAACCAAAGTTTTTGATTTACGCCGGCTAGATAACAAAATCCGGGAGTGAAACCTAACGCATAAGCACGATAGGTTGCTTGGCTATGTAACTGAATAATTTCATTAATACTGAGTTTACAGTGCTGACTCACGTTAGCTAAATCAAGGCCAGCGTCGCTGCCATAATAAACGGGGATTTCAATTTGACGGCTAGTTTCTGCGGCTTTGTTTGTCAGTGGCGAGTTAATGATGTTTTTAAGGCAAGTCGTTAAATTTTCAGTGGTTACTTTATCAAAGCGAAAATAAAGCATCAGACTGTTATAACTAACAATGCTGTCGATAATAGCGTCTTGGTATTTGGCTTTTATTTGGTTTTGCACTGCCACTATAACTTGATGTTGCTGATGGCAAATAACTTCCGGCCAAGTCAGTAACAGCGCATTTTCGGCGACTAATTCAATGTTAACCTTATCCGCATTCTTATCGACTGTATTGAGTTTGGTTAAGCGGGTCATATTAATTAGCTGCTAAGTTGTTTTTAATAAAGAATTTAAAGCCTTCACAATTGTTATTGCTGCTTGATTGTCGCCATGTACACATAAAGTGTCGACATGGATCGCTAGGGCTTTACCTGTAATAGAGAGTATATGCCCAGTTGCTAATAAATGCTGGCATTTTGTTACTATCTCAGTGGTATCTTCAATAACAGCATTGACGTTTGAACGCGGCACTAGCAAGCCGTTATCTTGATAATTACGATCGGCAAAGGCTTCAAACAATAAATTTAGTTGATGTTTTTTTGCTATTTTTTGATGCTGACTATTGTCAGGTAAAGCTTGAACAACCAAGTTTAAACTAGGGGCTTGGCACTTGATGTTGGTTTTATTTAATGGTGCTATTGCTTGGCAGACCGCGTCAAAAATATCTAAATTAGCCATCATGTCGTTATATAAAGCGCCATGGGGTTTGACATAATTCATCGTGACATTTTGAACGTGACAAATAGCGCTTAATGCGCCGAGTTGATATTGAATAATGGCAATTAATTCATCGCGAGCAAATTTTATTGAGCGCCGACCAAACCCTTGTAAATCTGGGTAACTAGGATGGGCGCCGATATCAACCTGATGTAATTTAGCTAAAGCAACCGTTTGACTCATGATTAAGGGATCGCCAGCATGAAAGCCGCAGGCAATATTCGCCATATCAATAAAAGGCATGGCTAAAGCATCATTGCCTTTTTGCCAAGCGCCGTAGCTTTCGCCTAAATCACAGTTCAGTTTCATTATCAGTCACTATTGTTGAGGAAAATAAGCTACTAGTTTTTAGTGATCACAAGATCAGACTGGGGAATAGAACTACAAGCCAAAATATAACCTTCTTCTTGCTCTTGCGGCATTAAACCATCTGTTGTTAATTGCTCAACTTCACCGCTTTGTAGTTTCACTTTACAGCGACCACAATTACCGCCTCGACATGAATAATGCATAATTAACCCAGCGTCTTCACCTTGGTCGAGTAGGGTGTCTTTGGTATTTCCTTGATGGGAAATATTCCAGCTATCAAACATAATTTTAACTTTCTTTGGCACTTTCATTGACTCCGTATTCAGCAAGTTATTGGTTTGGCTCTGCTTGCTATCGTTTAGTTTGTTAGTGGTTATAGTATCAAAATTCGCTGACGAATTCTCTTTTGGTGAGTTATCGCTTGAGAGTTTATCCGTTGTTGAATTTGATGACTTAGCGGCGAACGGTTTGTATTCTTGGGTATGTTTCACCAGATCTGGATAAAACTCTGCTGTTTTTCGTGATAATACTTCAACCTGATCGCCATTTTTTATTTGACCAGTATTTAAGGCAATTAAATTTTGGCCAAAATAAATTTCGTTATCATCACCTTTTCTAAATTTAGCCAAGCTGGTTAATGGCTCTTTTGATTTTTCAAACTCGCCAGTGACTGGGTTAATCGTGGTAAAAATACAACGTGAGCAAGGTTTGACTATTTCAAAGGTAACCTCGCCAATTTTAATTTTTTGCCAGCCATCTTCAGCAAAAGCTTCACAGTTATCAATCACAATATTGGGTCTAAATTGCGCCATTACGTTGTTTCTGGGTGAGCGCTCATTAAGCGCAGTCAGCGAGGCTTGTGCAATGAGTAAAAGTGGATAGCCATCAGCATAAGCTACTTGCTGCTGTTGATTTTTAACCCGACGTTCTGATTGCTGGCCAAAATACAGCAATGTGCATGGCTTTTGTAAGTATTCGCTAAACCATTGATCGTAAGTGGGATGGCAAAGCTGGCCTTTAATTTCATCGCGCCACACAGTTACGTTTTGATAGCTTGGCGAAAAATCCTGAAATAAGATTGATAAACTAGACATGTTGGGCGCGGTTAATATCAAGCCATAGGCAACAATATTGACTTGAATTAATGCCAATTTTGGTTTTTTTCTGGCGGTAATAAATTCGCCATTAACATCGCTTAAAACAAAACGTCGATCAAAACTTAAACCAAGCTCATCAACCCAAGTATTGCTTAAGCTAATAGCCGCTGTTGATTTAATGGGGTATACGTTTATTTCACTAAGAATAGGAGTAGTCGTACTGTTTTTAGTCATACGCGGGTCATTCATTCAAGCAATAAGTTGTTAGCTTCAAATAGTGAGTAAATTTAGCCTGCTTTGCAACCTTAGCGTCAGTAATTTAATTATATTACCTAATAATTGTTTTATCGCAGGTTTAACAACTTACTTTAATTAAGGAAATCATAGGGGGAAACTATATTTTTTCAGGCTCAAAGTATATATTACAAAGTAATGTCCCTTAGTAATTTAATCATTATAAAAGAAGTTTAATGACTCAACATATTCATATTTTAGGTATTTGCGGTACATTTATGGGCGGCATCGCTGCACTCGCAAAAGAAATGGGTTTTCGTGTTTCAGGCTGCGACGCCAATGTGTATCCGCCAATGAGCACACAATTAGCAGGGCTGGGTATTGAATTACAGCAAGGTTATTTAATTGAACATTTAAAAGATGAACCCGATATGGTGATCATCGGTAATTCAATGAGCCGAGGTAATCCGTTAGTTGAATATGTATTAGATCGAAATATTCCTTATACCTCTGGCCCTAAGTGGTTATTAGACAATGTCTTGAAAGACCGCTGGGTTATCGCGGTTTCAGGTACACACGGTAAAACCACCACCAGCAGTATGATCAGTTGGATCTTAGAATACGGTAAATTAACCCCGGGTTTTTTGATTGGCGGCATTCCGCAAAACTTTGGTTATTCAGCGCGCTTAGGTAATAAGCCCTTTTTTGTTATTGAAGCTGATGAATACGACACTGCTTTTTTTGATAAACGTTCGAAATTTGTTCATTACCAGCCGCGTACGCTAGTGATAAATAATATGGAGTTTGATCATGCAGATATATTTGATGATTTAAGTGCCATACAAAAGCAATTTCACCACTTAGTTCGTATGGTGCCAAGCAACGGCTTAATTTTAGCTAACCATGACGAGCCTCATGTGCAAGAAACGCTCGACTTAGGTTGCTGGACGCCAGTAGAAAGTACTTCGTTAATTGATGAGAAACTTGGCTGGTTTGCTGAGAAAATAATTGCTGATGGTAGTAAATTTAAAGTGTTTTTCAAAGGCCAATTACAAGGTATTGTCGAGTGGCAATTGATTGGCGATTTTAATATTGAAAATGCATTGATGGCGATAGCGGCGTCAAGAAATGTTGGCGTGCCGAGTAAAATTGCAATTGCAGCATTAGCTGAATATGTTAATACCAAACGGCGATTAGAGTTGCGTGGTAAGGTTAATGATATTAGTGTTTATGATGACTTTGCTCACCACCCAACGGCGATTGCTAAAACCTTAGCGGGTTTACGTGCGCATGTTGGAGATAAACGAATTTTAGCGGTCTTAGAGCCCAGATCAAACACCATGAAATCAGGTGTTCATAAAGATACCTTAGCCCAATCGCTGATGGTGGCGGATCAAGTTTTTGTTTTTCAGGGCGAGCAAGTTAAGTGGTCGGTAGAAAGCTTAAGCAATCAATGTATTCAGCCTTGTATAATAAGTGATGATATTGATGAATTAGTCGCAACTGTGGCAAAAGTGGCTAAGCCTAGTGATCATATTTTAGTGATGAGTAATGGTGGTTTTGGTGGTTTTCATCAAAAATTATTGACGTTTTTAGCAGGTGAATTTTAACAACTATGACTTTAACAGCGGAAAATAATGCATCCACCTTTAATAAAAAAATAACCTTAGCGATCACTGGTGCGTCAGGCTCTGCCTATGCCTTAAGATTATTAGAATGTTTAGTGGCGGCGAATTATCAAATTTATTTGTTATGTTCGAGCGCTGCCAAAGTGGTTTTCGATACTGAAGTGGGTTTGAAAATTCCGGCGTCTCCGGCGGCGGCGAGCGAATTTTTTATTGAAAAATACCAAGCCAAAGCTGAGCAAATTATTGTTTGCGGTAAAGAGCAATGGTTCTCGCCAGTGGCATCTGGTTCGGCCGCGCCTAAGCAAATGGTCGTGTGTCCATGTTCAACTGGTACTCTAGCGGCGATTAGCCAGGGGATGAGTGATAACTTAATTGAACGGGCTGCAGATGTTGTGATTAAAGAACGCGGGCAACTTATTTTAGTGGCGCGTGAAACACCATATTCGAGTATTCATTTACAAAATATGCTTAGCCTGTCACAGCAAGGGGTAACTATTATGCCAGCCTCGCCAGGCTTTTATCATAACCCCACATCGATTGCTGATTTAATCGATTTTATGGTTGGCCGAATGCTTGACCATTTAGGGATTGAGCAAAGCATTATGCCACGTTGGGGGTATCAAAAATAAAGTGAAAATGGCTAATTTGTTGACGCAGATATTCAGTATCCTTAAACACTCGATTTGGCTAGTGTGTTTTTTAGGCTCGTTTATGTCTGGTGCACAAATTATCGAAAAAAATAATGATTTAGCAGCAAACACATACTTATCACACTTTAATTCAGCTAAACCTCTGGAAGTATTGGTCTTAGCGCCACAAACGAAAGGTGTGCCTTTTTGGGATGATAAAATAGCAGTGATGATTGCCGCTGCCGACGACTTAAATATAAATTTAGAAGTTCAGCGTTTACAGCCGAATGAAGACAATCAATTTTTTATGACTGAACGCTTTAAAAAGGTGGTTAAGCGAGCCCATAAACCTGATTATTTTATTAGTTATTTACACGGCGGTGTGGAAAAAAGCTTATTAACAATGATCGAGCAAGCGAAAATTAATTTCATTTCAATTAATAATCATATTCCCGATACGCTCTATCAAGAGTTTGGCTTGCCACGGCAAAAGTATAAACACTGGTTAGCTCATATCAGTCCCGATGATTACCATGTGGGCAAGGCTTTGACAGAAGAGCTTTATAAGGTTGCTAAAGCTTCTAACCACAAGACTAGTACTTATCGTATGCTAGCGCTCAGCGGACCTAAAAATAGTACGGTTGCCTCCCAGCGCACTTCAGGCTTACAGTCAGCGGTTGATAACAACGCTGATTTAACGTTATTGCAGCTTGCTTATTCAAATTGGCACCCGAGTGACGCTAACGCTAAAATGTTAAAGCTAATGCAAAGGCATGAGCAATTTTCTTTATTATGGGGCATTTCCGATGTTGTCACGCTTGGCGCGATACAAGCATTAGAAAGACAAAAACTAACGCCGAATAAAGATGTTTTTGCTGGCGGCATTAATTGGTCTAAAGAAGGAATTGCTGCGGTTCAGTCAGGTAAAATGGTGGTCAGTTTTGGCGGTCATTTTTTAGATGGTGCTAAGGCGCTGATCTTGATTTATGATCATGCCAGCGGGAAAGATTTTGATCAGGTTATAGGTACAGTCATTAAAACCAAATTACAGGCCATTACCGCAGCCAACGTTAATGACTATGAAAAGTTTTTATCCGCTGGCCAGTGGCATAAAATTGATTTTAAATCCTTTTCTCTTTTTGAAAATCCAGCAATAAAACAATATAATTTTTCATCCGCGGCATTTATGAATTTCGAAGAAAAAGCGAAGGTAAAACAATAATGATTATTTTTCAGAAAGCGATGGAGACCTCGTCCCTTTATAAAATTGATGAATTTGGCGTTAAAAACTATCGTTACGCAGTGATAGGTTTTTTATCGTTTTCGATATTTTTTAGTTTAAATATTTGTTTGGGCTACTTTACTTATTTGGCTGAGATGGGCGTTGATGGCTCGCCCGTAAAAAATTATGCTGATGCTTTTTGGTTGATGGTGATGTCATCAACCACGATCGGTTTTGGCAACGTTTATCCTATTACATTTGCCGGACGCGCCTTAGTTTTTATTATGTTTATTTTAGGCGTTGGTATTTTAGGTGGCGCAGGCGCTATTTTTGCCAATAAGTTATTTGGCTTTGCTGATACGAATATTAAGAATCGTGAATTAAGAAAACAAAACCAGCAAATATACGACAAGTTACTTGAACTAGAAAAGCGGATTGAGCAAATGCAGAAAAAATAACGGCTTGTTATTTTTTATTTGAATGCTTTGAAAGGTACTTAAACCACACGTAAATTAATATAAACAAAAAGCCCTAAACAATTAAATTGCTTAGGGCTTTTTAATAACTATTTGTTTTTAGCCTGAGTTAGGCTGTTCAACCGATAATTATTTACTTACTTTAACTTTTTTCGTTACTGAAACATTTGCTTCAATACGACGGTTTTCAGCATGGGCTGCAGCAGTGTTTGCCGAATTGATTAAACGCGTTTCACCATAACCAACAGCGGTTAAACGTGATTTTTCAACGTTAAACTTGCTAACTAAAAGTGCTACTACCGCATCAGCACGTTTTTGTGACAATGTTTGGTTGTAAGCAGCGCTGCCTTGGCTTGAAGTATGACCTTCAATAGTCATATTGATGTGCGGGTATTGCGCTAAAAAGTCAGCAATTTTTGCTGCTTCACTAACAAAGTTAGGCTTGATAACTGCTTGGTTGTTATCAAAGTTAATTAATAATTGTTGTGATAACTCTTCGTCAGTAAAAATAGTACAACCTAAGCTGTCAACTTTATCTGAAGCCGGTGTATTAGGACATTTGTCGGCGTTATCAAAAACACCGTCATTGTCGCTATCTTTTGGCTTAGCAACTACTGGCTTAGCGGCAACAGGTTGAGGCGCAGCTTTTGGTGCTTCGATAACTTTTGCTGGTGTTGCTTTTGCGCTATCACCAAAAAAGTAAATTAAGCCAATTTGTCCTGATTGATCAATATATTTATTATCAAATTGATAATGTGCTTTTACTTCAGCGTAAGCGGCTAAACGCTCTGAAAAATAATGACGGTAACCTAAACCAAGGTTGGCTGAAATTTCGGTATCATTAAGGATTTCTAAATTATTAATGCCACCTAAAACATAATAGTTTTGCTCGGTTGGAAAGTATAAAACGTCAAATGATAAAGCATCACCGTCTTGGTCAGCAGTACCATTTTCAAACTCTATCGACATATCAGTAAACGATAAGCGAAATTCTGTTGATTTTGTAAAGCGGTAACCCGCTTCGATACCGAAACCATCACCAAGCTCAAAATCTTCTGGAATACCGTTCAAACGGTCTTCGTCTGGCTTGTTTAAGTTATAGTGCAAACCACCATAAAATTTACCAACAAGATCTTGGGCTTGTGGCTGTTCATTTGCGTTCGTGGCACCAGCAATCAAAAGTGCGCTGGTAATAAGAGAAAGGGTTAATTTTTTCATCGTTTCTTCCTGAATTTTAGATGAGCGGATCTTAGTCTAAGTTTATGATCAATGCACTCATTCTTAGACTAAAAAGCATGAAAGTTTTATGATTATTTCAATAAGTTTGCTGGCGAGTATTGATCGGTTAATAAGCGAGTGTTTGCTGGCCAGTCTTGCTTGGCGTCAAGCAAGGTTGAAAGCTTGTGGATATCGACATTATATTCACGCATTTTACCGGCTAATTTTTCCGCGCGTTGCTCGATAATTTCCGGAGCGACTAAACCACTTTTGGTGGTTAAAATCACGCGATTACCCAGGCTATTAAATCTAACATTATAAAAATCACCAAACACGGATTGATAAGTTGCTGATTCATATTGATAAAGTTCACTGCTCGAAAATGTGTTGGCGGATAAAACCCCATTAGGAGCTAGGATACTGTGCACCTCTTGCAAAAACTCTTGAGTTATTAAATGCTCCGGAATGTAGTCGCCATTAAAGGCATCTAATATCACCCAGTCAAACTGCTGTTTTTTTATTTGGGCGCGTTTAATAAAAATACGGCCGTCTTTGATTTCGGTCTTTATTTTTTCATTTTCTATCAAGTCAAAATATTCTCTGGCGACCTTAACCACCGCAGGATCAATTTCAACATTAGTGACTTTGGCGTTCGGAAATAATTGATGAATACTATTCGACATAGTGCCGCCACCTAAACCTATCACTAATACGTTTTTAGGTTCATCTAACATTAAAAAACTCGCAAACAGTAGCTTGGTATAATTAAACACCAGTGCTTTTGGCTGTTTTTTATTAAAGCAGCTTTGACTGCTAGTTTTGCGTTTTAATGAAAATTTTAAGCAGCGAATATCACCGTTATCTTCAACAATAACATTTCGATAAAGTGAGCGTTCACTATGAATTACTTGCGCATAATTAATGCTGCTAATAACTAATAGCGAGATCAAGCAAACGAATTTTTTAATCATAATTTACTTCCCATTTATTCATCACTATCGCGATAAGTCCGAGCGCAATTAAAATAGAACAAACGCTGATAATAATAGTGTTTACTTCCAGTAACAGCACTAAATAAAAAGAGGTAATAAGGGTGCCTAAAGCGCTGCCTAAGGTCGAAACAAAATACAGCACGCCTGCGACTTGGCCACTGTTATTTTTATCTGCCACTAATAAACGCACGGAATACGGCGATATCATGCCAAGGATAATCGTTGGAATAAAAAACAGAGCGATTGATGCCGCTAGCGAGCCGTAGCGAGTGTCTTCAATGGCGATAAAAATAGTTTCTAAAATGGTTTCGGCAAAGATCCCGATCGGCAGTACTGTTAAACCGGCAAAAGCAAAGATTACGCCGTACTTTTTCAGTGAGACATTTTTTGTTGATAGCTTACCACCGAGCAAATAACCTATGGATAAACTCAACATAAAAACGGTAATAATGCTGCCCCAAATATGGACAGAACTACCAAAATAAGGCGCAAGAATTCTACCACCTAAAAGCTCTATCGCCATAATGCAAAAGCCGCTAGTAAAGGCGAATAAATAAATTAATGGGTTGTGCCAAGCGTGGCGTGAAGATGACATTGAAAATAGCTCATTATTATAATTGTTATTGTCTTTATCTTATCGCTAAGTGTTTGACTTTACTAGTTGAAATTTGAATGTAAGGTAAGAGGGGTGGCTAAAATAAATGCGTTTTTTGATGCTTTTGGTGGTGGTTTTATTAGTGATGACGATGTGTTTTTATTAACAATATTTAGCTTTGGATTAAAGTTAAGGTATTAATTAAATTACAGTTTTTAGTGGTAATTAAGGTTCTTATTCGGTAATCTGCAGCCGAAATTTTGGATGTTATTTTATAGGATATAATGAATGAAACCCCTTTTACCCTTGCTTGCCGCTTTTACCTTATCAGCATGTATCGAAGTAGATGACAGTAGCAATGAGCAACTGGTCGCTACGTTAGAAGATCAAAATCAAATATTACAACAACAACTCGATAATGAAACAGCGTCGATAAATATTATTGGTGAGGTTTATAATGCTTCAACTGAAAGTGTTGAAACTAGTTATGAAATTACCGTGACTGTTGGCGGTACTACGCGAGAAACTCAGCTATTTACCGCAAGTACCTTTGAAATTAATAATCTACCGCCGAGCTCTGATTATTCTTTCGTGATCTCAAGTACAAATAATGGCTTTATGGATCGTGTTGTTTATGCCGTTACGCCATCAGCTTTTACTGATGCACAAATGCATCGTAGTATTGGCCAAATTAGTGTTGCTCAAGCACAAGAGTATAGTTTTGCGGTAAAAAGCAGTCTCGATAACAGTGCGGTAACGAACTTAGTTTTTAAAGCAAGTTCGTACGAGGTAAGAAATAGTGCCACTCCTTTAGGGACTGAGCAATATCTTCATACCTCTAGTTATGACCAAACAACAGGTATGTATTCAATAACGCTCCCTGAAAATATCCACACTAATCCTAGAGCAAAAATCGACGCAGTTCAGTCAGGCGCTTTTTTAAACCAATATCAAAATGAGTATTCAGTTTCTAATGCTAACTTAACACTACAAGCGGAATATTTAGCTGAGCTTAGTGGCTTAACGCTTAATCCTGATTTGGAGTCTGAAGTTGTTCACCAAAATGTTACTTTTAGAGTGTCGGTTTTTGATGATGAGGGTGATATTGTTCCTGATTTAAATTTGGTAGCTGATGATAACATTTCAAGTATGGCATCAACGTTTGATGAGACCACCCAACAATACGTTTTAACGGGACAATGGGCTTCAATCATTGATGGCGCAACCAATAAAACCAATATACAAAATCAAATTAGGGTGTTAATTCCTGCTTTTACACTGGCTGATAAGTATTACACAAGCTCTTATTTTAATATCTATCAATCGAATAGCAGTAGTTTTAGAGTTTCTACCAGCGGCGCTCAGAACTATACCAATTATGAATTACCGATAGCGACCCAAGAGTTTAACTTGGTAATACAACCTGGTTACAGCACAACACTACCAAGCGATATTGAAATAGTTTTTGACCATTTAAAAACACAAGATAATAACTTTGAATATAGTGTGTTTTTCTCACAACCTATTACGTTATCTGACAGTGGTTATTATCTATCAAAAGACGATGAAGTGACGGTTATTCGAGGTAATGAATCGGTTGATGACCTTATTCTTCCCGGGTCGACGTTAGTTTCGGTTGATCAAAGCACCATTGAAATGAATGCAATATTATCGTTAAGTAATACCTTAGTTACTTTTACGTCAAAGTCGGCACTGAGTGGTGGCGAATATGATTTTAGGTTGAACCAAGTATTATCAGCATTAGAAAATGAAACACCGCAGTTAGTGTCGGTAGTACGTAATAAAAGTTTTAAGATTGTTTCTCAGAACGAGTTTTCAATTACTGATATTATTTTAGATAATGCTAACTATTATAATGAAGGGGTTAAGATTCATACTACTAACACTGCTGGCGATTTTGATAATAGAAGTCAGTTTAGTAACTCAGTTAACCTATATCTTCCCGACAGTATTAATTCGTTAAAAACATTGACCTTGAATCTACGGATAGTTACTGAAAATGGTGTTAGCTCTAATAATGCTAGAACTTTTAATTTAGTTTCAGATGGTTATGTCAGTGTTAGCCGTTATTTTATTTTAGACGTTGCTGATAATGAAAACGTGATCAGAGAAGGTTTATCAGTTATTGAAGGAACTACTTTAGATGAAGGTTGGAACTATCGCTGGAACTCCTCAATTGATTATCTACAAGATAATACTAACGTTAATAAAAACAGTGCTATTTTTGATTATGCCTTTGAAACTCTAGACGGTGTTATCGAAACAGGTCAAATTGAATTGTTTGTTAAATAGTCGATTTTTAAACTGTTTATCGCAAGCGTGTGTTATTAAGTTCTCAATGGCTAAATTCATTTAGGACAAGGCATAAAAAAAAGCCAGCCAAGGATAACTTGGCTGGCTTTTTTATTAGTGCACTAATAGTTACTAGTGGCTTTCAATTTTTACTTTTAATTAGCGCTTTTAATAAAAGAGCTAGGCAATGTTAACACTTGCTCTAGTGGCTAATTTAATAACTCTTTTAAAAACCTAGCGGTATGTGATGTTGGGTGTTTAGCAACATCTTCTGGCGTACCGGCAACGAGTATTTGACCGCCGCCCGAGCCGCCTTCAGGCCCTAAATCGATAATCCAGTCAGCAGTTTTTACCACATCAAGGTTATGCTCAATAACAACAATAGTATTACCGTGATCACGTAAACGATGGATCACTTCTAATAACTTTTTAATATCATGAAAATGCAAACCTGTGGTTGGCTCATCAAGAATATATAAAGTTTGGCCGGTATCACGTTTGGATAATTCTTTTGCTAACTTAACGCGCTGCGCTTCACCACCTGACAGGGTCGTTGCTGATTGCCCCAGTTTGATATAACTTAAACCGACATCCATCAAGGTTTGGATTTTACGCTTAACTGGCGGGATCGGCGCAAAAAACTCTAAGCTTTCTTCTATCGTCATATCCAGCACTTCGTGAATATTTTTACCTTTGTACTTAATTTCTAAGGTTTCGCGATTGTAACGTTTACTGTGACAAACATCACAAGGAACATAAACATCAGGTAGAAAGTGCATTTCTACTTTGATTAAACCATCACCTTGGCAAGCTTCACAGCGACCACCTTTAACATTAAAGCTAAATCGACCAGCTTTATATCCACGTGATCTAGCTTCTTGCGTCGCTGCAAAAATTTCCCGTACGGCGGTAAAAATACCTGTGTAAGTCGCAGGATTTGAACGCGGCGTTCGGCCGATTGGACTTTGATCAATATCGATTACTTTATCGAGTTTTTCTAATCCGGTAATGCTGGCATAGGGTGATGGAATATCAACCGTGGCACCATTAAGTTCAATATGGGCAATCTTGTATAAGGTATCGTTTATCAGTGTTGATTTACCCGAACCTGAAACGCCGGTGACACAAGTCATTAAGCCAAGCGGAATTTTTAAATCAACATTTTGTAAGTTGTTACCGGTTGCGCCATTTAATGCTAATAACTCTTTCGGGTTATAAGGGGTACGCTGTGGTGGTATTGCTATCGCTTCAACACCCGATAAATATTTACCGGTTAATGAATTTGGCGAGTTCTTAATATCGTCAACGGTTCCTTCAGCAATAATTTCGCCACCATGAACGCCAGCGCCAGGGCCAATATCAACCACATAATCGGCAGCTCGAATAGCATCTTCATCATGTTCAACCACTATTACGGTATTGCCTAGGTCACGTAGATGAATCAAGGTACTTAATAAGCGTTCGTTGTCGCGTTGATGTAAGCCGATTGACGGCTCATCAAGCACATACATAACGCCCACTAAACCGGCACCGATTTGACTAGCGAGACGAATACGCTGTGCTTCACCGCCCGATAAAGTACCGGCCGCGCGTGATAAATTAAGATAATTTAAACCAACGTTAACTAAAAAGCCTAAGCGCTCATTAATTTCTTTTAATATTTTTTCTGCAATTTGTGCGCTTTTACCGGTTAAATTTAGGTTTTGAAAAAAGTCTAAAGCGTCGGCAATCGCCAATTCGGCAATATGAGGCAGCGTTGTTTCGCCAATAAAAACATTACGTGCTTCAAGGCGTAAACGGCTGCCGCTACAATCGGTACATGACTGGCTGTTTAAATATTTTGACAACTCGTCGCGAACAGCATTTGACTCTGTTTCTTTATAACGGCGTTGCATGTTATTTAAAATACCTTCAAAAGCATGCTTACGTACGACCACGTCACCGCGATCATTCATATACTTGAATTCGATTTCTTGTGTGCCGCTGCCATAAAGAATGATTTGCTGGGTATCGCTTGGCATATCGACAAAAGGTGTATCTAATTTAAAACCATAATGATCCGCTAAGGCTTGCAACATTTGGAAATAATAGAAATTACGTTTGTCCCAGCCTTTGATCGCGCCGCCAGATAAACTTAATTCTGGGTTGGTGATCACGCGTGTTTTATCAAAAAATTGTTGATTACCTAAACCATCACAAGTTTGGCAAGCGCCGGCTGGATTATTGAATGAAAACAAACGCGGCTCTAATTCTTGCATGCTGTAACCACAATGCGAACAAGCAAAGTTGGCTGAGAACAACATTTCTTCTCGGTCGGGCTCATCCATAAAGGCGACTTTAGCGGTGCCAGAAGTAAGCTCAAGCGCGGTTTCAAATGACTCAGACAAGCGTAATTGAATATCTTCACGTACTTTTAAGCGGTCAACCACCACTTCAATTGTATGTTTTTTATGTAAATCTAGTGTTGGTGGATCAGATAAATCACAAACTGAACCGTCAATGCGGGCACGAATAAACCCTTGTGCGGCTAAATTATCTAATAACTTGGTGTGCTCACCTTTTCGGCCTTGTAATACCGGCGCTAAGACCATGATCTTAGTACCTTCTTCGAGCATTAAAACATTATCAACCATTTGAGAAACGGTTTGTGCTGCTAAAGGTAAATGATGAGTTGGGCAACGAGGCTCGCCAACACGGGCAAAAAGCAGGCGTAAATAATCGTAGATCTCGGTAATAGTTCCCACAGTTGAACGCGGATTATGTGAGGTCGATTTTTGTTCAATAGAGATTGCAGGCGATAAACCTTCGATATGGTCAACGTCTGGCTTTTCCATTAACGACAAAAACTGGCGCGCATAAGCAGAAAGTGATTCTACGTAGCGGCGTTGGCCTTCAGCATACAAAGTATCAAAAGCAAGAGACGATTTCCCAGAGCCAGAAAGACCAGTGATAACAATTAACTTTTCGCGCGGTAAGTCTAAATTTATATTTTTGAGATTGTGGGTGCGGGCACCCCGAACAGATATTGTATCCATGATTAATCCACTGCCTTTTCGAACCCAGCATTATTACATAAATCTGTTTGAATAATCACCATCAAAACTAACTAATTTTCATTACTGAACTTTTATTTTTAGTCGTGCTAAAATATCCCGTTTTTTGTTTCTAACCGATTAAAAATAATAATCTTATGTCTACTACTGGTTTAAATAGTATTGAGAAAAAAGCGGCCTTTTCATTAGCGGCGGTTTTTGGGTTGCGGATGTTGGGCTTATTTATGATATTGCCTGTATTTGCTATCTATGGTCCCCAATTAGAAGGCTACAGCCCAATGTGGCTGGGCTTGGCGATTGGCGCTTACGGTTTAACACAAGCGCTATTGCAAATACCTATGGGGATTTTGTCAGATAAATTTGGCCGTAAAAAAATTATTATTATTGGCTTATTTGTTTTTTTCCTTGGTAGTTTAGTTGCCGCTAATGCCACCACCATTTATGGCGTTGTATTTGGTCGCGCATTACAAGGCATGGGAGCTATCGCCAGTGCGGTCTTAGCATTAGCTGCAGATTTGTCCCGAGAAGAGCAGCGTCCGAAAGTAATGGCAACCATAGGTATGTTTATCGGTTTGTCATTTACGGTTTCTATGGTTTTAGGGCCAATAGTTGCAGAAGCCTTTGGCCTGTCAGGTTTGTTTTGGTTAACAGCGGTATTAACTATATTAGCGATATTAATGGTGCAATTTGTCGTGCCTACCTCTATCAGCAAAGCACCGAAAGGTGATCTCGTCGCCTTACCGAAACAAATGAGTAAGCTCATTCGTCATCCGCAATTGTTAAGGTTAAATCTTGGTGTCTTTGTTTTACATATGGCCTTAACCGCAAGTTTTGTTACTTTGCCAACCATGTTTGTACATGCGGGTTTGAGTTTAGATAATCACTGGAAAATGTATTTACCGACGTTATTTGGTTCCTTTTTCTTGATGGTGCCATTTATGATTTGGGCACTTAAAAAGCAAAAAGAAAAACAAATGTTTGCACTCGCGGTTGGCTTGTTAGCATTGACTATGGTGTTGTTAGCTAGCTTACCAGGTACATTAACCGTACTTGTTGTTGCTACCTTGTTATTTTTTACCGCCTTTAATTATTTAGAAGCGACGATGCCGTCAATGCTTTCGCGTATAGCACCTGCTGGCGTAAAAGGTAGTGCGATGGGAATATTTACCAGCAGTCAGTTCCTAGGCGCTTTTGTTGGTGGTTTAGTGGGCGGTATGGTTGCCCAGCAATATGGTGAGCAAGCTATTTTCACCGTGATGACGGCATTTATTGTGCTTTGGTTAATTTTTGCTTTAGGCATGAAACCGCTGAAAAAATCGAAAAGTTATAGTTTTGCTTTTGTTTCATCAAGTGAAGCGTCAACAGATGACTTAGCAGAAAAACTGGTTGCGATGACGGGAGTGGTTGAAGCGACTTTAGTACATAGTGAATTAGTGGCTTACCTTAAAATTGACGACAAAACTGCTGACGTAGAAAAAATAAAAACCTTGCTAAGAAGCTAAGGCTTTAAAAGTTTAGCTTCTTAGAGTTAATAGCTAAGCAATTAACTCTCAAGAGTTAACAACTCAAGGCTAACCGTTATGCTGTCAACCTTGAGCCGATAAAAACCTTATACCGTTAAATATTGATTTAATGGTAGCTCGCGATAACGCTCGCCGGTTGCGGCAAATACCGCATTGGCAATACTTGGTGCTACAGGTGGTACGCCCGGCTCACCAACACCACTAGGGTAGCTTTCTGTTGAGCCAGTAATATGTACTGTTATCTGTGGCGACTGATTAATACGGGTGACCGGATAATCATGATAATTTGACTGTACTACCGCACCCTCTTTAATATCAATTTTCCCCATCAACGCAATCGACATGCCAAAGATCATTGCCCCTTCTAATTGGGATTTAACCCGATCAGGGTTAACTGCAAGGCCACAATCTATCGCACAGTGAATTTCTTTTACGGTTAGCTGCTTATTAATCACTTCTACTTTTGTTGCCACTGCGACATAACTAACAAAGCTACGATGTACAGCTATACCCCAGCCTTGGCCGCTTGGTAGTTTTTCATCAACAGGCGTTTTGGCTAACAGCTGCGCTAATACTTCGCGGTAGCGCTTAGTTGAATAAGGGTGACGAGTAAAATCATCCCAATAGTTAAGGAAATTAAAACCAAAATCGGCTTTGAAATCGATATTTCTATCGCCGCCAAGCGAGTTATAAATGAGCTGTGCGGTTGGTGTTTTGGTTTGATGAGCAATTTCATCGATAAAGCAGTTCAACGCAAAAGCGTGTTGAATATTACACACTGAACGCATCCAGCCGATGCGAACAGGGGCTTTTGCCTGGGCCTTTTGCATTAAAACATTTTCAACATCGTAAGCGAGGTCGCCAAAGCCTAAGCCGAGTTCAAATTCTTGCGGCGTATCGGTGTTATGATCAAAGGTTGAACCAATTGAAGGGTAACTCACTTGTTGCTGCCAAGTGGTTATTTTGCCGTTTTTATCAATACCTGCTTTTAAATTTTCTACTGCGCCGGCATGGTAATAACCCATTTGAATATCATCTTCACGGGTCCAAACTACTTTTACTGGTCGCTTGGTTTTGTCGGCAAGATAAATAGCTTCATTGGCAAAATCGGGCTTTGATTTTCGGCCAAAAGCACCGCCTAATAACGTGGGTTCAACAACAAAAGTTTCTGCCGGTAAGTTCATCATGGCCGCGCCACTATTCATTACTGACTGCGGATCTTGCACACACGCCCATACTTCACAAATATCATCATGAAACCAAGCGGTGGCCATTGGTGGCTCCATTGGCGCGTGAACTAAATATGGGGTTTGGTATTGAGCTTCAACAATTTTATCAGCTTGTTTAAAGCCAAGTGCGATATCACCGCGTTCACCAATCGTTTCAGGCGCATTGGCAAGGTTTGCTTTCATGGTGTCAAACCCTTGCTGTGAATTGTGGTTTTTATTTTCACCCAGTTCCCAATCAATTTTTAAAGCTTTTCTGCCTTGCATTGCCGCCCAAGTATTCGTTGCCACAATGGCGACACCACTGAGAGGGAAAAATGCTACCGTTGCTTTGGTCGCTGGCATTTCAATAACATTGACGACCCCTGGGACTTTTAAAGCAGCGGTGGCGTCAAATGATTTTACTGTGCCGTGAATAACAGGACAGCGCTCAATTGAAGCAAATAACATATTGGGAATATCAACATCAATGCCAAATCGGGTATTACCGGTGATGATATCTTTTAAATCAACAATCGGCACAGATTTACCAATATAGTTAAAATCTGCTGGTGATTTAAAAGTTAAATTTTCTGGCTTAGGCAAAGGTTGTTTGCTGGCCAGTTCCGCTAAATCACCAAAGCTAAGGGCTTTACCATTAAGCTTATTAAACACTTGATGTGACTTTGCATAAACCTCAGTAACAGGTACTTGCCAAAAATCAGCGGCCGCTTGTTCTAACATTAATTTTGCCGATGCGCCCATTTCGCGGAGTTTTGAATAAAATTTACGAATACTGGTAGAGCCATCCGTATTTTGATCGCCGTAGGCTTTATTACCTAAACCTTGGATAACGTTAACTTTATCCCATTGCGCTTCTAACTCATCAGCAACAATTTGCGGAATACCGGTTTTAGAGCCTTGGCCCATTTCAACGCGATGGCTGATAATTTCAACGGTATTGTCTGATTTGATCGAAACAAAAAGATTTAACTGATTTGAGCTGATTGCTGCTTGTTCAAATTTTGAAGAGGAAAGTGGCGATAAAGTACTACAGCCTAATAACAAGCCACTGCCGGTAACGCCAGCTAACGATAAAAATTCGCGGCGGGATAATTTAATGGTTTCCATTAGCTTTCTCCTGCCGTGATCGCAAGTATCTTACCTGCTTGTTTAATCGCGGTTTTAATCCGAGGATAAGTACCGCAACGACAAATATTACCAGCCATATGGTTATTAATTTCTTCATCAGACGGGTTTTTGTTTTGTTCTAACAGGGTCAGCGCACTCATAATTTGACCTGATTGGCAATAACCACATTGCGGTACGTTGTTTTCTTGCCAAGCAATTTGAATTGGGTGTTCACCTTTAGGGTTAACCCCTTCAATGGTTTTAATTTTAGCACCTTTGGCGATGGCAACAGGCGTAATACAAGAACGCATTGCTTGACCATTTATATGAATAGTACAGGCGCCACATTGGCCTTTGCCACAGCCATATTTAGTACCGGTTTGTTTCAGTAGATCACGTAATACCCACAGTATAGGCATATCGTCGGGAGCATCTACGTGATGAATTTTATCGTTAACATTGAGTTTTATCATAAATTAAGCAGCCGTTTTATTCTTGTTTATTGCCTTAAAATTAATCATAAAAGATAGCAGTAGTTTTGGATGTTATCTAATTTGAATTAATTGATTTTTATGGTTATTGCGTGTATTAATGTTAATGAAAAACAACCTCACAATACCAAGTCTATTATATGTCACTGTTTTATAAGTACTTTAGCTGCATAGGTCAGCAGCGCAGATGTTTACATTACCTCATTTTGTTAACAGTTGTCATTTTTATTTTGTCTAAAAATGCCTTCGCAGATGAAAAAAATACTAGGCGCTTAACCTGGGCCCATGTTTATGAAAATTCAGAGCCTTTACATAAGTGGGCGCTGTGGTCAGCAGAGCAAATTTATCAACAAACCGATGGCCGTTATCAAATTGATGTTTTTCCAGTTTCAATATTAGGAAAAGAAGCCGAGTTAAACCAAAGCTTAAGTTTAGGTACGGTTGATATTATTTATACGGGTACCAGCTTTGCGGCGCAAACTTATGCTCCGATAGCGCTTTCAGATTTACCCTTTGTGTTTCGTGATTATGATCACTGGCAAGGCTTTAATTACAGCGATTTATTTAATGATTTAGCTAAGGGCTATAAAGCGGCTTCGAATGGAAATCATATTATTGCCAATAATTATTATGGCCAGCGGCACCTAACCTCGAACAAAAAAATATTAAGCCCTGATGATATGCAAGGCTTAAAACTACGAGTACCTAATGCCACTATTTTTAAGATGTTTCCGTTAGCGGTTGGGGCTAATCCAAGTCCGATTGCCTTTTCTGAAGTGTATTTAGCGCTCCAGCAAGGGGTAGTTGATGCGCAAGAAAATCCGTTACCCACCATTAAAGCGAAAAAGTTTTATGAAGTGCAAAAATACATTAGTTTAACTGGGCACTTACAAGGCGCTGTTTTAACCGTGACCAGTGATCGGCTTTGGGGGGAATTATCAACGGCGGATAAGGCTATTTTTGAACAAGTGTTACGACAAGCAGGTGAAGGCGTTTCCAAAGATACCCGCCAATCAGAGCATGATTTATTAGCTTGGTTTGCCGAACAAGGCGTCGAAGTATTAGAAGTTGATCGCCGTTTGTTTCGTGAAAAAACCTTACCGTCGCATCAAGCGATAGTGCAATCGATAGGAGTAGAGTTTTATGACCGATTACAAAAAATCAAATAATTCGGCCGTAGCATCAGAGCATACGTTAGACTTTGATATTGAAGAGGATGAAAGCTTTAACTACAGCGATTATAAAATTGAAGATTGGCTGGCATTTGTTTTATTTTGGTTTTTAGCTTTTACCGTTTTTGCGCAATTTATTAGCCGTTATGTTTTTGAAGCGCCTTTAGGTTGGACCGAAGAAGTGGCGCGTTATCAGTTAGTTTGCTTAGGCTTTCTTGGTGGTTGCGCTGGCGTTAGAAAAAACAGCCATATTTTTGTTTCGTTATTTCATCGCTGGATGCCAGCGAATGTATCGAAAATACTTTACAAAATTATCGCGATCACTAACACCTTATTTTTAATGACACTCGCTTATTTTGCCTGGCAAATTATTCCACTTATCCATATTCATACTATGGCTTCATTGGCGATACCAATTAGCGTTTTATACGGGATTATTTTGGGTAGTTTAGTAATTATGATTATTCGAAGCGGCCAATATTTACAGCAAGTTTTAACAAATAAAACCAACATTGACACCCCAGAAGTAGAGATTTAAATCATGGTTATTGCAGTATTGTTTATCAGTTTGTTGGTTATGATCATTCTCGGTTTTCCTGTCGCTTTTGCGTTAGCAGGATCTGCGCTATTAGCTATTTTAGTTGATGGCCAAGTACCCGAATTAGTGGTTTTACATCGCATGGTGGGTGGTATGGATAGTTTTCCATTGTTATCTATTCCGTTTTTTGTCTTGGCTGGTGCATTAATGAATTCGTCAGGTATTACTCATCGCATTTTTGATTTTGCTAATGCCATGGTGGGTTGGATGCGCGGCGGATTAGGCCATGTAAATATCAGTGCTTCAATTATGTTTGCCGGTATGTCAGGCGCTGCGGTTGCTGATGCCGGAGGCTTAGGCGCGATTGAAGTAAAAGCGATGCGAAATAAAGGCTACGACGCCGGCTTTGCGGTTGGTATCACGGCAGCGTCATCAACCATTGGTCCTATTATTCCCCCAAGTTTACCAATGATTATTTATGGTGTCATGGCCGGAGCTTCAATTGGACAGTTATTTGCCGCTGGCTTTATTCCTGGTTTATTAATGGCGATTGCATTAATGGTGATGGTGGCTTATTACGCAAAAAAACGTAACTATCCGAAAGATGCTGGTTTTAGCATGACTCGATTAAGCACCACTTTTAAAGCTGCATTTTTATCGATTATGGCGCCAGTGATTATTATTGGCGGTATTTTATTTGGTGTTTTTACCGCAACCGAAGCCGCGATTGCTGCAACCGGTTATGCGCTGATTTTAGGGGCATTAGTTTACCGCACACTTAACTGGCAAAAGCTAGTGAAAGTCAGTATGGAAACGATTGAAACCACCAGTATTATTTTATTAATTATTGCCGGTGCTTCTATTTTTTCTTGGGTCTTAACCAGTCAGCGTTTTACCGAAGACTTTACTGTTTGGATGTTAACCGTCACCGATAATAAAACGTTATTGTTATTATTCATTACCTTAATTTTATTTATTGTTGGCTGCTTTATGGAAACTATTGCGGCGATCACTATTTTAACACCCGTGTTGTTGCCGGTTGTTGTTAGCTTAGGTATTGATCCTGTGCATTTTGGTGTGGTGATGGTATTAAACTTAATGATTGGCTTGTTAACGCCGCCGGTTGGAATGGTGTTATATGTGCTATCGAGGGTTTCGAAAGTGCCGTTTGAGGAGTGCGCCAAAGCGACCATTCCATTTTTAATTCCGTTAGTGATTGTTTTACTGTTAGTGACTTTTATTCCGCAACTTTCGATGTGGTTACCGACGTTACTGTACCGTTAAAATAAACAATTAAGCGATTAAACCAATATCTTAGGTATTAGTTTAATCGCTTATCATTTTGCTGTTAATTCAGCTGCTAGCTGCTTTTATCTGTTCTATTTTATTCTGTGCTTTTGTATTCTTAGCTTTATTCTTCAGCCGCCTTTTTATTCAATATTTTATTATCAATACTAAAGCTGCCAGCACCTTTTAAAACGATGGCAATAAAACCACCGGCAATGGCTAAGTTTTTAAAGAAGTGAATAAATTGATTTTGGTCGGCCAGTTGAAAATGGAAAAGTAACGCCGACGAAATGCATAAGCCCGCTAATAAAAACGCCGTAATACGAGTTTTATAACCAATCATAATAAATAGCGCGCCAATCACTTCGGTTACTATTACTAAGGGTAATAAAATCGATGGCACTCCCATCATTTCCATATACTGTTCAGTACCTTGATAATTAAACGCTTTGCTTAGCCCTGATAATGCAAAAATAGCGGCAATGAATATTCGTGAAATTAGATCGATGACGGCGTCATTGTCTTTAATAAGTGTCATGTTATTTCTCTGTTTGAAGGTGAATAAGCGTTAGTACTAACTAACGAAACTAATTGGTATTAAAAGCTCACAACTATTTTGCCATTGGCGGTATTACTTTCTAATAGTTGATGGGCTTGAACGATTTCATCTATGTTAAACTTTTTGGCAATAATATTTGGCATCTTGCCTTGTTCGATTTGTTGCGCAATCCAGTTTAAAGGGGCTTCACTTAAAGGTAAGTTTTCACTGCCTAACATGCCGCTGCTAAAAAAGCTGAGTTTAACGGTATTGGCTAAATCGGCCATTAAGTTAAAATTCTCAATTATCGGTGCGCCGCCTAATAAACCTACTACCGCCACTTCGCCCCAAGGACTGATTGCTTGCAAGGTATCTTTAACGGTAGCTGCGCCAACTACTTCTAACGCTTTGTTGACCCCATTAGGTAATATGGCTCTAACTTGTTGCTGGATCTCGCCATTATCAATAATGACATGATCAGCACCCAATGCCGTTAAGCGGGCAATATTACTTTCTTTTCGGGTGGTAGCGATAACGGTTAAGCCACGAGCTTTAGCATAAGTAACTGCAGCCATTCCAAGCGCTGAAGTGGCACCGCGGACTAATAAGCTTTCACCTTGAGCTATTTGTAAGTTTTTATCTAACGCGCCCCAAACCGTTAAATAAACTTCAGGTAAGGCGGCTAATTCGTCGTAAGGTAAATCACTATCAATGGCGATAACATTATTGCTCAATACGTTAATGTATTCTGCATGGCTACCGTGGCGAGCAAACATCATGCCTCCCATTGCGGTTGCAACTTTTTGTCCGGTATGAAACTTCCCTGAAGGATCTGAGACAACTTCTCCGACAGCTTCAATACCAATGGCTTGGTTTGGCACAAAAGTGCCGTAGTTGCCACTACGGTAATAACTTTCGGCTTTATTCAAACCAAAAGCTTTGACATTAATTTTTACTTCACCGGTCTGTACTTTTTCCGGTTCAATATCAACCAAAGTTAATACATCTACGTTACCTGAATTTTGTGCGACTACTGCTTTCATGTGTTCTTCCTTGTGATAATTTTAGTTAAATGTGTACGTTAAAAAAGTGAAGGGATAATTAGGGTCTAGCTTGATTTGTGCTGAAGATGTACTGATGTATTTTCCAATCACCATGGTGATTTTTAAAAATAAACAATTCATTATTACCTTCATTGATGATCATTTTATTGGCTAATATCGTGGTTTTACCGGCTGAACTTGTTCTAACCCATGCGGTATCACCGTGTACTTCAATATTATGAACAGTAAAAGCAATATCGAGTTCAATGGTCTTAAAAACCTGCTCGTAGGCTTTTTTTATCATCGCCTGACCAATTTGCGCCGGGGCATGTTGTGGCATAAAAGTCGCTTCGGGGCTGTATAACTTAATCACATCTTTAGTACTGCTGGCATTTAAAGCGGCTTGATAGTTGTTAATTACTTGAGTAATAGCGCCATTATCATTTTTTGCCCAAGCAATTTGTGTTGTCGCTAATAAGGTTAATAGCGTGATTAATCTTCTCATCTTCATTTCCTTGATATCCTTGAATTATTTTTGCTATCGGCTGATAACTTGGCGCTACTATAATTGTTTTATTTATCTTTGATTAGATGGTAAATTTGTAAAACATATTTCCATATATGGGATAATAATGAATTTAAACTCAGCAAAAATATTTGCTTATGTCGTCAGCAAAGGCAGTTTTTCAGCGGCAGCAAGCTATTTAGATATTCCGGTTTCTACTGTTAGTCGACGAGTATCTGAGCTAGAAAAGTCTTTAAATGTACGATTATTAGAGCGCTCTACACGGCAATTACGGTTAACCGAGTCAGGCACGACCTTGTATGAATTTGTTTCTCGTGGCTTGGAAGAAATGGACGCTGGGCTGCTGGCGTTAGATGAAAGAGAAACGGAATTAAAAGGTTTATTGCGTTTATCTGCGCCGCCGAACTTTTCCCCTTTGCATCGAATGATTAACAAGTTTCAACAGCTTTATCCAAACATTGTGGTTGATCTTTATGTTACTGAGAAAAAAGTCGATTTAATTGAAGATGGTATTGATGTTGCGCTACGCGTCGGTGATGTTGGCAATGAATCAGCAGTAGCACGAAAAATATGTAGCTATCAACACAAAGTTGTTGCGACCCCAACTTTTATCAAAAATCATTTCAAGCCAAAAAAAGCGAGTGATTTATTGCGTTTACCTTGTGCGGCATGGGCAAAAAAATCGCAATCAGTTAGTTGGCAACTTGGCGATGAAAAAATAAAAATACAACCGGTACTGCGGGCGAATGATTACAATTTAATGTTAGATCAAGTGATGAGTGATTTATATATTGCTGAGCTGCCGCCATTTTTTTGTAGTAAAAAACTTCATCGCGGTCAATTAGTTGAAATTTTACCTGAGCTGCCAATGCCGTTATTAGACTTACAGCTGGTTTATCCTAGCCGCCGACAATTATCACGAATTGCTCGGGTTTATATTGATTTCTGTTTGGCTAATTTTCCGATCAATTAACTAAATTGAATAAACGCTAAAGAGTCAACTTAACACAGTTCGGCAATATAACCTGAGCGGGTTTTATTACCCGCTTGAAAGCTAAAGTCGTCATCAAGGCTTTTGTTTTTAATGGCTTTACCGAGCGGTGAAGCTAGGGTAATAACCGTAATGCTTTCAGCTAATAAACTAATTTTTTTGCCGCCAGCGGTGACACCAACAAATAATAGCTGGCGCTGCTCATCATCATTAATTATTTCAACAAGAGAATTTTGCTTAACTTGCTGATGTTTAGTTTCGCTTAATAGCGGATCAGTAAACTCTGGTGCATTGAGCTGATGTTGAAATTGTGCAATCGCCGCCTTTATTTCGACAATACGCTTACTATGGCCTTCAGCTAAATAAGCCGCTTCAATTGCCAAAGTATCATATTGTGTTTCTGCGACCGATTGATCGTCAACCGCAGCTTGATGAGCCTGTTGCGCTGATGTCTGGGTATTAAACAGCTCAGCTTCAAGTTGCTTGATAACTAAGGCGATTATTTGAGGTTTATGTTTTGGGGAGATTTTCATTGCGCCAGCATAAAAGAAAAAGACCAGAACATAAATATTACTTTTACATTTATTAAATATATTTACTGATCTTTTAACTACATCAAACTGGTACGACCATTTGTTTTCTGCTATTTTAATATGAGCAGATTAAATTTTATACTTAGGTAAATTCATCATGTCATCTGATCCATCGACACCAGTTGCGCCCAAACCAGTGGTTGAAGCCTTGTACCCTAATTTATTAGCACCACTTGATTTAGGCTTTACCATGTTAGCCAATAGAGTGTTAATGGGCTCGATGCATACTGGTTTAGAAGAAGAAAAGGGCGGTTTTGATAAACTGGCGGCTTTTTATCAAGCGCGGGCAAAAGGTGGTGTGGGTTTAATTGTTACTGGTGGTGTTAGCCCTAATTTTCGCGGTCGAGCTATGCCATTTGGCAGTGAAATGAGTAAGTTTTGGCATGTTAAAAAGCACCAAAAAATTACCGAGGCAGTGCATCAGTATGACACTAAAATATGCCTGCAGTTATTACACGCCGGCCGTTATTCTTACCATCCGTTCAGCGTTGCGCCCAGTAAAATCAAAGCCCCGATCAATCCCTTTTCGCCGTCAGAATTATCTGTAAGACAAATTAACACGACCATAAAAGACTTTGCCTATGCCGCTAAACTCGCGCAAAAAGCAAATTATGATGGTGTTGAAATTATGGGTTCGGAAGGTTATTTAATTAATCAATTTAGCTGTATTCGTACTAATCATCGTGATGACGAGTGGGGCGGTAACATTGAAAACCGAATGCGATTAGCACTTGAAATTGTTAAAGCAATTCGTGAACAAGTGGGCGATAAATTTATTATTATATTTCGTTTGTCGATGCTTGATTTAGTTGAAGGTGGTAATGAATGGCAAGACATTGTCACCATGGCAAAAGCACTTGAACAAGCGGGTGTTACTTTAATTAATACTGGCATTGGTTGGCATGAAGCAAGGATCCCAACGATCGTCACTTGTGTTCCTCGCGCTGCTTTTACTTGGATCACGGCAAAAATGAAAAGTGAATTGTCGATCCCATTGATCACTACCAATCGCATTAATACCCCCGAAATTGCTGAGCAAGTATTAGCTCGAGGCGATGCCGACATGGTCTCGATGGCGCGGCCATTTTTAGCGGATGCTGATTTTGTTAATAAAGCTGCGGCTAATAAGAGTGCTGAGATCAATACCTGTATTGGTTGTAATCAAGCTTGTTTGGATCATGTTTTTGAGCAAAAACGCGCTTCTTGTTTAGTTAATCCGGTTGCTTGTTATGAAACCGAACTTACTTTCCCCGCCACTAACGATAAAAAACGTATTGCTGTGGTTGGCGCTGGCCCTGCTGGTTTAGCCTTTAGTTTATATGCTAGTCAGCGCGGCCATGATGTCACGCTATTTGATAAAGCTGATAAAATTGGCGGGCAATTTAATTACGCGAAACAAGTCCCAGGTAAAGAAGAATTTTACGAAACCTTACGTTATTTCAAAGTGCAATTAGCCAAGTCTCAGGTTTCGTTGCAGTTAAATAGCCAGCAAAGCTCACAAGCTTTAATCGATGGCGATTTTGATGAAGTTGTTTTGGCGACAGGTATTGTCCCTCGATCTTTGCCAATAAAAGGGTTTGATAATGCGAAGGTAAAATCGTATTTACAAGTACTTAGAGATAAAGAGCCGATCGGCAACAAAGTCGCGATAATTGGCGCCGGCGGCATTGGTTTTGATATTGCCAGTTATCTAGCTGAACCTGAGTCCTTAACCAATGCGCCACAAGAGTGGTTAGCTGAGTGGGGGGTTGATAAAAATTATCAACATGGCGGCGCAATAACGCTGAACCATAGCCATAAAAAATCTGCCCGTGAGATTTATTTATTGCAGCGTAAAAGCTCAAAAGTAGGGGCTAATTTAGGTAAAACCACAGGTTGGATCCATCGCGCCTCCCTTAAAAATAAAGGCGTTAAAATGATCAATAATGTTATTTATCATGAAATAACTGATCAAGGCTTATGGCTTGAACGTGATGGTGAAAAGCAATTATTGGCTGTTGATCATATTATTATTTGTGCTGGTCAAGAGCCGGAACGTACCTTGTATCAGGCTCTTGTAGATCATGGCCTTAATGTTCATTTAATTGGTGGCGCTGACGTTGCTAGTGAACTGGATGCTAAAAGGGCGATTAGGCAAGGGGCTGAATTGGCGGCTAAAATTTGATCAAGTTTATGAAAAGGCTACAGCGCTTTAACCGGGCGCTTGGTTGTTAATTACCAGAGCTGAGTTTAAAGCAGAATTATTATCGTTAAAGATTTATGATAATAATTCTACTTGACCAGAACTAGGGATAAGAAATTAGCTAACAATACGAAATACATATACTTTTTATATTTCACCTATTCTAGCTTGATGTTTTTTCTTAGTACAAGGCAAATTTAACGCAGTAATAAGGAAAAACAGTAGCTAGAAAGCAAGTTGTTATCTCGAGCTCAGGTTACTTAACCTAGCTGAGCTTACTTAATTGTTATTACACCTGATGCAATAAGCTGTTTTTTAGCTTTGATTAGTCGTCAATATCAAGCACACTATCATCATCTTCAGTATCTGAATCAGCGGTACTAGTATCAACTTTACTTCGCCCAAACAGGGTATGAAATTGTTTAGGGGTTAAGATTTTATTTTGGTATTTAAGCCAAGCTTTTTCGATAGCTGTTGTCGGAGTAATTTCACCATTACAGACGGATTTGAAATTAATCTCTTCATCAGTCAAAGGCTCAATAGTCCCCGCAGCTAAACTTGCTAGTGCAACACCATATGTTTCTAAAATATTAACTTCCGAGATTGAATAATCACCAGAACGGCGCATTCCTCGGGGATAATTTTTATCATCATAAAATTTACGAGAAGTTTGAAAACTCTCTCTTGATAGGTCTTTTGTTGTCATGTCTTTAAACTCAAAAAAATTACAAAAGTGAACAGAGCGATTTTTATCTCAAAATGAGCGTGTTGACAATGATTATATTTCAAAATGGCAAATTTATTTAAAAATGAATATTTTTCACTCAAAGATAAAGTCAAGGTGATCATATAGTTAAAATTTTATGACATTTTATTGAAAATTTATCATTGCAATTCATTTAAAATTCATCTTAAATGAATTGTCGGTTATTTATTTAACTGGCCGCTAATTAAAACATTTCATATACTTATCAACATGTTAAGAGAGGTTCTCTATGAAGAGACAAAAAAGAGATCGTTTAGGTAGAGCGCATTCAAATGGTTATCAAGCAGGTATATCAGGAAAAGGACGGGAGAATTGTCCATATCAGAACAATGATGCAAAGTCAGAGTGGTTAGGTGGATGGCGTGAGGCCATGACAGATAAAAGCATAGGATTATTCAAGTAAGCCGTAATTCGTTTTAAACGAATAGTTATTAATTTTTAATATCCTAATATTTATTATTTCTAAAACCCGAAAGTTAGTTAGTTTATAAACTACAACAGCTTATCGGGTTTTATGCATTTAAGAGCATTAGCTTCTTCGATTACCTATTTCTCATTCAGTTTAACTAACTGGCATTCTTAACTTATTTTATCCATCTCATCAGGTTACTTAATGCCGCAAACAAGACAGGCTTCATTTTTAGGCAAAGTAAACTCTTGCCAATGAGCACTTAAACCGTCAAACATTGAAAGCTGATTGGTTTTTACTTCGATACCAACAAGGTATTTCAGTGCTTGCAAGGCTTGCATACCCGCAATAATCGCTAATACGGGACTTAAAATCCCTAAGGTTTGACAATTTTGTACCGGCGCTTTTTCACTAGCAGGAAATAAACACTGGTAACAAGCACTGCTTTCTTGATTGGTATCAACAAATAAACACTGTCCGTCAAAGCCCGTTGCTGCGCCTATAACCAGGGGTACTTTGAGTTGGGTACAAACACCATTTAATAAATATCTAGCACTAATATTATCAGTACAATCTAAAACGATGTCGACTTGCGAGATGTAATAACTCGCCAGTTCGTCATCGAGCATTTCGTCAATAACTTCAATCTCAACCTCAGGGTACTGGGCTTGAAGTTTTTCTTGGGCGGCATGGGCTTTATTTTCGCCAATATTAGCTTCAGAAAATAAGGTTTGTCTGGGGAGGTTACTGAGTTCAATGTTATCGCCGTCAGCCAAATATAAAGTGCCAATACCTGAAGCGGCAATATAATGAGCCGCTGGATTGCCTAAGCCGCCAATACCAACAATTAATACTTTGGCATTTTGCAGTGCTATTTGACCTTGCTCGCCAAACTTATTAAGCATAATTTGACGGCTATATTTTAGTTTTTCATCTGAGGTTAACACAGGTTTTCCTATTGGCTTTTGCGGTCGTAAATGGGCGCATTAAAAATTATCGCTTAAGGTTTTAATGCTACTTGCTTTAAATTGAATATAAACACTTTGCTGTGGCTTAAGTGCTAAATACTCGAGGGAGTATAAAGAAATAACAGTAAAAAATGGCTGTTGAGCACAGCGCACTTCAACCATTGCCTGCTTATCTTCTTTAGTGATCTTAATGATCGTCGCCGACAAATGATTGACGACCGAGCTATGGTTGGGCTCGACCAAGCAAATACTGATATCTTTGGCATCGATATAACAATTCATCAGACTGTCGTGGCTAAGCGGAATATTCGGCTGATTCAAATAGATATTTTCTTGTGTATTGAGCGTTAACGCCATTAAACCATATTGGCTTAATTGTGCGGATAGTTGCTGATTTATCGGCAACTGTAAGCTGGTTTGCTGGCGGATCATATTTTTGTAGTTTAATTGATGAATAACCTCGCGGGTATCACCATAATGTATGAGCTGACCCGCTTTTAGCACTATCATCTTGTTCGCTAGCTGCTGAATATCATCTAAGCTGTGGCTGACATAAAACATTGGAATGTGATAATGCTGATTAAGCTTAGTTAATAAACCAATTAAGCTGGCTTTATTACGCATATCTAGAGCGCTAAAAGGTTCATCTAACAATAATAATTCCGGTTCATTTAATATTGCTCTGGCAATTGATACTCTTTGCTGCTCGCCGCCAGAAAGGCTATCAGGGTATTGCTCAAGTAGTTTTTCAATATCAGCAGTTTTTACTAATTCAGTAAAATTAATGCGATTGTGTTTTGCCCGTTTGCTGGCGTAAGCTAAATTTTCAGCAACCGTTAAATGCGGAAACAAACGATTGTCTTGAAAAACTAAACCGACACCACGATTTGAACAAGGCTGGTATTGCTTGTTCTCGCTATTTAGCCAAATGGTTTGGTTAAAAATTAGCTCGCCGGTTACTTGTTTTTCTAGCCCAGCGATCACGCGCAATAACGAGGTTTTCCCCGCGCCTGAATAACCAAAAATAGCGGTAATACCAGTTAAGGCTACGCATTGATTTATCTCTAGAGCAAACTGCTTACGGGGTAATTTGATATTGATAGTAAGCGACATTTATTTGCCTTTTGTCTGTATTTTAGTGACCGCGCGGCTAAATTTATTATACCGATTGAGCAGGGCAATCAAGGCCAGAAAAATAAAAGAGCCAATTAATAAACCCGCGGCTAACCAATGTGCTTGCTGATAATTAAAAGCTTCAACATGTTCAAATAACGCCACTGAAAGCACGCGTGTTTCACCAGGAATATTACCACCTATCATTAATACGATGCCGAATTCGCCAATGGTATGAGCAAAACCTAAACTAGCCGCGGTAATAAAACTTGCTTTGGTCATCGGTATGACGACGGTAAAAAAACTGTCTAGTTTCGACGCGCCTAACACTTGGCTCGCTTCGATAAGGTTATCGCCTAACTGTTCAAATGCTTTTTGTAAGGGTTGCACAACAAAAGGCAGAGAATAAAAAAATGAGCCGATCACTAAGGCACTAAAACTAAAAGCTAATTGCTGGCCAGTAAGTGATTGCCATATTTGCCCAGGTAGTGCTTGTGGTGATAAGGCGATCAGCAAATAAAATCCGATAACCGTTGGCGGTAAAATTAGCGGTAAAGCGATCAAAGCTTCAAATAAAACTTTCCATGACGAGCGCATTTTAGCTAAAGCCCAAGCACAAGGCGTTCCTATTAATAACAGTAATAGCGTGGTTACACCGGCCAGTTTTAAGGTGGTAATTAGCGCGATTAAATCATCAGAAAAATCAAACATCATCTTCCTTAATTTTTTGGCTGTTGAAATCAGCTAGTGGTAAATAACCTAGCGCTGCTAGTTGGCTTTGAACTTCTATCGATAATAAATAAGCAATAAAGAGTTTTGCTTGTTGTTTTTTTTCACTCTTACTTACGATCACCAGTTGCTGTTTGATCGGCGTATAAAATTCTTGTGGCATTGTAAAACCGTCGAGATTATTTAACGCTAACTGACTTTTTGCCACTATACCAAGTGGCGCTGCGCCGCTTCTTACCTGTAAAAAGGTTTGATTAATATTAACGCCCAGAATTAACCTTTTTTGCAGCGCTTGCCAAAGATTAAGCTGAGTCAATACTTGCTGAGCAGCTTCGCCATAAGGCGCTATTTTAGGATTAGCAATGGCCAAGCGTTGAGCGCTATCGTTAGTGTGTTCAGCTAAGGTGATTAATGGCGCCAATGAAGTGATTTTTGTTAATGGCGACCATAATGCTAGTTCACCAATAGCGTAAGTTTGTAAGTTTTCTGCAATACCTGCTGAGAGTAATAACTGTGGACGAATACTGTCAGCGGCAAGGTACAGATCAAAGGGGGCGCCATTAAGTATTTGTTGATATAAGCCGCCAGTCGAGCCGCTGATCAGGTCAATCGTAATACCATGTTGCAGTTCAAAGCCAGCAGTGAATTTTGCCAATATCGGTGAAAAATTGGCAGCAACAGCAATACGTAAATTTAGCGTCGATGATTTTGCGTGTGCATTGTTTGTGCTAATTAATAACAATACTAGTGTGATTAACTGCCATAAACGCTGTTTTTGTAAGCGCAGTGACTTAACAAGGGAAGCAAAAACACTGCAGGTATTTTGTGCTGAGCGCGGCATATTAATCCCAAAGCTGAGCTTTTTGTTGGTCGCTTGTTTTAGCGTCTAACCAACGTTCGCCGGTTGTCGTTATTTCTTTTTTCCAAAAGGGCGCTGACACTTTTAAATAATCCATAATAAATTCACAAGCATCAAAGGCTGCTTGGCGATGAGCGCTGGTAACACCGACAAAAACGATTTGCTCACCAACGGTTAAAGTACCGATGCGATGAATAACTTTAATGCGACCGATTGGCCAGCGTTGTTTTGCCTGTGCAATAATGGTTGTTAACGACTTTTCAGTCATGCCTGGGTAGTGCTCAAGATGCAAAGCTAGCACCTCATCACCGAGGTTTTTATTGCGCACTCGGCCGGTAAAAGTAACTAATGCGCCATCTTGGTGGTTATCTTGCTCTAATAAATCGGTTTCTTCGCTAATATTAAAATCAGCGCTTTGGATGCTGATCATGGTTATTATCCGCCGGTCACTGGTGGGAAAAACGCGACTTCATCACCTGATTTTATCGCACTGTTTTCATTACACATTGCTTGATTAACTGCGGTTAATAAACTGGCATTAGCAAAATATTCTTGCCACTCAGGGTGCAGTACTAATAGCTGCTCTTTCAGTGCAGCAACACTTGCTACTTCAGCGGTAATGTTAAGGCTTTGACAATTTAATTGTTCGCGTAGGCTGGCAAAAAATAACACTTTAATCATTATGCACCTTCACTTGTTGTCGATTGCCAATGGCCAGATTTGCCGCCAGTTTTACTGAGCACTTTAATGTCGTGAATTTCCATCGCGGGATCAACCGCTTTACACATATCAAACAAGGTTAGACAAGCAACAGATACTGCCGTTAGTGCTTCCATTTCTACCCCGGTTTGACCGCTAAGTTTACACATACTCAGCACTTTGATTTGTTGATTTTTTTCATCTACTTCAAAATCTATTTGCACTTTACTTAGCATCAATGGATGACATAAAGGGATCAAGTTGCTGCATTGTTTCGCGGCTTGAATACCAGCAATACGTGCGACCGCAAAAACATCACCTTTTTTATGCTCGCCTTTAGTGACTAAAGAAAAAGCAATGGCGTTCATTTTGATATAGCCTTGAGCATGGGCTGTGCGGGCAGTAATTGCTTTTTCAGTGACATCTACCATATTGGCTTCACCTTGTTGATTAAGGTGAGTTAAATGTTGCGCTGCAGAGGTATTATTAGACATGGTGTTGATTAACCTCGGCTTTCACAAGCAGCAACACCATCTTTGAGGTGCTGCACAAAATTACAAGGACCGTGGCTGGCATTAATTTGCTCGGCAATTAATTTATCCCACGCTGTTTTACAAGCATTGGTTGAACCCGGCACACAAAAAATCACTGTGCCATTGGCCATCCCTGCTAATGCGCGCGACTGAACTGTTGAAGTGCCAATTTCAGTTAGTGATATTTGACGAAATACTTCACCAAAACCTTCTACTTCTTTATCGAATAAAACTGATAACGCTTCAGGTGTATTGTCACGAGCAGTAAAACCTGTGCCGCCGGTCGCTAAAACTACTTGCACGTTATCTGACGCTATCCAACGAGAGACAATCGCGCGAAGTTGATAAACATCATCTTTTACAATCGCTTTTTCAGCTAGCTGATGACCGGCATCAGTCAAGCGTGCCACTAAGGTTTGGCCAGAAGTGTCATTGCTTTCGTCACGGGTATCAGAAACTGTTAACACGGCAATATTTAATGGTTTAAACGGCGGACGTGGTTTTTTCGACATAATAATTCCTAACTCAGAGATTGTTTTTTGAGAATAGTGCTTGTGCTTGCTGCCATTGAGATGGCGTATTGCAATTAAAAAGCGCTTGATGATTTTTGATAGCTAGACATTGGTGCGGGATGCTTTCGATAAACCTTTTCATCGACGGCCCTTTCTTTAACTCGGACATTGCTGAATTGGTATTGCTTAGCGGGGCGTCAAAACGGCTAAAAGTTTTATTGAAAATTAATTGGCTATAGCCATTATTCGGTAAATAAAGCGGTAAATAATTATCATCAAAATAAGTCGCTTTACCCGATAGCTCACCGGTCAATTTTAACTGGCTTAATAAAGCACTATTCATTAAAGGTAAATCAACCGGTAACACTAAAATAGCTTGCGGTTGGCATTGTTGAATAACACTATAAATACCTGCTAATGGGCCTAATTGTTGGTACTTATCGCTAACTTGAAAGTTATCACCGCTAATTACAACATTATTAACGCCAGCGTCTAACAATAATTGTTGGCTAAATTGCAGCATTTCTTCGCGTTGATTAAAGTGTGTTAACTGGGCTTTGTTTTCACCCATTCTGCGTGATAAACCGCCCGCTAACACCACACCTAAGCACGAGGAATGATTTGTTTTGTTATTGCTCATTTTGTTGACCTCACTTAACCCGCTAATTTAGCCGCCTAACATCGCTAAATGTTTTGTTGCGCCAGTTAAATTCTCTTGTAAAAAGTGGGTTTCTTTTTTATCCGCTAATAATGCCACGACTTGCGCTTTTAATTCGCTGACATCATCTGATTGTAAATATTGCTTTAAGGGTAAGCCTTGCTCGCCAAATAAACACAAATGCAGCTTACCTAATGAACTGATTCGCAGGCGATTACAAGTTGAGCAAAAGTCTTTACTGTACGGCATGATCAAACCAATTTTACCTTGGTAATCAGGGTGATAAAAGTCTTGCGCGGGACCTGCAGATTTATCTCTTATTGCCGGCAACCAACCGTCAGCCAATAAATGCTGTTTAATGCTTTCACCTGAGACATGTTGCTCGGCAAAAAACTTTTTATTGTCGCCGGTTTCCATCAATTCAATAAAACGCAATGAAACTGGCTTGTCTTTAACCCAAGCGAGAAAATCATTGAGTTCAAAGGCATTATATTTTCTTAATAAAACCGTGTTGATTTTAATGGTTGCGCGGCCGTCAATCATCGCCGAGTCGATACCTTTAAGAATATGTTCGAGCTTATTATGACCAGTAATTGCGTGAAACTGCCTAGGGTCAAAACTATCGATACTTATATTAATGGCATCAATACCAGCATCTAACCAAGCAGGTAGGTGCTCGGGCAGTTTATAACCATTGGTAGTAATAGCGACTTTTTTAATACCAGGTGTCGATTTAACAGCTCGAATAATGTCAGGCAAGTCTTTACGCAGCGAGGGTTCGCCGCCGGTAATACGAATTTTTTCAGTACCAAGTTCAGCAAATGCTTTGGCAACACGCTTAATTTCAGGCAGCGACAAAAAGTCCCTGTCATTATCGCATTGATAACCATCAGGTAAACAGTAAGTACATTTAAAATTACATACGTCAGTAATTGAAAGGCGTAAGTAATAAAACTTACGGCCAAAATTGTCAGATAACATGATCACCTTTCCAAATAGGGGGAGGCCAACGAGTTTCCTCGGTAACCCTGGTGTTAATAAACACGGCGATAATTGCATAGTGACTATTGACCTTAAATTAAGGTAACAACCACCTTAGCGCATAAAGCTTCGGCGAATTTAATTTAAAGGTATTTTACTCTTTTTCTGCCAAAGTACAAATAACAAGAAAGAATAGAAAAAAGTAAGCGGCGGTTTTGGTGTTTATGACGAGTTATTATCAGGGGAGAAATAAATTCACGGCGGCTGATTAAAAATGTATTAGAATATCCTTTAGTTTATTTCTACTTTTGATTCGATTTATGACAACTGATCCTTGTGCAGTAAAAGGCTTATTACCATTTGAACAAGCTTTATCGCTATTACTAAGCAACATTGAGCCGACCACTAAAACGATAAATTTGGCGATTGAACAGTCGTTAGATTATGTTTTGACACAAAATATTGTTAGCCCAATGAATATTCCGCCGCATGATAATTCTGCGATGGATGGTTACGCTTTTGCTCAAGCGAGTTTGCAAAGCAGTCAACAGCTTAAATTAATTGGTAAGGCCTTTGCCGGCCAACCTTTTCAAGGTGTTTGCGGCGCAGGTGAATGTGTTCGTATTATGACAGGCGCTAAATTACCGGCCGGTTGTGACACGGTTGAAATGCAAGAAAATTGTCAGGTGCATGAAAATGATATTCACTTTATCGAAACTAAAGAACTCGGCCAAAATGTGCGCCTTGCCGGTGAAGATATTAAACAAGGCCAACAAGTATTACCACGCGGCCAACGTTTGTCGTCGGTCGATATTGCTTTATTAGCTTCATTAGGTATCGCTAAAGTCGATGTCTATCAACCAATTAAAGTCGCCTTAATTGCTACTGGTGATGAATTAAAATCTCCGGGACAAGCCTTAACCGAAGGTGATATTTATGAAAGTAATCGTTATTTCTTAGCGGCGATGCTGAAAAAATTAAATATTGAGATTATTGACTTTGGCGTTATTAGTGATGATTTCGACGCGATTAAACAAGCATTTATCCAAGCGGATCAACAAGCGGATGTGGTTATCTCTTCTGGCGGTGTTTCGGTCGGTGAAGCTGATTATACCAAAGCGGTGTTAGCAAGCTTAGGTGAAGTTGGCTTTTGGAAGCTCGCGATGAAGCCAGGTAAGCCTTTTGCTTTTGGTAAATTAGCGAATAGCCTTTTTTTTGGTTTGCCGGGAAATCCTGTTTCGGCGTTAGTTACTATGTATCAGCTAGCCGTTCCTGGCTTAATTAAATTACAAAATGCCTTACCGCTGCAGCGCCAAAAATTTAAAGTGAAAGTAGCAAATAAAATTAAAAAATCCCCAGGTCGTAAAGACTTTCAGCGCGGCATTTTAACGGCGAATGAACATGGCGAATTAACTGTGTTGTCAACTGGCGCACAAGGATCGGGAATTTTATCAAGTATTGCGAAAGCAAATTGTTTTATTGTACTGGCCCAAGAGCAGGGCGCAATTGCTGCTGGTGAGCTTGTTGAGGTTGAATTATTTGATCACTTAATCGCATAAAGAATATTTAACGTAAAGCTAAGTGTATTTTTATTTAGATACGAGACTTTACCTGCCGATATAAAAAAGCCAAAACAAAGGTTTTGGCTTTAAAATTCAATATGTTAGATAATATCTATACTTGCAATATATTACCACCGGCATTAGCGGCTTACTTATAGTGCGAGTTCAATCACCATATCACGCAATTCTGATTTCGAGATTGAGTTGTCATGATTCTTATCAAAGCGGTGAAAAATGGTTTCGCACATGCGAATACCTTTATCTTGAAGTAGAACATCAATTAACTCGACAAATTCACCGCGATTAATTACACCATCTTTGTCAGCGTCAAATACTTCAAATAACTCGTCTACCCATTGATTCAGTTCCATTATTCCTCTCATCTATAGGGCGATATCTTATCTAGCACTGTATCGCTATTTTCTTAAAATGGGAATAATTAATTTTAAAAAAAATGCCGTTTTTGATTTCTTTGCTTTGTTGCTGTTGAGATAAATTCTAACTTTGACAGGGGGTTTAATATAAGAAAAAACTCTACAAATGAATGAAAAGTTATTGGCTAAAGCATGTACATAGCGTTTAGTTTAAGGCAAAATACGCACCTAAAATTTTATCAATTAAGCCGCTCGTTTCTTCAGAGAAAATTCTGAACAATAGCGCAACCATATAACCCTATAGAGGATAATCTATGTTAACTCGTGATATGAATATTGCTGATTTTGACCCTGAACTTTATCAATCAATTACTGATGAAGTAGCACGTCAAGAAGCACATATTGAATTAATTGCTTCAGAAAACTACTGTAGCCCTCGAGTATTAGAAGCTCAAGGTTCACAATTAACAAACAAATACGCGGAAGGTTATCCGGGCAAGCGTTATTATGGTGGTTGTGAATATGTAGATAAAGCAGAAGCTTTAGCGATTGAACGTGCGAAAGAATTATTTGGTGCTACTTATGCCAACGTTCAGCCACATGCTGGTTCACAAGCTAACGCAGCCGTTTTCCAAGCATTAGTTTCTCCAGGTGGAAAAGTGTTAGGTATGAGCCTTGCTCATGGTGGTCACTTAACGCATGGTGCTAGTGTGAGTTTTTCAGGTAAATCTTATGAAGCCATTCAATACGGTTTAGACCCTGAAACAGGCGATATTGATTACGCTGAAATTGAGCGTTTAGCATTAGAGCACAAACCAGAAATGATCATCGGTGGTTTTTCTGCTTTCTCTGGTATTGTTGACTGGGCACGTATGCGTAAAATTGCTGACCAAATTGGCGCTTATTTTATGGTTGATATGGCTCACGTTGCTGGTCTTGTTGCTGCGGGTCTTTATCCTAACCCAGTACCACACGCACATGTGGTAACAACAACTACGCATAAAACATTAGCTGGCCCACGTGGCGGTTTAATTATTTCAGGTTGTGATGACGAAGCTGTTTATAAAAAATTAAACTCAGCTGTTTTCCCTGGTGGCCAAGGTGGTCCTTTAATGCACGTTATTGCTGCTAAAGCGGTAGCATTTAAAGAAGCGTTACAACCAGAATTTAAAGTATATCAACAGCAAGTACTTGATAATGCCAAAGCTATGGTTGCGGTATTACAAGAGCGCGGTTACAAAGTTGTTTCTAATAAAACAGACAACCACTTATTATTGTTAGACTTAATTGATAAAGATATTACCGGTAAAGATGCTGATGCCGCTTTAGGTAATGCACATATCACAGTAAACAAAAACTCAGTACCAAACGATCCGCGTTCTCCGTTTGTTACTTCAGGCTTACGTTTAGGTACTCCGGCAATTACTCGTCGTGGTTTTAAAGTTGAAGATACTAAGCAATTAACAACGTGGATTTGTGACATCTTAGACGATATCACTGATGAAGCAGTACAAGCTGAAGTTCGCGGTAAAGTAAAAGAGATTTGTGCTCGTTTACCGGTCTACGGATAAAAAACTGTATTAACAATTTAGTTAGTAAATAATTGCTAATCAAAGTGTTATAAATAGTTTAAAATAGTCGCCTATGGCGGCTATTTTTTTATCTAGCCAATTATTTTTCATATAAGAGTGCGTTATGTACTGCCCATTTTGTTCTGAAACCGAAACTAAAGTGATAGATTCACGTTTGGTGGCTGATGGTCATCAAATACGTCGGCGCCGTGAATGCACTGGCTGCAAAGAACGTTTTACTACCTTTGAAGCGGCGGAATTAGTGATGCCACGGATCATTAAACGCGATGGCTCTCGTGAACCTTTTAATGAAGACAAATTACGTAATGGTTTAGTACGCGCACTTGAAAAACGCCCCGTGAGTGTTGAACAAACTGAAATGGCAATTAACCGGTTGAAATCAGAATTGCGCGCGACGGGTGAACGTGAAGTATCGAGTGAAATGTTAGGCAACTTAATCATGGAAGCGTTAAAACAATTAGATAAAGTGGCGTATGTCCGTTTTGCTTCTGTTTACCGCTCGTTCGAAGATATTCGAGAATTTGGCGAAGAAATTGCCCGTTTAGGCGATGATGATTAACCTTGTTGGGAGCGTTTAATATGAGCGACTTTTCTCACCTTGATCATCAATGGATGGCTCGTGCCATAAAGCTGGCTCAGCAAGGCCACTTTACTACCACACCTAACCCGAGGGTTGGTTGTGTCTTAGTGAAAAATGGTGAAATTATTGCCGAAGGTTTTCATCAAAAAGCTGGCGAAGGCCACGCTGAAGTTAATGCCATTAACAACGCCAAAATAAACAATACCGACACAATAGGGGCAACGGCTTACGTTACCTTAGAGCCTTGTTCACATACCGGAAAAACCCCACCTTGTGCCCAAGCTTTGATTAATGCTGGTATTAGTAAAGTTATTGCCGCTATGGTTGATCCAAATCCACAGGTTGCTGGTCGCGGTTTGAAAATGCTAAATGCCGCCGGTATTGCCACTCAATCAGGTTTGTTAAGCCAAGAGGCTGCCGCGTTAAATACCGGTTTTATTAAACTGATGACCACTCAACTACCTTATGTCCGCTGTAAATTAGCGGCCAGCTTAGATGGTAAAACGGCGATGGCTTCAGGCGAAAGTAAGTGGATAACAGGTGACAAAGCGCGGGCTGATGTTCAGCGTTTACGTGCACAAAGTTGTGCCGTTATTACCGGCGCAGATTCTGTTATTATTGATAACGCCAAAATGAATGTGCGCTTTAATGAGCTACTTCAAACTGACTTTACCCAAGCGCAATTACGCCAACCGACACGCGTGATCATTGACAGCCAAAATAGATTAACACCAGCACTGGCGTTATTTAGTTTTAGCTCGCCAGTTATTATTGTTCGCACTGAGCTGACAGCTAATGATATTTGGCCAGCGTTTGTTGAGCAGCTTTGTATACCTGCTAACTTAGTCAATGGTCGTCATAAAGTCGATTTAGCGGCGTTATTAAAAGCATTAGGCAAGCGCGGTTTTAATGATATTTTACTTGAGTCAGGGGCTACATTAGCCGGCGCATTTATCGCGCAAAACTTAGTAGATGAACTAATTTTATACCAAGCGCCTAAATTATTAGGTGCAGACAGTAAAAGTTTAATAGCGATGCCTGAAATAACCGAGTTAAAAGACGCTAAAGCATTAGCCTTTACCGATATTACTATGGTCGGTGCTGATTTACGCATTACCGCCAACTTTAAAAGAGAAGCATAAATGTTTACCGGAATTATTGAAGCCATTGGTAAAATTCAACAGATCAATATTAATGGACAAGGCGCACGTATTACCGTTCAAGTAGGTAAGCTGGATATGAGCGACGTTAAAATGGGTGACTCAATTGCCACGAATGGCATTTGTTTGACCGTGGTTGCGTTCGATAATCATTCTTATGCTGCTGATGTCTCGTTAGAAACATTAAAACGTACCGGCTTTGCTTATTACCAAGTTGGCCAAAGTGTTAATTTAGAAAAAGCGATGTTACCGACTACGCGTTTTGGTGGCCATATAGTTTCTGGCCATGTTGATGCTGTTAGTGAAATTGTCTCGATAGAAAATAACGGTAATAGCACAGAATATTGGCTGTCTATGGCTGCAGATATTGCGCCTTATATTGCCGAAAAAGGCTCTATTACAATCGACGGTGTTAGCTTAACGGTTAACAGCATCAAAGCTGATAGCTTTCGTTTAACAATAGTGCCGCATACCGCAAAAGAAACTATTATTAATAGCTATCAAGCGGGCAGTAAAGTGAATATAGAAGTTGATGTAATGGCGCGGTATTTAGAGCGTTTATTACTTAAAAAAACTGAACCTGATGCTGAGTCCACTGCGGGTGTGACTCATGAGTTATTAGCAAAAAGCGGTTTTATCAAATAAATTTAATCAATTTTGCTGTAACCAGCAAAATGAATGTAAGAGGTTGCCATGCAATTAAACACCCCAGCAGAAATCATCGAAGACATTAAACAAGGTAAGATGATTATCTTGATGGATGATGAAGATCGTGAAAATGAAGGCGACTTTATTATGGCCGCTGAACAAGTTACCCCAGAAGCTATTAATTTTATGGCGACTCATGGCCGCGGTTTGATCTGTATGCCGATGAGTCGTGAAAAATGTAAAAAGTTAAAATTGCCATTAATGGTCGATAAAAACGAAGCGCAATTTACCACCAATTTTACGGTTTCAATTGAAGCGGCACATGGTGTTACTACGGGGATCTCAGCGGGCGACCGTGCAACAACCGTATTAGCCGCTTGTAATAAAGATGCCGACGAACATGCGATTGTTCAGCCTGGTCATATTTTTCCGTTGATCGCTAAAGATGGCGGCGTTCTTAATCGCGCAGGGCATACTGAAGCAGGTGTTGATTTAGCGCGCTTAGCAGGCTTTGAAGCGGCTTCTGTCATTGTTGAAATTTTAAATGAAGACGGCACCATGGCGCGTCGTCCTGACTTAGAAGTTATCGCTAAAAAATTCGATATTAAAATTGGTACTATTGCTGATTTAATTGAATATCGAAATGCGACCGAAACGACCATTGAACGAATTTCACAGTGTAAATTACCGACCGAATTTGGTGATTTTGATTTAACTATTTTTAAAGACACCATTGATGGCCAGGCACATTTTGCGCTAACCAAAGGTGAAATTAATAGTGATACGCCAACGCTTGTGCGCGTACATTTAGAAAGCACCTTCCGTGATTTATTATTTAGTCAGCGTGACAGTATTGCTAAATGGCCAATAGGCAAAGCATTAGCGCGTATTGGCGCTGAAGGTGGGGTTTTAGTTTTATTAGGTAAGCACCAATCGCCTGAAACGCTTATTGAGCAAGTGAAAAAATACGCCAAAATTGATGCTGGCGAAACAGTACAAGAGCCTAAACGTCATATTGGTTCACGTAATGTTGGTGTGGGTTCACAAATTCTTGCTAATTTAGGTGTTGGCAAAATGCGTTTATTAAGCGCGCAAACTAAATATCATTCACTGTCTGGTTTTGGTTTAGAAGTTGTTGAATATATAGCAGAATAACTTTTTATTTACATTTTATTAACACTAAGGTGTTGAAAGTATTATAAAAAATAAAATATAACGCTCGATCTTCTAAAAAGAGTTTGTTATAAAGATAAGGTCAAACAAAAATATATATCTTTATATTTAACTTGAAATCAGGTCGCCAAATGAAGAGTTATAAACATTTAGCCATTGATTGTTGTTTAGTTGTTTTTGTTGTTATGAGCTTAAGTATCGCTTTTGTATACTTATAAAATGCTTTAAGCAGACATTGTCTGTCACTATTCAGGAATAAAACAATAATAAATGGTGTTTCTGTAAGGATACAAAGCGTGTAGGATGCATATTATTAAAGTGGGCTGGTATTATTAACGTAATACCAGCCCACTTTTCGTTTAACGAAACAAGTTTATAATTCGTACAGCACCTTAAACCCCGTTCTTAATAATACTTCTGCTATTTTCCTCAAATTTCCATCGAGCGTTATTCCTTAAATAACTCTGAGGATTAATAATTTAAAATAGCTATTGCTTACTCTCGCGATTTTTAATAGCGTAAACCTGTATTTCAAATTACCTTGAAACAATAAATTAAACGAAAGCAGCACTTTGGATAAGTTATGAAAACAACCTTCACTCAAGAATGGAAAGACTGGATAACGTTAAACGTTAAAAATGGCCAAAATAAAGACGGACTTTTTAAAATATTACTTGATGATGGTTTTGATTTTTTAGCGATAGCCAAAGAAATGAAATATTTGCCAAGTGTGCCGGTTGAGCATTTAGTGAATCCATTTGATGCTGAGCGGCGTAAGCAAACACAAAGTTCGCAACAATTAGGTCAAAAGACTCAGCATATAAAAATTGATTTAAATAAAATATTCATACCTAACGCAATTAAAAGCCAAGCTAAAAAGCTCGAATTATATACACTCGATAATTTTCTTAATAAAAAAGAATGCGACCACCTCTTAGCTAGCTTAACAGCTAAAGCTTGTCGAACCAAAACACCTTCATCACAAGATAATCAACCGATAATATCGAGTTTTGAGTCTAATGCTGATGACTTAATTGCTGATGTTGACAATAGGATCTGTCGCCTTATTGGTATCGATCCCTCTTATAGTGAAGTTTTACAATGTCAATGTTATCAAGTTGGTCAAGCTAGTGATGTTAATGTCGATTATTTTGAACCTGAAGAGTTAAAACAAAACTCGTTAGCACTAGCTAAAGATAAAATGGGGCAACGTACCTTCACAGTAATGATTTTTCTCAATGACATCAGCGAAGGCGGAGAAACTGTTTTTGTCAATGCCGGTGAAGAGTTTAAGCCTAAACAAGGTCAGGCGATTATTTGGAATAATTTATTGCCTGACGGAAGTGAAAATATAGCGAGTGCATATTTGATCAAGCCGACACTTTTTGATAATAAAGCAGTCATTATTAAACGCTTTCGAGAGCGAAGCCGGTTACCTGCTGCGCCTAAAAAATGGATCAAAGAAGAAAACGAATATGTGCCTAATTACACCACCACAGGTTTTATCAAGTCAAAATTACCAGAGCCATTATTTAACCAAATAAGTAATTTTTATCAGGCCAATAAAGTAAATAAGATTGATGAACATGTCGCGGGTGATTTTATTGTCAGTAATAATAAGCGGCAACAAACAACCTTTTTAGTTGAATTACAAGATGCATTAAAACAAGAAATTCATGATGCTCTTAAGCCAGCAGTGACGGATTGGTGTGGTAAGGTCTTAGAGTCTTCTTATGTTTATGGTATTCGTATTTATACTGATAAAGCGCAGCTAAAGTGCCATCGAGATCGCGTTGAAACTCATATCCTTGGTGTTATTATTAATGTTGACCAAGAAGTAAATGAAGACTGGCCGTTAGTAATAGAAGACAATTATTATCGCCAACACAAAATATTACTAAAACCAGGTGAAGTTATCTTTTATGAAAGTGCGCGCTTAACTCATGGCCGGCCAATTGCTTTAAACGGTAAAAGCTTTGCTAATATTTTTTGTCACTTTGTCCCTAGCGACTACGTACCTAAATACTTATAGTGTTGAAAGTCTACCGTAAAGCATTTAGCTATTTTTATAAGTAAGTGTTTTACGTTGCTTTTAATCATAATCCTTGGATAATACCTTCTCTTTTTTAATGGAGTAAAAACAATGAATTCTCATTTCTGTCGCAAAATCACCTTATTTTTCACACTACTATTTTTAGTTTCTGGCTGTGCAACGCAAACGCAGCGTAAAGTAGAAATAGTGCCAGTTGAAACCAATAAAACTGTTTATAACGGTCCTAAATCTACCTTAGTACTCGGTGAATTTAATAACCGATCTAATTATATGCAAGGCTTGTTTGCCTCGAATATTGATAAGTTAGGTAATCAAGGTAAAACGATTTTAAAAACGCACTTACAACAAACTAATCGTTTTAAAGTTGTTGATCGTGAAAACTTAGCCAACCTACAAAAAGAAGCTGATCTGCTAGGTATTAAGCAAAACATTAAAGGTGCACGTTATGTTGTTAGTGGCGGCGTTACTGAATTTGGTCGAAAAGTAATTGGTGATAAACAGCTGTTTGGTCTTTTAGGCGCAGGAAAATCTCAAATTGCTTATGCCAAAGTTTCGTTAAATATTATTGATGTTTTAACATCAGAAGTTATTTATTCAACGCAAGGTGCGGGTGAATTTTCTTTAGACGAAAGACAAGTTATAGGTTTTGGTTCTAAAGCGGGTTACGATGCTACCTTGAACGGTAAAGTGCTTGATTTTGCTATCAAAGAAAGCATTAACAACATGACTAGAGATTTAGAGAATGGCACCTTGTCATTTGAAGAATAAACAGGAAGTTATGATGAAAGTATTACCGTTTAAGTTAATCGCCGGTGTTTGTATTGTTTTGCTCAGTGGTTGTGCATCAAATAATACTCAGTATCACTGGGGACAATATGAATCTTTAGTTTATAAAGGTCATATTAAACCTGAAGAAGTTTCTGCTATTGTGCAAATAGATATTTTAGAAACTGATATTGAACAAGCGAAAGCTGAAAATAAACCCGTACCACCGGGAGTTTACGCCCATTTAGGTTTAATGTACGCAGCGTCTGGCCAAAAAGATTTAGCTTTATCGTCATTAGCCAAAGAGAAGGAACTTTTTCCTGAATCAACGGTATTTATTAATGGTTTGATTGAACGTGCTTCAGCGAATAAATAAAGGATTAATTATGAAAAACCTAAGTCTAATAGTCGCATTGTTAATCTTTGTTACCGGTTGTGCAACGGTTGAACCATATAACTATACGGCGTTGAAAACGCATGCGCCGCGCTCAATTTTAGTTATGCCACCAATGAATAATTCAGTTGAAGTAACGGCGCCGTACTCTTATTTATCTACCATTACTCAACCACTAGCAGAGAAGGGTTATTATGTTTTCCCTGTTTCAGTGATTGATACTTTTTTGAAAGAAAATGGCCTGCCAACACCAGCAGAAATGAACAGTATTCCTTTAGAAAAAATAGATGAAATACTGGGTGCAGATGCTGTTTTATATGTTGATATTGAAGACTGGGGACAAAAATATAATATTTTATCGTCAGTAACTATTGTCAAAGGGTATATAAAGTTAGTGTCAGTTAAAACCGGTACTTTACTTTGGGATGCGCCGATTTTTGCGCAGTACGATCCTAATGCTAATAGCGGTGGTGGTTTAGTTGGCGCTTTAGTTGGCGCGGTAGTTTCACAAATTGCCGGTGAAATTACAGACTACACACCACAAACCGCAAGAGTAGCAAATAACGTTGCTATCTTAGGTAAAAAAAGAGGTTTGTTAAACGGCCCTTATAAAATCGTTGAAACTAAATAATTAAGCTTGGTTTAACTTGTTTAACTAACAGCTTAGTTAAATAAACAGTTAAACAATATAAAAATAAGCTAACTTACCGGCTTTATCACCGTAAGTTAGCTTATTTAATTAAACGCAATTTTTTACCACGGATTCTAACCGGTTATAACTGAGCTTTTAGTTGGTATAAAAGATCTAACGCTTGTTTCGGGGTTAGATTATCTACGTCAATACTCCCCAACTCGTCTATCACAGGATGACTTGTCTCCATTAAAGGTAATTGCTCAAATGCTTGTGTCGCTGGCGTGAGTATTGTGGGTTCTTTTTGCGCTTCTAATTCAGCTAATCTTTGTTTTGCTCGTGTCACTACCGGTTTTGGAATACCGGCTAATTGCGCTACTTGTAAACCAAAGCTTTTACTTGCTGCACCTTCTTGCACCGCATGCATAAAAATAATATCGTCGCCGTGTTCCATTGCGTCTAAATGCACATTCGCCAACGTTGGGATTTGCTCCGCCAGTAAAGTCAGCTCGAAATAATGGCTGGCAAACAAGGTATAGGCTTGGGTTTTTATTGCCAGCATTTCTGCGCACGCCCATGCCAGGGATAAACCATCGTAGGTACTTGTACCGCGGCCTATTTCATCTAATAACACTAAACTGCGAGAAGTAGCATTATGTAAAATATTCGCGGTTTCGGTCATCTCTACCATAAACGTTGAGCGGCCTGAGGCTAAATCATCTGAGGCGCCAATACGGGTAAATATTCGGTCAACTAAACCAATTTTAGCCGCTTGTGCCGGGACATAACAGCCAACGTGTGCCAATAGCACTATTAAGGCTGTTTGACGCATATAGGTCGATTTACCGCCCATATTCGGGCCAGTAATAATTAACATTTTCCGGCTGTCGTCTAACACCACTGGATTAGCAATAAAGGCATCAGCGGTCATTTGCTCAACGACGGGGTGACGACCAGCTTCAATATTAATACCCGCGTCTTGGTGTAATTGTGGTTTAACGTAATTAAGTGTTTGAGCGCGCTCAGCAAAGTTATTTAACACATCTAATTCTGCTAAAGCATCTGATAAGTTTTGCAGCTTTTCTATATGGGGTAAAACCGCATCAAACAACTCATCATATAAACGTTTTTCAAGCGCTAAAAATCGACTTTGTGCAGTTAATACTTGCTCTTCGTGCGACTTTAATTCTTCGGTGATAAAACGTTCGTTATTTTTTAAGGTTTGACGGCGAATATAATCACTAGGCACATCAGCGGCTTGGGCACGGCTAATTTCAATATAGAAACCATGAACCTTGTTATAACTTACTTTTAAGTTTGCGATGCCGGTGCGCGCTTTTTCACGCTGTTCAATTTCAAGCAATAAATTACTTGCGCCTTGGCTTAAATCTCTAAGCTTATCAAGTTCCTGATGATAACCGGGGGCAATAACGCCACCATCTCTTATCAGCACAGGCGGATTATCAATAATCGCTTCTACTAACAAGTTTTCAATATCTGGAATTGGCGTGGTATGGGCAACAATTTTTGCTAATTGCTGGTTGTTAGACTCAGCTAAAATGGTTTGTAATTCAGGTAATTGCTGGAGAGAATTTCTCAGCCTAGCAAAGTCACGCGGCCTAGCAGAGCGCAGCGCAATACGGGCAACAATACGTTCAATATCGCCAACCTGTTTTAATAAACTGTGTAATTCGTCATTAAGTTCTAACGCAATAATTTCACTAATAACCGTTTGTCGACATTCAAGGATATTAAGATCGCGCAGTGGAAAATGTAACCAACGTTTTAATAAACGCGAACCCATGGGGGTTGCTGTTTTATCTAAAATTGCAGCAAGGGTGTTTTCGTGTCCGCCCGATAAGTTTTGCGTTAGCTCTAAATTACGACGAGTTGCTGCGTCTAAGACCACTGCGCGACTTGACGACTCTGTTAATAAATTACGAATATGCGGCAGGGCAATGCGCTGGCTGTCTTTTACATATTGAAATAAACACCCAGCAGCGGCAACGCCATGGTGTTTATCTTGCACACCAAAACCGGTTAAGTCATTGGTACCAAATTGTTTATTTAATAACGTATGCGCGGTTTGTAAATCAAATTCCCATTCTGGGCGACGACGCAGTCCTTTACGGTTATCAATAATTGCGGTGTTAACTAATGACTCAGAATATAAAAGTTCGGCCGGATTTAAACGCTGTAATTCCGCTTGCACTTGTTCAACAGTTGCGGGTTCAGTTAAAACAAAACGGCCGCTGGTCATATCTAAATAAGCGACACCAAAGGCATATTCACCGGCTTTGTTTTTGGCTTCAAAGACAGCAACAATTAAATTGTCGTGCCGATCATTTAATAAGGCTTCATCGCTGACGGTGCCAGGCGTGACAATTTTAACTACTTTTCGCTCAACGGGGCCTTTACTTGTCGCCGGATCGCCAATTTGTTCACAAATAGCGACCGACTCACCTAGTTGCACTAATTTTGCTAAATAGTTCTCGACCGCATGATAAGGCACACCTGCCATTGGAATAGCATTGCCACCTGTTTTACCACGTGCAGTTAGCGAGATATCTAATAAATCAGACGCGCGTTTAGCATCATCAAAAAATAATTCGTAAAAATCACCCATGCGGTAAAACATTAAAATATTGGGAAATTCTGCTTTTAACGTCAAATATTGACGCATCATCGGGGTGTGAGAACTTAAATCAGGAATAGGCGCATTCATAGTTGTTTTTGAAGGACAATTATTAGAATTAATTTATGTGCAGCATTATGCCATAACTGGTCTAATAAAAAAGAAGCGTATGGTTTATCTATTATTTTGCGAGGTAAATACGCAGCGATTTAAAGCAGAGCTTGGGGCCTAAAAGGCAGTGTTTATAATAAATTTTTCAGGGTAAGTAATAACTGTTGCGCTGAAATCGTTAAATAAGGTTTTACATAAATAATAGTTAAATAGGCTAATTATTGGTTCTTTAGATAAGGAATAGCTCTAGTTAATTACATTAATATATATATATTTCAGTACTTTAGTTGTTGGCATGTTTTGTGGAATAAGCAGTGACTTAACTAAAAAATATAACGAGAGCTCCCCATATGTCGATTAAACCGCTTTTACTATCTAGCTTAATGATACTGCCATTATCAGTACTTGCCGCTAATGCCCCAATAATTGATGAGCAGCAATATTTGCTAGCTGATATTGAAAAGTTATCCTTATCATTTAGGCACACACAAATAACGATTGAATATGACAGCAGCGATCATATTTCTGTCACGCATCAACAAACCTTAAAAAAAGGCGATGCTGAAAAATGTCTATATCAACTAAATGAAAAACGTCGAGGTGATCAATTAACTATTAGTAATGAGCGAGCCGATGAAAAAAGCAGTTTCTTTGGCTTTAGCTTTGCGAGTAATTGCTCGGTCGAACAAAAAATTACAAAATAAAACGTGGTCTGTCCCTTATTGGTCCCCTTATTGGTCCAAGAAGACGTGACTTATGGTTATATGGGCTCGACTAATCGTCGTTATTTACTTAAAGACCATTTAGGCTCAACGACTGCCATTACCAATGAAGCGGGAACAATTGAAGAGCGTTTAAGCTTTAATACCTGGGGCGAACGCCGCGCAGCAGATTGGAGTGCTGGCAGTGTTGATATTAGTGGCTTAGACACCACTCGCGGCTTTACCGGCCATGAAATGCTCGATGACAGCGGTTTAATTCACATGAATGGACGGGTGTATGATCCTACGGTTGGGCGTTTCTTAAGTGCTGATATTTTAATTCAAGCGCCAACGAATACGCAGAGTTATAATCGTTATAGTTATGTGTTTAATAATCCGCTAAGTTTTACGGATCCGAGTGGGTATGAAGGTTGTACTATTAACGGTGCCCCTACAACATGTGATAATTTATATCAGCACGCAGAAGACCTTGGTGGTGCTTCGTATACTGAATCATATAATGGCATGCATTTAGAGGATTTGTTTTCAGCAGCGGAAGGAAATATTTCATATGCTAAACTGTTACAAAATCGTTCTGATTTTAGCCAAGGTCTTAAAAGTGGTTCAGTTACGATAATTGATAATCCGAAATTATCATTTTTTGCTGAAGCGCAAAGTTCTGTAAATAAAGGCTCATCATCAAAATATAGAGATGGTTCAAAGTGGAGTTATGAAAACCAACAGGCTGCTAATTCATTAAGAACCACTCCTGGTGTCGATGGTTTTTCAGGGCTTGTTGCTCAAAATAAAGATGGCATCAATGAATTCATTGCTGTACAAAAGGTTTACAGACCTAAAGATGCTTTTGTTTATGTAGTTCATGGAAACCGTAACGGTATTTTGCTACATGGGCCTGGTAGTGGTGCATTAGGTAAGTCCCATATATGGATGGTAGCATCCGCCATTAAAAATTCAGGTTATAAAGGAAATAAACCTTTATTTATGATTTCTTGTAATATTGGAGATAACGGTATGGGAAGCCAATTAAGTAAATACTTTGGTCAGCCTGTAATTGGCGCTAATACTGGTAAAGTTGACTTTATAGGTACGTCAACAGGTCATTATATCTACAAAGTATCAGTTCCTAGTGCAAAATTTGTAGAGTTTTATTAAAATGAAACATTTTTTTATTCTACTAACTTTATTATATAGTCAATTTATATCGGCTTGTGATGCGGAATCAACTTCTTATAAGTCATTTTACATTGAACAGTTACTTTACCTTGAATATGTGGAAGTTTTGCTATATATACCAAAAACTTACCAAAGTAATGAGTTGTACGCAGTAGGAATTAGTCTAGAAAAAAATACATCCGTTTTATTTACAGGAAGAATTCCATTTAGTGATTCTGATTTAGATAATTTTAATATGTTATCTTTTGGTTATGATAGAAGTTCTGTCGACGACGTAAGTATTTCTTTACATTATAAAGATAAAAAAAATAAAAAAAGCGAGTCATTTTCATTTTGTTCGGATAACGTTCTTCGTTTTTTACTTTCTGAAATACGTAAAAAAGAAAAAAATATGGGACATCCATAAACGTTGAGTAAATCGCACCTCTTTACTATGGTTAAATAATCGCCAAGGAAGGAGGTGTTGTCATGACTCAAGCACGCAGCAAACAAGTGTCTTTGCAAGATACCCGTTATTGTCACTTAATCTCTCGTTGAAAAACCAAGTTACCTGATCCTGACGAATCCCCACGAAAGATATAATAAAAACAATCGGTTAATTTTAATTAACCGGAACTCTCACAGCATTTAGTGATCAGATCAGTTACCACACATCAACGCTCAATAAATGCCATGAGAGTAAATACCATTTTGAACAGTTTTTTAAACGATGTCACGCCAACAAGGACCAAATAGGGGACAGACCACGTTTTTTGGCGGTTAATATTAATAGAGCTAACCTTTTTTTTCGTGTGCTATAGTGATAATTGAATTATCGGACAACGGCAAGGAAGCCAGTTATGCCAAGAAGAGCGCGTATCACTTTACCTAATATTCCTCATCATATTATTCAACGTGGTAATAACAGACAAGCCTGTTTCTTTTGTAAGCAAGACTATCAATTATATTTAACATGGTTGGAAGAATATGCCAAAGAATTTCATTGTTTAATCCATGCTTATGTTCTAATGACTAACCATGTACATTTATTAATTACCCCACTCAAAAGTAAAAGCTTAGGGCAATTAATGAAATGCCTTGGTCAACGTTATGTGCAATATATTAATCGAACTTATCGTCGTAGTGGTACGTTATGGGAAGGACGTTTCAGGTCTTGTCTTGCGCAAGATGAAGGTTATGTATTAAGTTGTTATCGTTATATCGAACTAAACCCTGTTCGGGCTAATATGGTTAATAAACCTAGTGATTACCCATGGAGTAGCTACCATTTTAATGGTTTGGGGAAACCGAATGCAATGTTAACAACGCATTATTTATATGATGCATTAGGTCGTTTAAAAAAAGAGCGTATAGTTGCATATGTAGGGTTATTTAAAAATGAATTATCCGATCATTTAGTTAACAATATTCGTCAAACAACCAATGGAAATTTTGTCTTGGGTTCAGATAAATTTAAGCAAGAAATAGCAATGACGATAGGCCGACGAGTAGAGCCTAAATTACCAGGAAGGCCAAAAATTGAAAAATAAAACGTGGTCTGTCCCTTATTGTCTTCTTATTGTCTTACTGGAGTAGTACCTATTAATCAAGAAATTGATTACCAACAAGCCATTGATAATTGCGGTGCTCAGTTGTGTGGCATCAACTCTATTGATTTTAATGAAGCGAGAGGGTCGACTGATGCACCAACGGCGGTGTATATTCTTCGCAATATTGAATTATAAACAGGAGCATAACAATGCCAACACCTAAACAACAAGTTACTGCGCTATGTAAGCAAGTAGCCAGCGAACAAGGCTGGAAATATGTTAGCGGAAGGTTCACGCAAAAAATCTCGAAAGATGCTTCGTTTATAATTAACCCTTGCTTTAATTATACCAGCGTGAGTACTAGCTTTTTGTTAAACGTAAAAGTTAAGTTACCGAAAATTATGAAAATGGTCGATAGTGTTTCACATTTAAACTTACTCCAAGGGATTAAAATGAGTGGCACTATTTTTGAACAACCCAAGGCCTTGAACTTAAATATATTAACAACAAATCGCGCATTTTATTTTGCTGGCCAACACATGACCAGCGAAACGTTAATGAAGCAAGAAATTACACGCTGGCTAGTACAGGGAGGTAACCATTTAAAGGAAACGTGGCCAGTTGAAGATTACAGCGCATTATTTGAAGTAATGAAAAATACACCTAATTGCTACGCGGGGCTATATGGTACATCATTACTTTGTTTGGCTGCTTATTTAGGTAAGTTTGATTTTATTGCGCAATATTATGCTGGTGAATTAGCGATTACTCAAACATTAGGGAAAAAAAGGACGGCTACTGACGAAAACTTACTGGCGGCACTGCCTGATTGGCAAGCACAATGGCAAGCAACCGGTACAATAAAATTATAACGTTAATGGCTAAGGTATGAATTGTCAAAGTACGAGTTAATTTCCAAGGTACTGGTTAATTAATTTAAGGGGGCAAATTTAAGGGGGCGGTGACACTTGGTCATCATTCGCCTTTATTATTCTAAATAAACCAAACCAGAACACTTTGCGAGTAATTGCTCGGTCGAACAAAAAATTACGGTTGTAATTGGTGATGGTGCGATTGAAAATTTCAACTTAGATCTTGAACACAGCAACGCTAAATTTTCTAAAAGTCAGGCGCAAAAGCCTTATCAACATTTTATGTTAAATATCGCTCATACAAAGATCGCGCTTGAGAATATTAATACTGAAGAATTAGAGCTTCATTCAGCACATGGTTTAATAAATATTAATGAGGTAGCGGCAAAAGATATTACTTTTGAAGGTGCCCATAGCCGCTTTAACGTTGTTAATGTCAAAGCTAATAGCGTAACGGGGGATTGGGCGCATGGCGATATTACTTTTACAATAAGTGATATTGATGAATTAAATATTGATGCCGCCCATGGGGCGATAAATTTAACCCAGCATCAGGGTAAGTCGCTCGATATAGAATCGGCTCATGGCCGAGTTTATGCGAATACATTAATTACAGAGCAGGCTTATTTGAAAAATAAACATGGGCCAATTGAATTTATTGGTGCGGCAAATAAAATGCGGGTAACTAATGCCCACGGGCAAATTGATTTAACCCAACTTGCTAATCAAGTATTTGATATTGACGCGAGTAATCGTCACGGTAACATATTGTTGTTTTTACCAAAAAATAGTGATTATAACTATAAGATCAATAATAACGGCTTAGTAACAGAGCGTGAAAGTACTGCAAAAAACACTGTAAATCTATCAACTTCTCATGGCATCGTAAAAATAAAACAACACTAGTTTCTAAGTGTTATTCCATAACCTTTTGATATCTATGGTTTTGATTTTTATTTTTTAAGAATTTGATAAAAAAACTTGATACTGTACGACCATACAGTATACTGAGCCCAATTAAGAATACTTAGCCATCAAAAGAACGCCATTAAAGAACACGGAGCTAATCATGGACAAAAACAAAGAACAAGCATTATCAGCAGCACTTAGTCAAATTGAACGCCAATTTGGTAAAGGTTCAATTATGAAACTAGGTGAAAACCGCAGCATGGACGTTGAAACTATTTCAACAGGTTCATTAGGGTTAGATATTGCTTTAGGTGCTGGTGGTTTACCACTAGGCCGTGTTGTTGAAATTTATGGTCCAGAATCAAGTGGTAAAACTACACTAACGTTAGAAGTTATTGCTGAAGCGCAGCGTAACGGTAAAGTTTGTGCGTTTGTTGATGCTGAGCATGCACTTGACCCTATTTATGCGGCTAAGTTAGGTGTAGATATTAATGAGCTTTTAGTTTCTCAACCAGATACGGGTGAGCAAGCGTTAGAAATTTGTGACATGTTAACTCGTTCAGGTGCTATCGACGTGATCGTAGTTGACTCGGTTGCCGCACTTACGCCAAAAGCTGAAATTGAAGGTGATATGGGTGACTCACATATGGGCTTACAAGCACGTATGTTATCGCAAGCAATGCGTAAGTTAACCGGTAATTTAAAACAATCAAATACCATGTTAATTTTCATCAACCAAATCCGTATGAAAATTGGTGTTATGTTTGGTAGCCCAGAAACCACAACCGGTGGTAATGCGCTTAAATTCTACGCCTCAGTACGTTTAGATATCCGCCGTATCGGTGCTGTTAAAAACGGTGATGAAATTGTTGGTAATGAAACGCGCGTTAAAGTTGTTAAAAACAAAATTGCGCCACCATTTAAACAAGTTGAATTCCAAATTATGTATGGTGAAGGGATCAACAGTTTAGGTGAATTAATCGACCTAGGTGTAGCGAATAAATTAGTTGAAAAAGCAGGTGCTTGGTATAGCTGTAATGGCGAACGTATTGGTCAAGGTAAAGCAAATGCGATTAAGTACCTTAAAGATCATGCTGATATGGCTAAAGGCTTAGATAAGAAATTACGCGAGATGTTATTGTCTAAAAATGTTGCTGAGCCAGAAGCTGAAGAAACAGTTCCTGCAGCTGAATAACGTTTAATAGGCTTAGTCCGCAAAAAAGTTAATGCTGTAAAAGGGCGTTTGGTTGATAACCAAGCGCCCTTTTTATTATCTGTGTGTGCGGTGTTTACAAACCTAGAGCTTTTTGATAAATGCTATTCATACGTTTTTCTGCGGTTTACGGGTCCTTAATATGTTTCTATTATGTGGGCAGAATTAAGACGATGAAGATTTTAATGGCGGTAAACATTAATCGTTCGTAACTAACTACTCTGCCTGTATATCTAGATAAGATGAGTTAAATAAATAGCGAATTAGGCAATTAATTTCGCAGGCAAAATAGCGGCTGTTAACTCTTTATTTAACCTATGCAATAGCGCTTTAGAGTACCTGTAAATATTATTATAAACGCTTTGATTACCCTATTTTTTTGAGCGATAGACAATAAATGGAAAACTTAATGGCTTCAGGTCTTTTGAATAAATTCATTTAGACGTCTATACGTTTAGATGTTGAATTATCCGGTCGTTCAAAGTAAAGTACGCCTATTGTAAAACAGATGGTGGTAAACTATGCCCATTAAAATTCCTGATCAGCTCCCCGCATTGAAAATTCTCGACCAAGAGAACATTTTTGTGATGTCTGAAAATCGTGCTGCGAGCCAAGAAATTCGCCCGATGAAAGTCGCTATCTTGAATTTAATGCCTAATAAAATTGAAACAGAAGTGCAGCTGCTGCGTATGCTTTCAAATACACCATTGCAAATAAATATTGATTTAGTGCGTATTCATGCCAACCCATCGAAGCACACACCTGAAGATCATATGGATGCTTTTTATCATTTATTTGATGATATTAAACATCAACAATACGACGGTTTAATTATCACCGGCGCGCCTTTAGGCTTAGTGGAATACGAAGATGTCAGTTATTGGGACAAAATTTGTGAAGTGTTCGATTGGGCGCAAAAAAATGTTGTTTCAACTATGCATCTTTGTTGGGCTGCTAATGCCGCGTTTTATTATCATTATGGAATGAAGCGCTCGGTGCGCGAAGAGAAACTTTCTGGCGTTTACCCTCATACGGTTAACTGTTCTTTAGAACGATTAACTCGTGGTTTTGACGATGAATTTTTAATGCCGCACTCTCGTTATGGTGAAGTAACTCGCGAGCAATTTGATTTAGTGGAACCTTTAAATGTTTTGGCTGAATCCGATGAAGCCGGCGCGTTTTTAGTGGCTAGCAAAGACAAGCGCCAAGTGTTTATTTTAGGACATCCTGAATATGAAGCCCATACGATTGATGATGAATATAAACGCGATGTTGCGGCCGGACTTACACCGAAAGTACCAATTAATTATTACAAAAATGATGACCCAAGCAATACGCCCGTTAGTACATGGCGTAGTCATGGCAGTTTATTATTTAATAACTGGATAAACTATTATGTTTACCAGATCACCCCGTATCAGTTAGATGCTGAACATATTCAGACATCAATAACAGGAGACTAGCATGGCCGTAAAAGTGCAAAAGTCAGCTTCATTTAAATTATTTGAAGCGCAGTTAGCCAAACGTATTTTGATTTTAGATGGCGCCATGGGCACCATGATCCAAGATTATAAGTTTGAAGAAAACGATTACCGTGGTGATCGTTTTGCTGATTGGCATAGTGATGTAAAAGGCAATAATGACCTGTTAGTGCTGTCTCAGCCAAAAGTAATTAAAACTATTCATTCGCAGTATCTTGAAGCGGGTGCCGATATTTTAGAAACCAATACGTTTAACGCCACCACTATTGCGATGGCTGATTACGATATGGAAGCGCTAAGCAAAGAAATTAACTTTGAAGCGGCTAAGATTGCGCGCCAAGCGGCTGATGAATTTACCGCTAAAAACCCTGACAAACCACGTTTTGTTGCCGGGGTTTTAGGGCCAACAAACCGTACCTGTTCAATTTCTCCTGATGTTAATGATCCGGCTTTTCGTAATGTTACTTTTGATGAGTTAAAAGATGCCTACATTGAATCAACCAAAGCCTTAATTGAAGGTGGTTCAGATTTAATATTAATCGAAACTATTTTTGATACGTTAAATGCTAAAGCGGCTATTTTTGCGGTTGAAACTGTCTTTGAAGAATTAGGTACGCGCTATCCGGTAATGATCTCTGGGACGATCACCGATGCCTCAGGCCGTACGTTATCAGGTCAAACAACCGAAGCTTTTTATAACTCACTACGCCATGCTAAACCGATATCATTTGGTTTGAACTGTGCGCTTGGTCCGGTTGAATTACGTCAATACGTTGAAGAAATGAGCCGTATTTCAGATTGCGCTGTTTCCGCTCACCCGAATGCTGGTTTACCGAATGCTTTTGGTGAATATGACTTCACTGTAGAAGACATGAATACTCACGTTGCTGAATGGGCGGGTGCTGGCTTTTTAAATATTATTGGCGGTTGTTGTGGTACCACGCCGGCACATATTAAAGGTATGGCTGATTCTGTTGCCGGTGTCACGCCGCGTGAAATTTCGCCGCGTAAAATAGCTTGTCGCTTGTCAGGTTTGGAAGCGCTAACGATTCAAGAAGACACCTTATTTGTTAACGTTGGTGAACGTAACAATGTTACCGGCTCTGCTGTTTTTAAACGCTTGATCATGGATGGAAAATTTGATGAAGCGGTTGCTGTTGCCTTACAGCAAGTAGAAAACGGCGCGCAAATTATTGATATCAACATGGATGAAGGCATGTTGGATTCAAAGGCGGCGATGATCCGCTTTTTGAATTTACTTGCTGGTGAGCCAGATATCGCGAAAGTGCCAATTATGATTGATTCTTCTAAATGGGATATTTTAGAAGAAGGTTTAAAATGTATTCAAGGTAAGGGCGTTGTTAACTCTATTAGTATGAAAGAAGGTGAAGACATCTTCCGAAAACAAGCTGAGTTATTACGTCGTTATGGCGCGGCTGTTATTGTGATGGCGTTTGATGAAGTTGGCCAAGCTGACACACGTGAACGTAAATATGAAATTTGTCATCGTGCTTATCATATACTTGTCGATGAAATTGGCTTTCCGCCGGAAGATATTATTTTCGATCCTAATATCTTTGCTGTTGCCACAGGTATTGACGAGCATAACAACTATGCGGTTGATTTTATTGAAGCGGTAAAAGACATTAAAGATAACTTACCGCATGCGATGATCTCTGGCGGGGTATCGAATGTGTCGTTCTCGTTCCGTGGTAATAATCCGGTCCGTGAAGCAATACATGCGGTGTTTTTATACCATGCGATTAAAAACGGCATGGACATGGGCATTGTTAATGCCGGCCAATTATCGATTTATTCTGATATTCCAAAAGATTTATTAAAAGCGGTTGAAGATGTTATTCAAAATACTGATGACGGCGCGACCGAACGTTTATTAGAGTTAGCGGAAGGTTATCGGGGCCAAGGCGGTAAAGCGACCAATAAAGCTGATTTATCGTGGCGAGAACTGCCAGTTAACAAACGTTTAGAGCATTCATTAGTTAAAGGTATTAACGAGTTTATCGTTGAAGATACTGAAGCGGCACGGTTAATTGCCAAGCGTCCGCTTGACGTGATTGAAGGTCCATTAATGGATGGCATGAACGTTGTAGGTGACTTGTTTGGTGCCGGCGAAATGTTCTTACCACAAGTGGTTAAATCTGCACGGGTAATGAAACAAGCGGTAGCGCATTTAAACCCGTTTATCGAAGCTGAAAAAACCGAAATTAAATCAAACGGTAAAGTACTCTTAGCGACAGTAAAGGGTGACGTACACGATATTGGTAAAAACATTGTTGGTGTGGTTTTACAGTGTAATAACTACGACATAGTTGACCTTGGTGTGATGGTGCCAACTGAGAAAATTTTACAGGTCGCAAAAGAAGAGAAGTGTGACATTATTGGTCTTTCTGGTTTGATCACACCATCGTTAGATGAAATGGTACATGTTGCTAAAGAAATGCAGCGCCAAGGTTTTGATTTACCGTTATTAATTGGTGGTGCCACCACATCCAAAGCCCATACTGCCGTGAAGATTGAGCAAAACTATCAGCATCCCGTAATTTATGTACCGAATGCCTCACGTTCAGTCTCAGTCGTTAGCTCGTTATTATCTGACGAATTACGCCCTGCTTTTTTAGAGCGCCAAGCGAAAGAATATGACAAAGTACGAGAGCAACATGCCCGTAAAGGGCCTCGTTCAACGATTGTGTCGTTAGAAGAAGCACGTAAAAATGGCTACCCGTTAAGTTTTTCTGATTACACTCCAACTACGCCGAAGAATTTAGGTGTTACGGTAGTTGAAGATTTAGATCTCAATATTGTGCGTAATTATATTGATTGGACACCATTTTTCATGACTTGGCAGTTATCGGGTAAATACCCGAAAATTCTAGAGCATGAATTGATTGGTGAAACCGCAACTAATTTATTTAACGATGCTAATGCGATGTTAGATGATGTGATTAATAGTGGTAAGTTAAAAGCTAAAGCCGTTATTGGTTTATTTCCTGCTGTTCGTGAAGGTGATGACGTTAAACTATTTGCCGATGATACGCGTCAAGAAACACTGATGAAGTTCCATCAATTACGTCAACAAGGTAAAAAACCTTCGGGGCAATATAACCGCTGTTTAGCCGACTATGTGGCTGATGAAGCGTCGGGCGTAAAAGATTACATGGGCGCCTTTGCTGTTTCTGCGGGTTTTGGTTGTGATGAGCTTGTTGCTGAATTTGACGCTAATAATGACGATTACAACAGCATTTTAATGAAAGCCGTAGCGGATCGTTTAGCGGAAGCTTCAGCTGAATACATGCACGAACGGGTACGTAAAGAATACTGGGGTTTCGCCCCTGATGAAGTATTAGATAACGAAGCGTTAATTCGTGAGTCTTACCAAGGTATTCGTCCAGCGCCTGGTTATCCTGCTTGTCCAGAGCATACTGAAAAAGGTTTATTATGGGACTTACTCGATGTTGAAAACAACATTGGTATGGAACTTACCTCTAGTTATGCAATGTGGCCAGGTGCGGCGGTAAGCGGTTTTTACTTTGCTCACCCAGACAGTAAATATTTTGCGGTTGCCAAAATAGATAAAGATCAAGTGACTGATTATGCCGAGCGTAAAGGTATGAGTCAGGAAGATGCTGAGCGTTGGTTGTCGCCTAATTTAGATGATTAGCACCGCTAATTTAATCGCGCTAGTCACTAGTTAAAATAATGATAAAAGCCAAGCGTAATATACGCTTGGCTTTTTTATATCTAATTATTGATTTTTGTTTACAAATTACCATGGTGGGGTTTTTATTTAGGATCCTACCCGGTTGGAACTTAAGTTGATTGATTATCTAGAAACAATTTATAGCGATTACTTTGATTTTAGTGGAGCTTTAATCACTAAGTATAAGTATTGATAATCTTAGTTATTTTAATTAAACAATATTTATACAGGCTGATTAGCCAGATAGATACAACACCAAGATGGATTTAAATATAATTATGCTTGTTTGTATGTGAGTTGTTATGTAATCTAAAAGCTAATTAAAAGTGAATTATTGTATGATTTTCAAGCAATAACAACCCGAGTATTAGTGATAGTGAGCATCTAACATGTTGAAAACTGGTCTAAAAACTATAACAATTGCCTTAATATCTACCAGCTTAGTGGCTTGTGGTGGCGGTTCAACGCCAACACCGACACCAACGCCAACTCCGACGCCAACTCCGACTCCAACTCCGACGCCAACGCCAACACCAACGCCGACGCCAACGCCGACCCCGACGCCAACTCCGACGCCGACGCCGACGCCGACGCCGACGCCAACTCCGACGCCAACGCCGACGCCAACGCCGACGCCAACGCCAACGCCAACACCGGTTCCGGAAAATGTTGCTGTCGATATTGATATTAATACTGTCCAGTATTTTGCTGAGTCATTAACATTAACGCGTAATAAGTTTTTTAATCAGCACGACAGTCAGTTTTCGTCCAGTTTGTATAATATCGAAGATATTAATTATCTTCGTAATGAATTAAGAGTAGGAAATGGGCGCGGGTTTTGGGGGCCAATGAATGTCTCAAAACAATTAGGTGAAACTTACCCTTCGACAGCAACGGCGCAAACGAAAGGTGCGCAAAATATATCAAGCTTCAATAGCCATAAGTTACGTTCTACATATAGTAATCGTACTGTTCAAACCCAGCATCCGCGTGATGTTGTCGTGGATTTAAATGATGACATAGTAGAAGCTTCGCGTTGGGCGGCGGATTATTTTGAGCATTATTTTACTGATGAATCTCGGCCGATATTTTATGAACCCATGAATGAGCCTTTTGTTCATGCCAGTGATTTTGTTCCAGGTGCTTGGGATAATGCTAAAAATCGTGAAATGACTGAACATATGACCGACTGGTTTAAAGAACTTGCGAAGGCTATTCATAACAGACCGGCATTAGCTGATATGCATGTGATTGGTTTTAGTTCAGCTTGGCCATCATTAGAACTCTACGATTTTGGTCACTTTAACGATCGTCAAAAAATGTTTATGGACAGGGCCGGTGACGATATGGACGCCTTCTCTTTTCATCTTTATGATGGGGTTAATGTTGAAGGACAAGCAAACCGCCGTTCAGGTAGTAATGCCCAGGCTATTATTGACTTAATTGAAACCTATTCTGTGATTAAATGGGATCGAGTAAAACCTCATGCTCTAACCGAATATGGCGGTATTATTAAAAGGCCTAACAAAGCCGGTACCGATGAAGAAGAAGTTTTTTATGATGAAGTGATTAATAGCCAAGAGCTGAAATCGCATAACCATTTGTTAATGGAGTTGTTAGATCGAGAAGACCGTATTTTAACATCAGTGCCATTTATAACCGGGCATGCAACATGGTTTTGGCAGCAAAATGGTCATCCTTATTCAGCAGCGCTGTGGCGACCAAACCCAGAAAGAATTCAATTTAATGAAACGACACAGAAATATGAATTTATCGATAATGACGCGGCCGACAATTATATTCCGTCACAAAAAATTAAATTCTATCAGTTATGGAATCGTGTTGATGGTGACCGTTTAGCCATTACCGCTAGTGATCCTGATATTCAAACCCAAGCCTATGTAAACGGCGATAAAGTTTTTATTATATTAAATAACCTAGAAGATGAAGCTAAAACTGTTGATGTAAATATTAACGCGGATGCAGGTTACAATTATAGCCACTTAAAACTCAAAAGCTTGAAAGTACCTAGCGATGCTGTTGCGTCATTAACCGAGGTTGATAAATTAGTTACGGGTGAAGTGGTCTCAACGGATTTATCTGACAATAGCTTAACACTTGCGCCTTATGAAACAGTGATTTATGAATATACCTTTAATAAAGCAGTTGCCGCATCAAGTGTTATGCGCCGCGATGTGTATTATTCAGATGACTATTTAAAGACGATCGTAGCGAATCAAGCGATCACAGTTAACTTTGCCGACCTTGATTTAACCACCACTGATGCAAGTAATTCTACCGCAGTATTACGAATGGCTATTGGCCGTAAACATGATAAATCGAAACAGCCGATGGTAAAAGTTAATGGCACGGCAGTTACTGTTCCTGATGACTGGGCCGGTTACGACCAAGCTAACCGAGATGATTTTTTTGGCGCGATAGAAATACCGGTACCATTTAATTTATTACAAACGAGCAATGTCGTGACACTTACCTTTCCTGATAGTGTCGGTCGAGTTTCTTCTGTGATCTTAGAAGTAAACAAGATTATTCCTGAAGTTGTGGTGACTTCAGTCGAAGTTTCTGCGGCTCAAACCATTGAAATTGGCGACAGTGTTATTTTATCGGCCAAAGCATTGCCTATGCATGCCATTGATCGAACTATTACTTGGAGCTCAACGCAAACATCCATTGCCTCCGTCACAAGTACCGGTGAAGTCGTTGGTATAGCTCAAGGTGATGCTGTGATCACGGCAACTTCAGCTAATGGCGTAAGTGGCCAAGTGCTGGTGACGGTAACGGCCAATGATCCTAATTTAATTGCAGATCTTAATGCTAACTTTGAAACCGGCGCTTTAACCCCGTTTGAAACTTATTGGGAAAGCCCAGGTGTAGCAACGGTTACCGCAGACGCGGCAAAAGAGAGTAACTTTGGTCTTCACCTTGTTTCTGATGGCACAATGCATACCGGTATCACTTTACCCTCGAGTGCTTTGCCACAAGACTTTGGCGAAAACCAAGCACGAAAATTTCGCTTAACTTACGATTTAAAAGTAAATAACTATACTGATAGTGCAAAACCTTTGCGTATGTATATGGTGCCGCAAGGGTATTGGGATGAGCGGATCGAAAAATGGCACTCACCGGCATCGAATGCACAATGGACAAGTGTGAGCGTTGATTTTGATGAAGTTGATTGGTCTACGTCTGCTGGCGCAGGGAAAAAAGCGCGATTCGATTTATATTTTATCAGTGCCAATGGCGCAGTTGATGCGTACATTGATAATATAAAAATAGAGCAGGTAGAATAATTTTTACCATTTAGGTTTCAATATCTAACATATAAAATACAAAAAAACGCGCTTAGAAGCGCGTTTATTATTTTAGAAAATAGTGAAGCGTGATTAATAGCTATTTTCTAAGGTATTTAACACGCTAAATAACTTTTCAATTTTTTTCACTAACGCGACTAATAATTCTCGGTCTTTCGAGCCTTGCCATTTTAATAAGTCGTCAGCAATTTCTTCAACATAAGGCTGGAAAGTATCGGCTGAGCTAGTAAAGCCGGCATCAGCGGTAAATATTGCTTTGAACCCAGCTTTTTTATTTTCGCGTAAATCAGCAATGGTAGCGTCGGCTACTAATGCCTTTTTTAAAATAATAGAAATGTTTTCAATTAGTTGTTGTTCAATTGCTTTGCTCATGGGATTAGCTTGCCTAAGTGTTTAAAACGGACAGAATGAAATTGCGCGCTATTATGCCAAATTGATCGGCGTTTTGTTAGCCTCACCGGCGATTTCTCTCACCAAGGTTGGCACCATATAACCTGAAACGCTAGCAAGTAGCTCTTTGTAAAGCTTCAGCGCCTCTTGCTCACAAACATCAAAATGCGCAGCGCCTTGTACTTTATCTAACAGGTGTAAATAGTAAGGCTGAATACCATGATCAAACAGTGACTCCGATAACGCAATAAGTGTCGAAAGCTGATCGTTAATGCCTTTTAGCAAAACACTCTGGTTAAATAGTGGAATATGCTGAGCTTGTAACTTGCTGATTGCGGTTAAAAATTGGCTGTCGATTTCATTAGCGTGATTAATATGTAACACCATTGAACAAATTAATCGGCTGTTGGCTAACATCTCGGTCAAAGCATCAGTTATTCTCGCAGGTATCACCACCGGTAAGCGAGTATGAATACGTAAGCGTTTCACATGGGTAATGTTTTCCACTTGCGCAATTAGCCAAGCTAAGTGTTCATCACTTGCCATTAATGGATCGCCACCGCTAAAGATCACCTCATTAATTTCATGGTGTTGGCTAATGTAATCTAACGCGGCCTGCCAGCGTTGTTTGTTGGGGCTGTTGTCTTGGTATGGAAAATGTCGGCGAAAGCAATAGCGACAGTTCACGGCGCAGCCAGCCTTAACTATCATCAATACGCGGTTGGTATATTTATGCAATAAACCTTCGGCCACGGTATCGTGCTCTTCAAGTGGATCCGTTAAGTAATTTTCAGTGCTGATAAACTCATCTGATAATGGCATTACTTGTTTTAACAGTGGGTCGTTAAAGTCAGCCTTTACCATCTTATTGATAAAAGGTCTGGGAACACGAACGGGAAATAATTGGCGCGCAGAAAAATGAGCGAGATATTTTTCTGGCTCGATATGCAAAAGTTTTAATAATTCTTTTGGATCAGTGACAACATTTGCTAATTCTTTTTGCCATGAAAGGTGCAATTGTTCGGGGTTTTGAGTTATTATCTGCGACATTATTTTTTATCTCTGCGTATTAAGCGTATACAGTTAAGAGCACATTTTTATGGCAACATTTAGTACAAACCAATTTAAAGCCGGGCTTAAGATAATGCTTGACGGCGAACCTTGCAACATTCTTGAAAACGAATTAGTAAAACCAGGTAAAGGCCAAGCCTTTAGCCGCGTTAAAATTCGTAAATTAATTTCAGGTAAAGTGCTAGAAAAAACCTTTAGATCAGGCGAAAGTGTCGAAGGCGCTGACGTTATGGATACTGACCTTGCTTATTTATATGCTGATGGTGAATTTTGGCATTTTATGAATAATGACACCTTTGAGCAAATTGCAGCAGACGAGAAAGCCGTTGCAGATAGCGTTAAATGGTTAGTTGAAAGTGATATTTGTACCATTACCTTATGGAACAACTCTCCGATTGTGGTTACTCCGCCAAATTTTGTTGAAATCGAAGTGACAGAAACCGATCCTGGCCTAAAAGGTGATACCGCAGGTACTGGTGGCAAACCAGCAACCTTAAGTACTGGTGCAGTAGTTCGTGTACCATTATTTATTCAAATTGGTGAAATTGTTAAAGTGGATACTCGCTCTGGCGAATACGTATCACGTGCGGGTAAATCAGCTTAAGCTTTACGTTTAAGTTAAACTTATTCGCTTACGTTTTTATGAAGTTATGAAGTTATTAATACAAGCATAAAAGCATAACAGTACCAATAAGTGTCAAAACAAGAATAACGCCAAGCACCACGATAAAGCTCGCAATTGCGGGCTTTTTTATTACCGAAATTTTACTAAAAAACGTAAGTTGTTTTGGTTATTTAACCTGAGATCAGGTTCTTGGGATAGAGTGACAGTCCGTCGAGCTAATTTCTAAGAGCTAGCTAGTCGGTACAATCAGCTAATAGTGTTAGAACGACTGAATTTTTCCGATAAAAAAACCGCAATTAAGCGGTTTTTATATCGGCTTTAAAGTTAACTTATACTTTAAACTCTTGTACTGATTGTTGTAACTCTTCTGAAAGTCTTGCAACTTCACTACTTGAATCAGCTGTTTGTTTCGCTCCAGCGGTAGTTTGCTCGGCAATTGCAACAATTGACTCTAAGTTTTCACTGATCTCATGGGCAACAACACTTTGCTCTTCAGCAGCGGTCGCGATTTGAGAGCTTCTATCGTAAGCTTCATGAACCGCATGGGTGATGGTATCAAGTGCAGCATTAGCCAATTCTGTTTGCTCAACACAATTTGCCGCTTGCTGTTTACCTGTATCCATAACCGATACCGCTTTTTGAGCTCCGGTTTGGAGCGCTTCAATCATTTTCTGAATTTCTTGGGTCGACACTTGAGTACGACTGGCAAGTGTTCTTACTTCATCAGCAACAACCGCAAAACCTCGACCTTGTTCACCGGCACGTGCAGCTTCAATTGCAGCGTTAAGTGCTAGTAAGTTAGTTTGCTCTGCAATACCGCGAATTACATCTAAGATACCGCCAATAGAAGCACTGTCTTGTTGTAATTGATTGATAACCTGAGAAGCTGAGTCAACTTCACTAGCAAGTTGCTGGATGATTTCTTTGTTTTTCTCAGAAATTACTTTAACGCGTTCTGCTTCATCATCGGCTTGTTTGATTTCACCTAAAGCATCATTAGCACTAGCAAGTACACTTTGTGAAGTACTGCTCATTTCTGTAGTTGCTGAGGCAGCTTGTTCTACTTGGCTACGCTGCTCTTCAATGGCTGTGGTACTTTGTGCGGTAACTGCTGAGGTTTGCTCAGCGGCAGCAGCTAATTGTGCAGAGCGGCTGACAATACTTTGAATTAAGGTTCTTAAGCTTTCAATTACCTTATTACAATTACTTGATAATAAAGCAAATTCATCTTTACCTGAATCGTCCAATTTACGAGATAAATCACCAGAGGCGACGATATTAAGCATTTCATTAACACGTCCTAATGGACCAGTAATACTTCTTAGCGTGAAAAAGGCGATGATAAAGGCAATAATAAACGAGATAATTAAGATAGCCCAAGTTTGAAACGTACCACTTGATACCGCATTGCTAACAGATTCAGCTGCAGCGTTAGTGGTGACATTAGCAAGTTCTACTTGTGCCGCTAGAATTTCATTAGCTGCTTTAACATCCGCTTTTGCCGCGGTTAGTTTTTCAGTTGCTAAAGCGATGGCATCTAATTGTTGTGCTTTTAAAGCAAATAGTTCGTCAGCCATGCCTTTTAAGCCATCAATAGTTGAAACCAGCTCATCAGAAGTATCACCAACGTTATAACGATCTAATTCAACAGATATTTGCTCAATTAAGTCACGGGTGCTGCTTATGCCGTTAGTGATGTCGGTTTCAATAAAATTAGTGGCTTGGCTTTTTAATGAGTCACGATATTCAAACGAAGAGCTAACGATAGTATTAAATTTACTTTCAATTTGCTCACCTAAGGTGACAGCACGTTGTAATTTAGTGTCAGCTAAGTCGTGATCCGCTAAATCTAACATTAACGTGGCAGCTTCATCAGCAATTTCTTCGATACTATCAACTTGTTCTGTTAGTTGGTTCTTTAAGGAAATTGTGTTTTGGCGATTAAGAAATACCGCTTCGATATTTTCTGCTAATGATTGATAAACACTGCCTACTTTCGTTAAGTTTGCGGCGAGTTTAGCTTCATCTTTAACCACTAAATTTAAACTTTTTTGCCCTTGGGTGAAATTATCACTAAGGAGCGTAAAGTTTTCTTTGAGGTTATTTAATTCACTTGAATCGGTTTGATAATAAGCTTGTAAAGTGATACTGCCCATTTCCATCAAGTCATTGGCAAGTTTATTACTGCCTTTTAATGTTGGAATAGCAAGTTTATTTTGTTCGGTCAAAGAAGAATTGATCGTACTTAAATTATTTAATGAGATTAAACTTATAATAATGAGCAAGAAACATAAGATGGAAAATCCACCAATAATTTTAATTCTTACGGTTAAATTCATAGATGTCACCCGTTTAGCTATATTGTCGGAATTTGTTGTTACTCTATCCCTGAAAACGAAATTTTGTTCATTGATAAGCGTTAATTATTATAAAAAACTTATACTTATTTAAATCATTATAACAAGGCGAATTTCTTTTTCACCTTATATAATTACTTTTTAATATTATTTTTTCTTAATGTGCCGGTTCGATAAAATATTTTTTATCTTCCCAGCGTAATAAGGTTAAATTGTTTCCCCACACACAACCGGTATCGGTAGCATAAACATTATTGTGGTTACATTTTCCTAACAATGATGCCCAGTGACCAAAAACCCATTTTTTCTTGGTCAGTGCTTGGGTTAATTCAAACCAAGGCTTTAAGTGTTCAGGTGCGTCATTTACATCTTGTTTACACTTGAACTCTAAAGAACCATCAAGATAACAAAAACGCATACGTGTAAAAGCGTTAATGACGTATCGAAATTTTTCTTCTTTAGATTTTATTTCTAACCAATCATTCGGTTGCTCACCGTACATAATAGTAAGCCATTTCGAAAGTTTAGCTGATCTTAATTTTTTTTCTGCAAATTTCGCGTTGGCAATTGCTTCTTTAATAGTCCATTGCGGGGAAATGCCTGCATGAGATAAATAGCCTTGTTTATCGGGGGTTTGAAGTAATAAAGGCATTTGTACCAGCCATTCAATAATTTCGGGTAATTCTTTGGCGGCTAATAATGATTCGAGTTTATCTGATTTTTTGGCTTTTTTGATACCATGATAAATGGCGAGCAGGTGTAAGTCGTGATTGCCTAAGACCATATTAAAGGCTTTACCTAGGCTTTTTAAAAACAACACGGTTTTCAAAGAATCAGGGCCGCGGGCGACAATATCACCTAATGCCCAGAGTTGATCTGTTTGTGGGTTAAAGTTTACTTTTTTAAGTAGCGCTTTTAACTCACTGTAACAGCCTTGGATGTCACCAACTAAATATAAAGCCATCGGCTAATTTAATATATTTGGCGTTGCCAACGTGAAAACAGGTATTGTTGCTTTCACTTTTTCTCCTGAAGCAGCTTGAAATACATAATACCCCTGCATAGTGCCAACTGGTGTTTTTAAGGCACAACCACTTGAATATGTATAACTAAGTGTCGGCGCTAAATGCGGCTGTTGACCAACAACCCCATCGCCTTCAACCGTAGTAATATCGCCATTAGCGTCAGTTATCAACCAAGATCGACTGATCAATTGCATTTGGGTTAAACCTTGATTCTCAATGGTAATGGTATAACTAAAGACATATTGCTCGTCTTCAATTGAGTGCTCTGATAAATAATTAGATTTTACAGAAATATCGATAGTATCAACAAATTCGATCATAAATTCCCACTTATAGCATTATTTCGTCAGCGGGTTTAGTGCTGACATAATTGGCGATACTGATGAAATCGTCAATTGATAAATTTTCAGGTCTTAACGTTGGGTCGATACCTAAAGCTTCAATTTCTTCCACCGCTAATAATTTTTTAAAACTATTTCTAATGGTTTTTCTGCGCTGGTTAAACGCCGCAATAGTCACTTTATTTAATATATTGATATCATTAACTGGATTTTTGATTTCTTTGTGAGGGATCAAACGCACAATGGCTGAGTCAACTTTTGGTGCTGGATTAAAGGCTTCAGGGCCAATTTCCATGACAGGTATCACTTGGCATTGATACTGAGTCATAATTGACAAGCGGCCGTAAGTTTTGCTGTTCGGACCCGCCGCCATTCTATCAACCACTTCTTTTTGTAACATAAAGTGCATGTCTTGTACTTGCTCTTTAAATGTCAGTAAATGAAAAATAAGTGGGGTAGAAATGTTATACGGTAAGTTACCAAAAATGCGTAAGGGTGATTCAGGGCTCGACAATTGACCAAAATCAAATTTTAGCGCATCAATTTCATGAATAGTTAAATGCGGAGCTAAAAAAGGGTGATGTCTTAAGCGTTTGGCCAAATCACGATCGAGCTCAACTACCGATAATTTTCCAGCTCGTTCAACTACTGGCTCTGTAAGTGCGCCTAAACCTGGACCAATTTCAATTAAGTTTTCGCCTGGTTCTGGATTGATTGCATCAACAATGCGGCTGATAATGGCATCGTTATGAAGAAAGTTCTGACCAAAACGTTTTTTGGCTTGGTGGCCTAAATGGCTATTTTTGCTCATTGTACTCTCAAGATTGATTATTGCTTAATTCGATAGCAGAAGTAATAGCTTGAATAAAGCTACCTTTGTCGGCGTTGCCGGTACCAGCAAGTTCTAGCGCTGTGCCATGATCAACCGAGGTCCGAATAAAAGGCAGGCCTAAAGTGATATTCACAGATGAGCCAAAACCTTTGTATTTTAATACGGGTAAACCTTGGTCGTGGTACATAGCTAAAATTACATCAGCTTCTTTTAAATATTTCTGTTGAAAAATAGTATCAGCCGGTAATGGGCCAATAATGTCCATACCTTCCGCTCTTAACTCATCAAAAGCAGGGTTAATGGTTTCTATTTCTTCTCGCCCTAAATGACCGTCTTCGCCAGCATGTGGATTTAAGCCACAGGCATAAATTTTTGGATTTTTAATGCCAAATTTAGTGACTAAGTCTTGATGTAAAATACGAGTGACTTTTAATAGTCTTTCGGTTGTTATCGCTTTAGAGACATAAGCTAAAGGAATGTGAGTGGTTACTAACGCAACACGTAAACCTTCTGTTGCTAATAACATCACCACGTCAGAACAGTTTGCTTGATGAGCAAAATATTCGGTATGGCCACTAAAGGCAATACCTGACTTATTAATTAAGCCTTTGTGCACAGGGCCGGTGACGATAGCGTCAAATTCGCCCGACATATTTAATTCACTAGCGATACGTAAGGTATCAACCACATAAGCACCGTTTTCGACATTAAGTTCGCCAGCAATACATTGGCCGATTAATTCAATTGGATAAATGGTTAGTGTGCCTGCCGCTTGAGGCGCAGCCGGTTTAGTTGCATCGTAATCAATTAGCGTAATCGGTAAGCCGATCGCCTTTGCTCTTTCAAGTAATAAGGTTTTTGACGCCAATACTACTAACTCAACAGGCCAAGCCTGTTGAGCGATTTGTATGGCTAAATCTGGGCCAATACCCGCCGGCTCGCCGGGAGTAATAACAATACGCTTGGTCATTAACTGTCGTCCTGATCAAAAACTTCAATATAAGCCTGATCTCTTGTTTCTTTTATCCAACGCGCGGCTTCGACGCCAAATTTACGTTGGTATAATATTTGATAAACTTTATTTTCGTTCATTTGTTTGGTGGCATCTAACATTCTGCGACCGGTAAGCTGTACTATGTGCCAACCAAATGATGAACGAAATGGTTTGTGATATTCGTCAACTTTAAGGCTTGCTAATGCATCTTTAAATGCTGGGTCGTAATTGTTCGGATCACTCCAGCCTAAATCACCACCTTGTACTGATGATGGGCCATCAGAGTGTTCTTTTGCTAATTCGGCAAAGTCAGCTTCACCGGCAGCAATTTGATCTAAAAAGCCTTGTAGTATCGCTTCAGCTTTCGCTTCACTTAAGATAATTGAAGGCTCAATTAATATGTGGCGAGCTTTCACTTCTTCTACTTCAACCACTTCGCGACCGCGGACATCAAGTACTTTAACAATACTAAAACCTAAGCCGGTTCTGATCGGGCCAAAAATGGAGTCTTTCGGCTGACCATCAATAATTTCTGAGAACAGGGTGGGTAATTCGTTAATAGTTTTCCAGCCAAAGTCGCCACCTTTAAGTGCGTTATCATCGCCTGATGAAGCAATTGCAATTTTGGCGAAATCTGAACCAGTATTTAATAACTCAATTACTTTTTCAGCACGAACTTTTGCCGCGTTCATTTCCGCTTGAGAGGCGTCGGTTGGAAATTCTATTAAGATATGACCTAAGTTATATTCAATATTCTCATTGGTTTGCTCTTTAATGCTAGCTAATAGGTTTTCAATTTCTTGTGGTGAGATATAAATACGTCTTCTAACACTTGACCTTCTTACTTCACCGGTAATTAATTCTTTACGGACTGATTCGCGATAGCTGTCATATGAAATGCCTTCAGCAATAATACTTTCTCGTAATTGCTCTATGGTCATTTTGTTTTGAACGGCCATATTAGTCAGCGTTTCATCAAGTTCTGCATCACTGACTTGCACACCCATACGATTACCTAAATCGATAATCAAGGTGTCATTAATGAGTTTGTCCATGACCTGAGCTCTTAAAGCACGATCAGACGGTAACGCTTGATTGTTGCGTTTCGAATCATTTTTTACTGATGTCATTAGCTCTTGTACTTCTGATTCTAGTACCACACTTTTATTGACTATCGCTGCCACACGGTCGAGTTCTTTGGGTTTAGCGGCGACATAGAAACTGCTAAACAAGAGTGGAATAGTAATAAAATACGCTGTTAATAAATTTTTCATATAGTGATAATTCTTAATTAATTGTTTAGGAAATAGGGACGTTTATAACCGAAAATGCTGTTATTTAGCATTTCGCCACTATCTAGTCTGGTATTTTGTCCGTTTAAGCCTTTAATGACAAACTGTATCATGAAACTACTTTCAAATTCACCGAGCATGTTGTTATTTAGATTAATATCATCAACCGATGAATTGATATGACGATGATAGGCAAATCTTACTGCCCAGCAGCAACTTTCGTATTGCAGGCCGGTATAACTTTCAATGCTACGCTTTTGTTGTAAGTCTTGAGTAACACGGCCAACAAACTGCCATTTGTCGTTAATAGTAACGTTGGTAAGCAGTGATAATTGTTCTAGGCTCACTCCTGAGACATTACGAATGTATCTATGGTTCAATTGTGAGTTAATAAAGTTATTATGTTGATAATCAATATTTAGCTGACTGTTATTAGTAATATCGCTTTCAGTGTTATATTGGATATTACCGCTGACTTGCCATTGATGGTTGAGCTGAAAGAAACTTTCAGCTGCCAACGCTGATTGATCTTCGGTCTGATTGAGGTCATCAGCCGTTAAATAATTACTGTCATTAAGGTAGACAATTCGGCCTAAACTAAAGCGAAATATTTCATCATTAGAAGGATCTAAAATTCTACTGGTGACCCCCCAAGAGTATTGATTTGCTTCAGCAATTCTATCTAAACCACTGTAACGCTTATCTCTAAACAAACCGGAAAAATCATCTTGTAGTGGCGCTGAGTCATAAAGGCCAATGCTTGATTGATCTTTATTGGGAATATATAAATATTGTAATTGCGGCTCTAAGGTTTGGGTGTAACCCGGGGTTGACATAGTACGATCAAAATTTATACCGCCATGAAAACGAACTTTTGGTAGCGTTCGGTCAACTTCTTTTGCTAATAACGAGTCATCACTGAGATTTTTTTGCTGATAATTTGTTTGCAGTAATTTAAATTCTGAATTTAAAAACCAAGCAGGGGTCGATATTGGGAAAATAACACCAGCTTCAACATGATACCTTTCGGCCGTTGGTAAATTAATATTGTCGTTTTCAAAACGAGAAAGCTCAGAATAAAGTTCAAATCGGCCATTAAATAAATTTAACGGGATTTGTTTATTAATTTCTAGTTGCGGTACGGTTTTATAACTTGATAAATGATTACCAAGAATTTCGAAATCTTGCACCCGAGCGGTTAATGCCCATGAATCAGAAAAATACGACAACTCGCCCGTTTGATATAAATAAGCATCGTTAGAATTATAATGTTCGCTGCCAATATCTACGAGATAACTGTCATCACTGATAGTGGTGGTATCTAAATGAGCTCGAAAATTATTTGAAAAAGTCCCCGTGTGCTGAAAGCGAGTCAGGTATCTTGCGTCTTCATTGTGATATTTATCATCTTTATTTAAGTATTCGAAATGAATTTCACCTGATTGTTGACCGGTTAAATAACGAAATTCAGAAAGTAGCTGAGTCCCGCGTTTCGACATATATTTGGGGGCAATCGTCGCATCCATATTGTCAGCGATATTCCAATAAAACGGCGTTTCAATGGTCGCGCCCAAACGACTTGATGAGCTGATACTTGGATATAAAAAACCACTTTTACGTTGGTTCGTTACTGGAAAATTAAAATACGGGATATAAAAGACCGGCACATCAAAAATATGTAATCTGGCGTGATAGGCTTCGCCGATATTTTCCTTCATCGAAATATTAATTTCGCTGGCTTTAAGTTGCCAGTCGGGCGTTTCGCCAAAACAGGTGGTGAAGTCCGAGTCGATTAAACTTAAGGTGCCGTTATTATCAACATTGATGATACCGGCTGAACCATGACCGGGGTTACTGGCTAATTGATAAGAAGCGTTATTTAAACTGGTTGAATTACTTTGTTTATTTGAGCTTAGATAGTTCGCAAACACATTAATACTATTGGTTTGAAACTGGATTTCGCCTTTTGCCGTCATTGATGTGGTTTTGCGATTAAACTCTAAAAAGTCGGCTTGAATGCTTTGATTTTTAGATGCCATGGTAACATTACCAGAAAAACGGGCAATTTGGTTCTTCTCTAAAAAGGTTTTTTGCGACGAAATTGCCATGCCTTTGCCCGCTAATAATAAAGCCGCAGGCGGTGATATTTTGTTTATTTGCTGAATTGGGCATACAAAGGCAGTGTTTGCTTTTTCTTGTGCAAACAAAAGATTAGGTAAAGAGCTACATATTAGTGCCAATAATGTAATGCGTTTTGACAATAAAAAAGAAAAGGGCATTAATTGTCCGAAAAGTTAAAAAAGTAACATCATCAATTTCGCGCTATTTAAGAGACCACTTTTAGCCGATAACGTATCGGAAAATAGTTTGATAAACAGAAAAAAATAGCGCAACCAATAAAAAAATTATTATACCACTAGTTAAATGGTTAAACCCCCATATAATATAGCAATTTTACAGCGCTTTCTAATAAACAATAATGATAGCAGTAACAAAGGATGATTTTTGACCACAATTAGAGAAAAAGCTTTTACTGATTGGCTGCAAAATTTATTTCCCAAGCACGACTTTAGTGTTGAAGCTTTAACTGGTGATGCGGGTTTTCGCCGATATTTTCGGCTGAATTTTCCCGAGATTAGTTTGATTGCTGTTGATGCGCCGCCTGATAAATCTAATAACAACGCTTTTGTTGAAATAGCCAAGGCACTCGCCTTACAAGGGATCCTTGTACCCGAAGTGCAACACTATGATGAGCAACAAGGTTTTTTAGTTATCGCTGATCTTGGTTCAACGTTGCTGAGCGATAAAGTGTTAAGCGAAAATGTACTGAGTGACAAAAACCACGCCGAGCAGGCATCTGCTGACAATAGCCAATTATTTTATCGCAAAGCCATTGATAGTTTATTAACCATTTCAGCTATTCAATCGCTTGAACATTACTGTTTACCTGTATACGACCGCGATTTTATTGCGACAGAATTGGCTATTTTTCCCGAGTGGTTATTATCCAAACATTTAAATCTGCAATTATCAGTATCAGAGCAGCAACAACTAACTCAGTGTTTTGAATTATTGATAGCTAATGCGTTAGCCCAGCCCCAATGTTTTATGCATCGCGATTTTCATAGCCGTAATTTAATGTTAACCGACAGTGATAAGATCGCAGTCATTGATTTTCAAGATGCGGTGATAGGGCCTATTACTTACGATATAGTCTCCTTGTTACGCGATTGTTATATTAAATGGCCACCAACGCTTGTCGATGAGTTATTTAGTTATTTTCAACAGCAAATTGAGAGTCGTTTAAAACAAAAAATTAGCCCTGAGCAGTGGCAACGTTGGTTTGATTTAATGGGGATGCAACGCCATATTAAAGCCAGCGGTATTTTTGCTCGGCTTTATCATCGAGACAACAAAAGCGGCTATTTGCAAGATATTCCCCTGACGTTAACTTACCTTGTTGATATGGGTGAAAAATATCCTGAGCTTGGTTTTATTGCTCAATTAGTTACTGAAAAAGTACTCCCCGCATTAGCATTAATTGAGTCGAAGTCGTGAAGGCGATGATTTTAGCTGCCGGGCGAGGTGAGCGCATGATGCCGCTTACTACTGACACACCTAAACCTATGTTACTTGTTCACGGTAAGCCGTTATTACAACATCATATCGAAAAATTAAAAGCTGCCGGCATTACCGATATTGTTATTAACCATGCTTGGTGTGGTAAAAAAATCATCGATTACTTCGCTGACGGTCGTCAATTTGGCGTTAATATCAGTTATAGTGACGAGTCTAGCGGTGCTTTAGAAACGGCTGGCGGTATTGCTAAAGCGTTACCTTTGTTAGTGGATGATTCAACACAAACACAACAACAAACACCATTTTTAGTTATTAATGGTGATATTTACTGCGATTATGATTTTACCGACTTACCGCAGCTATTAGCTGAGCAATTAGGCTGTTTGTGGCTTACCGCTAATCCAGCGCATAATTTAACTGGTGATTTTGCTATCGCAGATAATCTCTTAATTAATCCGCTAACTGATTCAGCTGTAAAAGAAAATACTTATACTTTTAGCGGTATTTCTTTGTATCGCGCGGCATTTTTTCAAACCATCACCAGTGAAAATAAATTGCCGTTAGGGCCGTTGTTAAGGCTAGCTGCGACCGCACAAAAATTAGCGGCGGTGAAACTTAAAGGGTATTGGGCAGACGTTGGCACACCAGCACGTTTAGCACAATTAAATCAATGTACTGAGTAATAAGTTTGATTAAAAACATAGTTAAATACACGTTGTTATTAAAGTAATACCATCAGACAATATTAATTAAAATGTTTTAATCATAGCGCATTAATAAAATGCGTTTAGTTATCAAGATTAAACAATAATCATCAAGAGGATTGTATGCAGATTTGGGGAAAAGTTTTAGGCGCATTATTCGGTTTTATGCTATCTAAAAACTTATTAGGCGTGATCATTGGAATCTGGATAGGTCATTCTTTTGATAAAGGCAGGAAGCTTGATTTCAATCATTTAGGTGGCGATAAAATTAGCGACGAGGATCGTCAAGCGGCTTTTTTATATACCAGTTTTTCAGTGATGGGGCATATTGCAAAAGCTAAAGGCCGGGTCACTGAACACGAAATTCAATTTGCCAGTCAGTACATGACAAAACTGGGCTTACATGGTGATTTAAGGCAACAAGCGCAAGATGCTTTTCGAGAAGGAAAAATGGCGGGTTTTCCACTAAAAGAGCGCTTACAAAAATTTAAAGTATTATGCCGTGGTCGTGAAGACTTGATCATGATGTTTCTCGAAATTCAAATTCAATTAGCCTTTGCTGATGGGACATTAGACCAAGAAGAACGTGCTGTTTTACATACCATCGCCCAGCATCTTGGCTTTTCAACACGAGATCTCGACCGCTTATTAGAAATGATCGTTGCAGGTGCTCAATTTCATGGCGGACAATCTGCCGGTGGTAGTCAACAACATCAACCTACAACCACAACGCAGTTAGAAAATGCTTATAAAGTTTTAGGTGTCAGTAATGATAGCGACGAAAAAACCGTGAAAAAAGCCTATCGCAAACTGATGTCGCAGCATCACCCTGATAAATTAGTGGCAAAAGGGCTACCAAAAGAAATGATGGAAGTCGCAAAACAAAAAACCCAAGACATTCAAGCCGCTTATGAAATGATCTGTAAACAAATTAAATAGTAGCTGGTTTAACAAAGTACAAAATCAGTAATTATTAGAAAATAAATATTAGCAATTAAGTTTTAGCATTAATAAGTAAATGAAGAAGAGAAAATTATGACTATTGAGCGATTAGAAACCAAACAACGTATGAGCCGCATTGTAAAACACAACGGCACTATTTATTTATGCGGCCAAGTGTGTGCCGATGCTACCCAAGGCATTACCGAGCAAACACAAACTATGTTAGACAAGGTGGATGTATTATTAACGCAAGCGGGTAGTGATAGAAAACATCTGTTATCAGCCACTATTTATATTAAAGACATGCAAGACTTTGCTCAAATGAATGCTGTTTGGGATGCTTGGGTACCAGAAGGTTACGCGCCTGCGCGCGCTTGTGTGACTGCCGATATGGCGAGAGAAGCTCTATTAGTTGAAATTTCAGTGGTTGCGGCTGAAAAACAACAATAAATAACTTTTGCTATAAATATTAAAGTTAGAACAATGAGTTGGACTAAAACATCTATTTAGTCCAACTTTTTTTAATTGTTAAAGCGGTGTTAACATATTGTATATAAAGAAATAAGGCTTTATTTATAAGATTAGTTTGTTTATATTTTATACCTGTTTCTGTTGTACTAACCTACACTTACTACCTCATCATTGAATTCTTCAATGAAACTAAATGGAATAAATATAAAGGATATTTTCTCATGAATCATATGTTAAAGCTCTTCGGCACTAGTTTACTCGCTGCTTCTATACTCTCTGCATGTGGTGGCAGTAGTGGAAGCAGCCCAACTCCAACACCAACACCAACTCCAACACCAACCCCAACTCCAACTCCAACGCCTTCAAGTGTTGCTGTTAGCGGTACTGCAGTTAAAGGTATTATTAAGAACGGTATTGTAAAAATTTATGGGGTAACTAATGGTGTTACTAACACTGAAGCATTAGTGGAAGGCACAACAGATGCTAGTGGTAATTATTCACTGACGGTTGAAGGTTATACCGGGCCGGTGGTTATTGAAATAACTGCAGGCGCTAGCACCAATATGGTTTGTGATATTATTGCTGGTTGTAGTGGAACTGCATTTGGGGCTGATTTAGCTTTAACCAGTGATTTTAGTTTAAAAGCCGTTGTGCCAGCGGTTGTTGATGGCCAAGCAGTAAAAACAAATGTTACTGCGTTAACATCGCTTGCAGCTTCTTTAGCGCAAAATTCAACTAGCCTTGATGCTGCAGCGGCAGCTGATGCCAATTCTCAAGTTGCTGCCTTATTTAATATTACCGGTGATCTGACCCAGTTAGATGTGGTTGATATTACTAACGCCACTAATGTTGGCGCTGCCAGTAGTGAAGCACGGGAAGCTGCAATTTTAAATGCCGCATTATTATCTGCGGCATTGGCTGATGGTGCTGATGGCAGTTCTGTTGCTAGCGTATTAGCGGCCGTTGCTAGTGATTTTGTCAGTAAAAATGGCCAAATGGTATCGAATGAGTCAACAGATAGCGCCGCTACTTCTTTAGCGGAAATTTTTACTGAAGCGTTGGTTATTATCAAAGATCCGAGTTTAGCCCAAGTTGATTTAGGTACACTAGGCTCAACTACTGAATTATTGCTAAGCCAGGCTGCAAAAGCTACACCTGATACACCTACTGTTGTGGCTCCTACGACACCGGCTAATGCTAATAAAAAGATAGCAGCTAAGGCTATGGTTAAAGCTATTCGTAAATTTGGTTTAGCGGCAACTTACGATGGCTCAGCTGAGGTATCATTTACTGACAGTATCGATATGGCAACAGACCTTATCAGCGAAGATGATGTTGATGTAGTGTTAGAAAGCTTAGAGCCGATTAGCCAATCTCTAGTTGCTGCTTATGAAGCGAATATGGCGGTGATCGATGCCGGTCAAGCGCCACTGACTTCTTATACCACTGACGAAAATGTTGTTGTTTCTATCACCAGTGCCACCACTGGCGATACTTACGCTATCGATATGACAGTACCTAGTTCAATCACGGGCACAGTTGATTTAGTGGTTGATGTTAGCGCAGTTGTGATGATGGATGCCGAAGAGGTCTTTACTGAAACAGAAACTTCAGAGCATGAAGAGTTTAATCTTGATGCCAGCATCAAAATGAGTGGGACAGTGAGTACCGAAAATGTTTCAATGACCATTAATTCAGGTGACCTTGCTGCTAAATTTGAATCAGAGTGGGATTATACTTGGGATCAGTCGACACAAGTTGTTACTGAAACAGGTGATGAAGTACTTGATTTTATGCTGGCTTCTATCGACTTAGATATTACCCTAGCACAATTAACAGGTGCTGCGCCGATCAGCTTTACTGGCGCTTTTAACCTTGAAGTGACTGATCTTCATATAACAGCTGAAGACGAATATAGCCAAAACTGTGATGTTAATGACGCGCCCCAAGGTGCTGAAACTTGTACTGGCGGTATGATTCACGATGAAAGCGTCACCACGGTTGATGAAGTTAATGCGATGTTAAGCGGTATGTTTACCAAAGGTGAAGAATCAGTTAAAGCCAGTATTACGGTTAATATCGACCCTGATACTAGTGTTCATCAGCAAGTGGTAAATGTTGATGAAACTTGGGCTGATTTTTACAGTGGTGATCAGTGGCTTAGTAATATACATAACCACGATAAAACAGAAGAAGTGATCGGTGAAAGCGTAGAGAACTTTATTGGTGTTGATTTTGGTATTTCCTTAGAGTTTGACCTCTCTGCCAATAGTGATGTGACTGGGGTGATGTTTATGGTTAGTCGTACCGCTTATGAAGCGGCGCATGTCTCTTTTGATATCAAAGTAGGCGCAGATCATTTAGATGTTGATTTTGATATCGACATTGAAAATTCTGAGGTTGATATGACGGTGACAGATCAAAACTCTAATACCTTCACTATGTCTGAAAGCTGTAATGATGTTACTGACGAATGTACAGTCTCTGGCGCTATCACTATTAATGATGAAGTAGTAGCAACAGTGACAGAAGATGATGACTTTTTAGTAATTGAATACGCTGATGGTAGTTTTGAAGTGCTTTAATGATTTGTTTATTGGTACATAACTTTTGTGTCTAAACAAGTACCTTAATTAAGTACTTACTCGTATAAAAAAGGCGGTTTATCCCGCCTTTTTCTTTTTATTAAGCTAATAAATTTAACTATGAGAAAAAAATCTTTAACGGCAATTATTTTAACCTTGGCTAAGGTTTTTAGTATTGCGGCACTGAGTTCAGTTGCCGCTGCCAATCAAACTGTTTTCACCCGTGTCGACAGTTATAGCTATAGCGAACCTACGCCAATTGATAGCTTTATTAATAAGTTTAATGGTGAGTTAGCCAAAGGAGAAGAAGCGATATCGTTAAATCAGCTTGAGCTTGGTGTGCAAGTCGGTAATTTTTCTTTTTCGTTGCTTAGGCGATATGACTATTTATATAAATTTTCTGATGATACCGCGCGCTTTTATTATCAAACCGAAAATGATATTGAATTTACGGAGCAGCAAAGATATCAACTGGCTTTAAATGCAAAACAATTTGATGCCAAAGGGCTGAAACTAGCTTATGACTGGCAAATATCTCCTAGTTTAAGTGTTGTTGCTAGCGCTAGTTATTTACAAGCAAATGATTTTTACCATGTAAAACTCAGTGGCAGTGCCATATGGCAAGGGGAAGACGACTTTTCCCTTGATGCCCCAGCGCAAATTTATTCAGCTCATAACCTGTTATTAGAAATTCCTAAGGCCAATGCGACTGGAAAGGGCTTTAGTAGTGATTTAGCGGTAAAGTGGCAATTGGCACAAGATTGGCAATGGAACTTATCGGTTAAAGATTTATGGAGTAAAATTAATTGGCAAGATGCTTTGTATAGCCAAGTTAATCGCTGGGAAGTTCATCGCTTAACCCCTAACGGTAAACTTGATAGCAGACCACTACTTGAAGGTGCGATTTTAAATTATCAGCAAAAACTACCACCAAAATGGCGTTCTAAGTTGGCTTATCAAGCTGAGTATGGCTTTACTTGGTATGCAGATGTTTTTTATAGTGAATTCTTTTTACATAAACGCATCGGTGTTTTAACGCCTAAATTTTGGGGCAACGAATTTGCACTAGCTTGGCATATAGATACCAAGGCGCTTGAATTAGGTTATGCGATGAAATATGGCAATATCCGTTTGATGAGTGATTCATTAACTCGTGAAAAAGCGAAAGCTGTGGCCATTAATGCTAGCCTTTCGATCCCTTTTTAAAGTTCGCTAGTATTGCTGCACATGCTTTATCTAGCCAGTGAGATAAATAACATTGACCCATAACAGTACTTTTTACGTTATATTATTTTTAACTACGATTTAAGTTTGAAGCGAGGTTAAGTTGAAATCATTAATGAAAATGAATTTATTTCTTAAATTATTTGGTATTCGAAAAGTTCCTCTGATTGCTTTTGTTAACCCTAAAATTGTTGAATGTAATCCATCAAGAGTGGCGGTTAAAATTAAATTAAATCGCCGCACTAAAAATCATTTAAATAGCATGTATTTTGGCGCGTTAGCAATCGGCGCAGATATTGCGGGTGGTTTTTTGGCAATGTTTATTGCGGATCACCGTAAACTTAAAATTTCACTGGCTTTTAAAGCGGTCACCGCTGAGTTTATTAAACGGCCTGAGCGCGATGTCTTGTTTACTTGCGAAGATGGCGAGCTGATCGAAAAAATGATCGTGCAAAGCATGGACGACGGTAGCCGGATTAATCAAGAAGTGAATATTATTGCAACCTGCCCAGAAAGCTTTGGTACTGAGCCGGTTGCCACTTTTACTTTAACTTTATCGATTAAAGTTTATAGCTAATATTTGGGGGCTAGAAGGTTGCTGGAAATCGTTTAAAGATCTGGTTAATATCTTTTAAAGCATCAGGATTTAGCGGCATATCAAAAGCGTTAATATTTTCTTTCAATTGTCCCATGGTGGTTGCGCCAATAATGGTTGAGGTAACGCCATCAACTTGATCACACCAAGCTAATGCCAATTGTGCAGGGGTATAGCCATGCTTTTTGGCGATCTCAACATATTGAGCCACGGCTTGGTGGGTTAGTTCGGTATCTCGAAATAAACCATTGCGCTGCATAAAAGTCCAGCGGCTACCTTCCGGCACTTCGCCATTAAGATATTTACCCGATAAAATGCCGGTGGCTAACGGTGACCAAGGTAAATAAGCAATATTTTCATGGACACAATTTTCAATTAAATATGGCCAATCTTTCGCATGCAATAGATTAAACTCGTTTTGAATGGAGACCATTTTTGGTAAATTGTGTTTTTCACTTAATTTTAAATAAGTATTAATGCCCCACGTTGAGTCATCTGATAAACCGCAATGTTTAATTTTTCCCGCATCAACACAAGTTTGCAGCCCTTGTAATATATCTAACATACCTGCGGTTTCTGCTTCGGCATCTACCGCTGAAATAGCTATTTGATTTGGCCAGTGTTTGCCAAAATGCGGCGAGGTTCTATTTGGCCAATGTAGCTGGTATAAATCAATATAATCGGTTTGCAATCGTTTGAGCGAGTCGTCGACGGCCGCGATAACTGCTTGGCCGGTAATATTGGCGCCATTTCTAATCCATGGAACACCGCTACCAGCGATTTTAGAAGCAAGCACAATGTCTTTTCGTTGTGGTTTATTTTTTCCTAACCAATTCCCTAAAATGGTTTCTGTTTTACCATAAGTATCAGCAGAAGGCGGCACCGCATACATTTCTGCAGTATCAATAAAGTTGATGCCTTGTGAAAGTGCATAATCTATTTGTTCATTAGCTTCTTGCTGATTATTTTGTAATCCCCAAGTCATACTACCCAAGCAAACTCTTGAAACCGACAGACCGCTTGAACCTAATGGTGAATATTTCATTTACCTTCCTCTGATATTTAATTGTTTTGACATAATAGTAGATGGGTACGGACAAGCAAAAATAAAGGTTACTTAGCCGAAATTAGGCAGGTTATTTTTTAATGTGTGATTTAAAAACGGCTCCATTAAGACGGTACGTGGTTAAAGTATGTTGCTGGTGCATTATTATTTTTCCTTCACTGTCTTGCACTTGATATGTGCGACTAAGCAATATGTGTGTGCGTTTCTTACTGGAAGATTATGTGATGAAATATAAAAACACTTAATAAACAGTGTGTTAAATGTTTTTTTATACAGTGGCATTACCTTTGCTATAAACGGAGTAACTTGAAAAATATGCGCGATAAATTATCAATTTATTTTATCTCTGCGAAAAATTTAAATCTTTAGGAGTTGTATTATGAGTGGACAAGGCGGAATTAACATTTTCTCTTTTACTGGGAAAATGAAAGTCTTACATTTAAGTTGGATGGCATTTTTTATCACCTTTGCTGTTTGGTTTAACTTTGCGCCATTAGTTTCTGTGGTTGCAGATTCATTAGGTTTATCAACATCGGAAATTAAAACCTTAATGCTATTAAACGTAGCGCTCACGATTCCTGCTCGTGTTGTTATTGGTATGTTAACCGATAAATATGGCCCTCGCTTAACTTACGCCGTGTTATTAGCTGTCTGTAGTATTCCTTGTTTTATGTTTGCGTTTGCCAATACTTTTGAACAAGCGGCGTTATCTCGTTTCTTATTAGGCTTTATTGGTGCCGGTTTTGTTATCGGTATTCGTATGGTTTCTGAGTGGTTTCCGGCAAATGAGCTTGGTACTGCTGAAGGGATTTATGGTGGTTGGGGCAACTTTGGTTCAGCCGCTGCAGCCATGTCATTACCAACACTTGCTTTGTTATTTGGTGGTGAAGACGGTTGGAGATATGCCGTTGCATTTACTGGTTTGTTAAGTTTACTATTTAGTATTGTTTGGTATAAAAATGTTACTGATACACCAAAAGGTTCTACTTACTTTAAACCTAAGCAAACAGGTGCAATGGAAGTAACTAGTAAGGGGGATTTCTTTTTATTATTATTAATGAAGCTACCTATGTACGGTGCTTTAGCATTACTTACGTGGAAGTTATCTCCTGCTGGCGTTAGTTTATTAACAGAACAAAGTGCAATCATTGCTTATATTGGTTTAGTTATTTTATTTGCTGTTGAAGTAAAACAAACCATTAAAGTTAACGGTCATGTTTTTAAAGAAGCTGTGCCTGAGATTCATCGCTATAAGTTTAGACAGGTTGCAGTATTAAATATTCTTTATTTTGCTACTTTTGGTTCAGAATTAGCGGTCATTTCTATGTTGCCACTTTTCTTCGCTGAAACCTTTGAGCTAAGTATGGTTTATGCTGCCATGTTGGCTTCTGCATATGCTTTTATGAACTTAATGTCTCGTCCTGGCGGCGGTTATTTATCAGATAAGTATGGCCGTAAGAAAACGTTATTAATATTAACTGCTGGTTTAGCGGTAGGTTATTTTACCATGTCGACCATTACTGGTAACTGGCCTTTAGCCTTAGCTGTTATCGCAACGATGGCTTGTTCTTTCTTTGTTCAAGCAGGTGAAGGCGCAGTATTTGCAGCAGTTCCACTAATTAAGCGTCGTTTAACTGGGCAAATCGCTGGTATGACAGGTGCGTATGGTAATGTTGGTGCAGTCGTATATTTAACGGTATTAACTATGGTTGATTATTCTACATTCTTCTTAGTGATTGCGTGTACCGCTGTGGTAGGATTTATTACCTTACTCTTTATGGAAGAGCCGCAAGGTGCTATCACAGAAGTGCGTGAAGACGGCACTGTTGAATTAATTAATGTTAGCTAATACTGATACTATATCTGAAAAAGGCCTGTTAACGCAGGCTGCTCAAACAAACCAAAAGTCAGTTGTTGATTTACAACTGACTTTTGGTGGTTTTACTTCGGCAGGTGTTAAAGAAGAAAATCAAGACGCTTTCGCTGCTTTTATGCCGAAAAAACTTGAATTACGAGCTAAGGGGGCGGTAGCCGCTATTGCAGATGGTGTTTCTAGCGCAAGTAAAGCGGCTGAGGCTTCGCAACTTGCTGTTACGCAATTTATTCAAGAATATTACGCAACGCCTGAAACTTGGTCGACGCAAAAATCAGCGGCGAAAGTACTCACTAGTTTAAATCAATGGTTATTCTCGCAAGGTGGTTTGGTTGAGGATCTCTCTTATCAAAATTCGCCACAGTGGTTAACAACCTTTACTGCATTTATTGCTAAATCGACCACCGGATATATTTTCCATGTGGGTGATACACGTATTACTAAATATCGTGATCAGCAAATAGAGCACATAACGCGGGACCACAATCGAAAGTCAGGTGGTAGCCAAGTATTATTAACTAGAGCATTAGGAGCGGATCCGAGATTAGAAGTTGATGTACATCACGTCGCCCTGCAAGCAAACGATATCTATTTATTAACTTGTGATGGCGTACATGATTACATTAGTAACAAACAAGTTAAAAAGCACTTAAATACGCTATCTTTAAAACCTTCCAATAAAGCATTAGAGCAGGTTTCAAAAGCCATTGTTGAGCAAGCTTTAGCTCAAGGTAGTGACGATAATGTGAGCTGTTTTTTAGTCTCTATTGAAGCGACGCCAAATCGAAAACTTGATGAAATTCAGCGTGATTTACTTGATAAAGCCATTCCTCCAGCATTGAAAATTGGCCATAAACTTGATGGCTATATCGTTAAAAAGATCATTCACGCCAGTATTCGTTCTCACCTGTATTTAGTTGTTGATGAAAAAACGCAACTACCTTATGTATTAAAAGCCCCCTCTGCTAATTTTGCCGATGACGCTATTTATTTACAGGGCTTTATGCGTGAAGCATGGGTCGGCGAACGTATAAAACATGGCAATGTGATGCGCGTACAAGCGGGTAATAATGACAGTAAATTTCTCTACCATGTTTGCGAATATATCGAAGGACAAACATTAAGTGAATGGATGCATGATAACCCTAGACCTGCACTGTCGCAGGTAAGAGGAATAATTGAGCAGGTGATCAATGCACTCAGAGCTTTTCAGCGACATGATTTAGTTCACCGCGATTTAAAGCCAGACAATATAATGATCGATCATTATGGTCATATTAAACTTATTGATTATGGCACTGTTTTTGTTGCTTCATTAGATGAAAACCATGAAACAATTAAAGAAGAAGTTCCTTATGGTTCATTAAATTACATTGCGCCTGAAACCTTACTCCATATGCAATCTGATAACTTAAGTGATTTATTTTCTCTTGGGGTTATTTGCTACGAAATGCTGACAGGAGAATTACCCTATAAACCAATGCAGCGCGCCGAAGTTACTTTTAAAGACTATAACGAATTTCAATACCGAAGCATTAAACAAACACGGCCAGATTTACCACATTGGGTCGATGTTAGTTTACAAAAAGCGACCGCAGCCAATCCAAGTTCACGCTATCAAGCATTTTCTGAGTTTTACAGTGATTTGTCTAAACCAAGCAGTAGCGCTGTAGAAGCATATAAAAAACAGCCTATTATGCAGCGTAATCCGGTAGTTTTTTGGCAATCTATCTCTGGTTTATTATTTTTCGCTTTTATTATCGCGCTAATGAATTAGCTTATTGTAGTTATACTCGATTTTTCCGGTTAGCTAGCAATGTTAAATTATAATTTTAATTTACTTGTTTTAATAAATATTAGACATATTATGTCTTAGTGTGATTTTATTTCGGAATTTAAAATGCAAAGAATCGTATTATTTCTAATAACCAACTTAGCGATTATGTTGGTGCTCAGTGTTACCTTAAGTATATTAATGTCAGTTTTTGGTATTGATCGACAAGGCATAGGTGGTTTATTACTACTGGCGTGTGTTTTTGGTTTTGGCGGGGCGATTATTTCACTGTTGATGTCGAAGTGGATGGCAAAGCGCTCAGTGGGTGCTTATGTGATTGAACAGCCGAGTACAACAACCGAGCGGTGGTTATTAGAAACGGTAGCTCGCCATGCGAAACTCGCAAAAATCGGCATGCCTGAAGTTGCGCTTTATAACTCGCCGGATATGAATGCCTTTGCGACTGGTGCTAATAAAAATAATGCCTTGGTCGCGATCAGTACTGGCTTACTTGAGAATATGACGCAGCAAGAAGCTGAAGCGGTAATAGGGCATGAAATTAGCCATATTGCTAACGGTGACATGGTTACTTTGACGTTAGTACAAGGGGTAGTAAATACCTTTGTTATTTTTTTAGCGCGGATCATCGCGGGTATTATTGATAACGCGACGCGCAGCAATAATAACCAAGGCGGGTTAGGCGGTATCGCTTATTTTGCTGTTGTGTTTGTTTTGGAAATGATCTTAGGTGTGCTGGCGAGCATTATTGTTGCTTGGTTTTCACGTAAACGTGAATTTATCGCAGATGCCGGCGGAGCACATTTAGCAGGCACTTCGGCGATGATTGGCGCACTAGAAAAACTCAAACGTAGCCAAGACAGTCAATTAGAAGGTTCGATGATGGCATTTGGTATTAACAGTAAATCTAAATTTTTAAGTTTATTTGCCAGCCATCCGCCACTTGATGACCGTATTAAGGCATTACAAAATATCTCTCGTGATATTTAAAGGCGAAGCTGTCTTATAAACCACTAGAGCAGCTAAGAAATTAGCTGCTCTTTTTTTATCTCAAATAGTCGTGCGAATAGTTAGTTTGTTTTTGAAATCAAAAACTAAGAACGATATTCACTTAGCTCTGACTACGCTTTATTTTACTCTCTTGTTAGTGCTTGGTGCATAATGGTGCAATTAATTTAATTTGCACCAGAATCTGTTTATTACGCACCTAAATAGTACAGAAACCCTCGGCACCTACCTGTTAACTCATTGTATTTAAACGTTAAATTTAATGGTCTGATTTTTGCTTTATAGAATCATTGCTCTAATTAATAACGTAGGACCTGTTTATGCTGTTTGGCCGTAAGAACAGAAAACCGATCACCATTCCTAGTAAAAAAGTAAAGGAATGGAAATACACCACTTGTAACTATTGTTCAACAGGTTGCTCAATTGAAATTGGCCTTGATGATAATCAAAAAATAGTTACCAGTCGTGGGCACGCAGGTGCAGATGTTAACCGTGGAAAACTTTGTATTAAAGGTTTATTAGAACACGAGTTATTCGAAAGCCCAGGCCGTGGTACACAACCATTAATGCGTGATAAGCATTATGAAGAATTTCAACCAACGACTTGGGACAATGCCTTAGATACCTCAGCAGCTAAATTTAAAGAAGTTCAAGAGAAATATGGTCGCGACGCTGTTGCCATTATTTCTACTGGTCAGTTATTAACTGAAGAATTTTATACTTTAGGTAAGCTAGCGCGTGGTTGTATTGGCACTAACAACTATGACGGTAACACTACACTTTGTATGGCTTCTGCCGTTAGTGGTTATAAGCGTAGCTTTGGTTCAGACGGTCCTCCAGGTTGTTATGACGATTTTGAACATACCCATTGTTTTATGGCGTTTGGTTCAAACTTACCTGAGCAACACCCAATTATTTACTGGCGTTTAAAAGAAGCGTTAGAAAAACGTAAATTCCCGTTAATTGTGGTTGATCCGCGTGTCACTATGTTGGCACAGTTTGCTGATATTCACTTACCTATCACCCCAGGTACTGACTGTGTTTTAATTAACTCTATGATGTACGTCATCATCAATGAAGGTTTACAAGACAAAGAATATATTGATGCTCATACCCAAGGCTATGACGAGTTACAAAAACTAGTGCAAGATTACGCACCTGAAGTAGCTCAACATCAATGTGGTATTGATGAAGATACTATTCGTACGGTTGCTCGTATTTACGCCAAAGCGCCAGCGGCCATGAGTATTTGGACCATGGGGATTAACCAATCTACTCACGGTTCAGACGGTGTTGCTAACATCAACAACTTAAACCTAATTACCGGTAACATTGGTAAGCCAGGCGGTACTTCGCTGTCAATTACTGGTCAGTGTAATGCAATGGGGACACGTGAATGGTCGTCATGTTCAGGTTTACCAGGCTACCGTTATTTAGAAAACCCAGATGATCGCCAAGAAATTGCGGATTTTTGGGGTATTGACCCAGAATTTTTCCCGAAAAAACGTGGCTTAGCGGAAACGGATATTTTCCCAGCGATTGAAACCGGTGAAATTAAAGCCTTATGGATTGTTGCAACTAACCCTATGACGTCAATGCCGAATACCGGCCGAATTCGTAAAGCGCTTGAAAAATTAGAATATCTAGTTGTGCAAGATGTTTATGAAGATGTGGAGATGAATCAATATGCCCATATGTATTTTCCGGCTTCTGTGTGGGCTGAAAAACAAGGTTGTCACACCAATACTGAGCGCCGCGTTAACTTAATTGATAACGTATTGCCACCTTATGCAGATTCAAAACCTGATTTTTGGATTTTCAATCAAATGGCGAAACGCTTTGAAAATGGTCATAAAATTCACTTCCCTGAAAAACCAGAAGACGCGTTTAATGAAATGAAGCACTTGTCGAAAGGGTCAAATGCTTATGGCAATGAAAGAACGCTAGATATTTCAGGCATGAGCTATGAAAAAATCATTAAAGCTCGTGGTATTCAATGGCCGTACAGTGAAGAAGATGCTGCAGCAGGGATCGAAAAAGGCGCGCCGCGTTTATACACTGATGGTAAGTTTCAAACTAAATCAGGTAAAGCGAATTTAATTTGTGTCGACTTTTATGACAACAATGAAAAACCCTGTAAAGATTACCCGTTCTGGTTAAACAGTGGCCGTGTGGTTGAGCATTTTCATACTCGTACTCGTACCGGTAAAATTGGTAACTGTAACAAATTTAGCCCAACGCCATATATGGAAATGAATCCAGATGCAGCGGCTGAATTGGGTATTGAGCATCAAAGTTATGTTCGCTTAACGTCAAAACGCGGTGATGCTGTGGTTTTGGTTCAGCTAACTCAACGTGTTTCACGAAATATGGTATTTATTCCGTTCCATTTCCATGATTGTGTTAACCGATTAACCTTAGGTTTATTAGACCCATACTCGCGCCAACCAGCATTTAAACAAGGCTCAGTACGTATTGAACATGTTGATCAAGACGAAGCTGCACGCCTGAATGTTGAGCGCCGTACTTATTAATCTTTGCCCGTTAAGGTTAATGATTAATTAAAAAGCTTGAATAAATCGAATGAAATTTGTCAGCAAACTTGTCTGGAAAGAAAGTAGGTAAAGTAATGACTAAAGAAATAAATACTAACACTGATACCAGTGTAGAAAGTTTTGACCCTAACATGATGGTTGAGGGTACTGAGCAAGATGGCCGCTCGGATCACTGGGAAGTACGTACCCAAGAGCGTGCTTACGCGGTCTTGCCAGATCAGCCAATAAAAGATACTAACCGTTATGGGCAGCTAATTGATTTAGTTGATTTAACTGGACAGGAAGCCGAGCGCTCAATGTTCATTAATGAAAACCCAAGCGTTGGTTCAAATCCTAATCGTAATAAACAACATGGTTTTTTCTTCACGGCTGATAACTGTATTGGCTGTCATGCCTGTGAAGCGGCATGTTCAGAGAAAAATGATAATCCCGCTCATTTAGCTTTCCGTTCGGTCGGTTATGTTGAAGGTGGTTCATACCCGGATTATAAACGAATGAATATTTCAATGGCTTGTAACCATTGTGATAACCCGGTTTGTTTGAAAGGCTGTCCAACTCGTGCTTATACTAAACACGTGGAATATGGCGCGGTATTACAAGACCCTGAAACTTGTTTTGGTTGTGGCTATTGTACTTGGGTTTGCCCATACAATGCGCCGCAGCTTGATCCGGTTAAAGGTCAAGTTTCAAAATGTAATATGTGTGTTGACCGTTTAGAAGTAGGTTTAAAACCAGCCTGTGTTTCAGCTTGTGTTGGTAATGCCTTAGACTTTGGTGTCGTTGAAAATACCCCTGAAAATCGTGAACAATGTAAAACTGAGATCCCAGGCTTTCCAACGCCAGAAATTACCCAGCCCAATATTCGTTTTCAACAAACCAAAACCATGCCAATTGAGATGACCCGAACTGACTCGATGCCAGTGAAATATCATCGCGATGATAAAGGTAACTACAAGCCAGTGGTTGATCAAAAAGCCGGTAAAGCACAACATTGGAATTTCTCGAAATTAAACTCGCGTGAAAACCCACTGGTATTATTTACCTTATTTGCCCAAGCAGCCTATGGTATGTTTTTAATTCCATTTTTAGGGGCATTATTTGGTATTGAAGCGTTTGAGACTTTTGTTGCTTCAGATATGTTTTTACCGCTGGCGATTTTTGCGGTGGTAATGACCAGCTTTGCTTTGTTAATGAGTGTCACCCATTTAGGTAAACCACTACGTTTTTATCGCGGTTTTAATAACTTACGCTATTCACCAATGAGCCGTGAAGGTTTTGGTTTAGCGATGTTCTCAGCGGGTACTGGGTTAACCGCATTATTTGCTATTCCAAGTAACGGTTTTGTCAATACCTTAAGCATTGATTGGTTAGGTGTAAACTTAGCTGAATTAACCGCTGGTTTGCCATTAGCTGGTTTAGTTACTGGTGCGGGTGTCTTTGCGATAATCGCTGGTGCTGGTGGTTTATATTACATGAACCAATGTTACCAAATTAAAGCGCGTCCATTTTGGAATCACTTACAAACAGCGACATCGTTTGCCGGTAACTCGTTATCATTAGGTGCCTTCTTTAGTGCAATCGTAGTGTTAACCACTTTATTTGCAACCGACGCAGCAAGTGCGGTAATTGTTCAAGCGAGCTTTATCTTCGGCGCCGTATTTACTTTAGGTATGGTAATTGAAGCGTTAGGTTTAATTAAACATAACCATGACTTAAATCGTAATGAAAATGAAGGCGGCGCAGCTCATTATGTACAGTGTACAACCTTTGGTAAAACGTATCTGTTCCGTAACTGGTTATTAGGTTTGAACATAGTTGCTGCAACCGGTTTATTAACCTTAAGCTTGTTAGGTTTTACCGACAGCTTATTGTTAGTGGTTTGGTTGGGTTTAGCCTTGTTGAACTTCTTTACTGCCGCGATTGGCCGTGCATTGTTTTATATTTTAATTATTCCAACGACTATGCCTGGTGCATTCTTCTGGAAGAACAAAGGCTTTGAACAACATGCACGAGACATCGGTCTAGCCGACAACCCAGCTACCGGTGTAGCCCCTTTGGCGCATTAGCAATGTCTGTTACGCCTTATGCTGCGTTGCTGAATGTTTGAGTAGTAAACTACACATCACATTAAGCGCCTAGCCTAAAACGTAAACATCCTATTGCTGTTAGGTAAAATAGCTTATAATAAATGGCACTTTTGTAGTGCCATTTTCGTTTTTAAAGCATGATTTTTGTAAATCGTAACTCAGTAGAGAAAGAATATTTTTATGTCGTTAACATTAGATAATGTAATTGGTAAAACATGTTTAATTGGTTTGAGCTATTTTGATAAAAATGGTGAGCAACTCAAACAAAGCATGTTAGGTGGTATGGTTAAGTCGGTTGATAAAGAGCTAGGTATTACTATTGAGCTTGCCAGTGCCGAGCATGCTAAACCGCTTAAAAAAGGTCAAAAAACGCCTGAGTTTTTAATTCCAGCTAATTTAAATTGTTGGTTTATTGCCCCTAAAGGTGAGTTTCATACTAGCACTGACGGCGTAAAGTTAGTGAATCCTGATTATTTAGTGACTTGGGATATTCATCAAACACAAGAAAAAAGTTCAGTTGATGATGGTCAGCAGCAATGGTGGGAATGGGTGCCAAGAACGGTTGAACCACAAGTTGGTTCATAGTTAATGGTAAATGAAATATTAGCTGATCTACCTGAAAATTTTTTCGCGCAATTAATCGGGCTGTTTAGTTTTGCTTTAGGCGCCGCCTGTTTTTTACAGAAAGACGATAAACGTTTTAAGTATTTTCATATTTTATTAAACGTGAACCATACTTTACATTTTTACCTGATGGATGCCATGACCTCAGTAATCGCTACTACCGTATCGATTCTACGCACGGCCGCGTCTATTAAAATCTCATCTAAGTATGCCGCCTTATTTTTTATTGTTGTAATGCTAGGGGTGGCATATTCATGGGTTGAACAGTGGTATCATTGGCTGGCGGTTATTGCCGGATGTTTTGGTACTTATGGCTTATTCTGCCTAAAAGGCATTGCGATGCGAGTGATGTTAACATTCGGTTGTTTATGTTGGTTAACCAGTAATATTATTATCGGCTCTATTGGCGGAATTATGTTGGAGTTATTAGTGTTGGTCACGAATTTATCAACCATGTATCGCTTATATCGAGATGGTAAAACAGCACAACATGATAAGATTTTACTGGACATGGGAAATAGCCGTTAATATCTCAAGTGTGTACCGTGCTGTTTTTTACTGCTTTGATGATAATAGCCAAACAGTACAAATAGCGTGATGATAAAAGGTAAGCTTGAAAGTACCACGCCGGTCCAACCATATTGATATAACATCCAGCCGGCTAATAACGAAGCCACAGCTTGAAAGCCAAATAAGATAAAGTCGTTACAGGCTTGTACTTTATGTTTTTCATTTTCTTGATAGCTTAGTGGTAATAAACTGGTGCCAGTTAAAAATAGAAAATTCCAACCTATCCCTAATAAAATCAACGCCCACCAATAATGTGTTACGGCTTGACCAGACAATGCCACGAGCGCAACTACTGCATAAATAACGGTGCCAGTAATTAATAAACCTTTTAAACCCATTTTTTTCACTAAAAAAGCAGTGAATAGTGATGGTAAAAACATCGCGGCAATATGGCTTTGAATCACCCACTTAGTATCAGCAAGCGAATGGCCGTGATTATGGTGCATACTGATCGGTGTCGCTGTCATTAAATAACTCATTAAGGCGTAACCTATGGCCGCCGTTAAAACTGCAATAATAAAAATCGGTTGTTTAACTATGCTGGCTAACGGCCGGATATTTTGCTCAATATTTATTGTCGCTGGCTTAGGATTGTTAAAGCTTGAAATAATTACCAGCGCTATCGCTGCCAGTATAGCTAAAATTAAAAAGCCACCCGCAAAGCCAGTGCCGCCTCGGATTAAGTCTTTGGTGGCAACTGCGATTTCAGGGCCTAAAAAGGCAGCGAACAAACCACTTAACATTAAAATGGAAATGACGGTTGGCACGTCGGATTTATTCGGGGTACTGTCAATGGCAGCAAAGCGTATTTGTTGGGTAAAGGCGGCGCTCATACCATAACAGACACTGGCGGTAATAAATAAGGCAAAGCTAGTTAGCAGTGTTGCTGTCATGGCCAGTAAAGAAGCAATAATGGCAAGGGTAAAGCCTGTCATGGTCGCCACTTTTCGGCCTTTATTTTTCGCTAATAAAGCGGCAGGAATAGATGTTGCTGCCACACCTAAAATCATTAACGTGATCGGTAAAGTGGCTAAGCTAGGATCGCTGGCCATTTGTGTTGAGACAATACCGCCAATAAAAACAATGACGGGCGTGGCCGCCATCACTAATGGCTGCGCTATAAACAATAAAACAATGTTTTTCTCTAAGCTAAATTTTTTAGCCAGAATAATTGCCGATAAGACCAGCAATGCCAAAGTAATAAAAATATTTGAATACATAGTATCTTATCAACGCTGTTATTAATAAAGTTATGGGGCTATTGAGCATTGAGTGTAGCCATTACTAACCTCAGGCGTTAGCTATTTAATTTATTTCAGCCGCAAATGAAATTAATTCAGTTGTTAATTAACAAGGATCTATTAAGCTGTCACTATTGGATTGCTCAGCAAATTAACTTGCCGAATGCGCTTTCATTTACTGTGAACGCTTGAGTTTAACGGCAGATTATTCAGTTACTCGTCCATCTTGGTGCACAATATTTACAACCTTATCAATGTGCACACCTCTAGTGCGTTCTTTTCTTTACTCTAGTGCAAAAACTCAGTTTCGTTAGCGCTATTTAACTTTATCTTATTGAATTATAAGGAAATGTGTAAATGGCACTGTGCTTGCAATAAACAACTATTACCTAGTTCCGCGCATTAAGCGGTATTTAAATAGAAGTAGGATTGCAAATTATGAGCACTAGTGCACAACCCCAAAAAATCGTTGTAGTTGGTAACGGTATGGTTGGTCATCACTTCGTTGATGAAATGGCTAAACATTCAGGTTATGAAATCACCGTATTATCTGCTGAAGATCGTTTAGCCTATGACCGTGTTCATTTATCTGAATACTTCGCAGGAAAAACTGCTGACGACTTAGCAATGACCACACCAGCCTATTACGATGAAATCGGTGTTAAGTTTTTCACTAATGCCAAAGTTACTAACATTGATAAAACCGCTAAAATCGTTACTACAGAAGCTGGCGATACTTATGCTTACGATAAGTTAGTAATGGCGACAGGCTCTTACCCATTTGTACCTCCTATTCCAGGTAAAGAACGCGACCATTGTTTAGTTTATCGTACCATTCAAGATCTTGAGGATATTCAAGCGTCAGCGAAAGCCGGTAAAGTAGGGGTTGTTGTTGGTGGTGGTTTATTAGGTTTAGAAGCTGCTAACGCATTAAAAGAATTAGGTTTAGAAACTCACGTTGTTGAATTTGCTCCACAATTAATGGGTGTGCAATTAGACCAAGACGGCGGCGCTTTATTACGTTCGATGATCGAAGGTATTGGTGTCCAAGTTCATACGCAAAAAGCAACCAGCGAAATTGTTGACGGTGAAGACTGTGTTCATCGCATGAACTTTGCTGACGGTACGCATTTAGAAACTGACGTTATTTTATTCTCAGCAGGTATTCGCCCATACGATAACTTAGCACGTGAATTTGATTTAAACGTTGGTGAGCGTGGCGGTATTGTTATCGACAATAACTGTAAAACCTCAGATGAAAACATTTACGCGATTGGTGAATGTGCACTTTGGAACAACTTTATTTTTGGTTTAGTAGCACCTGGTTACACCATGGCGAAAGTAACGGCTGATAACATTATTGGTGGTGCGCAGCAGTTTACTGGTGCCGATATGAGTACCAAATTGAAATTAATGGGCATGGACGTAGGTTCTATTGGTGATGCACATGCACGCACTGAAGGCTGTAAAAGCTATGTTTATTCAAACCAACCTGATCAAATATACAAAAAGATTGTGGTTAGTGCTGACGGTAAAGAATTATTAGGCGCGGTTTTAGTTGGTGATACTGAAGAATATGACTCGTTATTACAATACGCATTAAACGGTATTGAATTACCAGAAAAACCAGATGCTTTAATTTTACCAAGCGCCGGTGAAAAACCAACCTTAGGTGTTGATGCTTTACCTGATTCAGCCACTATTTGTTCATGTTTAAATGTGACTAAAGCAGACATTATCAATGCTATTGATTGTGGTGCTGTGGATGTTGGTGAAGTTAAGTCTTCAACTAAAGCCGCTACGGGTTGTGGTGGTTGTACGGCATTATTGAAAAAAGTAACTGATCACGAATTAGAAAAACGTGGTGTTGAAGTTAGCACTGACATTTGTGAACATTTTGCTTATACCCGTGTCGATTTATTTAACATCGTTAAGGCTGAGCAAATTAAAAGCTTTGATGTATTAATTGAAAAACATGGTAAAGGTTTAGGTTGTGAAATTTGTAAACCAGCAGCGGCGTCAATTTTAGCGTCTGTTTGGAATGATTACGTATTAACACCAGACCATGTATCACTGCAAGATACCAACGACACTTACTTAGGCAACATGCAAAAAGATGGTACCTACTCGGTAGTACCTCGTATGCCAGGTGGTGAAGTAACACCAGAGCGTTTAATTGTGATTGGTGAAGTTGCTAAAGAATACAACTTATATACAAAAATTACCGGCGGCCAACGTGTCGATTTATTTGGTGCTCGTATTGATCAATTACCTGATATTTGGGAAAAGTTAATTGCAGCAGGTATGGAAACAGGTCACGCCTACGGTAAGTCATTACGTACTGTTAAATCTTGTGTTGGTAGCACTTGGTGTCGTTACGGCCAGCAAGACAGCATGACCATGGCGATTGATCTAGAAAACCGCTACAAAGGTTTACGTTCACCGCACAAAATTAAATTTGCTGTTTCAGGTTGTACCCGTGAATGTGCTGAAGCACAGTCGAAAGATATTGGTGTTATTGCGACTGAAAACGGTTGGAACTTATACGTAAGTGGTAACGGTGGTATGAAGCCTCGCCACGGTGACTTGTTTGCAACGGACTTAGACGACGAAACCTTGGTTAAATATATTGACCGTTACTTAATGTTCTACGTACGTACAGCGGATCGTTTAGAGCGTACTTCTACTTGGTTAGACAATTTAGAAGGCGGTTTAGAGTACATGCAGAAAGTTGTTATTGAAGATCATTTAGGTATCAATGCTGAGTTAGAAAAACAAATGGAAAATGTGGTTGATACTTACCAATGTGAATGGAAAACAACGATTGAAGATCCAGAGCAATTAAAACGTTTCCGTCAGTTTGTTAACTCTAGTGCAACCGATAGCAACATTGAATTCGTTACTGAACGCGAGCAAATTCGTCCAGCACGCGGCGAAGAGAAAAAATACGGCGTTAAAATTCAAGCCGTTGACTTAACAGAAACGGTTTAAGGAAAAGATCATGACAACAGAAAATACATGGCAAACTATTTGTCCAACCAGTGATTTAGTGAAAAACTCAGGTGTTTGTGCGTTATTAGCAAACGAAGAACAAGTGGCTTTATTCCAAGTCGGTGATGACAAAGTTTATGCGGTTTCTAACTTTGACCCTTTTGGCGAAGCAAACGTGTTGTATCGTGGCATAATCGGCGAAACTAAAGGTGATGTTTATGTTGCATCACCCTTGTTAAAACAGCGTTTTGTTTTAGCTTCAGGCGCTTGTTTAGACGACGATGCGGTATCAATTAAAACCTATGATGCCCGTATCGTAAATAATAAAGTTGAAGTCTTAATTTAAACTCTCTCTAAATTAAGATCACTTTAAGTGTTCGGGGTTCTCCTACACCCCGGACACGCCTTTTTTCTTCAGTTGTAGCCAAGCATTGTCGTTTATAATGTTGTCGAGGTGCCCGATGTTTAACTTAGTAATGAACCAAACCGTAGCGCGCTTAAGTGTTATCTCTCAAACCTTTTTTGGTCGAAAAAATAACGTTACTCATGACAAAGCTGCTAAGCAATATGGTAACAAACAAGGTTCAGTTACCTTAATTGGCGCTGGCGCTGGCGACTTAGAGTTATTAACTATCAAAGCATATCGCTTGTTACAAGAAGCTGATGTTGTACTTTATGATTGGTTAGTTAATCAAGAAATTTTAACTATTTTACCTGCTCGTACTGAAGCTATTTTTGTCGGTAAAAAAGCCGGCGAGCATAGCATGAGCCAAGCTGAAATTTGCCAGTTAATGTTAAACCAAGCACAACAAGGTAAAAAAGTGGTGCGTTTAAAAGGGGGCGACCCAAGTATTTTTGGCCGTTTAAGCGAAGAAACACAAATTCTCACTCAACATCAAATTCCTTTTGCCATTGTGCCAGGTGTTACTGCTGCTTCAGGTTGTGCAGCTTATAGCGGTATTCCACTGACCGACCGTGAATGTTCACAGTCGGTCAGGTTAGTAACCGCACATTTAAAACATGAAGACGATCAACCACAATGGCAAAATATTGCAACCAGCCAAGATACACTTGTTTTTTATATGGGTTTAAACCGTGTGGAACAAGTGGCAAGTCAATTGATCAAACATGGTATGGACAAAAATATGCCAATGGCGATTATTGATAAAGGCACTAGTACTGAGCAAGCAGTATGTTGTGCAACCTTAGCTACCATAGCGACAACCGAGCAATGGAAAAACTTTTCAGGCCCAGCGCTAATTGTGGTTGGCAAAGTGGTTGAACGCCGCCAGCAAGTTGATTTATCTCTATTATCGAGAGAATACTCATTAGCCGCTAGTGCCGCTTAAATAACGTCAAATTAAAGAAAAACAACGGATTTATGCCAATAAACTGCTAAATTTTAACGCAGACAAAAATGGCATTTCCGTTGGTTTCACCCCAAGGTATTATTTTTTCATAGTCGTGTTCAAAAACATAAACATCAAAATAAGGCTTTAAAATTTTTTGCAATTCATTAAAGCTGAAAGCCACCATGGGATGTTCGTCGTGCCAAATTTTCGTTTCTTTGGCTGATGTTTTATCAATACTTAATTTTAAAGACTGTTTATCACCCTCACCAGAATAATGCCACACTGAGCAAAAAGTAAACAAGCTATCTGCTTGTTGGGCTGTGTGTTTAACAAATAACTCATTGTTAATTTTGTTTTTATCAACAGCATTAAAACAAAAAACACCTTGAGTATTTAATGCCTTATGTACTGTCATTACACATTCTTTTAATTTTTCAATATTTTGATTGTAATGAATCGAGTACAAAAAACAGGTGATTAAATCCAAAGGATAATCAGTATTAAAGCTACTCATATTTTGCAAAGTGAACTGCGCTTCAGGACAGCGAGCAGAGGCTATATCTAACATAGGCTGATTGATATCGAGTCCACTACTTTGATAGCCAAAATCAATAAAATGACGAACATGAGGACCGGTTCCGCACGCTAAATCAAGGTGTAAATCGCCATTATTACCAAAAATTTTATTTAGGCGTTGAATGCAGTGGCTCTGTGCTTGGTAGTCGATATTGACGCACATTAAATCGTAATAGCCAGAAAGGTCGGTATATAAGGCGTTGGTTAACATATTAACCTAGTAAAGTATTTTGGGTGGCGCATAGTAAACTAATCATTATGCTTTGTTAAGCAGATAAGTGTTTAGGTCGGTTAAGTCTTATTAGGCTTAAATTTATTAAGTATTTTTGATCTTTTTATTGGCGTTACACGACAATAAAGCTAGCCAGTTACAGGTTTATTTAGTGTATAAATCTGATGAGCTATCAAAAATGAGATCTGGCTCGGTTTCCTCGGGCTGAACCCTTTAGCTGTAGTAGCTCAGGTCTTACCTGACAGTTAACTCGTTATTTAACGAGGCAATAATAATCATCAAGCATGCTTTTTGTAAGCGTAATACTTTCAGCTTATTTTAATTCTTAAGTAAATTTAGTCTTTTAAATTTAAAAGACCATGTGTCAGTTAATAAACCGATAACAATAGCTATATTAATGGTAACTAACTTTCTTGTTAGCTCTCATTGATATATGGCTTGTGCGAGATGTTTTTCACAGAATAGCAAAACCTCAAAGGTTAAATAAATTGTCTGCTAGCCGTAAATTTAAACATAAAGGAAATTAATTGCATGCGAGTTCTCTTTTCATTTTTACTCTTTACCGGTTCGTTATTTAGCTCGTACTTAGCAGTTGCTGACGAAAACAAAAAAACATATCAACCACTTGTTAATCAAGCGGGTTATAACTTGGGTGAGTCTAAACGTTTTGTGAGTTATGGTGCCAAAGACGGCACTAAATTTAATATTTTAAATGCGGCAACGTCCCAAGTGGTTTACACCGGTGAAATATTAGGTTTTCAAGGTTGGTTTAATGACTTCAATCCTAAAAATGCTACCAATGAATTTATTGTTGAAGTAGCAGGGCAAGGTCGTTCGGTACCTTTTTGGGTTGCTGATCATTTAATTGAAAAGGTTTCGTCTAAACTTGCTTACGACTTTTTTGTTGATGCCCGCGGCTTTGAGTCATTAGAAAATTATAAAATTGAAGACGTTTATAGCGGCGGTCCGACACGAGATGGCGGTGCTTTTGGCTTAGAAACGACTTTTGAAATTTTACAATATGCCAGTAATCCCGCGTTATTTGATAACTGGACGGGTGAATTAGGTAGCAACACCACACCTGATTTAATCGCCTTAATTTTATGGCATGCTGAGTTCGCCTATAAATATCATGACTACAATGGGCCAGTAAAAAAGCGTCACGGCACACTAGGTTATGAAGGCCAGTCGCGGATGAATTTTGATTATTGGAATACGCTTGATCAACTTGCCGCGGTTGTTGGCGCTTATCACGATTTTCTTTATCCCTATATGGATGAAAGTACTTATCAAAAATACCGCAAGATATTATTAGCAAAATGGCAAGAATATGATCGCCACAAAGTAGTACGTTACTGGACCTTTAGCAGTAAATGGGTTGATTCAGGCTTTCAAGAATTTAATGAAATGGGTAATGCATATGGTCAGTCAGTCTTTAGAAACCTGATGATGTACCGTAGTGAAAAAGCTTCTGGTTCAAAGTCTGCCGATAAGTTTTTAAAGTGGGCGGTTGCAGGGGCACAAGACATCATTGCTAACTGGGATTTTAATAATCCTCGTCATATGTGGTGGATCCGTAATGCAGAACATATTACGCCACAAGCGCTAGCATTTTTCTTAATGTTAGAACCTGAACTAGCGCCAAAGGGTACAAAAGAAAAATTAGCTGCATGGTCGATTCATATGAAGCAAAAAACCAATAACTTTTGGAAATACCGCGTTCATAGTGAAGATGAATGGGCGCATAAAAAAACCAAAGAGTTAGGCGGTGCACCTGCGTTAGGTGGTTCAATGTTTGCTATTGCTCATTTACTTGATGACCCTCAATTACGTCAAATTGCATGGGCGCAAGTTGATTTTGTTTTTGGTGTTAATCCGGTCGGTACTCATTTAGGCAATAAGAGCGAAGACCGAATACAAGCGGGTTATTGGCCGGGCGTAGAAAAAGGTTGGCCGTCATCTCACCCAGGCGGTTTTGGTATGTTAGGTAAAGTGCGCGGCACATTAGATGGTAGCCCGCTAGATAGCCAGTTCCCAATTACCAGTGAAGTTGAATCCCATGAAGGGAAAAACTTAGGAAAAGATTTTGGTAATACAGCTTATGCGACTGAGGGCTGGGGTATTTCAAATCGAGGCTGGATGGCAACGTTAAGTTTTTCTACGTTAGGCAGCCACAAATTGCAGATCTTAGCGGCTAATTCTCATCAGCCTATTACTGAAGCAAAGGCTGGAAGTTCGATTGTTATTGAATTAAAAGCGGCGTTAAATCAAAACTGGCAAGTCAAAGACAAAGCTTGGATCGAGATATTTGTTGATAACAAAAAACAACGAATAGCGTTGATGGAAACCGGCATTAATACCGGTATATTTTCAACACAATACACATTACCTAAAAACGCTAAAACAGTATTAGCATCATATGGTTATTTAGGTTTTGAAAAACAGGCTAGTATAAATATTAACTAATCGCGCGTAACAAGCATCAGAGAAGTTAGAATAAATAAGGAATAAAAATGAAAAAACTGATTATTGGTTGTTTATCAGCCGCTGTTGTCATAGGTTGTGTTGCAACTAAAAAAGAGTCACAAGTTACCCGAGTTGATCTGCAGCCGAGTGTTGTTTCAGAAAAGTTTGAGCCGTCAAAATGGCAATTAGCATGGCATGATGAATTTGACTATATTGGAGCAAGTGGCGACAAAGCGCTCGATAAACGCTGGGATGCTCACCATGGACCAAGCCATCATATTCTTTCTAGTCGCTGGCGTGAAAATGTTGAGGTAAATGAGGGCGCTTTATACCTTGTTAACCGGAAAGAAAAGCGCGCCGGACAAGATTGGACATCAGGCAGTATTCGCACTAAAGAACATTTCAGTTACGGTTATTATGAAGCGCGTTATAAGTATGCGGCCTCAAATGGTACCAATAATTCCTTTTGGTTAATGTCATATCCTTTGGGGGCACAGCCGCCAAAAGGTAAATTATTTGAAATTGATATTAATGAAGGACATTACCCAAATGAGGTCAATACTAATATTCACAATTGGAGCGACATTACGGTAAATGACAAGGGTAAAAAAACACACCCGTCTGACTCAAGAACTTCAACTTACGGTACAAAACATAAGTATAACTACCCATTGGAAATACCAGTTACCACCACGAAACTTCGATTTAGTTCTAATAATTTTAGGCCTTTTCATATTCGTGACTTTAATGTTTTTGGCAGCAGTTCAATAGAAACAGCTACTACTAACTTATCGCAAAGTAAGGACTTAACATTAACAGGATCTACATCTAAAAACTTAAAGAACCTATTAGACAACAGTATTCACACAAGTTGGGTATCACAAGTAGAGGGTGAAAAATGGTTTGAGTTTGAATGGGAAAGCCCAAAAACTATTGCTGAAATCGAATTTATCAATGGCTGGCGATATAAAGGTAAAAGTTGGGCAGGTCTTATTACTGACTTTAAAGTGCAATATCAAACGCCTGAAGGCTGGCGAGATATTGCGACTTTAGACATTAGAGAGTCAATTAATTTTGCCGAGCAATATCATACTTATGGCTTAGAGTGGAATGAAGAAGAGTTGATTTTCTATTTTGATGGCGAAGAAATTCGCAGAGAAAAAAATGAAATAGCTCACAGCCTAACGCCTATCTGGTTAAGCCTTGCCATTATTAAGTGGGATGGCCCAGTAACTGATAAAATTGATGGTACCAGTATGAAGGTTGATTACGTTAGGTATTTTAAACCTAAGCAGTAAACTTATCGGATAGGTATTTAACAATATAAAAGCCTGCCAATTAGCAGGTTTTTATATTTATTCAGCTGAGTTCAGGACAGTGTATTAGTATTAATGCGAGCACAAGCGACATTAATACTCTGGTATGTTGCCATCAAGTTAGCCAAAAAATAACTCGGTTTAACGATAAGGGCAGCTATTTAATATGGCCAATTTAACTTAACTATAATACCAGCCTAATCAATAAAATATTTTCCATTTAAATCTAGCAATAAACATAAAAGAACAAAGATAAAAAAACATCGTTCTTGTCGCTGATATTCGTTAAAATCTCGGTATTGACCTCTTCAAAAAACAGACAAAGCCAGTATTATGATCATCCAAAAGCAAACTTTTGATATTGAAACCCCGACCGGTACTATGCGTACATACTGTTACCGTCCGGTGGTTGAAGGTAAATTTCCAACCATTATTTTTTATTCAGAAATATTTCAACAAACAGCGCCTATTGCGCGCAGTGCTGCCATTATGGCTGGCCATGGTTTTGTTGTATTAGTGCCGGAAGTTTTCCATGAGTTAAACCCAATAGGCACTGTACTTGGCTATGATGATGCCGGTAAAGACAAAGGTAATAACGACAAGTGGGCCAAGCCGTTAGAACATCATGACTCTGACACGCAAGCGCTTTTTGATTTTGTCCAGCAGCAAGATTTTTGCACCGGCAAGTTAGGTGCAATGGGCGTTTGTATTGGTGGACATTTAGCTTATCGCGCGGCACTGAATAACAATATTGCAGCGGCTTCTTGTTTGTATGCTACTGATATTCATTCAAATACCTTACCTTGTGCACAAGATAATGATTCCTTCACACGTACCAAAGACATTAAAGCTGAATTGCAAATGATCTGGGGCAAACAAGATCCACATGTTCCAGATGAAGGGCGAATGAAAGTGCATCAAAACTTAATTGCTTCAGGCAATACTTTTACTTGGCATGAATTTAATGCTCAGCATGCCTTTATGCGTGACGAAGGGGATCGTTATGACCCTGCTTTAGCGTTACAAGTTTATGCGATGGCGGTGAGCTTTTTTCAGCGAACATTATCTTAACACTTTGTATAACGCACAGTCATAGCAGACAGTCACGCGCGCAATCGTAACTGCATCATAAAGCCCTTTTTACTTTCTGTGAAAAGGGCTTTTTTATTGATAAAGTTAGTGATAAAAATAATAACTTACGTTACTGTTAGCGCTAACTTTAATGTGAGTGAAATAATATCGGCATTATTATTTTTTAGCATTTATAACTATTTAGGTAAGTTTAATGATGATTAAATCCATTAGCCGAAAGTTTATTCTGGCACTGACACTTTCAGTCTCGTTGCTAGCCTGCCAAGATCCTGCGAATACTAAGGCGAGCAATCAATCAGCTCAAGTCACTGAAAAACAAGCGTCGGTACTTATTTTTTCCAAAACGGCAGGTTGGCGCCATAAATCTATTGAGACCGGCGTGGCGTCGATAACTAAGCTTGCTAATACGCTTAATTTAGCTGTGGTAGCAACTGAAAATTCAGCGATTTTTAACGACGGCGACTTACAAAAATTTAGTGCGGTTATATTTCTTAGCACCACTGGCGATATTCTCGATGATAAGCAAGAACTTGCACTAGAGCGATACATACAAGCCGGCGGTGGTTTTGTTGGTATTCACGCGGCTACTGATACTGAACATGATTGGCATTGGTTTGGCCGAATGATTGGTGGACGCTTTAAAAACCATCCTAAAATTCAACACGCGACTTTAAATGTTGTTAGTGATCATGCCATTGTTAAAGGGCTACCAGCGACTTTTGAGTTTGAAGATGAGTGGTATAACTTTACCTCATTGTCTGATAAAAGGATTGACCTGATCACCATTGACGAAAGTAGTTATGAAGGCGGTGAAAACGGTGATTTACATCCTATTTCTTGGTATCACGACTTTGATGGCGGCCGCGTTTTTTATACCGGCTTAGGCCATAAAAAAGAAAACTACAGCGATCCATTGTTTGTGCAGTCGCTTAGCCAAGGCTTGGAATATGCGATTGGTGAAAATATCACCTTGGACTATAAAAAATCACGCCCTGAGCCAAACCGCTTTGTTAAAAAAACACTGGCGAGTGGCTTAGCTGAGCCAGTTAGTTTAGCAATTACTAACGATGGTAATAAAGTACTTTGGATTGAACGTAAGGGGCAGCTGCACTGGTTTGACTTAAGTAAACAAGAGCAAAAATCAGCTGGCCATATTCCTATTCACTCAGCGCAAGGGTTTGGTGAATTTGGCTTGTTAGCCCTCGCGTTAGATCCGAATTTCGAGAGCAATAGTCATGCTTATTTTATGTTTAACATCAAGTACAAAGAAACCGATAAACAAGTGATTCAACGTGTTGCTCGTTTTACTTTTATTGATGACGTGCTCGATTTAAGTTCTGAAGTGGTGATGATGGATATTCCGAGTGACGATACCTGTTGTCACACCGGTGGCAATATGGAGTTTGACGATAAAGGCCATCTCTATATCGCGGTTGGCGATAACACTAATCCTTTTAGATCAGCAGGGGTTGGCCCCACAGATAACCGAAAAAGTCGAGCAATTGACGATGCATTACGCTCTTCAGGTAACAGCCAAGACTTACGCGGTAAAATTCTTCGTATTATTCCGAGCAGTGACGGAACCTATACCATTCCCGCGGGTAACTTGTTTACCGATGTGAAACAAGGCAAGCCTGAAATCTATGTGATGGGGGCGCGTAACCCTTATACGCTAGCTTACGACAATGTTGAACAAACCTTATATTATGGTGATGTTGGACCAGATAACAGAAGCTTTAATCCGGAGCGCGGCGCTAAAGGCTTTGACGAAATTAATCGAGTAACAGCGGCAGGAAACTTCGGCTGGCCATTATTTATCGGCTTTAACGAACCTTATCGTTATTTCGATCACATCGCTGAAAAAGCGGGTGATTGGTACGATGCCAAAGCACCTGTTAATAAGTCGCCACGAAATACCGGAGCATCGCTTTTACCACCAGCGCAAGCGCCTATTATTGCTTACCCTTATGGCTATTCGGATAAGTTTCCAGAGTTAGGTGCCGGTTCACGTAATGCTTTAGTTGCGGGAGTTTATAGAGCACCTGAAAACCCTAATGCGTCAGTTAATGCTTATCCTGCTTATTATGACGGCCGACTTTTTATTTCAGACTTTATGAGACGATGGTTAAAAGTGGTGTCATTAGATGATAACGGTGGTGTCGTCAAAATTGAAGATTTTGCCCCCAGTGCAAATTTAGTTGCGCCGATTGATCTTAAATTTAGTGTTAATGGCGAATTGTTTATCTTGGAGTATGGCTCTAAATGGCATAATGAAAACGAGGATGCCCGCTTGAGTCAAATTCAATATATTGGCGATGGTAACCGTCCACCTGTCGCTAAAATTGCTATTGAAAATACCCAAGGTGCAAAACCATTTAAATTAATAGCGAATGCGACTAACTCAAGCGATCCTGATAACGATGCTTTGACCTACCGTTGGCAGGTAAAAGCGCTTAACAATATGGCAACATCGCGATTATCATCACTGGTTATAGACGAAAGTAGTGAAACATTTTCAGCGCAAGTGTTAACCACTGAGCTACTAAACAACGGTAAGTACGCTTTGATTTTAGCGGTAACTGACGCGAATGGCGATACAACTTATACACAACAACTTATTGAAGTCGGCAATGCGCCAGCACAAATAGATATTACTTTGAGTAACAATCAAAGCTTTATGTGGCCAAGTGGTGCCCAATATCAAATAAACGTTACCGATATTGAAGATGGCAAGCTAGCGCAAGGAATTAACGCCAGCGATGTTTATGTTAGTGTTAAAACCTTTGATCAAGCTTCACTGGCTGCCAATGTTGGTCATGCCGATGGAGACCCGCATGCTAATGGTCGTAAAGCCGTTAAAGACAATAACTGTTTAGGTTGTCATCAGCTGACACAAACATCAGTAGGGCCAGCTTTTAGAGCCATTGCAGACAAATACAACACCAGAACAGATGCAAGCCAATACTTAACAGATGTTATAGCCACGGGCAGCACAGGCAAGTGGGGACAGCATCAAATGCCTGCTCACGACTTTCTCAGTGAAGAAGTTCGCGCCTCAATTAGCGGCTATATTCTAGCGCAACTTTCGCCGATAGCATCATTGCCAACAAAGGGGAGCATTGCCGCTAATAATAACGCGGTTAAATATGAGTTAAGTGCAACCTATACGGATAAAGGCTTACCTGGTTTTGCGGCGATCAAAACCGTTAAAACCATCCAGCTATTACCATCAACTTTAGTGTTAGCTAATTTTATCAGCCATGCCGGCGATGTTGGTGGCATTAGTAAAGAAGCTGGCGAGTTACCAAAAGCGCGATTGTTCAATCACGGTACCAGTTTGCCGATCGGAAAATATGATTTAACCTCTGTCAGTGCTTTTAAAGTTTCGCAATATTTTGATTTTGATTTAAATAACGAGGCTGTACTTGAAGTAAGAACAGGATCAGCGAAAGGAAAAGTCATTGCAAAAGGTAGTTTTGGCAAGCCAGATCAACTAAAACCACTTGCAAAGGATGATGTTCAAGTAGCGACTTTGACGTTAACAAAACCACAAAATAGCTTTGAGGAATTGTTTCTGGTAGTTAGTGAACCGGAAAAGCCTGATGCTCAAGCCTTTAGGTTAGGTACTATTGAGTTTATAGCTAAGAATTAAGTATTAGATATCTTTAATTATTAAAGACTAAGGTATTCCCATTGAATTAATTACTTCAATGGGGATACCTGCCAATTAGCAAGGTTTATTCCAACGATAGTGCTTACGTTTTTTTTAAACAATAACACTTAATTTTATTTAATCAGTCGCGTTTGTTACTGCTAGCGATTGATCTTTAAATGCCATTATTGCACTTGTTCCTTGGCGGGTGTTTTGATTAAAATATCAGCGCTAAATATCTAATCTCAGGGTAAAGAGAATATTTACTTATATTGCGCACCATGCCGGCTTACTGTATGCTGCACGCCCCGTCTGGACGATGCTGGTTTGTCTTAATTCTCGTCTATGCTTTATTATTTAGTTTTACATTGGAGCTTTCATGAGTTTTGCCGATCTTGGGTTATCAAAAGAAATATTATTAGCGTTATCTGAGAAAGGATATACCGAGCCTTCACCCATACAAGCACAAGCTATTCCTGCGGTGTTAAGTGGTAAGGATTTAATGGCTGCGGCACAAACAGGCACAGGGAAAACAGCTGGTTTTACTTTACCTATCTTACAGTTATTGTCAGATCCAAATAATCATAATAAAGCGAAAAGTAATCACACTCGGGTATTAATTTTAACGCCGACACGTGAACTAGCTGCGCAAATTCAAGAAAATGTTGAGCAATACAGCCAGCATTTATCGTTAAAAAGTACGGTTGTTTTTGGTGGCGTTAAAATCAACCCACAAATGGCTAAGTTAAGAGCTGGCGTTGATATTTTGGTAGCAACACCAGGTCGTTTGTTAGATCTTTATGAACAAAATGCGATTAAATTTGCACAATTAGAAATGTTAGTACTTGATGAAGCAGATCGCATGTTAGACATGGGCTTTATTCGCGACATTAAAAAAATCATCGCTGCTTTACCGCAAAGAAGACAAAATTTATTATTTTCAGCAACTTTCTCACCTGAAATTAGACTGTTAGCCAAAGGCTTAGTTAATGATCCTGTTGAGATCTCGGTAACCCCTGAAAATAGCACAGCATCAACCATTGAACATTGGTTAGTTGCGGTTGATAAAAATAAAAAATCGACTTTATTAAGCCATTTAATTAAAGACGAAAAGTGGCAGCAAGTATTAGTTTTCTGTCGTACTAAACATGGCGCCAATAAGCTAACTAAAATTCTTGAAAGCGATGGTTTTAAAGCGTCAGCTATTCATGGTAATAAAAGCCAAGGAGCAAGAACCAAAGCACTTGCCGGCTTTAAAGATAAATCAATTCAGATTTTAGTCGCTACTGATATTGCGGCCCGTGGTATTGATATTAGCAAGTTGCCGCATGTGGTAAATTTTGACTTACCTAATGTACAAGAAGATTATGTTCACCGTATTGGTAGAACTGGTCGTGCTGGCGCTGATGGCCAAGCTGTTTCATTAGTAAGTGCTGATGAATACGAGCAATTAGTTGATATTGAACATGTTATTCAACAGCATATTGAACGTAAAGAAGTGGAAGGTTTTAAAGCATATAATGTTTTACCGGCTTCACGTGAAATTCGTCCGTTAAAGAAAAAACAGCCGAAAAAAATTAAAGGCCTTAATGATAATGTGAAACCTAAGGTTGAGCATAAAGATGGTCAGCGTCCTGGGCAAAGTCGTCATAAAGTAAAACAAGGCAACAAACCACAACAGTCGCGTAATAAGCCGAATGCTAATAGCACTAAGTCATCTGACCCTTATAACCGCACCAGATAGTCTAGCTCGTTATAACCTGTACTATATTGCATAGTACAGGTTAGCTTTCCTCTTCATTCTTTTTATTTATACTTCTCTTTCTATTCTTCTATTAATACTTGTTTCAATATATTCGTATTCTTTAAATATACCGGTACAAAAAAATCAAAAATTACCGTTTAACTTATTCTCTTGTCATTTTTTAGTTAAAAAAAGGGCATAGCCAAATCTTGGTCTATGCCCAAACACGGGGGATTGTGTTAGTTACTGCTCTTTAAAGCGTCTTTCATAAAGCTGTGTATGGATATCTTTGGCTGCGTCGACCATTTCTTGATACGGAGTATCGGTTACGGCAATAAAACCAACGTTATAGTTTTCACCATCATAGGCGCGGCCGGTAATAGGTGAGTCAATATATTGAAACCAATGTGCGCCAATAAAATACGGGTTATCAATAACTGAGAACATGTAGTTTTTGTACATTTGCGCGCGGTCTTTTTGATTAGCTGCATGAATTAAGCCTGGATGATATAAGCCAGAATCGCTCGCACCAATATGAAATTCACCAATGATCGCAGGCTTATCAATCTCTTTTAAGAACTCCCATTTTTTCGACGGTAAACCTTCTTTATATGAGTTGAAGCTGATCACATCTGTGTATTTAGCGGAAGCTTTAACAACTTCAAGCGGCATGCCCCAATCAGGGAAACGCGCCCCTAAATACATATGATTAGGCATGTATTTAGTTAATGATTTTTCAACAATATTGAAATATTTATCAGCATAAGCGGCAAGTAGCTGGCTATAATCATCTGCTTGCGTATCGGTTTGAAGCGAAGAATCAACACCTTGTTGGAATGCGTCCCAACTCGCGATTGATTTATTCCATGCTTGATTTAAGTTGTTAATATCACTGTATTTCGCTTTCATTAAACGGGTGAATTCAGCTTTAGTTGGTACTTCGTTACCATCGCGTTTTAACGTATTGATGACAATACCGTAACGGCTTTGAGGTGTTTCAGGGCGACCAAAACTTTTTTCATTATCGATAAATACGCCAACACACCAAGGGTTGTTTTTTACTTCTTGTGACACGACTTGTGCAGTGACCATAGCTCTTTCTTCAAAAACAGGATCAAAGACATCAGGTAGGGCGCCCCAAAAGTCGTTACCACTTGAAATCGTTTTGAAGTTGCCTCGGATCCAGCCATTAGCAAAATAAGGAATGCGATTAACATCGTAATAGCTAGGGTCAGTCCAGTTGCCTAATGAGGTAAAGCCCCAATTTAGCATACGGTCGACAGTCACTTCACGCCACTTAGCCATATAATCTTGGCCATTAGCGCCATATTTACGTTCTAAGTTAGCCGAATAAAAGCTATAAGTTTCACCGCGGTCGAGTGGCCCTGAATGGGCTGAGCGGCGATAGCCATAATGTTTGCCAAGTGGTTCATCATAAGTAGGTAACCAGTTGAATAAATCTTTTCTTAATTCTGAGGTCACATGTCTGCTGCCGACCACACTGTCAGGTACACGGTTTAAACCTTGTGAGTCTTCTGGTGTGACATCATTTTTATTGGCGTTAGCTATTTGCTCTTGGTTAAAGTCGTAACCTGTCATCGTGGTCGAGTTTGCTAAGCGAATAATATCTAAACCGGTGGCAAAATATAGGTAGCCTTCAGGATCCACTAACGACCATTTTCCATCGACTTTTTCCGTTCTAAAATAACCGGTAGCGGCTAACTTAGGGCCGTTTTTCCAACCACCAAAAGCTGAACGGTCGGCCATTGATTGGCCAGTTAATTGTTTTAATTCAGCTTGTTTTATTGCTAATAATTCTTCGTCCGAATGTATTTTTCCCGGAAACTCGATAGTTGCGTTTTGACCGTATTGATCAACAATTTTTGTTAAATAGCTGCTATCTAAACTTGGGTTTTTTCTTAGGCGAACATTATCGATAGTGACTTCTTTGTCGAATAATGCACTTTGCACACTAAAAGCTATTTTAGTAATGCCTTTTAGATTTAAGTTCTTTTTGCCCCACATCGAAACAAATAACACGTCATCAGATCGCCAAGTTGGCGGATCTGAACGTAAGCCGGATTTGAAATTTAACTCGTTACTGTCACTATCATCTGCTGAGGCTAAGGCTTCACTTGCCATCACGGCATAATAAGTGCGTTTGTTACCGCCGACAGGGACACTGATAGTACGGGTGTAGTTGGCGCCGTCAATATCTGAGATATCTAAATACAATTGCACCGACTGCTGGCCTGAGTTGGTAAAATCAAACGCTAAATTAAAGTCAGCATGTTCACTCCAATCCCAAGGGGTTTTAGGTTGAAAAGTGATTTGGCTATGTGGATGTTCTTTTGAATCGAAATTAACTAACAGTTGCGGGTTTTCAGGTGAAATTATTTTCCCTGCAGCTTGATAAAAAACAAGTTCACTTGGAATACTACCATCATCGAAATCATATAATGTTTCAATTACATCCTGGGGCTCAAGCGTTTTATCGCTTGCATCGGGTGATTTATTACAGGCGAATAATAAACTACATATCACGGGTAATAAGCTGATTTTTAAAACTTTCATGGTAATAACCTAGTTGTTATAAATATTTTATTGACCTGAGTATACATAAAATTCAAAAAAATGAAAATTGTTAACAATGTATTTTTTCTGATAATCTACTAATGTTAAAAGACTTAGTAATTAATTAATCACTCGATATTAGCTAGCTTTTACCGGTTTTTAGTATATTCAACTAAAAATATTCACTATTAATTGTTAACAATATTTAAGATATGATGTATTATTAGTGCATTAGTAGTAAAACTGTTATTTTACCTGTTGATGTAAGGCTAAGTGGTTTTTATAGCAGCTTTATATCGTCATATATTTCTATTGAACCGTTAGTCGGTGCAATACGATAGATGCAAATATTAAACGTAGTACTAAGGCGTCATTATGGATCAAGCAAATCAAAAATTAAGTGCAGCCAGCAAACGGGCAATCGAAAGGGGTTACGACACCAAAGGTCCTGAATGGATGGTCGAGTTTGTTGTTGAAGAATTAAAAGGTGATTTTGCATTTGAAGAAGGTGTAATTCGTCGTGATCCTTCTTCTGTTATTGAAGTTGATGGTGTTTATCACTGCTGGTATACCAAAGGTGAGGGCGAAACCGTTGGTTTTGGCTCTAAAAACCCTAATGATAAAGTTTTCCCTTGGGATTTAACTGAAGTGTGGCATGCAACTTCTAGCGATACTATTACTTGGCAAGAAGAAGCTGTAGCTATTACACGTGGTGAAGCCGGTAGTTTCGATGATCGCGCTATTTTTACCCCAGAAGTAATGGCGCACGACGGTAAATACTACTTAGTTTATCAAACCGTACAATATCCATATACCAATCGTCAGTATGAAGAAATTGCGATTGCTTGGGCCGACTCTCCTTTTGGTCCTTGGCATAAATCTACAGCGCCAGTGATCAGCCCAAGTAAAGATGGCGTTTGGCTGGGCGATGAAGACAATCGTTTTCATGTGCAATCAAAAGGTAGTTTTGATAGTCATAAAGTGCACGATCCATGTTTAGTGTTCTTCAATAATAAATTTCACCTTTATTATAAAGGCGAAACCATGGGTGAAGAAATGAACTTTGGCGGCCGTGAAATTAAGCACGGCGTTGCAATTGCTGATAGCCCCTTAGGCCCTTTCGTAAAATCTGAATATAACCCTATTTCGAATAGCGGTCATGAAGTGGTTGTTTGGCCTTATCGCGGTGGTGTTGCGTCGCTATTAACTACCGACGGTCCAGAAAAAAATACCATTCAATTTGCTTCTGATGGTGTCAATTTTGACATCAAAGCACATGTTAAAGGTGCGCCAGAGGCAATCGGTTTATATCGCGAAGCGGATATTGAAAAAATAACAGAACCAGGATTAAGCTGGGGACTGTGTCATAAATATGATGCAAGTTGGAACTGGAATTATATCTGTCGTTTTCGCACTAAAAAGCAAATTTTAGATGCCGGCACCTTTCAGAACTCAAATTAACAAGTTTAATAATTAATCCGTGTAGCTAGTGTAAAAGTGATATCAAATTTCTTGAGTTGCTTTACAAAAACGAAAAACAGGTGTAAATTGTTAACAATATACTGTAAAGATTTATCAACAGGCAGAGAAATATGAATTTTCATAATACCCAAATAGCTTCTGTTCGAGTGGAGTACTATCAAGTTCCACTGGCGGAAGTATTATCTGATGCAAAGCATGGTGACCATACCCATTTTGAACTTATCGTTTGTAAGATCACATGTGAAGATGGTGTTGAGGGTGTTGGTTATACCTATACCGGTGGTAAAGGTGGCCGTGCTATATACTCATTATTAGCTGACGAATTTAAAGATAAATTAGTTGGACGCGATGCCTCAGAAATTTTTGGTATTTGGGATAGCCTGCAATGGGATCTTCATTATGTTGGTCGCGGCGGCTTATTAAGCTTTGCTATTTCTGCTGTTGATATTGCCCTTTGGGATATTAAGTGTAAGCGCTTAAATTTACCCTTATGGAAAGTCGCCGGTGGTGCTAAATCGACAACCAAATGTTATGCCGGCGGTATCGATTTAAACTTTTCACAAGAGAAGTTAATAAACAATATTCAAGGCTATTTAGATCGCGGCTTCAAAGCGGTAAAAATTAAAGTAGGTAAAGACGACTTTAAAGAAGATGTCGCCCGTGTTGCGGCTGTTCGTGAGCATATTGGCCCTGACGTTACTTTTATGGTTGATGCCAACTATTCGTTAACGCGTGAGACGGCTATTCGTTTTGGTAAGGCGATTGAGCAATATGATATTGCTTGGTTTGAAGAACCAACGATCCCAGATGACTACGAAGGTTATGCTCATATAGCAAACAAAATAGATATTCCATTAGCTATGGGTGAAAACTTGCACACAGTACATGAATTTACCTACGCTATTACACAAGCTAAGTTAGGTTTTTTACAGCCGGACGCGTCAAATATCGGCGGAATCACCGGTTGGTTGCAAGTTTCGCAACTGGCTTATGCTCATAATTTACCGGTCTGTTCGCATGGTATGCATGAGCTACATGTATCGTTATTAGCATCTCAACCACATGCTGGATATTTAGAAGTTCACTCATTTCCAATTGACGAATATACAACACATCCGTTGCAGTTAGATGATAACGGCCGTGCGATTGCACCCAATATCCCAGGTACAGGTGTGGTATTTGATGAAGCAAAAATTGGTCAATATTTAATTAAACATTCTTAAGGGTACAAAAAAATGGTCGCTGCACGTTATATAGGTAATAAAGGTTTTGATTTAGTTGCTGGTGAAGAAAAAGCACCTGAAGCTGGTGAAGTTCGATTAAACGTCGGTTATGTTGGTATCTGTGGTACGGATATGCATATTTACCACGGCGTTATGGATCAACGCGTTTCTATTCCACAAACTATTGGTCACGAAATTTCAGGCGTTGTCGCTGAAATTGGTGCTGGTGTTGAAGGTTTTACTGTTGGCGAAAAAGTTGTAGTTCGTCCATTAGATTGGTGTGGTGAATGTCCAACCTGTAATGCTGGCCTGACTCATATTTGTCAAAACCTTAAATTCATGGGTATTGATACTCCAGGTGCATTTCAATCAAGCTGGACTGTTAAGTCTCGTACTTTGCATAAATTACCAGCTGCGGTTGATTTAAAACAAGGTGCTTTAGTTGAGCCTTTATCAGTTGCTTGTCATGACGTTCGTCGTTCACGCTTAAAAGCGGGTGAAAAAGCGGTTGTGCTTGGTGGTGGCCCTATCGGTCAATTGGTTGCTGCAGTGGCTAAAAGTGTTGGCGCTGAAGTATTAGTTTCAGAACCAAATGAAAGTCGTCGTGCTTTTGCTGATGAATTAGGCGTTAAATCAGTTAACCCAATTGATACCGACTTAGCCGCTTATGTTGATGAGTGGACAGCAACTAAAGGTGCTGACGTAGTATTTGAAGTATCAGGTGTTAAACCGGCAATTGATGCGATGACTCAAATCGCTGGTCGTCGTGGCCGTATTGTTATGGTTGCTATTCACAGCACTAAACCTGAAATTGACTTATTCCAATTTTTCTGGAAAGAACTAGAATTATTAGGCGCTCGTGTATATGAAGCTGCCGATTTTGATTGGGCGATTGAATTAATCTCTACCGGTCAAATTGATCTTAAACCATTTATCAGTTCAGTAAGTCCACTAAGTGATATTGGTTCTGCTTTTGCTAGCATGGATGGAAATCCTGAAGGCATGAAAGCGCTTGTTGAATGTAACGCAGAATAATTAAGGTACTAGCAATGAATAAGATGTTCGAAAAATTTAGTTTAGAAGGTAAAGTTGCCTTAGTTACTGGTTGTAAACGTGGTATCGGTAAAGGTATTGCATTAGGTTTAGCTGAAGCTGGCGCTGATATTATTGGTGTTTCAGCATCGTTAGAACTTGAAGGTTCAGCTGTTGAAAAAGAAGTGAATGCGTTAGGCAAAAACTTTAAAGGTTACCAATGTGACTTTTCTGACCGTGATTCTTTATATGCATTCATCAAAGAAGTAAAAGCTGACTTCCCTAAAATTGATATTTTAGTCAACAACGCGGGTACTATTTTACGTGCCCCTGCTGCTGAGCATGGCGATGATTTATGGGATAAAGTGATTGATGTTAACTTAAACTCACAATTTATTCTTAGCCGTGAAATTGGTAAAGAAATGGTAAATCGTGGTTCAGGTAAAATTATCTTTACTGCTTCTTTATTAACATTCCAAGGCGGTATTACTGTACCAGGTTATGCGGCAAGTAAAGGCGCAATTGGCCAATTAGTGATGGCACTTTCGAACGAGTGGGCCGGTAAAGGCGTAAACGTTAATGCGATTGCTCCGGGTTATATCGATACTGATAATACCGAAGCACTTCGTGCGGATGCTGAGCGTAATGCGGCGATTTTAGGTCGTATTCCACAAGGTCGCTGGGGTAACCCTGAAGACTTTAAAGGACCCGCTGTCTTCTTAGCTTCTGAAGCTGCTAGTTATGTTAACGGCGCTATCTTATTGGTAGACGGCGGTTGGATGGGGAGATAATCTCAATGACTACTCAAAATTTTAAGTTTCAAAACAATGTTAACTTTATCAATGGTGAATATATTTCATCAAAAGTTGAAGGGAAAATTGATATTTTAAGCCCATCAACCGGTGAAGTGATTGGTGTCATTCCAAAAGGTTGTGCCGATGACGCTCAACTAGCATTAGAAACTGCTGATGTTGCGCAAAAAAAATGGGCAAAATTAACGGCTCGTACTCGCCAAGGTATTCTACGTAATTTCGCGAACAAAATTCGTGAAAACAAAGATATTCTTGCGCCAATGTTAGTGGCAGAGCAAGGTAAATTATTATCAGTTGCGCAAATGGAAGTAGATGTTACAGCTACTTTTATTGATTATGCTTGTGATCATGCGTTAACCATTGAAGGTGATATTTTACCTTCAGATAACGAAGATGAAAAAATTTACATTCACAAAGTACCACGTGGTGTCGTTGTTGGTATTACTGCTTGGAATTTTCCTTTAGCGCTTGCTGGTCGTAAAATTGGTCCTGCGTTAATCACGGGAAATACCATTGTTTTAAAGCCAACACAAGAAACGCCATTAGCAACGACCGAATTAGGTCGTATTGCTAATGAAGCTGGCATTCCAGCGGGTGTTTTAAACATTATTAATGGTTCAGGTTCAGTGGTAGGTCAAGCATTATGCGAAAGCCCAATCACTAAAATGATCACTATGACTGGCTCTACAGCCGCAGGTAAGCAGATTTACAAAACCTCAGCTGAATACATGACACCAGTTATGTTAGAGCTTGGTGGTAAAGCGCCAATGGTCGTTATGGCTGATGCTGATTTAGATGCAGCAGTAGAAGGTGCTCTTTGGGGCCGTTTTGCTAACTGTGGTCAAGTATGTACCTGTGTTGAGCGTTTATACGTGCAAGAAAGTGTTTATGAGAAGTTCATGGACAAGTTTTTACCCGCAGTGAAAGCGCTTCGAGTTGGCGACCCTATGAATCCAGATACACAAATGGGTCCAAAGTGTAATCAACGTGAAATTGAAAACATTGATCACATCGTACAAGAAAGTATTAAACAAGGTGCAACGGTTGCTACTGGCGGCAAAACTGCAACTGTTGAAGGCTATGAAGGCGGTTGTTGGTACGAACCAACGTTATTAGTTGACGTTGCGCAGGATAATATTGCTGTTCATGAAGAAACTTTTGGTCCGGTTTTACCTATTGTTAAAGTAAAAGATATGGACCAAGCAATTGAATTCTGTAATGACAGTATTTACGGCTTAAGTGCTTATATCTACACTCAAAACTTTTTCGATATTAATAAAGCTATCAACGAATTAGAAGTTGGTGAAGTTTATATTAACCGCGGTATGGGTGAACAGCACCAAGGTTTCCATAATGGTTGGAAGCAAAGTGGTTTTGGTGGCGAAGACGGTAAATTTGGTCTTGAGCAATACCTAGAAAAGAAAACTGTTTATATGGTAGAAAAATAACACTACTGATTAAACAGTAAAACTAAAAAAACCACCGTAAGGTGGTTTTTTTATATCTGTATCATTAAGCGATTAAAAATGGCTTAAATAAACAGGGAATTATTTAATATTAGCTCTTAATGCTTTACTCGCTGTTGACGTATCACCGTCACGCAAGGCATCGAGTATTACTCTGTGCTCATTAACACATTCTGTACTATTAGTGATGCGTTTGTAGTTTAAGCGCATGCGCATGACATATGGATACCAAATGTTTACTAGTTCATCGCCACCCGCCTTAAAAATAAGGTAGTTATGAAATGAAATGTCTATTTTAGTGACTTCAGTATAATCTTCACGATCAAAAGCAGCTTGTAAATCCGCTAAAATTCTATCTAATTCAGAAAAATCGTCAATAGTAAGTTGGCCTTTTAACTTTTCTATGGCGTAAACTTCAATTTTTCTGCGAAGATCAATGATTAATTTCTGTAATGATGGTTCGAGCATGCTATTAACAGAGGCACCACAATTATTCTTAGAAATTAACAAACCTTCTTTAGTAAGCTGTAAAATAACATCTCGTATCGGGCCTCGAGATAAACCAAAACGATCAGCAAGCTGCTTTTCGTTTAGTTTAGTATTAGGAGCTAGTTCACCAGAGATAATATCTGATCTCAACTGATCTGCAATTTGGTCTTTAACAGACAGAATTTTTTGGGGTTTTGTTGCGCTCATCTTACTTCCTAACAATTAATCTTCTTACATACTAATTAAAATAGAATTAAATATCAATTGTTTCATATTTATTGTATACAAATAACAATGTCATATTTAAATGATCGGAATTAAATATGATGATGTTATTGGGCAGGGAGCTATTATGGTCTTTTTTTAAGCTTGCTGTAAACTATTTATTGTCAAAAGCTTAATTTGAGAGATAACCAACATTTTTTAATTGTGTTGGTGAAAATGTATTTACCACGTCACCAATCACAATAAGTGTTGGTGGTTTAATATTATTTTCTTTGACCAGATCATTTAATGAATGCAATGTGCCGGTGAAAACTTGCTGATCAGGTTGGGTGCCTTTGCGGATTAATGCCGCTGGTGTTTTGTCACTTCGGCCAGCTTTTTCTAATTGTTTAATAATATTAGGTAAGCTTTTTACCCCCATATAAAAAACAACGGTTTGCTGAGCATCTGAAAGGGTATTCCAAGGAATATCTAGTTCGCCATTTTCTTGCACATGACCGGTAATAAAAGTGCAGCTTCTAGAGACTTTTCGGTGTGTCAGCGGAATACCAACATAACTAGTACAAGCTGAAGCAGCAGTCATACCAGGAACAATATGACAAGCGACATTATTCGTTAATAAATATTGTGCCTCTTCACCACCACGGCCAAAAACAAAAGGGTCACCGCCTTTTAAGCGTACTACTTTTTTGTTTAACTTAGCCTGATCAACGAGTAGTTGATTAATACCTTCTTGTGGCACGCGATGTTCAGCTTGCTTTTTACCGACATAAATTAACTCAGCAGACGCTGGCACTAAAGCCATAATTTCATTACTGACTAAACGATCATAAATTACCACTTCTGCTTGCTGGATAAATCGAAATGCTTGCACAGTTAGTAGATCCGGATCACCAGGTCCTGCACCAACTAATGCAACTTCGCCAGCAATAAAAGCTTGTTTATGCTTTGGTGTATTAATCATAAATAAAATTCTGCTTAAGTTAACTTATTCTTCAAGTTGCTAAAGTTTTATCGGTTAAGATAATTTATCTATAACTACTTTTTAATCTTGCTGGTAAATGTGGACGCACATCTTTCAATAATTCTTTTAATAAGTTTGAACTACCAGCAACAATATTACCCGTTTCACTGTGGGTGTGACCGCCAGTAAAATCAGTAACAATACCACCTGCTTCAATAATTAATAATTCACCAGCAGCAGTGTCCCAAGGTTTTAAACCTAATTCGAAGAAACCATCAACACGGCCAGCAGCAACATAAGCTAAATCTAGTGCAGCAGAGCCAGCTCTACGCATATCAGATGTTTTGATAAATAGTTCACGGAACATATTCAAATAACAATCAAGGTCTTGCTTTTGTTTTAATGGGAAACCGGTAGCTAAAACAGCACCTTTTAGGTCATTTGCTTTATTAACACGAATTCTAGAACCGTCTAATTGTGCACCTTTACCGCGACTAGCTGTAAAAAGTTCACCGCGGATTGGATCGTAAATAACCGCTTGGTCTAGTTTACCATTAACTTTCAGTGCGATAGAAACACAGAAGTGAGGAATGCCTTTTACAAAATTGGTAGTGCCATCAAGCGGGTCGATAATCCATTGATAAGTTTTATCTTCACCGTCAACAACGCCGCTTTCTTCACCAACAATACAATGTGATGGGTAAGCTTTTTGAATAGTATCAATGATGATTTGTTCTGCGGCTCTATCAACATTAGTGACTAAGTCGTTAGTACCTTTAGATTCAACTTCGATTTTGTCAGGTTGCTCAAACGCGCGAGCAATAATAGTTCCAGCTGAGCGCGCAGCGCGCACAGCAATATTTAGCATAGGATGCATATGACTACCTTAAAATTTGTAAAACAGCATGTAAAAGAGCGTTGTTGCTAGCTAAGGGCCAAGCCCCTACTGCAAAGTGGCGCGCATTATAGCAAAACTTAATCATATTTGCGAATCATAAATACCTCAAATATTTAAAGGGTTAGCAATAAATTTACACTGCTTTTGCAGCTAAGCTTGTTGCTTTTTTATATAGCTTATAGATCTGAGGTAACCCGAATAATTCTACCAAACTTTTAATTTTAAGGCTTATCTTGTCATTGTTCTGTGATAATATGTAACGAGTTTTAGCCATCTAGATAGTTATAATGCCAAATTCTGCTCCTACAAGTTTATTAGACTCAATTAAAGTCGTCTTAGTGAATACCTCTGATTGTCGTAATATTGGCTCTGCCGCTCGCGCGATGAAAACCATGGGACTAAAAAACCTGATATTGGTTGACCCAATAGAATTACCAAACGGACAAGCGCAAGCACTTTCTGCTGGCGCAACTGATGTTTTAGGTAGTGCCAAGGTGGTAAACACGCTTGAAGAAGCAATTCAAGATTGTGGTTTAGTGGTAGGAACCAGTGCGCGTTCTCGTACTTTACCGTGGCCAATGTTAGATCCACGTGAATGTGGTGAGAAACTGGTACAAGAAGCAAATGATTTTCCGGTTGCGTTAGTTTTTGGCCGTGAGAGTAGTGGCTTAACAAATGATGAATTACAGCTTTGTCATTTTCATGTGCAGATACCTGCTAATCCAGAATATAGTTCGTTGAATTTAGCGATGGCAGTACAAACCTTAAGTTATGAAATTCGTATGAACTTCCTAGCGCAAGAAAATGCTGCTTATCAAGGTAAAGATGAAACTGAATATCCGATTGTTGATGAAACTGAGCGCATGTACGAGCATTTTGAGCAAGCATTACTCGCGACAGGTTTTATTGTGCCAAGCCACCCAGGCTTAATTATGACTAAACTACGCCGCTTTTTAAATCGGGCCCGTCCTGACGTTAAAGAAGTGAAAATGATGCGTGGTATTTTAGCGTCTGTAGAAAAAGCTGCCAAACGCGCGCAGTAATTTGTAAACGATTATATTCAAGGATTCATTTATGTTTAGTCGTATCAAAGAAGATATCAATAGTGTCTTTGATAGAGATCCAGCAGCCAGAACGGTAGTTGAAGTTTTATTTAATTACCCTGGATTACATGCGATTTGGATTCACCGTATTAGCCATAAGCTATGGCTACGTAACTTTAAGTTTTTAGCTCGCTTACTTTCAACGTTTTCTCGTTGGTTAACAGGGATTGAAATTCACCCTGGAGCAACCATTGGCCGCCGATTTTTTATCGATCATGGCATGGGCGTAGTGATCGGTGAAACGGCTCAAATCGGCAACGATGTTACGCTTTATCATGGTGTTACCTTAGGTGGTACTAGTTGGAATGCTGGTAAACGGCATCCAACCCTAGAAGATAATGTGGTTATTGGCGCCGGTGCTAAAGTATTAGGCCCAATTACCATTAGTAAAGGCGGTAAAGTTGGCTCTAACTCGGTGGTTGTTAAAGACGTCCCAGAAAACTCAACTGCGGTTGGTATTCCAGCGCGTATAGTTAATAATCACAAAGACGAAAAAAGCGAAAACCGAGAAGCCGTGGCGAAAAAATATGGTTTTGATGCTTATGCGGTTTCGACAGAAAATCCTGATCCTGTTGCCAAAGCGATTGGCCGATTATTAGATCATATGCATTTGATGGACACTAAAGTGACTGACATTTGTAAAGAAGTAAATAATTTAGGTGGTAATGTTTGTGGTAAAGAATTACCTGAATTAAAAGTCCGTGAGTTTGTTGAAGATGAAAAAGCAGCGGCCAAACGACGCGAAAATCCGGTTGAGTCCTTCGATCCAGAAATATAACTATGAGTAATTATAATACTTGAGTAAATTACTCAAGTATTACTTGACTAATATTCTCTCAGGCGTAGAATACTTGAGTAAATTACTCGGGTATTTATTTGACTAATTTACTAGGATATATATAATTGCGCCGCACTTAAGGTTATGTAGTTATATCTGTAGAAATATAGCTTAGAGAATATACATTATGAAACTCACCTCTAAAGGACGTTATGCTGTTACAGCTATGCTTGATGTAACTATTCATGCTGACTCAGGACCTGTACCTTTAGCTGATATTTCAGAGCGCCAAGGAATTTCTTTATCTTATCTTGAACAATTGTTCTCAAGATTACGTAAACACGGTTTAGTACATAGTGTGCGTGGCCCAGGTGGCGGATATAAATTAGGTAAATGCTCAGCGGATATTGCTGTTGCTGATGTTATCAGTGCAGTTGATGAAAGCGTCGATGCGACTAAATGCATGGGGCAAGGCAATTGCCAAGGCGGTCATCAATGTTTAACTCATACTTTATGGTCTGATTTAAGCAACCGCATCGAAGATTTTTTACAAAGCATCTCATTGTCTGAGCTCGTTGATCAACGAGATGTTAAGTCAGTTTCATTACGCCAAGACGATGCTTATAAAAAGCCTCAACTTGATAAGTCACTTGAAACAGTTATTGAAACGAAAAGTATAATGAGTGGTTGGTAATTAACCGGCCCCATTGAATTCAGTTTGGAGAAAGAAAGCAAATGAAGCTTCCTATTTATTTTGATTACTCAGCAACAACGCCAGTTGATAAACGCGTTGCTGAAAAAATGATGCAATACATGACTACCGATGGTTTTTACGGTAACCCAGCATCTCGCTCTCATAAATTTGGCTGGCAGGCAGAAGAAGCGGTTGATGTTGCACGTAATCAAATTGCTGACTTAATTAATGCTGATCCAAGAGAAATTGTTATTACTTCGGGTGCCACTGAATCTGATAACTTGGCCATTAAAGGCGCGGCAAATTTTTACGGTAAAAAAGGTAAACATATCATTACCTGTAAAACCGAACATAAAGCGGTACTTGATACCTTCAGGGAACTTGAACGTCAAGGTTTTGAAGCAACGTATTTAGAGCCTGAAGCCAATGGTTTAATTGATTTAACTAAACTTGAAGCGGCTATGCGTGACGACACAGTACTTGTGTCAATTATGCATGTGAACAATGAAATTGGTGTTATTCAAGATATCGGTGAAATTGGCGAAATGTGTCGTGCTCGTAAAATAGTATTTCATGTTGATGCTGCGCAATCTGTTGGTAAAATTCCAGTTGATATGCAAGCGTTGAAAGTTGATTTACTTTCTATCTCAGCACATAAAATGTACGGCCCTAAAGGTATTGGTGCATTATACGTGCGTCGTAAGCCACGCATTCGCTTAGAAGCACAAATGCATGGTGGTGGTCATGAACGCGGCATGCGTAGTGGCACTTTAGCAACACATCAAATTGTTGGTTTTGGTGAAGCTTGTCGTATTGCGAAAGAAGAGATGGCTCAAGATTTAGCTCACGTTACTGCAATGCGCGATCGTTTATGGAACGGCGTACAAAGCATGGAGCAAGTATTTATTAATGGTGATGTTGAAAAACGTTATCAAGGTAACCTTAATGTTAGCTTTAACTTTGTTGAAGGCGAATCATTAATTATGGCATTAAAAGACTTAGCTGTTTCTTCAGGTTCTGCCTGTACATCAGCAAGCTTAGAACCGTCATATGTATTACGTGCACTAGGTTTAAATGACGAAATGGCTCATAGCTCAATTCGTTTTAGCTTTGGTCGTTTCACTACGGCAGAAGAAATAGATTATGCAATTGATTTAATTCAAAAAGCGATCGGACATTTACGTGATATGTCACCGTTATGGGAAATGTTCCAAGACGGTATCGATTTAGAATCAGTTGAATGGGTTGCCCACTAAGCAAACGCTTAGGCACCTTTAAAATTTTGCTCCACGCGTTAACCAAAATAAGTTAACGCACAATTGTAGGTAGGAGATATATCATGGCGTATAGCGAAAAGGTTATTGATCATTATGAGAACCCACGTAATGTAGGTTCTATGGATAAAAATGATCCAAGTGTTGCAACAGGTATGGTGGGTGCACCGGCTTGTGGTGACGTAATGAAATTACAATTAAAAATTTCAGATAAAGGCATTATTGAAGATGCTAAATTCAAAACTTACGGTTGTGGTTCTGCGATCGCTTCTAGCTCATTAGTGACTGAATGGGTAAAAGGTAAGTCAATTGAAGAAGCTGCTGCTATCAAGAATACCGATATCTCAGAAGAATTAGCATTACCGCCAGTGAAAATTCACTGTTCGATTTTAGCTGAAGATGCCATTAAAGCGGCAATTGAAGATTACCGTAGTAAAAACGCTTAAGTTCGCGGAGTTAACATGTCAGTTACTATGACACCAGCCGCAGCTGAGCGGGTTAAATCATTCTTAGTAAACCGAGGTTCAGGCCTTGGTTTACGTTTAGGTATAAAAACGACAGGCTGTTCAGGCTTGGCTTATGTACTTGAATTTGTTGATGATGCAAATGAAGACGACGAAATGTTCACTATCGATGGCGTTAACGTCATTATCGATGGTAAAAGCTTAGTGTACCTTGCTGGTATCGAGCTTGATTTTGTTAAAGAAGGGCTGAACGAAGGCTTTAAATTTACCAACCCTAACGCTAAAGGCGAGTGTGGTTGTGGTGAATCCTTTAACGTCTAAATTTTGCTAGTGATTTTAGCAAGATAGACTTCGTTGAAAGTGCTGACATAGCTTTGTGCTGTGCACTTTTGTCTTAAACTTTAACCGCTTCGGCTAAAGTTTAAGACCTTCACTTAATATTTTGATCAAAGATCTTAGGAATTGTTTTGAATTATTTTGAGCTATTTGGTGTTGATGAATCTTTCGATATTGATAGCCAATATTTGTCCCAAGTTTATCAATCACTTCAAAAAAAAGTACATCCCGATAAATTCGCGCATGCAGCTAGTCAAACACAACTGCTGGCGGTACAAAAATCTGCTCAAATTAATGATGCATATCAAACCTTAAAGCTACCGCTTAAACGTGCTCAATATATGTTAGAGCAGCGCGGTGTTGAAATGCCACCTGAGCAAAACTCTTTTCAAGACAACATGTTTTTAATGCGCCAAATGGAATTGCGTGAAATGCTTGAAGACGTTAAGCATGCCGCTGATCCTGATGCCGCTATTTTGTCTGCTAATCAAGAATTAGATCAAGAGTATCAACAATTATTGGCTTTAATGCATCAACAGTTAATTGAGAACTCAGCGCAATCAAATAAAAGTGCGTGTGATAATCTGCGTAAACTTAAATTTTACCAAAAACTACACATTGAGCTCGATCGACTAGAAGATCAGCTTTTTGATGACTAGTATTACTCCATTAAAATTGAAAGAAACAAATCATGGCTTTATTACAAATTGCTGAACCAGGTCAAAGTACCGTTCCTCATGAACACAGATTAGCTGCAGGCATTGACTTAGGTACCACTAACTCGCTTATTGCCAGTGTTAAAAGCGGCCTTGCTAGTACATTAGCAGACGCTGAAGGTAATGAAATATTACCGTCAATCGTAAGCTATCAATCCGATGGTATCTTAGTTGGCAACGCTGCCAAAGCGCATGCCATTTCAGATGCTGAAAATACCATTGTTTCTGCCAAACGTTTAATTGGTCGTAGCTTAAGTGATATTCAAGCGAAATATCCGTCTTTACCGTACCAATTTTGTGGTGATGAAAGTCACCCAAGTATTGAAACGCGCCGCGGCAAAGTAAATCCGGTACAAGTTTCTAGCGAAATATTAAAAACCTTAAATGCCCGCGCTGAAGCCGCATTAGGTGGTGAGTTGACCGGTGTTGTTATTACCGTACCGGCTTATTTTGACGACGCCCAACGCCATAGTACTAAAGATGCAGCAAAAATTGCTGGTTTGAATGTTTTACGTTTATTAAATGAACCGACAGCGGCAGCCGTTGCATACGGTTTAGATTCAGGCCAAGAAGGTGTTATTGCGGTTTATGACTTAGGTGGTGGTACTTTTGATATTTCAGTATTACGCTTAAACCAAGGTGTTTTTGAAGTACTTTCAACCGGTGGTGATTCAGCGTTAGGCGGCGACGATTTTGATGTTGTGATCACCGACTATTTAGTTGAGCAGTCAGGTTTAGTTAGACCTTTATCACCGTCAATGGAACGCCAGTTAACACAACAAGCGTGTTCAGCTAAAGAAGCGTTAACTGATAACACCAGTCATCAAGTTGTGATTAACAAAGAAGACGGTAGTCAGTGGCAAGGTAATATTAGCCGTGAGCATTTTGAAAGTTTAATTCAGCCGCTAGTAACTAAAACGTTACGCGCTTGTCGCCGAGCGTTAAAAGATGCTGAGATCACAACCGATGAAGTGATCCAAATTGTCATGGTTGGTGGTTCAACTCGTGTCCCATTGGTACGCCAAGAAGTTGAAAAGCATTTCAAAAAGCAGCCATTAACATCTATTGACCCAGATAAAGTTGTCGCCATTGGCGCTGCTATTCAAGCGGATATTTTAGCCGGTAATAAACCAGACAGCGATATGCTGTTGTTAGATGTTTTACCGTTATCGCTTGGTTTAGAAACTATGGGTGGGTTAGTGGAAAAAGTTATTTCACGTAATACCACTATTCCAGTTGCCAAAGCGCAAGAATTTACTACTTTCAAAGATGGTCAAACCGCAATGGCGGTACATGTTTTACAAGGTGAGCGTGAGTTGGTTGACGATTGTCGTTCATTAGCGCGTTTTGAACTTCGCGGCATTCCGCCAATGGCTGCTGGTGCAGCCCATATTAGAGTTACTTTTAAAGTTGACGCTGATGGTTTGTTAGAAGTAACCGCGATGGAAAAATCAACTGGGGTTGAATCAAGCATTGTGGTCAAACCTTCTTTTGGTTTAGAAGATAGCGAAATTACCCAAATGATCCTTGATTCTATGTCTAATGCCAAACAAGATATGGCCTTAAGAATGCTGAAAGAGCAACAGGTTGAAGCCTCACGTGTGATTGAAGCTTTAGAAGCAGCATTAGCCGTTGACAGTAAATTATTAAGCGAAAGTGAATTAGCTGATGTAAATGCGGGTATTGCTGAACTGGTAAGTTTAAGCCAAGGCGATGACGAAAAAGCTATTGAAGCAAGTATTGAAAAAGTAAATGATTTAACCGCGGTATTTGCTGAGCGTCGAATGGACGCATCAATCAAAGTTGCACTGTCGGGTCAAACCGTAGACGATTTATAAGTTAATTTGCCGTAATTTAATGTTACAGCAAACCATAGAAGAAGATTTATTATGCCAAAAATTATTGTATTGCCACATCAAGAACTTTGCCCTGACGGTGCTGTATTAGAAGCCGAAACTGGTGAAACTGTATTAAATACTATTTTAAAAAATGACATTGACCTTGAACATGCTTGTGAAAAAGTTTGTGCTTGTACAACTTGCCACGTGATCGTTCGTGAAGGTTTTGATTCGTTAGCGGAAAGCGATGAATTAGAGGACGATTTATTAGACAAAGCGTGGGGCTTAGAGCCTGATTCTCGCTTAAGCTGTCAATCGATTATTGCAGATGAAGATCTAGTGATCGAAATACCAAGATATACTGTCAATATGGTGTCTGAAAACCACTAGTAGCGTTAACCTATTGATGAAAAAGGGTAATAACATGAAAGTGTTATTACCCTTTTTTTTATTTTTTCAAATTATTATCAATGCTTGTTGATTTGCAATGATAATGGCTAACAACTACATGACTTATACCAATCCATCTAAAGAAGTGACCACTTAGAACGACATGGGGGATATGAGAAAAAGCAAAATATGTTTAGATATAGTGATTCTATATTAAACAAATTTTGTACCTTTATCATGATGCCTATGCGTTCCCGAGGGGCGAGTTTTTAAGGCTTATATGCAGCGCTATCGATTTTTACAATAGAATAACTATTCCTTATAATCAATGCCTTGTCTTTAAGCCTTAAAATTCTCGCTAGCGATCACTTTCTTAGACGCAATGGTATTACTATATTTTAACTGTTACTTTAAAGTGGTCAATATTTAGCATAAATAAACGTGCTAGTGATATGGTTTTTTTAAATATGGATATTTTTATTTTCATATTAATCTAAGGTGTTTCATGAAACAGAACGAGTTGATATACAAAGGGAGTGAGTCTTTTTCTCGTTAGGTAAATCGCGCGCTTGGTATTGAAAAACACGCCTAATGCTGGTTGGGGTGTGGTTAAAGATACTATCGTTTTTGATGCGTCTGCTGTCGGCACAACCAGTGATATTTCTAACGTTGAATTTCCCTTACAAGGTTTGACTGCAACAGCAGATCTTCCGGCCGGAAACTTTTACTATTTGTTTGTAAAATTCTTCTCTTCCGATGGCGTGCTTACACAGTGAATGCCGCACAAGAGGTTCCTGAGTCTTCGGTAATCGTAATATTTGCATTAGCAGCATTAATTTTATTAAGAAAAAATTAATGTGCCAGTAACTAGCTAGATAAACTAACTAGCATTTAATACAGCTCAACAGTAAAAAGAACCCTGTTACCTCTTCAATGTGACAGGGTTCTATATCGATATATTTCTAGCCTAGCGGGTCAAAAACCAACATACGCCAACGCCTATTAATCCCTAAATGACTGCAATCTGATTTTCTTTCATTTGATATAAACGTTTACATTATTTTTATCTACTTTTTACTTTAAACAGTTTTGTTTTTTTAAAGCCTGCGTATAATCCTCTCACGCCTAGATTCGTCATTTTATTTACTATGTTATCAGTCATTCGTTTTGCTATTTTATTTCTTGCCATTTCACTACAAAGTTGTGGCGGCTCTTCTAATGGAAAAGAAGCGAAAGAAGAGTTTAAATTTGTTTTAAATGCCAAGCTTTATAATAAATGTGGTGTCGCCACTGATTTCACCGATTATGAATTGTATTTACAAGACGAAAATTGGAAAACATTAAGCCAGTATCAAGCGAATAGTCATGGCCAAGTTAGCTTTGTTATCACTAAAGAATTTATTAATTATACGATAGTGGCAAAAACACAGCGCGGAGATGACAAAGAAAGTTACGCGATCACTAGTTTTGCCAAGGTAGCAACAAGGTCGAAACCGACATTTCGAGCGCAATATGATAAACGCATGAAAAATGGCTCGTGCCAATGTAATAAACAAACCTTACAGTTAAGGCATCGACCTTTTACTCTTCGTGAACAAGTATTAAGTTCTGCACCTTTTGACAGTTGGTTGGCCCTTGATGAACGTACCACTGAATTTGCTGGTGTCGAAGTTTGTCGCGAGCAGTCCAACCCTTGGCCGTTACATTCTTTTGCTGTTTTAGGGCAAGATCATCAGCAGCAGAGTATTGGCGCAGCCGAGTTTGTTACTGACTTTAGCGCTACATCAGACAAGATCTGGCAAGTATCAGCGATTGAAGTACTTGATAGTTACCAGCCGATAACGACTAGTGCGAGTAATAGAACCTTAAGTCAATTCATTGCGGGTAATCGCCATCTAACAATAGCTATTGCCAAAGACGCGAGCGGTATTGAGTTATTCAAAAACCATTTATATGCCAGCGAAGTCAGTTTTTCGAGCACGAGTAAATATACCTTTCCAGCCATTAATTCTGAATTTGGTGCAGCTAAGTTTGAGCATCAGCACACGGTTGTGTCAGAGCTCGTCGATGAGGCTTTAATGGCGGCAGCAAATGAAACGCTAGCAGAGCTTGATGTAACGCAGTTATTAACCATTACTGACGATAAACGTTATAACTATAGCGCAGTAGCTAATTATCCGATGGCGATTGTCGAACTTGTCCTATCAAACTCAGCGGATGAAAACTCAACCGATATTACATGGACTTTTTATGGTGAGAATAAAGGCGTTTTACCTTTAGCGCAGTCACTAGCGGGTTATGATAATCTCATTGCTTTAAAAGATGTTATTACCATCAACAGTGTCTCGTTATTGAAAAGTGATAATAACCATGGCTTTCAAGATTACATCGATTATGTTGATAATAATGATTTATCGGTATTAAGTAATAACCTACGCCGTATTAATATTAACGTGCAATAATTCTATTGCGATAATTTCAACTAAACGTATAAAAGAATTAACGTAAAATGACAGGCGGCCCCAGCAAGCACAAATAGGTGCCAAATCGCGTGATTAAAAGGAATGTTTTTATTGGCATAAAAAATCACGCCGAAAGCATAAACTAATCCACCAACCGTCAATAAAACCATGCCCCCGGTTGCTAATGCTTGGTTTAATTTTTGAATAATTAACAATGAAATAAACCCCATCCCTAAATAAGTACTTAGCGAAATAAATTTATGTTGTTTTTTAGTGCTAATTTTAAAAATAATCCCCGCAAGCGCCAATAACCAAATAATAACTAGCATGATTAAACCAATGCTACCTTGCACAGTTATCAGCATTAGTGGAGTGTACGTTCCTGCTATCAGTAAATAAATAGCACAATGGTCAACTTTCTTGAGTATGCGTTTAGCCGCGGGGTTGACCAGTGCATGGTAAAGCGTTGAAGCAGAAAATAACACCACAAGCGTTGAACCATAAATAGCAAAGCTGACAATCTTAACTGTGCTTTGCTCAGCAATGGCGTGCATCACCAACAAGGTTAACCCAGCGACACTTAATAACGCACCAATGCCGTGACTAATAGCATTAGCAAGTTCTTCTTGCCAAGAATAGTTGGCATTTTTAGTGATCATGGTAGTCCTCTGCTGTTTTTAATTTAAGTTTACACGTGTACGCTGAAATATATCAGAACCATTATATTAATGTAAGTGGTCGTACCATTTAATTGTTGATTATTTATTGCTGTGAACGACGCTTGAAACTTCCCTGTTAGTTATTAATGTGTTACTGTTGTTTTATACAGTTTAATCTGTAGTGATATTTAATTGTCGCCAGTGCTAAATGATTGAGGAATTAAAATGGCAGTTGAAAGTAGGTTTGTAGTGATCAGAAATGGGGTGGAGGTTCAGACATTCATGGATAAAAAAGCCGCAGATGAATATGACAAGATGTTAGATATTGCTGATAATCTAACTGAAATGTTTAACCAAGCTCCAACCAAACTAGATGAAAACATAATTGAAGAAATTAGTATTTATTTAGCCCAAAACCGTGACGACGTATTAGTTGCTTTACAAGCTAAAAAACCGAAAGTGGTAAAAGGAACAGCGGCTAAAGTTGAAGCTATTGCTGAACCTGTAGCGCCGAAAAAAGCCGCGAAAAAACCAGCAAAAAGTACGGCATAAACATTATTAGTTAATTTATAATTTTTTATGCTGTATCAATTAACCTTTAGCCATAAGCGCAAAACCATTGGATTAAAAATAAAAAATGGTCAGCTAGAGGTTCGTGCGCCCAATTTTTTATCAAAACAACAAGTTGAGCAGTTTGTACTGTTAAAGCGTGGTTGGATTAATAAAAAATTACAGTTAAGCAAAAGTAGTGAGCCTTCATTTTCTTATCAAGACGGTGACACTATTATGGTTAGTGGTGAGCCAAAAGTATTAAGAATAATTATTGGCTCCACTGATTTAAAAAGCCCTCAGCCTATTAGCCCGAATGTGATTGACGAAACTTTAATTAATAATATCTTAATTACGGAATCGACTACCTCATTAACTGTGGCCTTACCGGCGTTATCAGCAACTGTTAATAACACTGCGCCTGTAGTGTCGGCTCGTGACACTATTCGTAAAGCGATTGAGGCTTGGTGCATCAAAAAAGTAGAAGAATATTTAGCCTATAAACTTGATGAGTTTATTGCGCTAACTGGCCTAGTTCCGGTTTCCTATAAAGTCAGGTTATATAAATCTCGCTGGGGAAGTTGCAATAGCCGGCAACAGCTAACCTTTAATGCTTTATTAGCATTGGTGCCAAAAGCTGTCTTTGACTATGTCATCATACATGAGCTTTGCCACCTTAAGTTTATGAATCATTCGACAAAATTCTGGCAACTTGTTGCCGCACACCTACCTGATTATCAATTACAAAAAGCTTGGCTCAAGCAAAACCAAAAACACGTTTTTCTACCTGCTGAATAATCTAGACCATTGCCAGCAATGACTACAGCACAGATCTTTTTCAGATCTTAAGTATAACTTTACCTTTACCTAAATTTAGTATTCATCAAATTGGCATAATAATCGCTTGAAACCAATCAACATTATTGTGGTCAAAGAACTAAAGGCAGCTGACAAAGAGGCAGTCATGAGAAAATTTTTATTTAGTTTAAAAATAACAGGGTTATATTTAGCGTCAGCGATTATGTCGCTAATTGTACTTAAAATCATTGTTGGAATTTAGCGGCATTGGATAAAAACTTTAGTCTCAGCTATCGACTAATTTTTTGTTAAATAACTATTTAATTGAGTGAAGTCCATAAAATAAATAAGGATTTTAGTCAATTCAAAATAATTTCATTTAACATACCTAAGCTTTTAAGGTAAATTATTACCTTGTCTTAATAATAATAATAATTCCAAGGATAATTTAATGAGTGTTTCTGTACTCATTTGTGACGATTCAAATCTTGCCCGTAAACAAGTCAAAAGAAGTTTACCTGAACAATGGCAAGTGGATGTGCAAATTGCAACCAATGGTAGAGAAGGGTTAGAGTTTCTACGAAATAACCCTGTCGATGTACTCTTTTTGGATCTAACGATGCCTGAAATTGATGGTGTCGGTGTGCTTGAAGGTATTAAAGCGGAAAACATTCAGTGCAATGTTTTTGTTATCTCTGCCGATATTCAACCTGAAATGCAAACCAAAGTACTTAATTTAGGTGCTAAGGCATTCTTACGTAAACCGGTTAGTCCTGAGCTTTTAGCACAACAATTAAGCGAGCATGGGTATATATGAGCGCATTTAACCTGAACGATGATCAACAAGATTGCCTACAAGAATTAATAAATGTAGCGATGGGGCAAGCAAGTGATCAACTTGCTCGTTATCTTGATACCTTCGTTCATTTAAATGTACCAAGTATTGAACAAGTTGACGCCAGTAACTTGTCAAAAAGTTTGTATAGTAAATCTGATGCCAGTGCCGTCGTTAGCCAAGGTTTCTTTGGTTATGAAGGTATTCGCGGTGAAGCGTTATTGGTTTATGAGAGTTCAGATACCGATAAAATTGCTGAGCTCTTAGGTTATGAGCCTGAAGAGTTATCGATTGAAGAGCAATTAACCGATATTAGCTCAATACTAACAACAACTTTTTTAAATGTTTTTGCTAGCCAAATTGAAAATCAAATGTCGTATAGTGCTCCTCGACTGATTTCTTCAAATAATAGTCCGGTATCGGAATATTTAGAACAGTTATCTTTTAGTTGGGATTTAGCCTTAAAGGTCAAAATAACTTACCAAGTAACGGATTATTCCTTTAATTGCGATATGATTTTATTAATTCCAGAAGCCGCTATTAATAATATTAAAAGTGTTATTGATCGCATCCTGGAAGAATTTTAATGATTACTGACAGTTTTGGCTTATCAATCACGAATCAATTGAATTCGGGTATTATTATTCTCGATTTTGATTGTAATATACTTTATTGGAATAATTTTTTAGCAATTTACGCCAATAAACCGATAGTACAATACCGTCATCAATCTATTTTTGAAGCCTTTCCTGAATTACCTGTGCGTTGGTTAAGACGAAAGTTTTCAAGCGTTATCCAGCTAAAAACACCTGCATTTTGTTCTTGGGAACAGCGCCATCACTTATTTGAATTTCCACATACCAGGCCGATTACAACCGACAGCCATTTTATGGCCCAAAACTGTAAATTTTCAATAATTCAAAATGATGCGCAAGAAGAATTTTTATGCATTTCGATTGAAGATGCCACCGATGTTTGCCATTACCAACTAACGATGCAACAAGCATTAGATGAATTGGAGTTAGCAAATCGTATTGATGGTTTAACACAAGTGTTCAATCGCAAACACTGGGAAGAATGTTTAGCGCAAGAATATTCTCGTGCGCGCCGCTTTGAGCATGATTTAGCGCTTATTATGTTTGATTTAGATTTTTTTAAAAGGCTCAATGATAGCTATGGCCATTTAGGTGGAGATCAAGTTTTAGTTGAAACCGCCTTGAAAGTTAAAAAAATGCTGCGTTTGTGCGATATTTTTGGTCGCTATGGCGGAGAAGAATTCGCCATTATTTTACCTGAAACCACTTTAGCCGGTGCGCTAGAGTTAGCGGAACGAGTACGTGCTGAAATAGAATCGAATCTAATCGACTTTAATGGTGATGAGATTAAAATTACTGCCAGTATTGGCGTTGCAATACTTTGTTCAAGTGATCTGCGCTATGAAGATCTTATCGCCCGCACAGACGAAGGCTTATATGAAGCCAAAGCAAACGGCAGAAATTGTGTGAAATCTATCGGTAGTTTACCTGAACTCGTGTAATTATTGTTTCATTCTTTAATTTACTTTTACAACACCTTTTCTGCCTTTTTGACCAGCATTTTCTTAGATTTTTATTGACTTAAGTGCGGTTTTCAGGCATTTTACTGCCATGCAAAATATTACTAGCCACACCACCATTATTACCATTACCACCCGTTTATGGATGGTGGTCATAGGCTGATGTGTAAATGATTAAATTACTGTCAAAGCTCGTGACCAAGGTTACGGGCTTTTTCATTATATAGGGGAAGAAAAATGCGAGTTTTAAAATTTGGCGGATCTTCACTTGCCAGCGCAGAAAGGTTTGTGCAAGTGGCCCAAATTATCCAAGATAAACGTAAAGAATCGCCAGTTGCCGTGGTTGTTTCTGCACCTCAAGGTGTTACCAATCACTTGGTAGCATTAGCCGATAGTTCAATTGACAGTGTCAAAGTTGAGCAAGGCTTAAGTCATTTTAAACAAGCAATTTCTACCATCATTGAAGATTTATCGGCGACAGTTAGCGGTTTTGACCGAATTCATGCCGAGCAAGCGCTTTCAAATCATGAACATGAATTAAAACGTTATCTTGAAGGTACAGTTTTATTAAACTACTGTCCCGACCATATTGTTGCTCGTATTATCAGTACTGGTGAGCGTTTAAGTGTCGCGTTATTAGCCTCAATTTTAAGTGCTTTAAAATATGATGTTGTTGAAATATCCCCTGAAAAATTCTTAGTTACTAACGACTCGCCTTTAAATGCGATTGCTGATCTTGTTGAATCAAAAGAAAAGTTCAAACATGCCTATGGTGAAATTGTAGATATTGCCATAATGCCTGGTTTTATTGGTGTTAATACTAAAGGACAAGTAACGACGCTAGGTCGTAATGGCTCTGATTATTCAGCTGCGGTTTTAGCTGTTTGTGCACAAGCCGAGTGTTGTGAAATTTGGACTGATGTTGACGGCGTTTATAATGCTGACCCACGTTCAATCAAAGATGCGTCATTAATTGATTATTTATCTTATCAAGAAGCGATGGAGCTTTCTTATTTTGGCGCTTCTGTTTTACATCCAAAAACTATTGGCCCAATTGCTCAACACCATATTCCTTGTTTGATTAAAAACACTGGCAATCCAGATGCGCCAGGTACTTTGATTGCGAATGAAAGTGACAATAAAAATATTGTTAAAGCAATTTCAAACTTAGACAACCTTACTATGGTCAATGTTTCAGGCCCAGGTATGAAAGGTATGGTTGGTATGGCAAGCCGTGTGTTTGCCGCCATGAGCCAAGAAAATATCTCGTTAGTAATGATCAGCCAGTCATCAAGTGAATATTGCATTAGCTTCTGTATTCATACGCAAGATAAAGCGTTAGCTGAGCAAAGCTTACAAGAAGAATTTGAATTAGAATTATTAAACGGTTTATTAGAGCCGATTGAATTACGTGACCACTTATCAATTGTTTGTTTGGTTGGTGATGGTATGCAACAACAACAAGGTGTTGCCGCTAAATTCTTTACTTCACTGGCACAAGCGCGTGTTAATGTTATTGCTATCGCTCAAGACTCTTCAGAGCGCAGTATCTGTGTTGTGATTGAAGAGAAGAAGTGTACTGATGCCATTAAAGTTGCTCATCAAAACTTCTTTACTAAGCGTCCAACTATTGATGTGTTCTTAGTAGGCTGTGGTGTTGTTGGTAGTGAGTTAATTGCGCAAATTAATCGCCAGCAAACAACCTTAAAGAAACAAAATATCGACTGTAAAGTTTATGGTATTGCGACCAGTAAAGGTATTTCATTAAATTCTGAAGGTATCGATTTAGACAACTGGCAAGCCGCTTTAGGCCAGAATATTGTTGATTTAAACCCAGAGAATCTAAAAGAATTTGTTAGTGAAAATCATTTAATCAACCCAGTGTTGGTTGACTGTACTTCGAACGAAGCTTTAGCAATGAGCTACGTTGATTATTTGACTGAAGGTTTCCATGTGGTAACGCCAAACAAAAAATCAAATACTGATTCTTTGGAATATTATCAAGCGTTAAGAGCTGCGGCACAAAAAACACATCGTCGTTTCTTATATGAAACTACTGTTGGTGCTGGTTTACCGGTTATTGATACCTTACAAAGCTTGATCAGAGCGGGTGATCAATTACAACGTTTTGAAGGGATATTGTCAGGTTCTTTATCATTCTTATTCGGAATGTTGGAAGAAGGTATGACGGTTTCACAAGCAACCGCTATTGCCAAAGAAAAAGGCTTTACAGAACCGGATCCGCGTGATGATTTGAGTGGTATGGACGTTGCGCGTAAGTTATTAATTATGGCGCGTGAAGCTGGCATGAAATTAGAAATTTCTGACATTGAAATTGAACCTGTACTACCAAGTGATTTTGATGATAGTGGTGATGTAGCTACTTTTATGAAAAATTTACCAAGCATAGATGCCGCTTTTAACGAACGTGTGCTAGCAGCAAAAGCAGAAGGTAAAGTTTTACGCTACATCGGTAATATTGTCGATGGTAAGTGTAAAGTATCAATAGAAGCTGTTGGTCTAGAACATCCGTTATACAGCATTAAAGATGGTGAAAACGCCTTAGCTATTTTATCTAACTACTACCAGCCATTACCTTTTGTTTTACGTGGTTATGGCGCGGGCGCGGCAGTAACTGCTGCTGGTGTATTTGGTGATGTACTTAGAACCTTAGCGTGGGAGCAAACCTTATAATGACGCTTTCTATATTTGCCCCAGCATCTATCGGAAACGTCAGTGTTGGTTTTGATATTTTAGGGATGGCGGTTAAGCCCGTTGATGGCACTTTATTAGGTGACGTTGTTACTATTGAGGCAGCAGCGCAAGACGGCTTAGCTGTGGTTGGCGCTTTTGCCAATAAACTACCATCAAATCCAAAAGAAAATATTGTTTGGCAATGTATTGGTTTATATAACAAATATTTAGCTCAAATCAGTAAAACAGCTCAGCCAGTATTATTAACCTTAGACAAAAAAATGCCGGTTGGCAGTGGTTTAGGTTCTAGTGCTTGTTCAGTCGTTGCAGCTTTACATGCGTTAAACGAGTTTTATAATAAGCCGTTTGACGAAATGTCGATGCTGAAAATGATGGGTGAAATGGAAGCGCAAATTAGCGGTAGCTTACATTACGATAATGTTGCGCCATGTTATCTTGGTGGCTTGCAACTGATGTTGCCAGACGCCGATAACGTGACTCGTACCTTGCCAGGTTTTAAAGATTATTATTACATCATGGCTTACCCAGGTATTGAAGTTTCAACCAAAGCGGCTCGTGAAGTATTACCTGCTAACTACAGCCGAGCAGACCTTATTACTTTTGGTCAAAACTTAGCGGCATTTGTTGATGCTTGTCATCGCCAAGACGCAGAGCAAGCATTTGCTAGCTTTACTGATGTCGTTGCTGAACCTTTTCGAAGTCATTTATTACCTGGCTTTGAAGCAGCAAGAACACATTTACTTAGTGAAGGCAGTGTTGCGGTTGGGATCTCAGGTTCTGGGCCAACGTTATTTGCCATTTGCAAAGATTTAGACAATGCACAAGCACAAGCACAATGGTTGCAAACGCATTATGTACAGAATGAACTAGGCTTTGTTCACGTTTGTCATTTAGACGAACAAGGCGCTATCGTATTACCAGGTGCATAGGCATCTAAGGATTTACAGTGAAATTTTATAATTTAAAAGATAACAGTGAACAAGTAAGTTTTGCACAAGCTGTTCGACAAGGGTTAGGTAAAGGACAAGGTTTATTCTTTCCTGAATCAATCCCTGCATTTGATAATGTTGATGAATTATTAGCATTACCACTTATTGAACGTAGCGTTAAAGTACTAAAACCTTTTGTTGAAGAGTCATTAACTGACGAGCAATTAACGCAAATCATTACCAATGCGTTTGATTTTCCAGCGCCAGTGCAAATGATTTCTGAGCAAGCAAGTATTTTAGAGTTATTCCACGGCCCAACATTAGCATTTAAAGATTTTGGTGCTCGTTTTATGGCGCAATGTTTACAAGCATTTAGCCAAGGCAATAAAATTACTATTTTAACGGCTACTTCGGGTGATACCGGCGCGGCTGTTGCTCATGCTTTTCATGGTATTGAAAACATTGAAGTTGTGATCCTATATCCAAAAGGCAAGATCAGCTTATTACAAGAAAAAATGTTTACTACTTTAGGTGGTAACATTAAAACTATCGCCGTTGAGTCAGACTTTGATGCCTGCCAAGCGTTAGTAAAAAATGCCTTTGATGATGAAGAGTTAAAATTAGCTATTGGCCTTAACTCAGCTAACTCAATTAACATTAGCCGTTTATTAGCGCAAATTTGTTATTATTTTGAAGCTTATGCGCAATTAAAAACAGCTAATGCTGAAGGTAGTATTTCTGATGAGCAGCTTGAAAATCTAGTTGTTTCTATCCCAAGTGGTAACTTTGGTAACTTAACTGCTGGTTTATTAGGTAAAGCATTAGGTTTGCCAATTAAGCGCTTTATTGCCGCGACTAATGCCAATGATACGGTTCCACGTTATTTAGAAACTGGTGAATGGTCACCAAACCAAACGGTTGCTACTATTTCTAATGCGATGGATGTCAGCAATCCAAACAACTGGCCACGTGTTGAGTTTATGCTTAAATCAGGCATAGTGCCGCAAGATTGTGTCTCTTCAGTATCTATTGATGAAGAACAAACACAAATCACCGTTAAAGGCTTAAATTCTGAAGGTTATATTAGCGAGCCGCATGCTGCAGTTGCATACAAAGCGCTTAAATATAATATGACAGATGAAGAATACGGTTTGTTCTTAGGGACAGCTCACCCGGCTAAATTTAAAGAAGTGGTTGAAAGTATTTTAGGTAGCCCATTAGCGTTACCAAAAGAATTAGCCGATTGTGCCAGTGAGAAAATTTTATCAGTTGATATGGCTGCAGACTTTGCTGAATTAAGAAAGTTTTTATTAGCCAACAACAGCTAATAATGCCCTTGTGTCATCAGTATCGTTAAGCGTTTAAATAGCGGTAGCTCTAAAAAAGCCAGTTCACTGAACTGGCTTTTTGCTGTTAGCTAACTTCCTATCACGAATTCAGCTTGAATTAATGTCTTTGACTAAACTGCTCAATATTATTAGCGATTAAATTTAACAAGCGCTGCTGTGCTTGTGCACTCGCCCAAGCAATATGAGCCGTAATTTTTAAATTTTCAGGCTGATCTTTTAATAAAATATGATCAGCCGGTGGCGGCTCTTGCTCCAGCACATCTAAAATTGCACCAGCAATTATCTTGTTATCTAAAGCCGCTCGTAATGCCGTATTATCGATAACAGCGCCACGCGCAGTATTAATTAATAACGCCGTTGATTTCATTTTAGCAAAAGCCGCGTAGTTAAATAAATTTTCAGTGTCAGGCGTGTGCGGGCAATGCAAAGACACGATATCTGCTTGTTTTAGCATCTCATCAAAACTTATTCTGCCGGTGCGAATAACGCTAGCTTGAGGCCGTTCAGCGAGCAACACCTGCATATCAAACGCCTCTGCAATATTCGCGATTTTTTTGCCAATATCGCCATAACCAACAATGCCTAATTTTTTCCCTGACAACTCATCAAATCGTTCACTATGAATGCAAAAGGTTGCGCTTTTAGGCCAATCACCATGTGCCACCTTGTCATTATTCTTACTTGTTTGAGAATAAAACTCTAATAACTGAGCAAACACATATTGGCTGACGGATGCCGTAGAATAACCTGCAACATTCATTACTTTAATCTGCTGCGCTTCGGCTGCGGCGATATCAATATTATTAGTGCCAGTTGCGGCAACACAAATGAGTTTTAACTGCGGTAGTTGCTTGATTAGCTCTTGTGATAACACCACTTTGTTAGTGATCACAATATCAGCATCTAAACAGCGCGGAATGATTTCGTCTGTTGTGGTTAATGGAAATACCTCGAATGAATCTACTTGTTGTGCAATAGCGTCAATTGAAACGCTCTCAATAAAAGTGGCTTGGTCTAAAAATACAGCTTTCATAAAAGTATCGATAATAGGAGATGAAAGTAAATGATAACTGAAATGCATCGATATCAGTAGTGCGTGTTTAGCGCATGTAAGGGAAAGTGACTATTTATCTCCTGCGGGCATCATAGAGAACAAAAATTAATCTAGCAAAAAGCCTAGTGCTGATAACCCGTAGCTATTAACTGTAAAGATCAAGTAAATTTGGTTGCTTGCGACACTAAGGTTAGTAATATGTAGTTTATATATAAATATGTATTTTTACTTGAGAATTTTATCTATGATGAATAAATGTGTCTTAAATACCTTAGTAACACTTGCCAGTATTATGACTATTAGTCATTCAGTTTTAGTTCAAGCTACTGAAAAACCTAATATTATTGTTATTATGGCTGATGACTTAGGTTATGCCGATCTGGGTTATACCGGGGCGAAAGATATTTTTACCCCCAATATCGATATGTTAGCCCGCGGTGGTGTCACCATGAGCAACGGCTATACAACTCATCCGGTGTGTGGACCATCTCGAGCGGGCTTAATCACCGGTCGTTATCAAGCGCGTTTTGGCATGGAAATTAACGTTACTAATTCTTTTTACGATGAATACAGTGGTTTGCCATTAACAGAGCAAACCTTTGCTACTCGACTAAAAAAATCGGGCTATAACACTGGTATTATTGGTAAATGGCATTTAGGTGGTAATGAAAAGTATCATCCACATAATCGTGGTTTCGATTACTTCTTTGGCTTTTTAGCTGGTGGACATACTTACTTTCCGAAAAATGTCACCACCACCACCCCATTGTGGTCAACTAAAAATCCCAAACAAACACATTATTCCGCTAACGAAGGTAGTATTTGGCCATTACAGCGCAACAATAATAGCGCTGAGTTTACTGAATATTTAACCACACAATTAAGTAAAGATGCCGCAAAGTTTGTCAGCAGTGGTGATGCCCCGTTTATGCTCTATTTAGCATACAACGCACCACACTTACCTTTAGAAGCGCCGGCCGAAACTATTGCTAAATACAGCCATATTAAAAATAAAAGTCGCCGTATTTATGCCGCTATGATTGATGAAATGGACCAAGGCATTGGCATGGTCGTTGAGGCCTTAAAAGCGTCAGGTAAATTTGATAACACCTTAATTTTCTTTTTATCTGATAATGGTGCTGCTGCTCCTTTAGCCGGTATGGGTTACAAGAAAAAGAACAAAGGCGCACTATTTAGCGACAGTGGTCCATTTCGTGATGGTAAAGGCAGTATGCGCGAAGGCGGTTCACATGTGCCATTTTTGCTGCACTGGCCAGCGGGTATTAAAAATCCAGGTGTTTTTGATGGTTTAGTCTCGTCGCTGGATATTGCGGCAACAGCAGTTGCTTTAGGGCAAGGTGACACCTCAGGACATGCGTTAGAAGGTGTTAACTTAATCCCCTATTTGAATGGCATTAAAAAAGGCTCACCACATGATGCGTTATTCTGGCGTCGAGAAGCAAAACAATGGGCGGTGCGGACACTAGACTCAAAATATTTAATGAATGCGAAAGATCAAGGTATTGAGCTTTACGACATGATTAACGACCCTTATGAAACTAATAATTTAGTGAAGGACGATAAGGCGAAGAAAAAATTTATGGCCAAACTTTGGAACGAGTGGAATAACCATAATATTAATAACATTTTATTAGACTCGGGCGAGTACCAAAAAACGCGACTGAATTTTTATCGTGATTTATATCAAGAGCTTGAAGAAAAATCACGTAAAGTTAAAAAAGTGGTGATTGAATAATTAAGCCTGAAGCCTGAAGCCTGAAGTTTTAAGCTAAAAGCTTGAAGCTTGAAGTTTTAAGCTAAAAGCCAGAGCGTTAAGTATAAAAACGGATGATGCCAATTCAAAACTGGCATCAAACCCGTAGCCGTTTTATCATTAGGTTCAGATCATTTTGTAACTCGCTTAACCACTAGCCGTTACTACTTGTCGCTTAACTGGGCACTAATTCCTTATGACGTTAAAAAAACAGCTTGTTGCTTGGTGGCACACCAACTGCCCGTTTTGTAAACGGGCGCGGTTAATCTTTATCTGGTTATTATTAATGTTTGTGGTTGATAAGCTGTGGTTTCATTTAATCTTCAATTAACCTGCTTTAAGCAGTGATACTTTTTGATAAATATATTATTTGTTAAAGACTTATCGATAAATTTTTACCGCTAAACTTCTATATTGTTGGTGAATACTTTATATTGTATCTATAGTTCTCCTATTCCCATTTATTCTGTCTGTGACCATTATGAGCAATCCTAAATCTCGACCGCTTTACATTCCATATGCTGGACCAAATTTACTTGAAACGCCCTTGTTAAATAAGGGCAGCGCATTTAGTAAAGACGAAAGACAAAGCTTTAATTTAACCGGTTTGCTTCCTCCTCGTTATGAAAGTATTGAAGAACAAGTTTCACGTGCTTATATGCAATACAGTAGCTTCGACACTAACATGAACAAGCATATTTATTTACGTGCGATCCAAGATAATAACGAAACCTTATATTACAAATTAGTCACTGAAAATATCACCGAGATGATGCCGATCATTTATACCCCAACAGTAGGGGATGCTTGTGAGCAGTTTTCTGATATTTACCGCAGTGCTCGCGGTTTATTTATTTCTTACAACGAGCGTGATCAGCTAGATGATATTTTAAGAAATGCCACTAAAAACAAAGTTAAAGTGATTGTTGTTACTGATGGTGAGCGTATTCTTGGTTTAGGCGATCAAGGCATTGGCGGCATGGGGATCCCGATTGGGAAATTATCATTATATACTGCCTGTGGTGGTATTAGCCCAGCGTATTGTCTACCGGTTATGTTAGATGTTGGTACCAATAATCAAAAACTACTTGATGATCCTATGTATATGGGCGCGCGCCATAAGCGTATTGGGCAAACAGAATATGATGAATTTTTAGAAATGTTTATCAAAGCCGTAAAACGTCGTTGGCCACATGTAATGTTACAATTTGAAGATTTTGCTCAGCCGAACGCGACGCCATTATTAACTCGTTACCGCGAAGAAATTTGCTGTTTTAATGATGATATTCAAGGAACAGCGTCAGTTACTGTTGGGACTTTATTAGCGGCCTGTCGTAGTAAAAATGTTAGCTTGTCGGCGCAAAAAGTTGTTTTTGTGGGGGCGGGATCTGCGGGTTGTGGTATTGCCGAGCAAATTATTACTCATATGGTTAGTGAAGGTATTTCGCAAGCACAGGCGAGAAGCCAAGTGTTTATGGTTGATCGTTATGGACTATTAACAGGCGGCATGGGCGAGCTTCGCGACTTTCAAGAAAAATTAACGCAAAAACCTAACAATTTGCATGCTTGGACAATCTCGGGGCAATACGCAAGTTTATTAGAAGTGATGGAAAATGCTCATCCTGATATTCTTATTGGTGTATCGGGTCAAGCGGGCTTGTTTACCGAGCAAGTGATCAAAGCAATGAAAAAACATTGTGCTAAACCGATAATCTTTCCATTGAGTAACCCGTCTAGACAAGTCGAAGCGACACCAGAGCAAGTGATCAGCTGGACTGAAGGCGAAGTTATCGTTGCTACTGGCAGTCCCTTTTCTCCGGTTGAATACAAAGGTAAGGTTTTTCCTGTTGCCCAATGTAACAACAGTTATATTTTTCCTGGACTCGGCTTAGGGGTTGTGTCTGCGAATATTAATAAAATAACCGATGAAATGTTAATGGCAGCCAGTGAAACCTTGGCCGAAGAATCACCATTAGCCAATACCGGTGAGGGTGACTTATTACCTGCGTTAACCTCAATTAAAGCGATCAGTAAAAAAATTGCTTTTGCCGTGGCGAAAGTGGCTTATCAACAAGGCTTGGCATTAGAAATATCGGATCAATTATTAATTGAAAAGATAGATCGAAATTATTGGCAGCCTGCTTATCGCGACTATCGCCGCACAAGTACTTAATGCATAAAGGTCAGCGCTAAAAAATTTATTGCCTAGGTAGTTCCCTTTTTTAGCGCTGAATGTTGCAGGAATATTATCAGCAGCAAGCTGATATTTATGATAATTTAACGGTTATCTTCGATCAATTTTTCTTATAAGAACAATAAATTAATTATCATGGTTAAGTCAAAAAGAGCTCGGATTCAAGATGTTGCTGAATTAGCTGGCGTGTCAAATATGACAGTGTCACGTGTTCTCAGCAAAGACGTAAAAGTCAGTGATGCGAAAAAAACAGCGGTAATGGCGGCGGTGAAAAAGCTCAATTATCGGCCAAACGTTGCAGCGCGAAGGTTAGCGAGCAATAAATCGTTTTTTATCGGTTTGTTGTATTACGATTTAGATACTTCATATGTTAGTAAATTTTTATTACGAGCATTAAAAAGCTGTCGTGCTTTTGGTCATCATTTAGTCCCAGATGAGATTGACGATGATAAGGCAAAGTCAATTAGAGCTGTACGAGAGCTTATCGATATTACCCAAATAGACGGCTTGATTTTATTACCACCAGTTTGCGAAATGCAGGAAATACTAGATGTTTTAGTTGAAGCTAAAATTCCATTTGTCCGTATCGCTCCCGATACTCAGCTCGATATCTCGCCTTACATTGCGATTGATGAATATTTAGCAGGTTTTTCGATGACGAATCATTTGATTGATTTAGGTCATCAAAGAATTGGCCATATTATTGGTAACCCAAACCAAGGTGCAAGTCGCCTGCGTTATCAAGGTTATTTAGACGCATTACGTTCGAAACAAATAAATGTACCGCCGGATTATATCGAGCAAGGATTTTTTACTTATGAGTCAGGGCTAAATGCGGCCAATAAGTTATTGTCATTAGCTGAGCCGCCAACGGCGATATTTGCCAGTAATGATGAAATGGCAGCAGCTGTTGTTTCTGTTGCGAATGCGAAGAATATTGCGGTGCCGAATGCGCTTTCAGTGGCCGGTTTTGATGATGGCCATTTAGCTATTACATTATCGCCTCATTTAACGACGGTACGTCAGCCAATATTAGAAATGGCTGATCTTGCTGTTGAAATGCTCATTTCGGGTAAGGTTGTTAGCAATAAAAAAGCACACTTAACCGATTGTCGCAATATTCTCGACTTTGAAATTATTGAACGTAAATCAACGACCGCAGCGCCACAATCTTTATTGCTGTCGTTAATACCGAGCGATAATTAAGTTATTGCTCGGTTGGCCGAAAATCTAAAAGTAAAGGGAGATAAAGCGGCGGGGTAATTAGCCGTTATAGGGCGAGATGGAGTCTCGTTTGATCAAGGTAGGCTTAAATATATGTTTAATCTCACCGGTATTTTTATCGCCATAAACATCTTTTAATACCAGTTTAGCTGCCATATGGCCCATATCATTAACGGGGTTATCTATGGTTGTTAAGGTCGGGTATAAATAATTGGCAAAAATAACGTTATCAAAGCCAACAATGGAAAGATCTGTGGGTAAGTCATAACCATGTTCACGAGCATATTTCATTGCGCCTGAGGCCATTTCATCATTGGCACAAACAACTGCGCTAAATGATAATTTTTTATCAATAAAATGTTTTAAACCTTCACTACCACCCACTTCTTTAAAGTCGCCAATAAAAAGTAAGCTTTCATAAAAAGGTAAACTTGCCTCTGCTAATGCGCGTTTATGGCCAGCTAACCGATCGAATGAATCGGCTTTAAACATTGGGCCAGCAATATAAGCAATGTCTTGATGACCAGCTTCTATTAGCGCTTTGGTTGCTAAATAACCGCCTAATTCGTTATCTAAGCTAATACATCGCTCAGCTAATTCTTTGACATGACGAGACATGATATAAACAGGTACTTTACCTTGACTCAGATTAATTAAATATTCATCGCTGACCGCTTCAACATGAATAATAATGGCATCACAATTGCGACTGATCAGAAATTCAATACCATCTTTTTCTTTATCAACATCACTATGTCCGGGGGTAATAATAACGTGTTTACCTGCAGCTCTTAATTCTGCTTCTATGCCTTCAGTTAACAGGCCATAAAAAGCACCACTTAGCTCTGAAATCATAATGCCAATACTGCTGCTGCGACTTGACGCTAAAGATTGTGCGATAGAATTAGGTCGGTAGCCCAATTGTTTCATTGCAGTTAATACTTTATCTCGAGTTTTATCGCTGACGCGGGCATTCTTATTCATCACCCGTGAAACGGTTGCTAATGAAACCCCAGCTAATTTCGAAACTTCGTAAATGGTTGCCATTTGTTACCTGCACTGAATATTGGATTTATCTTATTGAATTTTATCTTTATTTAATTTCACAATTAATCGATTGAAGCGAAAGTAAGTGTAATTGGTAGACAAAAGCCGCTAAGTAAAACTTAGCGGCGTAATATAGCACAGTTTTAAATAAACTCCGCGCATAAAATGAACTATGCTCTAACGCCGTTCAAGTCGCTTTAAGCTCGGCGTTTGATTAATTCGTTACTAATATCAGCATTGTTTTTACTGGTTAATGGGTAAATCAGCATTAAAGCGGCGCCTGCAAAGGCAAAGGCCGCAGGGATCCAACTCATTAACAATTGCATGCCTGGTAAAGAAGCTGCAATGGTGGTTTTATCCATACCGTTATAACCATAACCGGCCAGCACAACTAAGACCAAAGCGCCGGCAAAACCCCCTCCGGTTTTTTGGACAAAAGTACCGGCAGAGTAAATTAATCCGGTTGCTCGACGGCCATTTTTCCATTCAGAATAATCAGCGGAGTCGCCTAACATAGTGAAAAATAATGTCGGCATCATAGCGGCAAAAAATTCTGCAGCACAACCAATTACAAACAGCGCGGTGATATCACCTTGTGGCACCCAATATAAGCCACCGGTGATCAAGCCACTTAATACGAGTGAGGCAATAAATAAATTACGTTTACCAAATTTTTTCGCCAAATATCCGGTACATAATGCCCCTAAGATAGAAACAATTAATAACGCAATAAAGTATTGTCCGGCCATTAATTCGCTGCCGACATGATATTTAAAATAATAAGCAATAACGCCATATTTAATGCCATTAAACATCATGGTTAAAAAGCCCATGCCTAATAATATTAGCCAAGGTTTATTGGTTAATAGGTCAACCATATCGCGCTGTGTGCCAGTCATATTTTCAGTTGGTAAACGTAATAGTTTTTTGATCACAACTGTCATTACTGCCATCACTACAAAAAAGAAGATGCCGCTATATATATCGCGATAATAGAAAAATAAGGTCATTGCCAATAACGGCATAATAATAAAAGGTAAGTTTTTAGATAAATCAAACAGCTCTGATTTTAGGTTACTGGTTTCGTCTACTTTTGGGGTGACGCGCTCTTTGGTGGTGCCAAAGGTTATCACCATTAAAGCAATTAAGACGGCGGCAAAAACATACATAGTATATTGATAACCCATAGCATCGTTACCTTCACCAAAATAGGCAACTAATTCAGGTAAAAAGCCCATCACTAATAAACCACCGGCAAAAGCTCCGGCAAATCTGAACCCGGATAAACTCGTGCGTTCAACATCACTGGGGGTCATGACACCCATTAAAGCGGAGTAGGGCACATTATTAACGGTATAAGCGAGGGTCAAACCAATATAAGTAAAATAGGCGTAAGCGAGTTTTCCGTTTTCGCTAAAGTTTGGCGTGGTAAAACACAGCACCATAAATAAGCCTAAAACCGGCGCTGACCATAAAATCCAAGGGCGAAACTTACCCCATCTAGTATTGGTGCGATCAGCAATCATGCCCATTATGATGTCAGTTACGCCATCAGATAAACGCACCACTAAAAATAACATTGCCGCAGCGGCAGCACTAATACCAAAGGTATCGGTATAAAAAACCGCTAAATAAGCCAGTGCCCCACGCCAAACTAAATTAGCAGCAGCATCGCCCATGGCATAACCAACTTTTTCATAAAAGGGTAGTTTTATCATAATGTTATTGTTCTTATTTTGATTTTTATTAATGAGTTATCTTGTTATTTTATTGCTGTTATAGCAAATATTACTTATTTGCCGCGTGCAATCAGCGTTTTATAAGCCAAGCCACTTGCTTTGATCGTTCTTTGTTGTGTTTCATAGTCAACATAAACAATGCCAAAGCGTTTTAAATAACCTTCAGCCCACTCAAAGTTGTCCATTAAACTCCAAGCAAAATAACCGTGAATGACGACCCCTTGATTAATCGCGTCGTTTACGGCATTTAAATGGGCTTGATAATAATCAATTCTATTTTGATCCTTGACTTGCTCGTTGACTATTTCATCAGCCATAGCTGCACCATTTTCGGTGATATAAATAGGCGGTAAAGCATAACGGCTATGTAAATCTGTTAGTAATTTAGTAAATGCTTGTGGGTAAATTTCCCAGCCAATATCAGTTAATGGCGCCGGTGGTGGTAATTGTTCAAACACTTCTTGCTCATCAGCTTGATAAATTGCGCGGGTATAAAAGTTAATGCCTAAAAAATCGAGCGGCTGTGAAATTATTTCCATATCACCAGGTAAAATTTCAGGTTGATGTTCTTTTGGTAATTGCGAAATAATGTCTGGATAAGTGCCGTCAAAAAGCGGTTTGATATACCACTGGTTAAAATAGTCATCAGCAAAACGAGTAGCAGCAATATCGGCGGGTGCATTAGTTGCTGGGTACGCAGGAGTGAAATTAAGTACGATACCATTTAACGCATTCGGGCAGTTTTTTTGTAATACTTTCATGGCTAAACCATGTGCTAATAATAAGTGGTGTGCGGCTTTTTTACCAAATTCTTTCCCTACGATCCCTGGGGCATGCACGCCTATTTCATAACCTAAAAAGGCACTACAAAAAGGTTCGTTGAGCGTCGCGTAAGAATGAATACTGTCGCCAAACTCACGACTGATTAAATCAGCGTATTCAGCAAATTTATAAGCGGTTTCACGATTTAACCAGCCACCATTATCTTCAAGGTGTTGTGGTAAATCCCAATGATATAAAGTGACATAAACTTTAATGTTTTTAGCGCGTAAAGCGGCAATTAAATCACGATAAAACTTTACGCCAGTCGGGTTTAATTGACCACTTTTTGTCATCACTCTTGGCCATGAAATCGATAAGCGGTAAGCGTCGACATTAAGTGACGCGATCAATTCAACATCATCTTGCCAGCGCGAATAATGTTCACAAGCTTGGCTGCCATCAGAGCCGTCGGCGACTTTATCAGGCGTTGCGCAGAAGGTATCCCAGATACAAGGAAGTCGTTCATTGATGCCACCTTCAATTTGAAAAGCGGCGGTTGCTACACCATAAGTAAAGTCTGATGAAAGCATTGCTGAGTTTGCAGGCAAAGTTAAAGTTGTCATGAATAATACCAAAGTTCAAAAATTTTCTAATGCTAATAGCTAATACGAAATAACTAAGACGAAAGTTATAAAATACATTATATCTTGTAAGCGCTTACAATTAGCTTGAAAAAAATATCACTATGTTATTTAATGAATGACATGAAAGCGCTTACATAAGGTTAGTGTTTAATATAATAAAGGTCAATGATTTTGTTATTTTAACCTGAGCATTAGTGCCAATATGCAAGTAAGTGATTAAAGATATTTAAGGAAAGCTCAATGAAAACTGACTACTTTACTAAAGCTATTATACTTCCCTGCGCCTTGTTATTAGCTGTTTCTGGCTGTAATGATGCGGCACAATCAGGTACTGATCAAGCGGTTGATACTGAACACGTTCAGCAAGTGCTGGCAGACAAGCTGAGTGTAAATGACTTAAATATTTGGCCAGAACTCAATTTTGAAGTGAAAAAAAACCTCAGTGTTGAAGCCAAAGTTAGCCAACTATTAGCACAGATGACAATCGAGCAAAAAGTTGCGCAAATGATCCAGCCTGAAATCCGCGATATTACCCCCGAGGATATGCGTAAATATGGCTTTGGTTCATTTTTAAATGGCGGTGGCTCGTTTCCAAATAACAATAAACATGCCAGCGTACAAGACTGGATAGCATTAGCTGAAGCTATGTATCAGGCATCCATTGACGACTCAATTGATGGCAGTACTATTCCAACCATATGGGGAACGGATGCCGTTCATGGCCATAACAATGTGATTGGTGCGACCTTATTTCCTCATAATATTGGTTTGGGAGCAGCAAATAACCCTAAATTGCTTGAGCAAGTTGCGGCCATTACCGCAAAAGCAGTAATGGTTACGGGGATCGATTGGGTTTTTGCGCCAACCGTGGCGGTGGTAAGAGATGACCGTTGGGGGCGAACTTATGAAGGCTATTCAGAAGATCCAGCGATCGTACGCGAATATTCAGCCGCTATTGTTAAGGGCTTGCAGGGCCGAGTCGGTAACGACTTTTTAAGTGATGAGCGCGTTATTTCAACCGTTAAACATTTTTTAGGTGATGGCGGTACGGTAGGCGGTGATGATCAAGGGAATAATATTGATAGCGAGCAAGCGCTGTTTGATATTCATGGCCAAGGTTATGTTGGCGGTTTACAGGCTGGCTCTCAGTCAGTAATGGCGTCATTTAACAGCTGGCATGGTAAAAAAAATCACGGTAGTAAGTATTTATTAACCGATGTTTTAAAAAATAAAATGGGTTTCGACGGTTTTGTTGTCGGTGATTGGAATGGCCACGGGCAAGTCGCTGGTTGTACTAATGAAAGCTGTCCGCAAGCGATTAATGCTGGCTTAGATATTTTTATGGTGGCCACGAAAGCATGGAAACCTTTATATGAAAACACCGTTGCCCAAGTTAAAGCGGGTGAAATATCAATGGCGCGCATTGATGATGCCGTTAGTCGTATTTTACGGGTCAAAGTAAGAGCAGGAATTTTTACTAAACCGAGTCCCAAAAATCGCGTGTTATCAGGTAAAACTGAGTTAATTGGCGCACTTGCTCATCGTCAAGTAGCCCGTCAGGCTGTACGAGAGTCGTTAGTGTTATTGAAAAACAAAAATAACCTGTTACCACTAGCAACTCAGCAAAATGTTCTGGTTGCCGGTGATGGCGCAGACAATATTGCAAAACAATCCGGTGGTTGGTCAGTTACTTGGCAGGGCACTAATAATACCAATGCTGAATTTCCAGATGCTACGTCAATCTTTCAAGGTATTAAACAAGCGGTTGCTAAAAACGGTGGCTCGGCAACTTTAAGTGTTGATGGCAGTTACACTGAAAAACCAGAAGTTGCCATTGTTGTTTTTGGTGAAGACCCTTATGCCGAAGGGCATGGCGATCGTGATAATTTAGAGTTTCAGCGCGGCAATAAAAGTGCGTTGCAGTTACTTAAAAAATTCCAAGGCGATGGTATTCCTGTCGTCGCGCTATTTATTTCAGGTCGCCCAATGTGGGTTAACGCTGAGCTAAATGCTAGTGATGCTTTTGTTGCCGTTTGGTTACCGGGTACTGAAGGCCAAGGGATCAGTGATGTTATTTTCAGTAAAGCCAGTGGTGATATTAATTATGACTTTAACGGCAAGTTATCTTTCTCGTGGCCAAAAACGGCTCAGCAAAGTCAAGTAAATCGTTTTGACGCTGATTATGCTCCGTTATTACCTTATGGTTTTGGTCTTCAATATGGTGATGAAAATGTTTTAGCTGACCATTTAGATGAAACCATTATCGTCAATAAAAACTTAAACCAAGCGCAAGTGATTTTTAACGGCACGGTACAGTTGCCTTGGCGTATGGAGCTTTCATCAGGTTTACAAAATGAAATAGTAAATAACAATGTACAAAGCTTAGGTGCGGTTAAGATACGTGCGACTGACAAAGTAGTACAAGAAGATGCGTTGCAAATAAACTTTGATGGCTCAGCTTTAGCTAAAGTTGCCTTTACCAGTAACTTTACTGAAGATTTACGGGCCTTAAAAGAAGCGGATGCGGCCTTAACTTTTGCGGTAAAAGTATCGGAAAAACCTAAAGCCGAGCTGATGGCAACGATGATTTGTGAAACGGGTTGTCAAGGCTCAATAGCGCTGAATAAAACCTTAGCCAGTGTCGCTGATGGCCAGTGGCATAATCTTGCGATAGATTTACAATGTTTTGCCCAAGCTGGCGCTGACTTAGCAAAAATAACCTCAGCGTTAACACTTGAAACCAAAGGCGAATTTAGCTTAGTGATTGCTGATATCGCGATAACTCCTAAGCAAGCAGCTAATGCTGTTATTAAGTGTCAGTAATTGTTTCAGCTCAGTATGAAATAATAGCTATTTATCAGCGTGTTATTTTATAACTGAGTGCGGTTTTGTGTCGAATGACTGTTGAATTAGTCTTGCGTAAGGGGTGTTTAGTACGAGCCAGCGTTGAATTAATACTGATTCAACGCTTGTTTAGAGTTGGCTTAGTGTTGGTTTTGAGCTGAATAAGTGCTGAATTAAAGCTGAGCAGTAAGCATATTGATGTTTACTGCTCATGTTTACTACTCATATTTATTAGTCAGTGTTATTGCCCCGTGGTACAGCCTAGAGTTACTATCAAAAGCTGCTACCTAGAGCCTCAGTGATAGGTTAGCGCTAGTTTTTATTGCTAATAATCATAGTTAGCCATGACAGCTAACCATTGCTAATTCCCCTAACCATCCCCACTACCATAAAACGCCAAGCGTGTATTTTCGCGTTATTGTGTCGCTTTACAGTATTTATCAACAAACATTTGATGGCTAGGTAAGCTGTTAACCACTTGCTGTACTTGCGAGCGGTAATTATTTAAAAATTGCGTCAGCTCAGTATCACTCATAGTTTGAACAATCGGGTGATAGCTTTTGGGCTTAATGCGTTGACCTAACATCACCTGAGTCCAAGAATCGACCCGAAATAACTCGCCATCAGCTTGGAAAGCCTGAGCATTATCACGGAATATTGTTAAGCGATGTTTTAAGGTTTCAGGGATGTCCATCTTTTGGCAGTAGCGCCAAAAAGGGCTATCGTCGCGTTCTGTGGCGTGATAATGCAAGATAATGAAATCACGAATTTTTTCTAATTCTGCATTGGTTTGTTTGTTGTATTCATCAATACTAGATTGCTCGATACTGTCATCAGGAAATAGGCGCATTAAGCGAATAATCCCCATCATGAATAAATAAATACTGGTTGACTCTAAAGGCTCAACAAACCCGCTGGAGAGACCTAATGCGACACAATTTTTATTCCATGCTTTACGGCGCTTGCCGGTACGATATTTTATCACCCTCGGTTCAGTTAATACCTTGCCGGTAATGTTTTTTAATAATAATGATTTAGCGTCATCATCGCTAAGGTATTTACTGCAATAAACTAAGCCGTTACCGGTGCGGTGTTGTAACGGAATTTGCCATTGCCAGCCGCTTTCATGAGCGATAGAGCGGGTATAAGGTTTTAATTCGCCGGTCGATTCTGTTTGCACAGCAATAGCGCTATCACAAGGAAGCCAATGAGACCAATCTTCATAGCCAGTGTTGAGGGTTTGCTCAATCAATACGCCTCTAAAACCGGTACAGTCGATAAACAAATCACCGCTGATGGTTTTACCGTTGTCTAATGTTAATGACTCAATAAATTCAGATTGTGGATTTTGGCTAACCTGAGCTATTTTTCCTTCAACTCGCTTAACACCTTTAGCTTCACTGAATTTCCGTAAGTAGGCAGCATAACTTGTGGCATCAAGGTGGTAAGCATAATTGATATTGGATTTGTCTGAAGTTGCAAATTTATTCGCTTTAGCAGCTTGTAGTTCAACACAATACTCACCAAATTCGGCGTCAAAACCTTTCGTTAAGCTATGTAACCAAAAATGATGAAAACCGGCTAAATAACTTTCTTGGCCAGTAGTGCCAAAAGAATGAATATATTTATCATTTATTTGGCCCCAATTTTCAAACGAAATTCCCAACTTAAAGGTCGCGTTAGTGGCTCGCATAAATTCTTGTTCATCAATACCTAAGAGCTTATGAAAAACACGCATCGGTGGAATTGAAGCTTCGCCAACACCAATGGTGCCGATGGCGTCAGACTCGACCAAGGTGATATCGAGCATTTTACCCATTTGCTTGCTCAGTGCCGCTGCGGCGATCCAGCCGGAAGTGCCGCCACCGGCAATGACAACTTTTGTTTTTTTATTGTTATTAAGCATAAGTTCCTATATCGCAAGTTATCGATTTAGTTTATCTATTTAATTTGTTGATAAGCTTTGCACGTAACTGCCGAGCTGACATCGGTGTTATCTTGCCTAAGCTGCCGTGTGACGCTTCTGGAAGATGGTGAGTTGCATGGTCATCGTCACTAAAAATGTAATAATCAAAGATAGCTTTCCAAGCTTTTTTCTCTGCTGGTGGGCAGTCTTTAATACTTAATAATGCATGAGTTAAAGCGTCAGTTGCTTGTCCCATATAGCGAGGCGAAGTATTCCACCAATAATTAATTAAAATATTAAAAGGGTTTAGTGCTTCTACTTGATGCCACCACATACTGGGCAGAAATAAAGCATCGCCGGGTTCCATTTCGGCAACTTGCGCATGTTCAAGCGCTTGGGCAAACTTTGGATGCTGATCAAAATCTGGCTTAGCAAAGTCGACCATGCTAATCGCTTGTCCTCCTGGCGTTGGTTCAAGCGGGCCAGGGTAAAGGTTGTCAATTTGTTCAGGCGGAAATAAAGTAAAACGGCGCCGCCCGGCAACACAGCAGGCGATATTTTTTTGCGCATCAAAATGGCAAGATACTAAGGTTTTATTGCCAATCCAAATACTAGCAAGTAAATCGGCATCTGCTGGCGCTAAGTCGCCAAATGCATTTTCATTAAATGGTAAGTCATTATCATTTGATAAGCTTGGAAAGTGATTTTGGATTTTATTTGAGGCGATATATATCGCCGGTGGTGACTTATCTTCTTTATGTTGGGCAATGCTATCGAGCATTTCATTGAGCGGTGTTTTTTTTACCGAAAAGTTGAGTTTTGTTACCGACTCATCATAAGCAAAACGGCCATTTATACTAGGTTCACCAAAATACACACCCGCAGGATTACCGTTATAATGACTTTTTAGGTAGTCGATAGCCGCATCATCCGACGCCATCCCGGCCTGCACTAACGGCCAATGTTTAACTAGCCCTTTGATGATCACAGGTTCAGTAAATGAAGTGATCTTAGCGCTGACTTCAGCAAAATCATGGCCATCGATAGTTTGTGTTTTTCGGCTAATTTTATTCATGAATTTTTATTGTTTATTACTATGGTTTAAAAACATGCCGAGAAAAATATAAGTATCTCTCGGCTGTGTTATGCACCTGAGCTGTACAGCAAGCTATATTAATTAAGCTAGGCCTGCAGGGCGTTATGGCGATTTTTAATAGCGATTAAACGGCCGACATTATTAATTGAACTCATAATTAAAAATGCCGATTTTAAACAACCTGATTTATTTAGTTTTTCTAAATCTTTGCCTTTTAAAGCCGTAAGTTTTTCATCACTGATTGTATAGTTGCCAGTTAAATGATGTTTATGACCATTATTTAGGGTGATTTCTAAGTTAACTGGCTCAATTAAATCGAGCTCAGTAAACAGCTTTATCATTGCTTCGGCTTCTGCCATGCCTTGATAAATATTTAGCAGTTGCGATGTTACTGTTGTTAAATATGGGCTGTTACCACCGTGTTCTAAAAATACAGGTACACCATTTTCATTATCAATGCGCGGGCTATCCATATCAATATGAACCACAGGTGCTTGTTCGCTGCCGCCATCTTGAGATTGATCTTGAAAACCAATAAGAAATGGCCCTTTAGTGACAACGGCCGGAATGTAGTCCGCTTGCCAAACATGGTTATTTTCATTTAAAAATAAGTTTTCGTTTTGCTCTAACCCTAACATTGCCACTAATTGATAGGTATCGTTGTTATTGTCTTTTCTGAAAAAAACCGGGTAAATGGTCTGCATTGTTGCTAGTTCAGTTGGAAAGGTGAGAACTGTATTTACCTTGTCGCCGAATTCAGCTTTGAAATAAGGGCTGATTTTTAAATCATGATGAGTAACGTTGTCTAACAATACATGCTTAGTCATTATGCTGTTATTCCTTTTAACTTCAGAAGATACTATTTCATAGTATAAGTAATTTAATGCTGAGAATACCTATACAGATCAATAATATTACAAGTAATTTTGCTATGAGGATACTTAAAAAGATAAATAATATAAAGCCGCTAAAATCAGCGGCTTTATTGATTTTCTAACTTAAATTAGGTTGAATTACACGTTAGAAAGTATAACGTGCACCTAATTGAAAACGAGAGCCTAAGTCATAAAGACTAATAACTTGGCGTTCTGAACGGCCATGATTACGACTATCTTCACCGGTTAAGTTAATACCTTCAAATGATACTGAAAGTTCTTGGTTAACTTGGTAACTAATGTTGAAATCTAATTGTGCATAAGACTCAACATACTCAGGGCTACGTGAACCACCCCAAGAAGTACTATGTAAATACTCATCACGCCAGTTATAAGCAAGTCGCGTTTGAATATCATCATTTTCGTACATTAACACTACGTTAGCGGTATCACTTAAGCCGGTTAAGGCAAATTGTGAAACACTTGGGCTACCAGCGTCATCAAAACCAATATCACCATTTACTGTTGTATAGTTTGCCGCTAAACCAAAGCCAGTATCACCAAAGAAGTGTTGTACCGCTAATTCAAAACCATAAAGCTGTGCATCTTTATTGTTGACGGGTTTACTGGTTAAGAAGCTCATCACTGGATCGTCTGAATTAGGACGAACGTCATAATCGGCAGCAATTTGCTCACCAAAGGTGATGCCCGGCACATAATCGTCGGCGCCATTAGGGAAATCAGCAGGATTATCCATAATAACTGTCATCACAAATAATGAGGTTTCATCAACCGGGTAACCACCTGCAGTTAATGCTGCTGTTGCTGCTTGAGCGCGAGGACCGGCAGTAACATCACGTAAATCAAAGTGGCTTTCTTCTACTTGCTCAGTACCAATAAAGTTACTTACACGTTTTTCATAAAACCCAACTGATACATAACTGGTGTCAGCAAAGTAGTATTCAGCAGAAATATCAAAGTTAGTTGATTGTAATGGTACTAGCGCAGGGTTAGATGCACTTGCCACGGCAGAACCACCTGTAGCTGCTGGACCATTAGTGCTGATGCCTGTAATCGCAGTTCTTAATTGATCGTAGTTAGCACGAGCAATGGTTTGACTGAATGAAGCACGCGCTTTTAATTGATCCGTTATTGCAATATCAAAATCTAAGCTAGGCAATAAATGATCATAGGATGTACCACCCATAATCGCGGTAATATCATCAGCTAGTTCATAAGTGTAATCGTTATTATCTAACCAGACTATTGACGTATTTTGTAATGAAAATGACGTTGAATTAACATCAGTACTTTCATAACGAACACCGGCTAAAAAGTTAGTGGTCATGCCACCTAATTCACCATTTACTGCTACTTGTAGATAAACTGCTGTAGTATCTTCTTCAACTTTATGGTTTTGCTCCATATTAGGGTTGTAGCTGTAATCATGACCGTATTCATCCGCCGCCCAATCAGCTAAATCAACAATATTTGATGTCCAACCAAATTGGTTTGTTTTCGAAGTGTCATAATCGTCAAATTGGCCAACAATGTTATATTCTTGTAATAAGTCAGTAGGTATATCCATAGGGTTAGATACACCCCAGTCACCCAGTGGCATATAATTTTGTGAATATTTTTGTGTGGTTTCCATGCTGCGTGTTTCAATACCAAAATCAAAACGACCGTTGTCAAATTCTAAACTACCATCTAGTTTAATTTGTTGCACGTCAGTAGTTTGAGAGTTCCAGAAAGAACGCATAATCTGACTACCTACATCGCCGATATCATCAATACCGTTACCATTACCTTTAATGCTATCGTCATTTACTTGTACAAGCCCTGGTAAGTCACCTCTAAAGTCATAGCTATTATGTAAACCTATTGGCGTTGCTGTTGCTACGGTAAGTGTACCGCCCCACTTGCCGCCATCTGGCATACTTTCCATTGAAGAGTCATGCGCATCTAAACTAAATGATAAATAATCACTTACTTCATATTCAAGATTAAGACCGATAGAGCTAAGTTTGTTTGATTGTTTATAAAGTGTGGCATCACTGTTGTGATCTTTGGTGCCACCAACATCTTCAGAAATCAGAATTGAGGTTGCAACTGCTTGACCGGTGTCAAAAGTGACATCATCTGTAGTTCGAGTAAACCATGAATTTTTTGAATGTTTGGCTTGAGTTACATCATTTTTAGCATAGGTATAATCAACTGTTGCGATTAAGTTATCTAAAGGTGCCCATTGTAATGTTAACTGTGCGTTATCACGTGTACGCTCAGTATCCCAAACGTTATATGAGACATTATTTGGCATCGCAAATAATTGACCAGGTGCTGGTGCATTAGTAATCACACTATTTTGGTCAGTTAAAGCAATACCGGTTAATTGGGTACCGTCGTTAGCAAAAGTAACATCTTCCCATTCATCGACACGCCAGTCATTCATCAGTAGACCGGTTGAACCACTATCACGCTGTTGATGGCTGTAGGTTAAACCGACACCCCAGGTAGACTCATCATTAGTGAAGCTAATAATTCCTGATAATTCTGGTGTTAAATCAGAGCCGGTACGGTTGGTTGTATCGTTAATCGCTTTAGCACCAAAACTTGCTTTAAAGCCTTCGCTATTAAGTGGCTTCGCAGTAATAATATTAATGGTTGCACCAATACCACCCGTAGCAATTTCAGCTTTACTCGTTTTATACACTTCCACTGAACGTACACTTTCTGAAGCTAAGTTAGCAAAGTCAAACGCTCGAGTTGTACCTTGACGGCCACCATCACCATCACCAAAAGCATTTGCTGCTGGCATCATACGTCCGTTAAGTGTCACCATGTTTTTGTCTGCGCCAAAACCACGTACTGTCACTTCTGAACCTTCACCATTACTACGGCTGATTGAAACACCGGTAATACGTTGTAATGACTCAGCTAAGTTAGTGTCAGGGAATTTACCGATATCTTCAGCAGATATCGCATCAACCACACCAGCAGAGTCGCGTTTGATACTCATTGATTCTTGCATACTAGAGCGCATGCCAGTAACTGATATAACTTCAATTGTTTTAGCATCTGCGTCTTCGGCAAAAGTAGGTGCTGCGAATGTAGCGCCTAAAACTAGCGATAAACTAGTTGCTAACTTGGTTCTTCTAAAAGTTGTTGGATTCATTATTCTCTCCCACGAGTTTTCATATAAATCGAATATAGTATTATTTTTGTAAGCGCTTACATTGAGTTTAAAAAAAACGAACAGCTAAATCAATACACCCTGAAAGCGCTTTCATTAACGTAGGTTATAATTAAAATAAGGTCAAGTTTATTTATATTTTTTTTATTTTTTTTGATTGTTTTATTTAGTTTTTTTAAAGTTGTTTTATGAATGCTTATTGTTGTTTATTATGGTTTTGTTATTGTTTTTACTGGTTATTTTTGTTTTTATATTAATGTTGAGATAAAGTTGATTTAAATAAGAGTAAATCTTTTGTTGAACAATAATAAATATTTAGACTATTATGAAAGCGCTTTCATATTCATTGTTGTGTCACTATGGCAATGACTAAAATAATTATAATAATGGTTAGGTATATATGAACACTTCAAGTGAACCTGTAACTAAATTGTCAGCTAAATTATCAATAAAAGAAAAGATTGGCTATGCCTGTGGCGACGTCGCAAGTAATTTTTACTGGCGCGTTTTTGATGTCTTTTTGTTTATCTTTTATACCGATGTTTTTGGTATCTCAGCGGCAGCTGTTGGTACTATGATGTTAGTAACGCGTCTGATTGATGCGTTTTCGGATCCGATCATGGGAGCGCTTGCGGATCGGACCGAGACCAAATTCGGCAAGTTCAGGCCTTATCTGATTTGGGGGATTATTCCTATCGCGGCAGCTGGGGTATTAACCTTCACTGTGCCTGATTTAGATGACTCAGGTAAATTAGTGTGGGCTTACGCGACCTATATTTTTATGATGCTCGCTTATACCTTTATTAATGTGCCATATGGCGCTTTGTTAGGAGTAATTACCGGTGATACCCAACAAAGAACGACATTAACTAGCTTTCGTTTTATCGGCGCTTTTTCTGGTGGCACATTAGTCGCGTATATGACGCCTGAACTAGTGGCTTATTTTGGCCAAAATGACGAAGCCTTTGGTTGGCAAGTAACTATGGCATTATATGGCGCAATTGCCGCAGTATTATTTTTTATTACCTTTGCCAATTGTAAAGAGCGAATTTCGCCGCCCAAAGGTCAAAAAACTCCGGTACTGCAAGATATTAAAGATTTAACGCAAAACAAGCCTTGGGTCATTTTGTTTGTGCTTGCACTGATTATTATGATGACAATTTCACTAAGAGGCAGTACCGGCACCTTTTATTTTAAATATTATGTTGGTGACGAAAGTTTAATTGGCAGCTTTGCCATGGCGTATATGCTCAGTTTAATGGTTGGGGCGGCAATCACGCCTTTATTAGTTAAATTTATTGATAAAAAAGCGCTGTTAATGATCTTAATGGTAATCGTCACTATTTTATCAATTGCCTTCTATTTTGTGCCTAATGACCAAGTTGCTTTAATGTTTGTGCTGCAAATCGGTATAGGTTTAGCGCTAGGGCCGAAATCCCCGTTGGTTTTTTCAATGTATGCTGACACTGCGGATTATTCAGAATGGCAAACAGGCCGGCGAGCGACAGGGATGGTGTTTGCGGCTGCCGCTTTTGCCCAAAAGTTAGGTGGGGCCTTTGCTGGTGCCATGATAGGTTGGGTTTTGGCGTCTTTAGGTTATGTTGCAAACCAAGTGCAAAGTGGCGAGTCACAACAAGGCATAGTGTTATTGATGACCCTTATTCCAGCTGTTTTTGCTTTTCTTTCTATTGTGGTTATTCGCCTTTATCCGCTCAGTGATAACAAACTAAAAACCGTGCAAGCAGAGCTTAGTGCCCGAAAATTAGTAGGAGAAAATGAAAGTGTGGGTGGAACAAATGGATAATGTTCATACAAATAAACTTAAACAAGCAAATGTTAAAGCGCCAACAGCTGCGATAAAAAATAAAACCGCTCACATAAGCGACACTAAAATAAGAGCTGAGCAAATACCAGCAGCGCCGCCAAAACAAAAGCTAGATAAACCCACTGCGGCATTTTCAATTACCGATGCCGGCGAGAAAAATTCGGTGGTGGCTTTAACATCACCAACGACTATGCCAAAGGCTGGCGCGTTTTTGTGGAATAAAACTATGATGATTCAAATGAATTGTCGCGGTTATGCAGTGTCACAATTTATGCAACCAGAACCGGCAAAATATTCCTATGCCCCTAATATTGAAGCTAAGACTTTTATGCAGCCTGAGCATCATTATTACGCGAATCATCCTGGCCGTTTTATTTATATTAAAGACGAAGAATCAGGGGAAATATTTTCTACTCCCTATGAACCGGTTAGAGCATCGCTTGATAGCTTTTGTTTTTACGCAAAAGATCATGAGATTTCATGGCAGGTTAAACATTTAGCGATTGAAATTACCCTCACGTTAACTTTAGCGGCCAGTGCCCCGGTTGAAATTTGGCATTGTGCGGTTAAAAATCTCGCAGACCGGCCACGAAAAATAAGTGTTTATCCTTATTTTACTTTTGGCTATATGTCGTGGATGAATCAATCGGCGACCTACAATGTTAATTTAAATGGCATTGTTGCTACTTGTGTTACTCCTTATCAAAAAGTGGAACAGTATTTTAAAAACCAAGAGTTGAAAGATAAAACCTATTTTCTGTCTGATACTGAGCCAACCGCTTGGCTGGCAAATCAAAATTTATTTGAAGGGGAAGGTGGTTTAAGCAAACCTGATGCGTTAACTGCTGAGCAATTAACGAATCAGTCGGCCAATTATGACGTGCCGGCTGGTGTTTTTCAGTTTCAATTATCCTTAGCGCCGGCACAAGCGACAGCGTTTAATTTTCTGTTTGGCCCGGCAAAAGATGAGCAAGAAATCGCCGCCATTAAAACTCAATATTTTAAAGACGATAAAGCCTTAGCTTTTGAGCGCAACGCTTATAAAAACTATGTTGGGCAAGCCGATGGTTGCTTAACAATTAAAACCCAAGATAAATATTTTGACGATATGGTTAATCATTGGTTACCGCGGCAAATGTTTTATCATGGCGACGTTAACCGGCTGACGACCGATCCACAAACCCGTAATTATATTCAAGATAATATGGGCATGTGTTATTTAAAACCGGCGGTAACCAGAGCTGCTATTTTAACAGCGCTTAGTCAGCAGTCGTACTCAGGTGCTATGCCTGATGGCGTGTTGTTACATCCTGATGCCGAATTAAAATATATCAATCAAGTACCTCATACCGATCATTGTGTTTGGTTGCCTATTTGTTTGGAAGCCTACTTAAGCGAAACCAATGATGGCGATATTCTCAAAGAAGTTTTGGGCTATGCCGACAGCGAAAAATCTGATCCCTTGATAACGCATATTGAAAAGTCGATTGACTGGTTATTATTAGCCAGAGATGAGCGCGGCTTAAGTTATATTGAGCAAGGGGATTGGTGCGATCCAATGAATATGGTTGGTTACAAAGGCAAAGGTGTTTCAGCTTGGTTGTCGTTAGCGACGGTTTATGCGATTAATTGCTGGGTCGATATTTGTCAGCATTATGTGCTCGATTTAGATTTTACCAAAATGGAATACCTTCGGAAGGCGGCAAAAGAAATAAGCGCCAGCGTACAAAAACACCTTTGGGATGGCGACTGGTTTGCCCGCGGTATTACCGATGATAATGTCGTTTTTGGTATTAAAAAAGATAAAGAAGGGAGGATTTATTTGAATCCTCAATCTTGGGCATTATTAAGTGATACCGCGACCGAACAACAGAAACAACTGATGCTTAAGGCGGTTACGGAACAATTAATAACCCCTTTTGGCGTGATGATGTTAGCGCCAAGTTACACCAAAATGCGTGAAGATGTTGGCCGGTTAACACAAAAGCACCCGGGTGTGTCTGAAAACGGTTCGGTTTATAATCATGCGGCAGTATTTTATGCTTACAGTTTATATAAAGTTGGTGAGGCGCAGCAGGCATTTAATGTGTTAAAAGCTATGTTACCTGCGCTTAGTGATGCCGAAAAAAGAGGTCAGTTACCGGTTTTTATTCCTAATTATTATCGCGGTGCATATTACCAACTACCTGAGCAAGCGGGGCGTTCAAGTCATTTATTTAACACTGGCACTATTGCCTGGTTTTACCGCTGTATTGTTGAAGAATTATGTGGCTTAAAAGGCAATTGGGGTGAGTTAAATGTTTCGCCGCAATTGCCAAAAGAGATAACAGAAATATCAGGAGTGAGAAAAATACAAGGAGCGACCTTTAACTTCATCATCATTAAAGCGGCGGTTGATAAAATTAAATTGACCCTTGATGGTAAAGCATTAAGTTGCAATATAGTGACTAATATTCAATGTGATACAAGTTACGACTTACTCGTGCAAGTGCCCAAATGAACCATGGCGTTAACGGATGGCTTTCGCTACTATACCAACACAAAGTTTGCTGAGTAATTTAATCTTCAATGCTTAAGTCAGCAGTCAAGGATAATAGAATCAATCAACGAGCTATAAAAATTATGCCAATGAAACTTTTTTTTACCCTTTATTTATCGTTATTTTTATTTACCTCCGCCGCACAGGCTAAGCAGTTTAGCGCTTATTACACGCAAGATGTTATTGCGATTGACGGGGTTAACACGGAAGCGGCGTGGCAACGTGCTCCTTGGTATCCACTTGATAAATTGATCATGGGGAGTCAACCCGATGCCGCTGACTTTTCAGGTAAATTTAGAGTACTGTGGAACAAAAACAAACTGTTTATTCAAGCTGAAATTATTGATGATATTTTATTTGATCAACATGCGAATCCACTGCATTTTTATTGGGATGACGATTGTTTAGAAGTTTTTATTGATGAAAATAAATCTGGTGGTGATCATCAATTTAATTACAATGCCTTTGCTTATCATATTGCTTTAGATAACCAAGCTGTAGATATTGGTAATGAAGTGGTTAAAGGCGCCACTAATTTTGTTTTGTTGAATGACCATGTTGAAAGTCGCTGGCAACGTTCAGCACAAGCGCCGCATAAAATTATTTGGGAAGTTGCGATTTCACTTTATCCGGATAACTTTCAGCTACCGAATATTCATGGTGTTGAACCTGTAATGTTAGCTAAGCTAAAAGAGCTCGGTTTTATGTTGGCATATTGTGATAATGATGGCAGTGCTAGCCGCGAAAGTTTTATTGGTTCAACCGATATAGCGCCAATTAACGGTGATAAAAACTTAGGCTATAAAAACGCGGATGTTTTTGATACTTTAATTTTATTACCTTAACTTTATCACCATAATTTGCTCAGCTAGTTTTATTCTAGTTAGTTCAGCGTTCAAGCGATTAGTATTTAGGGCGAAAGTAGCTTTGCCTTAAATACTAATCTGGCTAGGAATCCACTTAACATCAGTATTAATCTAAGTATTTCACATCACCGCGCTATCAATTAATGCCGCTAAAATAACCTCCCCCCAACGATACTTTTTAACCTTGTTTAATTCCCTTTATAAACTTAACGTTTTTAAGTAACCGATCTACTATTTTGAGTTTTTAGGATATTTTCTAAACTTTACACTATATTTAATTTATCAAATATAACAAATACTTATATTTAAACTCTTCGTTTTAACTTATTCAAACGTAAAGTTGAACGTTCAATTATCGTTTTTTATTGGTATTCAGACGATGGTTAATCTTTACAGTGCTAATTTAACTATGGATAAAATACGACAAACAAAAAATTCATACGTTTTACACGTTATATCAAAGATAAAATATTAGGGGGAGATACTCGATGAGTATTAGACAAAAAAAATTACAACGAAATAATATTTTTAAATATTCCATGGTTGCATCAGCGGTATTAGGTTTAGTTTCAACCGCGTCTTATGCCGAAGAAGAAAAAAAAGAAGATGCCGATAACAAAACGATTGAAGTAATCGAAGTTAAGGGTATGCGTAGTAATATGATTTCAGCGCAAGATATGAAATTTAGTGCTGATACCGTATTAGATGCTATCTCTGCTGAAGATATGGGCTCAATGCCAGATCGTAGTGTCCTAGAAGCTATTTCGCGTTTACCGGGCGTTGCTATTGAACGCTTCGCGGCTGCCGATGATCCTGATCATTTTGGTGTTGAAGGTGGTGGTGTTGTGGTGCGCGGCTTAACGCAAGTGCGTAGTGAATTTAACCATCGCGATACTTTTTCAGCTAACTCAGGCCGTGGTTTAAGTTTTGAAGATGTTTCGCCAGAGCTAATGGGCTCAGTTGAAGTATTTAAAAACCAAACCGCCGATATGATTGAAGGTGGTATTGCCGGTACAGTGAGTTTAAACACCCGTAAGCCTTTTGATAATAATGGTCGCGCTTTTGCTTTTACTGCTGACGCTACTTATACCGATATGCGTGAAGAAACCAGCCCAACATTTTCGGCTTTATATAGTGATATTATTGAAGCTGATGATGGCAGTCGCTTTGGTTTTTTACTGAATTATTCTGACTCAGAATTAAAAGTTCGTTCAGATGGTGTACAAGTGGGGTTATATGAGGAGCAAGGTCGTCAAATGGACGGCAAAGCGATTTATGTACCGCGTTCAACGCGTTTAAGTAAAAAAGAAGACGACCGTACCCGTGAAGGTTTTGCTGCTTCTGTTCAGTTTGAAAATGCCGATAAAACCTTATTATTAACCGGAGAATATATTCGTTCTGAAGCAACCTTAGCTTGGGCTGAAAATGTCATGGAAATGGATGATGGTGACTCTAATAAATCATTATTACCTGTGGCCGGCACTGAATTTGAATTTGATGACAATGGTTATTTTGAAAAAGGTGTGATCACCTCAGAAGCGGGCTGGCGTGGTGATGGCTCTGATGGCCGTACAGGTATGCAACATACTATGCAAACCCGTGCTCATGATGAAAAATCAGAAGTTAGCGATTATAGCTTTAATGCTAAATTTACTCCGAACGATACTTGGTCATTTCAATGGGATGTTCAATTTGTTGAAGCTGAAATGTCGATCACTGATGTTTCAGTGATGGGCGCCGCCCGTGCTGTGGTTGGTATGGATTTATCTGGTAGCGGCTTACCAAAAATAGATATCCACGGTAAAACTTTTGATAATCAAAGTGATTATCAAGCAGGAATGCCATTTACTGATACCGGTTTAAATTTCTTTCGAAGTGCGATGGATCATGTTTCGGAAAATACTGGTGAAGAATTCGCGACCCGTTTAGATGGTAAATATACCTTTGATGATGGTTTTTTCCGCTCAATTTCTGCTGGGGTTCGTTATTCAGATCGTGAGCAAACCACCAAACAATCAGATTATAACTGGGGCGCATTGTCGGAAGCATGGACAGGTAATGGCATTCAATGGTACGACGAAACAGAAGTACCACATGACAGTGTCGTTTTTGATGATTTTGCCCGCGGTGGCGTGATCGATGTTGAAGGCGGGGCCGAGTTTTTATTCCCAAGTATGGCGATGGTACAAAATTATGGCACCTTAACTCAAGCCTTAGATCCTCTTGACCCTTCAGAGTGGAAACGTTTATCTCAACGTGATGGTGCTACACAAGGGCACTTTAAAAATAATGAGATTAACGAAACTTCTGAAACGAACACAGCAGCCTATATTCGCTTTGATTTTGAAGGTGAGTTAGGTGGTATGGATTACAGCTCTAATTTTGGTTTACGTTATGTCAAATTAGAAAACGATACAGCAGGCTTTTTAGTTTTTCCTGATGATGTGCCAAAAAGTGACACAGACTTAGCGAATTATTTACCGGCCGACCAAGCGGCATTTGGCGACGGTGCGTCATCGAAAGAAGTGGCAACAAGTGACTATAGTAATGTTTTACCTAGCTTTAACTTTAAACTTAACTTTAATGATGAATTGCTGATCCGATTAGGGATTTCAGAAGCGATATCATTACCAAGACTCGGTTTGTTAAGAAACTATGTTGATATGCAAGGTGATAGCGATAGTACAGTGACGACGATAGATCCAAACGTACTTGACCCTGACACAGGTCAACCGCAAGTTGTTAGCCATATGTATACTCGTTATACGGCTTCATCAGGGAATCCGAATTTAAAACCAATGGAAGCGATTAACTATGATTTAAGCTTTGAATATTATTTTGCTGAGTCTAGTTCATTAGTTTTATCTTTATTTTATAAAGACCTAGAGAATTACTTCATTAATGGCGTTGATTTTAGAGAATACACTAATAATGGCTCAACCCAACAAGTGCAAGTATCAGGCGCTATTAATGGCGGCAAAGGGAAAGTTAAAGGGTATGAAATTGCTTATCAACAATTCTTTGACCAACTACCAGGAGTATTTTCAGGTTTAGGTGTGCAGTTAAACTACACTAGCTTATCAGAAGAAGGTTCGCCAAATGCGGGTTTAAATGACTCAGCACCTGCGGGTGACTCTGACGGCGATGCTGCCGGCGAATTTGCTTTTACTGATTTACCGTTAGAAGGTTTATCAGAGCAAAGTGCTAATGCTGCTGTGCTTTATGAAAAACATGGTTTGTCAGCGCGTATTGCTTATAACTGGCGTGATCAATATTTATTAACCACACGTGATGTTATTACCTCATTACCAATATATAACGAAGCGGGCGGACAACTTGATGCTTCAGTATTTTGGGATGTTAGTGACAATTGGAAAATTGGTCTGCAAGGCACCAACTTAAATAACAATGTTACCGAAACCTTGATGCAAATAAATCAAGCAGGCGATAAGAAAACACGTTCATGGTTTACTAATGACCGTCGCTTTAGTTTAGTGGTTAGAGGAAATTTCTAATGACTAAAGGTTTAACTGACTAAGTTAAGCGCTCCCACTGTCGATGCTCAATTGAGCATCGACTTTTTTATTTTTTAAGTTGGTTAATTTTGCTAAGTTAATGCTTTAGCTCATTATCTTAAATTCTGTTAGGTCAATTATGGACACTAAAAATTCTGCTAAGTTAACACAAAGAATTGTAATTTTAGGTGGCGGAACTGCCGGTTGGATGACAGCAGCGGCATTGGCTAAACTAATACCTCAAAGTCAGTTTTCAATTACCCTAGTTGAATCGGATCAAATAGCGACCGTTGGCGTGGGGGAAGCAACAATACCGAGTATTCGAGCATTTAATCAGCGTTTAGGCATTAATGAAGTGGAATTTATGCAGGCCACTAAGGCCACTTTTAAAGCCGGGATAGAATTTCAAGACTGGGCTGAAATTGGCGATCGCTATCTTCATCCATTTGGCGCTTTTGGCGAAAAAATAAATGGCATTGCCTTTTATCAATATTGGTTAAAAAATCATATGGCTGGCGGTAACAGCCCACTTGGCGATTATTCCTTAGCGGTTAAAGCCTGTCAGGCAGGTAAATTTCAGCAGCCAAGCAGTGATCCTGACTTGCTGACTTCGACTTATTCTTATGCTTATCACTTTGATGCCAGTCTTTATGCCAAATATCTGCGAAAATTTTCAGAAAAGCTGGGCGTAAACCGAATAGAAGGAAAAGTGGAGCGAGCAACACTTGATGAGCGCGGGCATATTACGAGCTTAGTGTTAGCCACAACTCAGGTTATCGAAGGCGACTTTTTTATTGATTGCTCGGGTTTTCGAGCGCAATTAATTGGCCAAACGCTCAATGCTGAATTTGAAGATTGGTCGGCTTGGCTACCTTGTAATAAGGCGGTGGCGATTGCTAGTGAACATTCTTTTGAAGCTGATCATAAACTCAATCCAGCGCCTTATACCAAGTCGATGGCAAAAGCGGCCGGCTGGCAATGGCAAATTCCGTTGCAACATCGGATTGGCAATGGTTATGTCTATTGCGATAAATATATTAATCAAGAGCAGGCATTAACAACCTTATTAGCCAATTTACCGGGACAAGCGGTAAGCGAACCTAAGTTTTTAGCTTTTACTACCGGCTGTAGAAAACAAGCTTGGGTAAAAAACTGTTTAGCCATTGGCTTGGCAAGTGGCTTTTTAGAGCCGTTAGAGTCAACCAGTATTTATTTGATTGAAGCGGCGATTATTAAATTTATTGAGCTATTACCGCAAGCCACACGTCAATTGGAGTACGAGCCTCAGCGACTAGCTGCTGAACTTGAAATTAAAGCGCAAGCATATAATCGCAGTTTAGCGATTGAAATGACCCGTATTCGTGATTTTCTTATTTTACATTATCACGCTAATCAGCGAACCGATAGTGAGTTTTGGCGTGATGTCCGAGCTATGGCGATCCCCGATAGTTTAAAAGAACGTATGACAATGTTTCAAGAAACCAGTCATATTCAAACCTATAAAACCGGTATATTTTTTGAGTCTAGCTGGACCGCGGTTTATTTTGGTCAAAAATTTTTTCCTAAACGTTATGATGCTAGAGTTGATCTTTTCCCCGCCAGTACTTATCAAGACCAGCTTGAAAAAACCCGCAATCAAGTGTTAAATACGGTTAACAGCATGCCAAGTCATCAAGATTTTTTACTGTCCGCCGGCTGTATTTTTGATCACGAAAAGGCAGCGCAGTCATTGACGTCAGCTAAATTTATAGTGCAGCAATGATGATAAAAAAGAACCCGCCACCAGCTCTACATTTAGTCGTTAATTCTCGCAGTAAATGCTCGGCTAAAATAACAGTCTTAAGCAATCTCTTGACCGGCTGGTTTGCTTGTCTAAAATTACTTAATTCATTAAATGGCGCTAATTTTTCCCTCAGCCATATTTGTCATGATCTTGAGTCAATTACTGATATTAGCCATGCCACGACCTTAGATTTTAGTCAGCTGATGTTATTGCGAGATTTTGGTGTTTCTGAGCAGCAATTGATGCGTGAATGTGACGGTTATCATTGTTTGGGTAATCGTTATATTGATTGGAGCAAAGCCGAGCAGCAGTTTAATTTTGTCAATGGCGACTATGGCGTAGACTTTCATCGCGTCGAATTTAGCCAGTATATTAGCTGGCAATTACAGCAAACGCCGCAGCTGGCTGTTGAAGACTTTTCAATCGCGGCATTGATGGCGAAAAACAATAAATTTACGCATCCCTCAGCGGACAAAAAATCAATTTTATCTACTTATTCTTATAGCTTAAATGTTGATAGTACTAAATTTATTAGTTTATTACGACAACTCGCGTGCGCAAAAAAAAGTATCATAAAAGAAATAAAGTCTGAGGTGACAATTATCCATAATGACTTAGCGCAAGTGACGCTAATCAAGGTTAATGCCGCTGATAAAGTAAGAGTAACTGAGCTAACAAGTGATTTTTATTTTGATGCAACCTGTGATATTAAAAGCTTAGAAGTTGAAAACAACTCAACCAGGTTATCAGGCGCTCAACAAAGTTTTATTGCCGAATTAACCGCGATTAAAACATCGGCAGTGGTAACTAAATTACAAGCGCATCAATTTGGTTGGAGTAAAATAACCTATTTAAAAAGCAAATCGATTATTGAATGTTGTTATCGAGTTAACCATTCAAATCAGGAGCAAGGTCAAAACCAAAATCAGCAGCCAAACACAGCAGATGAAAAATCATTAAACCAAGTACTATCAGTATTAGCGCAAGCTGGGTTTGAGGTGAATAAAAATACTATTTTGCATAAAACGCCCTCAGCGCAAAAGAGTCACAATATTTGGCAGCAAAATACCCTGTTACTTGGTGGTAGTTATGGTCAATTAGCGCCGTTAGGTGTTGAACCATTAACCGAACTCAATTATACCTTGGCGTTATGGTTAAGCCTTTTTCCATCAAAGCAGGTAAATCAATCGCTGATTGAATTTTTTAATCACCGCCAGAATCAAAGGCATGCTCACGTGGCTGATTATAGTACTTGCCATTATCATCTAGCTCAATGGCGCGAGAGTGAGTTTTGGCAACAAGTAAACACTGAAAATGTAGCGGAATCATTAACGGGTTTATTAAGGTTTTTTAAGCTGACAGGTCACTTGCCGGCACTTGAAGAGCCCGCAATTAGCCATAAACAGTGGCATATATTACTGCTCGGGCTTGGCGTTATTCCCCAAGTGCAAGATCCGATGATCCATAATGAGCCGAACATTACTGAAAAATTAATCTCGTTACGTGCTTATATTCAGAAGTTTGCCGAGCGAATTCCGCCATATCAAGAATATCTCAAGCATCATGGTTTATAACTTACCTTGCTGTTCTACTTTGGAGCTTAATGAATGACCAAGCAAAAAATTAAAAATATCGTTATTTTAGGTGGTGGCACAGCCGGTTGGATGACCGCGGCGGCATTTTCTAAAGTGTTAAAAAATAATTATTGTAATATTCGCCTGATTGAATCGGAAGCGATCAGCACAGTTTCTGTCGGTGAAGCGACAATTCCGCAAATATCACTGTTTAATAAAATTTTAGGCATTGATGAAAATGACTTTATTCGTAAAACCCAAGGGACTTTTAAATTAGGTATTGAGTTTGCCGACTGGAAAAGCAAAGGCCACAGTTATATGCATCCCTTTGGTAGTTATGGCAAAGATATGGACGCTATTCAGTTTCACCATTATTGGCTGAAAATGTTTAACCAAGGTCAAGCGCCTGATATTGAAGCTTACTCACTGGAAGCGATTGCCGCCAAACAAGGGCGCTTTATGCGGCCGCAAAATATGGGTAATTCACCCTTGTCGAGTATTGCTTATGCCTTTCATTTTGACGCGACCCTATACGCTAAATATTTACGAGAATTTGCCGAGCAGCGCGGCGTAATTCGTACTGAAGGTAAAGTCACCGAGGTGCAAGTAAAGCCAGAAAACGGTTTTATTGATGCACTAGTAATGGACAATGGTGAGCGTATTGAAGGTGATTTATTTATTGATTGCTCAGGTTTTCGCGGCATTTTAATCGAGCAAACGTTAAAAACGGGCTTTGATGATTGGAGCGAATGGCTCCCCTGTGATCGCGCCGTTGCTATGCCTTGTTTAGTGAAAAGTGGCGAAGCACAATTAGCCAAACCTTATACTGTTTCAACGGCCCAAGCTGCCGGATGGACATGGCGTATTCCATTACAACATCGTATTGGTAATGGTTATGTTTACCCAAGTAAATATGTCAGTGACGATGAAGCGGTGCACATTTTAAAAAGTCAGATGGAATCAGAGCCGCTGGCAGAGCCTAATTTTCTTCGCTGGCAAACAGGCGTACGTAAAAAAGGGTGGAATAAAAACTGTGTCGCTATTGGTTTATCGGCAGGTTTTGTTGAACCGCTCGAATCAACCGGACTGCATTTAATTCAATCGGCAATCGCTAAGCTGTTAGGGATGTTTCCCAACCAAGGTTTTGATCAGGCCGATATTGACGCTTACAATTCGCAATTAACAACAGAAATGGAGCGTATTCGCGACTTTATTATTTTGCATTACAAAGCAACAGAACGGGATGATAGTGAATTTTGGCGCTTTTGCAAAAATATGCCTGTGCCTGAATATTTACAGAAAAAAATTGCCTTGTATCAAGCCAACGGCCGCATCTATCGACAAGACAATGAACTCTTTAATGAAACTTCTTGGTTAGCGGTTATGCATGGCCAAGGTCTTAAAACGACAGGCTATCATCCTTTGGTTGATACTATTGAAGCAGCAGAAATTAGCCGTCGGTTAGCGCATGTACAATCGGTGATTGATAAATCTGCTCAGTCGATGCCGACACAAGCAAGTTTTATCAAGCAATTCTGCCAAGCATAGTTTGCAACTGTTATTGCTACTGAGCTTGGCTATTTAGTTGAAAAAACCGTTCAATTACACGTAAATCATCGTATTAATACGTATAAATTCAAGTTTTCGCTGTTTATTGAACGATCTAACTTTTTATATTCCTTATGATTACCTTATCTTTTTATCGATTTTATTCGCGTTTAATGGCGAAGTTAACGCTAACTGCCGGCTAATAAAATTATTGTTAATAAAATTTAAGGTCATTCGATGAGAGCTCTTTTTGTATTCTCGCTATTATTAGCCATATTAGTTGGCTGTTCTAAACCTGAACAATATCGCGCGTCAGTTAATCATGCTGCTGAGCAAAAGCTTAATCAAGCTGGCAATAGTACTCCTTATTCATCGCTTACAAAGCGTGAAAACATTGAAGCCGATGTTGAAGCCATGCTGGCAAAACTCACCCTAGCTGAAAAAATATCGTTAGTACATGCGAGTGGCAAGTTTCACATAAACGCGATTGAGCGCGTAGGCATCCCAGAAATGTGGTTGTCTGACGGTCCGCATGGCGTGCGCCATCAAATTGAACGTAATAGTTGGAGCTCAGCCAATTGGACTGATGACCATGCGACGTATTTACCACATTTAACCTCAGTTGCCGCCAGCTGGGATCGTAATATTGCGGCTTTACATGGTGAAGTACTGGGCAGTGAAGCACGCCATCGAGGAAAAGACTTTATTTTAGGGCCGGGTGTTAACTTAGCGCGCTTACCTTTATATGGTCGTAATTTTGAATATATGGGTGAAGATCCAATTTTAGCTGGCAAGCTTTCTGTACCGCAAATTAAAGCCATTCAAGCACAAGATGTGGCCGCAACCATTAAACATTATGCGCTTAATACTCAAGAGCTAAATCGCATCGGCGTTAATGCCAAACCTGATGAAAGAACCTTACGAGAAGTGTATTTACCCGCGTTTGAATATGCGGTAAAAGACGCCAATGTTTTAGGGATAATGGGGGCATATAATCAATATTATGGTACTAATGCTAATCAAAGTAAGCATTTAGTGATGGATATTCTTAAAGGTGAATGGGGCTTTCAAGGCGTACTATTAACCGACTGGAATGTTGATATTAATACTTATGACGCGGCCGTAAATGGTTTAGATTTGGAAATGGGGACTAATGTTGACAGTTATGATGATTTTTTTCTCGCTAAACCGCTACAAAAAATGATTGAGACGGGCGAAATCCCAATGGCGGTGTTAGATGATAAAGTACGCCGCGTATTGCGCGTTCAATATACCATTGGTATGTATGATCGTCAGCGTAAAAAAGGCCAACGAAATACCATTCATCATCAAAAATTAGCCCGTAAAATTGCCTCGGATGGTGTGGTTTTACTGAAAAACGAAACTGTGGCGGGGCAGCCAGTATTACCGCTTGAACAAAACAAGCTAAAAAACATCTTGATACTTGGCCCTAATGCCGATAAAAAACATGGTACCGGTGGTGGCTCTTCCGAAGTTAAATCTTTATATGAAATAACGCCGTTAGCGGGCTTAAAGGCGCAACTAGGCAATAACGTTAATATTACCGTAATGCGAGCAAGAAGCAGCGAACTTGGCCCTATTGCTAGTGATTATGTTGCTAGCCGTCATTGGACAGGAACACCGGCGTGGAATATTGCTTATTACCAAGATAAAGACCATAAAACGCTATTAAAAGAGTCTTGGATTGTTGATTCAAAATTTGAAAATACCCCTGCTAAACGTCAACGCTTTATTAAAATGTCAGCGACCATTAAACCGCTAAAAACGGGCTTACATATTTTAAAAACTGGGGTTCAAGGACAATTTAAATTAACCATTGATGGCGATGTTGCTTTTGACCTTAAAACGTCGAAGAAACAACTAATAGAACATAAGGTTACGTTAACAGCAGGGCAAGAGTACCTATTTGAAATTAACTACGACGGTGATGCCGGTTTTGTTTTAGGTTGGGATGCGCCTGGAAATTTATTTAGCGCTGAAGCTGAGTATATCGCAGCGGCCAAAGCGGCCGATGCGGTGATTTATTTTGGTGGTTTAAGTCATGGAGATGATCGCGAAGCGATTGATCGCACGCAAATGACCTTACCTAATAGCCAAGATGAAATTATTGCTAAGCTATTAGCTGCTAATAATAAAACAGTGGTTTTTTTAGTCGCTGGTTCAGCGGTAGAAATGCCGTGGGTTGAGCAAGCAAATGCTATTGTTTGGGGCTGGTATGGCGGCATGGAAGCCGGTCATGCTTTTGCCGATGTATTGTTTGGCGAAGTTAACCCAAGTGGCAAAATGCCGATTACCTTACCGCAAAAACTAGCTGATACTGCGGCTATTGCGCTTGATGATTATAATGCGACTGAGTCTTTGTATAAAGAAGGTGTGTTTATTGGTTATCGCTGGTTTGAGCAGCAAAATATCAAACCACTTTATGCCTTTGGCCACGGTCTTTCTTATAGCCAATTTGAGTACAGCGATTTGCAACTTTCTACTCACACACTAAACGCTGGGCAAGTATTAACTGTGACTGCAACCGTTACCAATACCGGTAAAGTTGCTGGCGCAGAAGCGGTGCAGCTGTATCTTCATGATCAGCAAGCAAGTGTTGATCGCCCTTATAAAGAGCTAAAAAGTTTTGATAAAGTCTTTTTACAAGCGGGTGAAAGCAAACAAGTAAACATGCAATTACAGCAAAGAGATTTATCTTTTTGGGATGTTAACAGTAATAATTGGTTAGCAGAGCAAGGTAAATTTTCGGTACTGTTAGCGGCGGCGGCAGATGATATTCGCTTAACGGCTGATTTTACCTATCAGCCTTAATCAGCTAAAACCGATAAAGAAAAGCTAACCCATGAAAAATAAACCAAGCATTTTGCTACTTAAGCCAGCAGGTAAGTTATTCACCTTGGTTTTTATCATGCTGGCCTGTGTTTTTAGCTTGTTGTTCGCTTTTAAGGTTTTGGCAAACAACCATGATTTACTTAAGAGGCACTGTCAGAAAATTTCATTTTGGCAGCATATCAACACTGATACTTTTCCTATTAAGCACTTAACGCTGCCATTAAGCGCTTATCAAGGTAATATGAATCTGGTCTCAAACTTTAAGCAAAATACTCAAGGTGTATGTAGTACTAATCTGATTAGTGTCGTTTTAGTAAAGAAATTAGTTGACTGGCATCAGCAGCATAGCAATGGTCTTGATATTGATCTTTCAGATCTTAATTTAACTTTTGCGCAATTAAGTACGCTCAATTTACAGTTAAGTATCGATAGCGATAAATCGTCATTACCAAGTCAAGATTTTGTCCTTAAGCAATTATTAAAACTGGCAGTTGATAAAGTACGCGCTAAAGAAATCACTGAGCAATTAGTTGATGGCGATTTTCATCTGTCGTTAGTTTTTTATGGTGAAAACCATCAAGCTATTGAACTTGCCACTATATATGCAAGTTATGCGTTAACGCCAAAACCAAAACCAAAACTAAAGTCACAGTTAAACGTTCATCAATATCAATGGCAGTTACAGCCATCGTTGTTTCAATATTATCTTGAACAAGACTACCAAGCGGTGCCAGCCGACTATTTAGCTGTTCAGCACACGCTGATCAAAGGATTATTAATTATGGCTGAGTCAGCTAATACTAAAGTGGTGAGGAATTACCTAAAGGAGGAGTTTCCAGCACAGGCGCCAGAATGGTTTAACGAAATTGCGCTTGAAATAAATCAGCTGATTTTAACTGAGCAATAAAGCGATTTTATTGCGTATTAATCGAGTTATTAGTTGGCTGTTAGCTGAGCAGTAGCTGAGAAATTAAGGACTAAGCTGAGTGAAAACTTACCCCACTTCAACTTTATTTCGGCCATTATTTTTTGCTAGGTAGAGCGCTTTATCGACTTGAATTAATAACTTACTCAGCTCTTCATGACGCCATTGAATAATGCCAAAAGAAGCGGTGAATTTAATTTCTTTATCATTCACCTTTATCACTGTATTTTCAAAATTCTCACGGACCCGTTCAATCGTTTTTCTTGCTTGCTCTTTGGTTGTGTTAGGTAATAAGGCAATAAACTCTTCACCGCCAAAGCGGGCGCAAATATCCACATCTCTAAGTGTTGTGGTGAGAATGTTTGTCGCTTCAATAAGCACTTTATCGCCTACATCGTGGCCATGGGTATCATTAATATTTTTAAAAAGATCTAAATCAAGCAGCACTAAACTAAAGGGCTGTTTGTAACGCATCGCCATAGCTTCTTGGTTATGATATTGCTTAATAAAAGCACGTCTATTGAGCAGGTTAGTTAAGCCATCGGTGTCGGCAAGAATTTGCAACTTTTCTTCCGCGCGTTTTCGTTGTTTGATTTCTTTTTTTAATTGCCAATTCATCTTCAATATCAGCACTAAAACAGCTATCGATAAAAAGGTAATAAATCCGGCCGATATTAACCAAGTATATGCTTTATTACTGATCGGGGTTGGCGGGACAAAGATAAATTTTTCTAAGCGATCTTTATCGATAATCATATTTTGTTCGATAAAAACATCGGCCATCTTTTCTAATCGCTTTGGAAACATATGACCTATCGGCAGTAATTTCGACTTAACTAATGAATTAACGGTTAAGGCTTCAAAACGCATATGATTTTGTGATTTTTTTTGGCTATATTCATCAAAAATGACTTGAATAATTTCTTCTGAATGATTGATTGCGTATTGCCAGCCTTTAATTGATGCTTCTTTAAAACGCTGTACAGCTTCGGGATCTTTTTTTACGCGATCTGCTGTGGTGAATAAAATGTCACTATAAAAATCAACGCCATAATCTTGTGGGGAGATAATATTGTATTTTATTCCCTTTTCTTCAAGGTAATAGGGTTCATTCGTTGAATAAGAGTTGAAGGCTGCAGTGTTACCAATGATTAAGTCATTGAGATTATAGGTGCTTTTATGAATATTAACTTGCTGCTCACTAATGCCAGCGGCGCGAAACATTGCAATTAAATCTACATCATCATTATTTCCTGCTAGCATTACCTGTTTGTTTTTTAATTGCTCAGCCTTAGTGATACCAGAGTCAGCCAAGGTTAATAAAATTGACGGTGAATGCTGAAACATCGCGGCTAAAGCAACCAGCGGTTTACCTTGTAGCTGATTAATCAATACTTCGCTATTGCCTTCGGCAAAGTCTGCTCTGCCAGTTAAAATTTCGTTGACCGGTTGGGTATATGGATCGCCTGCGATTATTTCAACATCAAAGCCTGCGTCTTTATAAAAGCCTTTATGTTTGGCTGCATAATAACCAGCAAATTGATATTGGTGATGCCAACGTAATTGCATCCGCACACTTTCAAGTTCGGCAGCATAAATGTTGCTCATTGGTATTAGCAAAGTGAGGAAAATTAACACTGTGGTGATGAATATTTTAGGCAATTTTTTTCGTTATTATAAGAAACGACTAATTTATATAATAACAAAGAATTTTTTTTCTACTACTTATGATAAGCGAAAATTCATTTTTTTGCTGTTTTTGTCTATTTTTTAGCCTGATTTAATAGGAGCTCTGTAAATAACGGCCATTTTTAACCTTGTGTATCGCTGTTATTATTTAACACTGCAGAACCTTATAAACTTGGTTTTTGTGCGTTAGCGCTTATTCGCTTGGTGATTACCTTATAAAATTGTAAGCATGCGATAAGGTTGTTAATGCCAGACAAACAGGTTTGGCTTTAAGTGTTGTTATTACGGCTAAACTGTTCTTTTCGATATTGAGTAGGAGTCACGTTGACCAACTTTTTGAACATAGTATTAAAGGTTGCTTTCGAGTTAAAACCCGCTAAATCCATAATATCTAACATTGTACTTTTGGCATGTTTTTCACTTGTTAGTAATTGCTTACTTTCTTCTATTCTATAACTATTAATAAACTCAAAAAAGTTTTGTTTAAAGTGACGATTGATATTTTGTGACAATTGCCGTGCTGACATATTTAATTGTGTCGCTAAATTATCTAAAGTTAACAGGTGATAAAGATAGGGCTTTTCTGTGCTCATATAGTGCGTTATTTTCTCAATCTGAGCTAAATCAATGGGGTTTTTATCACTTGCTGGTTTGCCTATTTTGGTATCAATACCTTTAAACATTGAGGTAAATCCTAGACTGAAATAGACCAAGAAACTGATTAATAACAGCACCGCATAATTGGAAGTTAAACCAATTAATTCATAATCAATATTAATACCTAAGGTGAAATTAATCGTAAAACCGATAGTGACAAAAATAGCAAAAACGTAGATAACTAAAAATCCGAAAATAAGGACTTTCAACCAAGTAAGATCGATCGCTTCAATATCAGAAAATTCATTCTTGATATGCTGATGATAACGGCGTAATTCGATTAAACATAAGATGCCGCATAACGCGCGAAAGCATTCCCTAAAAAAATTAATACCAAAAATATAATCAGGAGCATCGGCCAAACTGTATCCCGTTAAGTAGGCTATTTTGGTTTCACCGTCGAGAAAATACCATTGATTACTTTCATGAATAAAATAGACAAGTAATGGAAGTAAATACACTAAATGCTGCTTTTTAAATTGGTAATCTTTATAAATTAGGGTGCGGACATAAAATAATAAAACGACCGGTTCTAACCAATAAGCTAAACCAAAAACATAGAATAGGTGTGGGGAGAATTCGATGATGATTTGCCTAAACATTTCACCGAAATTAATCAGGTTATCTAACGGGATCGCGGCGTTGGCTAATAAAAAAATAGCAAGTAAAACATTACTTTGGCGCCGGCCTTTTTTTAGCGTTAATAAAAAAAGTGCGAATAAAATACACTGAAAAATAGTGATTAATAATACAACATCATGAGTATTAAATATTACAGACTTCATATAACACTAATTATTATTATAATTTTGCATCCATTAACCATACAAAATATTGCAATAAACAAATAGTGTTTTTTGTAAAAACTTGAAAAGTTACATATTTTATTCAGAACTAGAAAAAGATAGGTGTCGAGGTAATGGTCAGGTAAATGTTATTTTAGCGGAAATCATTAAGGGCTTATTAACAAGCCCTTAATGCAGTGCTTAAGAAAAGTTATTCAGCTTGAGCGATAGGTTCAGCGACCACGTTTTTCTTTTTCATATAAAGATAAAAACCACTAAACGCGACAATTAATACAATAGGGAATAAGATCAGGTTACCTAATGCTGCTTGACCCGTTACCACTTCCAGTTCAGTTCCTACTAAACCCGTTGCAGCGGCTTCAGCTTTTGCTGAATCAATCCAACCACCGATCACTGGGTTCCAAATGCTGACTGAAAACATCCCCGCACCACCTAAGAGTGACATGCCTAACGCACCTGTTTTTGGGGTGTATTCAGCAGCACAGCCGATCATGGTTGGCCAGAAGTAAGTAACGCCAGCAGCAAAAACAACAGCAGCGAAATATACCGCGCTACCTTGTAGTTGTGCCATTAGGTATAAACCTAATGTGGTTAAAACTGCTGAGGCTAACAAAACGCCTGGAGGGCTTAATCTGTGTACTAATGGACCCGCGAAATAACGACCAACTGCCATAATACCTGTCACTAATGCCAAAATTAACATTGGGTGAGCACCTGACGCGCCAAGAATTTGATTGATCCACTGGCCTGGACCAAATTCACTGATTGCCGTTACCGTCATACAAATAATAAGGAATAAATAGATTGGGTTTAATAAACTTTTAAGGTTTGAAACCGTATCGTTAGTTTCATCTTCAACTTCTGGGAAGGTGAAGCCAAGCATCATAACACCGTAGATAATTGTTGGTATTAAGATCACGGCAACCTGTGCTTCCCAGCCGAACCCCATTGCACTCATACCTGCAGAGATTAATGAACCAATAACAATACCGCCAGGGAACCAAACATGAAATTTATTTAACATGGTAGTTTTGTTGTCAGGGAAAAGCTTAACAATTAATGGATTACATCCAGCTTCAACTAAGCCGTTAGCAAAGCCAACGAGGAACGTTGAGATCATTAACCCCCAAAAGCCATCTGCTAACACTGTTAATAATAAGCCTAGCGCGTGACCAATAAAGGCTAACCAAACGATTTTTTTAGCGCCGATAGCATTATATAAAATACCACCAAACATAGTTGCTATTGGGAAGCCTAAAAATCCCATACTGGCAATCCAGCCTAATTCTTTACCAGTAAGGCCAAACTCAATGCCAAGTTCTCCTAAAATCCCCGCGCGGATAGCAAATGTCATTGCCGTTACGATTAGAGCGATGCAACTGATATTAAAGACGCGTTTAGCATCCTTTTCAGATATATGTGCTACTGAATTCATAATTATTCTCTCAATTTTTTATTGTTATAATATTTAGTTTTTAGTGATTAAAGTAACCGTAAGTTATTTTAAACCTAATAACTTACGGTTAAATGCTTCATCAACACCGGCAGCAGCAAAATCATCAAAGGCTTTATCAGTTACTTCAATAATATGATTGCTAATAAATGGTGCACCTTCCGTCGCGCCGGCAACCGGGTGTTTAATACAACATTCCCATTCTAATACCGCCCAACCTTCAAAGTCATATTTTGCCATACGGCTGAAAATACCACTAAAATCAACTTGGCCATCACCTAACGAACGGAAACGACCAGGACGATCGATCCAACTTTGATAACCGCCATAAACCCCAGAGCGGCCATTCGGAATAAATTCAGCATCTTTAACATGGAAGGCTTTAATGCGCTCATGATAGATATCGATAAATGCTAAATAATCTAATTGCTGTAAAACAAAATGGCTTGGATCGTATAAAATGTTAGCACGCGGGTGATTATCAACCGCGGCTAAGAAACGCTCAAACGTCACGCCGTCATGTAAATCTTCACCTGGATGTAATTCGTAACAGATATCACAATCAGCAGCATCAAAAGCATCTAAAATCGGTAACCAGCGTTTCGCTAATTCAGCAAACCCTTGCTCTACTAAGCCAGCAGGACGTTGCGGCCACGGGTAAACGGTATGCCATAATAGCGCGCCAGAAAATGAAGCATGGGTTTTTAAGCCTAAGTTTTTACTCGCTTTAGCTGCCCACATCATTTGCTCAATTGCCCATGCGGTACGAGCTTCTGGATCATCTTTAAATTGATCGGGGGCAAAGGCGTCAAACAAAGTGTCATAAGCCGGGTGAGAAGCAACGAGCTGACCTTGTAAATGGGTTGATAATTCGGTGATTTCTAAGCCGTTTTCAGCCACGATCGCCTGCACTTCTTTACAGTAGTCTAAGTCATGTGCTGCTTTTTCTAGATCAAATAAACGTCCATCCCATGACGGAATTTGAACGCCTTTATAACCTAAACTTGCTACCCATTTACAAATGTTCGGCAGGGTATTAAACGGTGCTTCGTCTGCAGCGAATTGTGCTAAAAATATCGCAGGACCTTTTAAAGTTTTCATAATATTACTATTTCTCCGTTTTTTATCTTGTCTGGCTTATTTTATATTTAGTCGACTAATAATTGCTGTAGATCGTACCATTTAGTGTCTTGATTTGAGCTGTTAACAAACGATTCAACTAACGCCATGCCGCGCACACCTTCAACAACATCTGGGAAGTCGTAATCTTTATTTGCATCATAGTTGCCGGCTTTTACATCTTGAATGGCATTAGCAAAACTCACATAAATATTAGCGAATGCTTCTAAATAACCTTCAGGGTGACCCATTGGGGTACGTGTATTGGCTGCGGTACGAGCGCTATGTAAACCGCCGGTGCGTAATACTTGCATCGGTTTGTCTAAATATTTAAGGGTTAATGTATTTGGCTCTTGTTGGCGCCATTCTAAGCCGCCAGTTTCACCATAAACGCGAATCGTTAAGTTGTTTTCTTCACCGGCAGCGATTTGGCTCGCTTGTAAGGTGCCTTTAATACCATCTTGCATTTTTAATAAAACAATACCGTCATCATCTAAACGGCGGCCTTGTACAAAAGCAGTTAATTCCGCGCAAACATGGGTGATTTCTTTGCCAGTAACATATTCCACTAGGTTAGCCGCGTGGCTACCAATATCGCCCATACAACCAGAAAGACCAGAACGCGCCGGATCAGTACGCCAGTCAGCTTGTTTATTATCGGCGGCTTGTGGTTCAGATAACCAGCCTTGAATATATTCAACAATTACTTTACGTACTTTACCGATTTCGCCATTAGCCACTAAGGTTTGTGCTTCTTTTACCATCGGGTAACCGGTATAGGTATGAGTTAAACCGTAGAGTAAACCTGTACGCTCAACTATTTTTTTAAGTTCTTTAACTTCAGCTAAATTTAATGTTGCTGGTTTATCAGATAAAACATGAAAGCCAGCTTCTAATGCTGCTTTTGCCGCAGGAAAATGCATATGGTTTGGGGTAACGATGGCAACAAAATCCATGCGCTGTTCTGCAGGTAATTTAGCTTCTAGCTCAAACATAGTTTGAAAGTCGGGGTAACATCTATCTTCTGACAATAGCAAAGCTCGACCTGATGAAATCGATTTTTCAGCGGTACTTGAAAATGCGCCACAAACTAATTCAATTTCATTATCAATGTTTGCCGCCATGCGATGAACCGCACCAATAAATGCGCCGCTACCACCACCAATCATACCCATTTTAATTTTTTTTCTAATTGTCTCAGTCATTGTTACACCTAATTTTTCCTCTATGCATCTATTATTTAGTCAAACGCTAAATAATAGATGCAGAAAACCAATCTATTCAGTTTAGCCATTGATAGCTATTTTTAGTTAATAAAAAATCGGTTTTAGATGCAACAAATTCGGCGTTGCTATATATTTAATCGAATCTACTTGTTAATTTAGCGCGTTATGAATAAAGACAATTTACTGACCAATATATCCACCAAGCAAGTATTAACCATGTTTAACTTGTTGCCTGAGGTATTGTTTTGGATAAAAGATACTGATTGTTGTCTGGTTTATGCCAATGAAAGTTACCTTGAGAGTTTAGGGCTTAAAAATCTTGAACAAATCACTGGTAAATCGGATTACGATTTTTCGCCCAAACATATCGCGAAACAATTTATGGTTGACGATAAAAAGGTGATGGCGGGTGAAGTGGTTACCGATCGCTTAGAAATGAATATTGCGAATGACGGTGAATTAGCTTGGTATTTAACCTCGAAAAAACCGTTGCACAATGAGCATGGTGACATTATTGGCTCTTATGGGGTGACGCGCCATTTACAAAAATCCTCAAAAGCTATTTCAGGGGTGAGTGAGTTAAAAGCGCCGTTAAACTATATTCGTCAATTTTATAAAGAAGAAGTCACTGTCGAACGATTAGCTGCGGCGGCGCATTTATCGATCAGCGCTTTAGAGCGACGTTTTAAAAAATATTTGTCGAAAACACCAAAGCAATTTATTCGTGAATTTCGCTTAGAAAAGGCTCGGAAGCTGCTTATTGAAACCCAACTACCTATTGCTGAAATAGCTTTTCAATGTGGCTTTTCTGATCACAGTTATTTTAGTCGTCATTTCAAATTAATGTTTCATGAAATGCCATCAAAAGTTCGCTTAGAAAACAAATAGAACGACAAACTCGCTCGATAATAATTAATGAAAAACTCATTTACTAATTTATTTTAAGTGGTTAACTGTGTAAGCTTAATATACTTACGCTGAAGGGGATTTATCTCATTTTTTCAGCAGAAACTCTTCATAATTTCAATTACTTTCATAGGAATAAAGGACAAATACCCCATGGCGATAGAACGTACTTTCTCTATTATTAAACCTAATGCCGTTGCTAAAAATGTTATAGGCCAAATTTTAACGCGCTTCGAAGATGCAGGTTTAGTTATCGTAGCATCAAAAATGATCAAGCTAACAGCTGCGCAAGCTGAAGGTTTTTATGCTGAGCACGAAGGTCGTCCATTTTTCCAACCACTTGTTGATTTTATGACCTCAGGGCCTGTTATTGTACAAGTGCTTGAAGGTGAAAATGCGATTGATAAAAACCGTGAAATTATGGGCGCAACAAACCCAGATGATGCTTTACCGGGTACATTACGTGCTGACTTTGCTGATTCAATGCGTGAAAACGCTGCCCATGGTTCAGATTCGCCAGAATCAGCGTCGCGTGAAATTGCTTATTTCTTCGCTGATAATGAGCTTTGCCCACGTTAACCTGCGTTATTAAATAACCCGAGAGGTTATGATATTTAACACTTAAATGCCGCTTATTCAATTAGCGGCATTTTATTATCTATTGATTTCGTTTTTGAGTTTTGCTTTCAGGCCAATTTTGCTAGAATTCGCGACAATTATCTTGCGGTGTCACGCTTGAGTTAAAATGAATCAGCAACAGCTGTTGTATTTGTTTAATTCGAGTAAAAAGTGTACAATCCGCGCCCTTAAATTTTTCTATCGAGATCGTTTGCATGAGTGAAGTTGCAGCTAAAGTTAATCTACTAAATTTTGATCACCAAATGATGCGTGATTATTTTGATTCAATCGGAGAAAAACCGTTCCGTGCTGATCAAATTATGAAGTGGATTTATCACTTTGGTTATGATGATTTTGAGCAAATGACCAATATCAATAAAAAATTACGTGAAAAGCTACAGCGTAATTGTGAAATTAAAGCGCCTGAGATCTCAGAAAAACAAGTTTCGACTGATGGCACTATCAAATATTCTTTACGCTTAGAAGGCGGACAAGAAGTTGAAACTGTCTGGATCCCAGAAAATGAGCGCGCCACACTTTGTGTTTCTTCACAAGTAGGTTGTGCCCTTGAATGTACTTTCTGTGCGACCGCGCAACAAGGCTTTAATCGCAATTTATCAATGGCCGAAATTATCGGCCAAGTTTGGCGTGTGGCTAATGATATTGGCGCTACCCGAATTGCAGGCACCCGTCCGATTACTAATATTGTGATGATGGGCATGGGCGAGCCGCTGCTCAATATGAAAAACTTAATTCCAGCGCTTGATACCATGTTAAATGATTTAGGTTATGGTTTATCAAAACGCCGTGTGACAGTAAGTACTTCAGGTGTTGTACCAGCGTTGGATATGCTGAAAGAAAAAATTGACTGCGCATTAGCGATTTCTGTCCATGCGCCAAATAATGCCTTACGTGATGTTTTAGTGCCTATTAATAAAAAATATCCGTTGGAAGAATTTCTTGCTGCTTCTCGCCGTTATATCGACGGTTCAAAAGCCAATAAGCAAGTGACAATTGAATATGTCATGCTTGATCATGTTAACGACAGTACCGAACAAGCACATGAATTAGCTGTTGCGTTAAAAGATACGCCAAGTAAAATTAATTTAATTCCGTTTAATCCATACCCAGGTTCGCCTTATAAACGCTCGAGTAATTCTCGTATTGATCGCTTTGATAAAGTCTTGCAAACCTATGGTTTAACTGTGATCACGAGGCGAACACGAGGCGACGATATTGATGCTGCCTGTGGCCAATTAGCCGGTGAAGTTTTAGACCGAACCAAACGTACAGCCGCTAACGCAGAAAAAAAACAGGTGAAAGCTGATGACATTTCAGTGAAAATGGTGTGATCTATATTAATATATGAAAAACAACGTGATCTCAGGAAATATGATTAAATTATTTAGGCAAGCTTTTGCACTGTTCATTGTGTTGTTTTTATCCGCGTGTGTGACGCAGCAATATATTGATGAAAATGATAACCCGATTATTCAAAATGATGCTACCAACAATGAAATAGCGATGACCCGTATTTCACTTGGTATCGGTTATTTAAATATGGGCAACACCAAACAAGCTAAACTTAACCTAGAAAAAGCGAAGCGTTTTGCCCCTAATTTAGTACAAGTTCACACTGCTTTTGCCCATTATTACGATACGGTTGGAGAAGCAGAACAAGCGATAACTGCTTATGAAAAAGCGTTATCAATTGACAGTTATGATGCTGACACCTTAAATAATTATGGTGTTTTTCTCTGTCGCCAAGGACAACTGGCAAAAGCCGAAAAACAATTTTTAAGAGCGATCGCTGTTCCTAGTTATATTCTGGTTTCTGAAAGTTATGAAAATTTAGCGTTATGCCACTTACAAGCAGAGCACTTTGCAAAAGCAGAAGAATATTTAGATAAAGCGATAGAGCATAGCCCAACACGTGCTTCATCGTTATTACAAAAAGCCAATGTTTTGTATGCTAAAGGGGATTATCAGGGCGCACTTGCTTTTATTAAACGCTATGAAAAATCAACCCGCCGTTTTAGTCCAGCTGCGTTAGCCCTGTCATTTAAAACTTATGAAAAGCTGCGTGATAATAAAACAGCAAAAAATTATGCCACTATGCTGTTAAAAATGTTTCCTAACTCCTATGAAGCCAAGCAGTATGTATTAAATGGCTTAACAGAAATTGAAGCAGACAAACTTGCTGATGCTTATAAAATGAAGCATGTAAGTAAAAAGAAAAAACGCGTGGTCGTGTTAAAACCTAAATCGGGCTTCCCGACACCGGTAAAAAAAGCGCCAGCGCAAATTAAAACAATCGAAAGCTCGCCGCCGCAAACAGACACTCAAGCAGCTAAGTTAGTATCACCTCCCGCGGTAAAACAAGCAGCAGAGCAAGATGCTGAGAACACAGCTGCGCCTTTAACAGCTGCACCATTATCAAGTGTTGAAAAGTTCTTAGCAAAAAGTACTGCTAACGCTGAAAAGGTTTTGGCAGAAAAAAAATCAGAACTTAATGAGGCAATTAAGGTCGAAAATAACAACCCTGATCAAGTTAGCATTAATCTTCCTATTCATATTGTCGAAAAAGGAGATAGCTTGTTTAGTATATCCAAACATTACAATATTCATATGAGAGCACTTACTAAGTGGAATCGCATTAATAAGACGAAAATGATCAAGATAGGTGATGTTATCTATTTAGCTGATCCTAAAAAGGTGAGAGCTAAATGAGTAAAATAGCTAGAAAACCTGTCGCTGAAGTTATCGCACCTCAGGAGCTTAGCGAAGATATTGAAGTTATCGGCCCTGGACAAATGCTAAGGGAAGGTCGCAAAGCAATGTCGATGTCACAAGAAGATGTGGCTGCTAAGTTAAACTTTCGCTTAACTCTAGTTCGTGATATTGAAGAAGAAAATTTTGATAAGTCATTACCTGCTACTTTTAATCGCGGTTACTTACGTAATTTTGCCAAGGTAGTTCATGTTTCTGTTGATGATGTTTTAGCAAGTTATGAAATGTTAGATGTGGCAGAAAAGCAGGGCGCTGAAATGCAGAGCTTTTCCCAAATAACTAAGCGAGAAGCTGAAAATAGCCGTTTAAGATGGTTAACTTATTTTATTGTCGCGTTAATTTTTGGCTCGACATTATTTTGGTTTTTTCAAGAAGCATCACCTCATCTGGGCGCTAATAAGCCTGTAGCAACTGAAAATACTACAACACTAGATGTAATAAAAAAATCTAATGAGCCGGTTAGTAAAACCTCGGTAGCAGCGTTAAGTGCGCAGCCAGAAAAAACTTTAGCAGGGCAAGCTATTGAAACTGCTAATGACGCTGGTGAAAATATCGCAACTTCAGCTGCTAATGCTAACGAAGCAGTGCCAGAAGCTTCGAGCCCAATAACCCCGAGTCAAAATGACAGCTCATCAATAGATGATACTGTCGCAGCTGCGCAAGATGAAGCGTTGAGCGCTACAGATAAAACGCCAGTGACCTTTTATTTTAATGGTGATTGCTGGGTTAATATTTATGATGCCACCGGTGAACATATCGCTTGGGGTGTTAAAAAGTCTGGTTATGTTATGAATATAACCGGCGTAAGCCCGTTTAAAGTAACGCTTGGTAAACCAGAACTTGTTGCGATTAATTTTAATGGTAACGATATTGATATGAAACAATTTAACCGCGGTAATATTGCTAAATTTACCTTACCTATTACTGTTAACTAGTCGAAAAATTATTAAACATGTTTAAAGAATCTCCTATTATCCGTCGCAAGTCTCGCCAAATAATGGTTGGTAATGTCCCTGTTGGTGGTGATGCACCGATCACAGTGCAGTCAATGACTAACACCTTAACTACCGATGTTGCCGCGACTGTTGCGCAAATTAAAGCATTAGAAGCCGTAGGCGCAGATATTGTTCGTGTAAGTGTCCCGACTATGGATGCTGCTGAGGCATTTAAAGAAATCAAGAAGCAGGTTAATGTTCCTTTAGTGACCGACATTCATTTTGATTACCGCATTGCCTTAAAAGTTGCGGAATATGGCGCTGATTGTTTGCGTATTAACCCTGGTAATATCGGCAATGAAGAGCGTATTAGAACAGTAGTTGAGTCTGCGCGTGATAAAAATATCCCAATCCGTATCGGTGTTAATGGCGGCTCGTTAGAAAAAGACTTACAAGAAAAATATGGGGAACCCACACCGGAAGCGTTATTAGAGTCAGCACTTCGCCATGTCGATATTCTAGACCGATTAAACTTTCACAATTTTAAAGTCAGCGTTAAAGCGTCAGATGTCTTTTTAGCTGTTGGTGCATATCGTTTATTAGCGGCACAAATAGATAACCCATTACATTTAGGTATTACTGAAGCAGGTGGTTTCCGCTCAGGCTCAGTTAAATCAGCGATTGGTTTAGGCTTGTTATTAAATGAAGGTATTGGCGATACGTTACGGGTATCGTTAGCTGCTGATCCAGTTGAAGAAATTAAAGTTGGTTTTGATATTTTAAAATCATTAAAACTGCGCTCTCGTGGTATTAATTTTATTGCTTGTCCAAGCTGTTCGCGCCAAGAGTTTGATGTTATTTCAACGGTTAACGCCTTAGAAGAGCGGTTAGAAGACTTAGTGACGCCTATGGATGTTTCAATTATTGGCTGTATTGTTAATGGTCCAGGTGAAGCGTTAATCTCTGATTTAGGCTTAACCGGCAGTAGTAAAAAAAGTGGTTATTACCTTGATGGCACTCGCCAAAAGGAACGCTTTGATAATAATAATTTAGTTGATCAGCTTGAAGAACGCATTCGCGCTAAAGCTAAATTAATGGACAAAGCAAACAATATAGCGATTAAAGAAGTAGAATAATTGTTGTTTGACATGAATCTGCATATAATGCGCGCTGCATTAAAATTATCCAGTTTAGAAAGTAGGTTGTAGGTGAGTAAAGCAATACAAGCAATTAGAGGCATGAACGATTGTCTGCCGTCAGAAACCAATGTTTGGCAAATGGTAGAAAGCGTCTTACGTCGTGTCGCCAGTAACTACGGTTTTGCTGAAATCCGCATGCCTATTGTTGAGTCTACGAACTTATTTAAGCGCTCTATTGGCGAAGTTACCGATATCGTCGAAAAAGAAATGTATACCTTTGATGATCGCAATGGTGACAGTTTAACTTTACGTCCTGAAGGGACCGCGAGTTGTGTTAGAGCGGGTAATCAACACGGTTTACTTTATAACCAAGAGCAGCGTTTATGGTACATGGGACCAATGTTCCGCCACGAACGTCCGCAAAAAGGTCGCTATCGTCAGTTCCATCAATTTGGTATAGAAGCCTTTGGTATTGCGACTGCCGATATTGATGCTGAAATTATTATGCTGTCAGCGCGACTTTGGAAGGAACTTGGTATCGCTGATGTGGTCACATTAGAGCTGAATACTTTAGGTTCTAATGATGAGCGTGCAACTTATCGTGATGCGCTAGTTGAATTTTTAACTTTGCATGAAGATAAATTAGATGATGACAGCAAACGTCGGATGCATACCAATCCATTACGTGTTCTTGATAGTAAAAATCCTGATGTGCAAGCAGCCTTAGTTGATGCACCTAAATTATCAGAGTATTTAGGTGCAGAGTCGAGTGCCCATTTTGAATCATTGAAAGCAAGACTCGATGCCGCAGGTATTGAATATGTCATCAATGAAAAACTCGTTCGCGGACTCGATTATTACAATCGCACCGTTTTTGAATGGGTAACATCAAGTTTAGGCGCTCAAGGTACAGTTTGTGCCGGTGGCCGCTACGACGGTTTAGTTGAGCAATTAGGTGGTAAAAGCACACCCGGTTTTGGTTTTGCTTTAGGTATTGAACGTTTAGTGTTATTGATCACTAGCCTAGAAAAAGCGACGAATATTAGGCCGCAGGTTGATGTTTATGTTGCGATGTTAGGTGAGGGCGTTGATATTCAAGGTAACTTACTGGCAGAGCAATGGCGTGATCAAGTGCCAGAAATTAGAATTCAGTGTCACTGTGGCGGTGGCAACTTTAAAAAACAAATGAAACGTGCTGACAAATCAGGTGCCAGTATTGCCATTATTTTGGGTGAAGATGAAATAAACACACAAATGGCAACTATTAAGTACTTACGTGAGCACCAAGAACAAGAAAGCATTGCATTTACGCAAGTAGCAAGCTTATTAGAAAAATTAATATAAGAGGTTAGTGTGGAAAATTTTCAAACAGAAGAACAACAAGTTGAAGCGATCAAGGGTTTTTGGAAAGATCATGGTAATTCTGTAATCGGTGGTTTAATAATTGGTTTTTCCGGTTTTATCGGTTTCAACTTTTATCAAGACTCAAAACTAGCCTCAGAGACTGCTGTAACTGATAGCTATATCGCGTTCCAAGAAAGCGCAGAAAAATCGCCAGAGACATTAGCTGAGCAAGGCGAAAGCTTTATTCAAGCGAATGCAGATTCAGCTTACGCTTCACTTACCGCTTTTGCTATAGCGAAAGATGCCGTTAGTCATCAAGACTGGACAGCTGCGGAAAAACATTTAAATACTGCAATTGAAAAATCAGCCGATGCGGGCATTAAAGCCGTTGCTTCATTAAGATTGGCGCGTGTCCTTATTCAAGCGGATAAAGTCGAGCAAGCGTTAACAACACTTGCACAAGAATATCCTAGTGCTTTTTTAGCCAATGTTGAGTCATTAAAAGGCGATGCTTATTTAATGCAGGGCAAAAAAGAACTTGCTCGTACTGCTTATCAAACAGCTATTGATAATAAAGGTTTACAAGCTGATCCTAATTTACAAATGAAATTAGATGATCTTGCCGCAGTAAGCACCTTAGCGCTGTAGTATAAGTCATTATTAAGCATTGAATTTATTGGAGCAAAACGTGGTATTTATCAACAAGAAAGTTTTTGCAATTGCATGTTTGTTAATTGGCTTAACGGCCTGTTCGTCGACGGAAGATGAAAGTACCCGCGTTGCGGATTTACCCGAGGTAAAATCTGCTTTTGAACCTGAAACACTTTGGTCTCAATCTATTGACGGCGTAGGACATTATTTTTCTCGCATTAAACCATATGTTGCTTACGGCAAGGTTTTTACTGCAAGCCGGATGGGTGATGCGGTTGCGTTTGATGAAAAAACTGGCGATGAAATTTGGTCAATCGATTTAACGGATATTAAAGGTGAGCGAGGATTTTTTGATACTCGTCACTCTGCTCTACTAAACGGCGGCCCAGTTGCAGGTGGTAAAAAAGTTTTTTATGGTAGTGAAAACGGCATTCTTTATACCTTAGATGCGGAAACGGGCGAGCTATTATGGCAAGCGAACGTTAAAGGTGAAATTGTTGCAGCCCCTGCTTATGACAACAATATTGTTGTGGTTAATACCGTATCTGGTATTTTAAAAGCCTTTGATGCTAACTCTGGTGAAACCTTATGGGAAGTAGACCAAGAAGTACCACCATTGTCATTAAGAGGCACTAGTGCTCCTGAAATAGCCGCTGGCGGTGTTATTGTTGGTACAGCCAATGGTTTTATCAATGTTTATTTGGCTGATAAAGGTCAGCCAGGCTGGACTGCTGAAGTGGGCGAACCTACGGGTTCAACTGAACTTGAACGAGTAATCGACGTTGATAGCAAACCCGTTGTTGTTATCGATAAAGTTTATTCAATTTCAGCACGAGGTAATTTAGTTGCGATTGAATTACGTTCGGGCCGAGTTTTATGGCAACGTCAATATTCTTCATATCGCCAATTATCTATTGACGGCAATATGATTTATTTAACCGATGTTAAAGGCCATGTTTATGGTGTTGATCGAATCAACGGCTTAGAAAAATGGAGCCAAGCTTCATTAACTAATCGTCAGGTGACTGGCGCTGCAGTCTTAGATGATTATGTTGTTGTCGGTGATTTTGAAGGTTATTTACATTGGCTAAATAAAGAAACTGGTGAATTTGTTGCACAATCACATGTTGATAGTAGTGGTATCTATGCCACGCCGACGGCTGCAAAAAATGTACTCTATGTACAAACCCGAGATGGTGATGTAGAAGCTATTCAAGCTCCTAAAAAATAGATAAGTGTCGGCTGGATATTAATTCAGCTATAGTTAAAACGGCTCCATGTCATCGGCATTGGAGCCGTTATTTGTTTTAGAAATTATTTTTTGAGGTAATCATGCTACCTGTAGTTGCTCTTGTTGGTCGTCCTAATGTTGGTAAATCAACCTTGTTTAACCGTTTAACGCGTACCCGAGATGCGTTAGTAGCGGATTACCCCGGTTTAACGCGTGATCGTCAGTACGGTCAGGCACAAGTCGAAGAACATCCATTTATTGTTATTGATACCGGTGGTATTCATGGCGATGAAGAAGGCATTGATGCGTTAATGGCAGAACAGTCGTTAATGGCGGTTGCTGAATGTGATGCGGTATTATTTATGGTTGATGCTAGAGCAGGTTTAACCTCTGCCGATCAAGCTATTGCCGAATATTTGCGTAAACAAAATAAACGCATATTTTTAGTTGCCAACAAAGTTGATGGTATTGACGCCGACTCAGCAGTTGCCGAGTTTTATCAATTATCTTTAGGCGACACAGTTCATCAAATAGCTGCCGCTCATGGCCGCGGTGTTACCCAATTATTAAGCCTAGCGTTAGAGCCTCATATTGCGTTATTAGCGGCAGAGCAAGCAGAACGTCAACGTCTTGCTGAAGCTGCTGCCATCGCTTTAGGTGAAGAATATGATCCGGACGCGGCTGAAGAAGTTGAACCGGAATTTGACGATAAAATAAAGCTCGCTATTATTGGTAAACCTAATGTTGGTAAGTCAACACTTACTAACCGTATACTTGGTGAAGAACGTGTGGTTGTTTATGATATGCCAGGTACAACACGTGACAGTGTTTATATTCCTATGGAACGTAATGGCCGTGAATATACTTTAATTGATACTGCCGGTATTCGTCGCCGTAAAAATGTTAACGATGTGGTCGAAAAGTATTCGGTAATTAAAACGTTGCGTGCAATTGAAGACGCAAACGTGTGTTTATTGATTATTGATGCAAGAGAAGGCATTACCGATCAAGACTTAAGTTTATTAGGCTTTATTTTAGAGGCAGGTCGCTCGTTAGTGTTAGCGGTTAATAAATGGGATGGTATTGATGATCATGTTAAAGATCGTATTAAATCAGAACTTGATCGCCGTTTAGGTTTTATCGACTTTGCTCGTATTCACTTTATTTCGGCGTTACACGGTACAGGTGTTGGTCATTTATATGAGTCAGTAGAAGAAGCGTTTGATTCAGCGACTAAACGTATATCAACGTCTATGGTGACTAAAATATTGGATATGGCGATTTTTGATCACCAACCACCCATGCATAATGGTCGTCGTATTAAATTAAAATACGCACATGCTGGTGGTTATAATCCGCCGATGATTGTTATTCATGGTAATCAAACTAAAAATTTACCGCCGTCATACAAACGATTTTTGATGAATTATTATCGTAAGTCTTTAAAAATGATGGGCACACCAATCCGTATTGAGTTTAGAGAAACCTCTAATCCATTCTCGGGTAAGAAAAAGCTTAGTTTCACGGAACAGAAAAAATTAGCAAGAGCAACGCAAGGCTATAAGAAATAAGTATTAGCTAATATAATAAAAGCAGCGGTAATTCGTTGCTTTTATTAAAACTTTTAGCTAGTGTGAATTAATATCTCATTAATTTTATTGATTAATAATGGCAAATGATCCTGTTCAGATAGAAACGACAGAGCGGCTAAACCGTAATTTAAGTTTATTACAGGCAGGCGCAACCGTTACTATTGATATTGCCACCCCAGCAGGTAAAAAAGCAAAATTTAGAACTATATTTGTGGGTTATGTCCCGAAAAATTATATTCTTATTCAATTCCCTGAAGCCAGTAAATTAGGCTCTTTTAGTCAATATCTTAAGCAAGGTCTAACGGTTACTGTGCGTGGCTTAATTGAGTCGAGTGAAGGCGCTGTGGTTGCCTTTATATCTAATGTTAGACAAACGATTCAAATCCCTTCCAAGCTATTGGTTTTAGAATTCCCTTATAAAGTTAGTTTGCAAAAACTACGTAGTAATATTCGAGTTGATACCAATCTCAAAGCTAAAATTGGTGTTGGTAAGGATTATTTTAATGCCCACATTAATAATCTTTCGATTTCAGGCGGACAAATCATTGTTCATAATGCTCAAGCGCTAATGATGGCTAATGATAAACCGATAGAAGTGATTATTGAAAACTTTGATGGTGGTGATAATTTAAAGCTACAAGGATTAATCCGTAACGTTAAAAAGCAGGGTAACGATGTTTCTTTAGGTATACATTTTGGTGAAGAAATTAAAGAATCTGTGTTAAAACTTATTGAGCATACCATTGCTGCTGACAGCTAGCTGATTAATTCTGCAACTTAGTGTTGTACCCACCGCTAAAGCACTATTTTATTTCGACGTTATTTGTGAGTGCACTAAGCCATCACTTAATTGAATAGTTACCGTTTCCCCGATAGCGATATCAGCTGTTTTCTTGATCACTTTATTATCTTTATTGCGAGTAATACTGTAACCCCTAGCAATTGTTGCTAGCGGGCTGACAATATGTAATTGCTCGACCGCATTGGCAAATTGCTGTTGTTTATTCGCTAATTTATTTTTACTCAGGCTGTAGAGTCGCGCACTTAATTGGCTGAGCTTAGTTTGATGTTCGATCAAACGCAGCGCCGGAGAATGTGACATTAATTTTTCTTCAAGTAACTCAGGTTTAGCTTTTAGGTGCACAAGCCGTTGTTTCATCGCGCCATGGAGGCGAAATTGTAGTTCATCGGCTTTTTGCTGTTGCACTAATAAACTTTGTTCGGGGTGCAAGCGATTTAATCGGCGTATTAATTCAGCGAGTTGTGCATGATAAGTATCAAGTTGCTGCTGCTGGCTTTTAATTAGCTTTTGTGTCCAGTTTGATATTTTATAGGTGATATTCTCAATATCACCAGACACTAGTTCAGCTGCGGCAGAGGGAGTAGCTGCACGCACATCGGCAACATAATCAGCTAAAGTAATATCAACTTCATGGCCAACGGCGCTGACAGTGATAATATTACTTTGATGAATAGTATAAACAACTTCTTCTTCATTAAAGGGCCATAAGTCTTCTAATGAGCCACCTCCGCGGCCAATAATTAAAACATCACACTCATTTCGCATATTGGCTATTTGAATGGCCTGACAAATGTCAGCAGCGGCTAAATTTCCTTGTACTAGACTTGGATAAATAATAACGTTAACCAGCGGATTACGGCGCGCTAATACTGCGATAATATCTTTAACAGCCGCTCCCGTTGGTGAGGTAATAACCCCAACCGTTTGAATGTTTTCAGGTAAGTTGCGTTTATGTTCAAGGTTAAACAAACCTTCGTTGTTAAGTTTGTTTTTCAGCTGTTCAAACTGTTGGCGTAACAGTCCTTCGCCCGCATCTTCCATATGTTCAATAATTAATTGAAAATCGCCTCTTGGTTCATAAAGCGAAACTTTCGCGCGCACTAATACTTGCTGGCCGTTTCTGGGGGTGATGTTAACGCGGCGATTATTCCCTTTGAACATGGCGCAGCGCACTTGTGACTTTTGATCTTTTAACGATAAATACCAATGACCAGAACTTGCATTGATGAAGTTAGATATTTCCCCACACAACCAAACAGTATTAAGTTCACTCTCTAAAATAAAACGGACTTTTTTGGTGAGCTCGCTAACTTGTAATATATGTGGATTAGATGACATTTTACCTACTGTTTTTAACTGGAACTTGGTAATTATTGCTAATTATATCTATCTTCCTATTATCAATGCACACTTATTTTGTTTTTTAATGAAATATCGGTTTACCTTAAGGGGCAAAGCGGTTAAAATTCTGCCGCAATATTTACTCCTGATCTACCCTTGTTTAGTGAGATGTTGCGATGCTAAGAATTGCCCAAGAAGCGTTAACTTTTGACGATGTTCTACTTGTACCTGCCCATTCGACGGTACTACCCCATACTGCTGATTTAAGTACTAAATTAACCCGAAAAATTTCTTTAAATGTACCGATGATTTCTGCGTCAATGGACACAGTAACTGAAGCACGTTTAGCAATCACCCTTGCTCAAGAAGGTGGTATGGGTTTTATTCATAAAAACATGACCATTAAAGAACAAGCCAAAAACGTATCGAAAGTTAAAAAATACGAAAGTGGTATTGTTTCTGATCCTGTTACCGTTTCGCCGGATGCAACTATTGAAGATGTTATGAAGCGTGCCGATAAGTTGGGGGTTTCTGGTTTCCCTGTGGTTGATGCCGACAATAACCTCGTTGGGATTATCACAGGCCGTGATTTACGTTTTGAAACTGACTTATCGTTAAAAGTTTCTGAATTAATGACGGTAAAAGAAAAATTAGTGACGGTAAAAACCGGTGCGAAACGTGAAGAAATTCTTGAATTAATGCATGAACACCGTATTGAGAAAATCTTAATGGTTGATGATGCTTTTAAGTTAATTGGTTTAATTACGGTTAAAGATTATCAAAAAGCTGAAAGCAAACCGAACGCATGTAAAGACGAGTTAGGTCGTTTACGTGTTGGCGCTGCTGTTGGTGTTGGTGCTGGTACTGATGAGCGTATAGACGCTTTAGTTGAAGCCGGTGTAGATGTTTTATTAATTGATACTTCTCATGGCCATTCACAAGGTGTACTTGACCGTGTTGCAGAAACTCGCGCTAAATACCCAGACTTACAAATTATTGCTGGTAATGTTGCTACTGGTGAAGGTGCTAAAGCACTTGCTGATGTTGGTGTTGATGCGGTTAAAGTAGGTATCGGTCCAGGTTCAATTTGTACTACGCGTATTGTTACCGGTGTTGGTGTTCCACAATTAACCGCTATTTCAAATGCGGTTGATGCCCTTAAAGGTACAGGAATTCCAGTTATTGCTGATGGCGGTATTCGTTTCTCTGGTGATATTGCTAAAGCCTTAGTTGCTGGTGCACATTGTGTCATGGTTGGCTCAATGTTAGCCGGTACAGAAGAATCACCCGGTGAAGTAGAACTTTACCAAGGCCGCTATTACAAATCATACCGCGGCATGGGCTCTTTAGGTGCGATGGCACAAAAAGAAGGTTCAAGTGATCGTTATTTCCAAAAATCTGATGGCGAAGCGGATAAATTAGTACCAGAAGGTATTGAAGGCCGTGTTGCTTATAAAGGCCCTGTGGCGGCAATTATTCATCAGCAAATGGGCGGTTTACGTTCATCTATGGGCTTAACAGGTTCAGCGAATATTGAAGAAATGCGTACCAAGCCACAGTTTATGAAAATCACGTCGGCCGGCATGGGTGAGTCACATGTACATGACGTCACCATCACAAAAGAAGCACCGAATTACAGAATGGGGTGATCTTGATTCGCTGAAGCCTTTTAGCTTCATTTCGGCGTTGTCGATACTCACCTACACTTGTAGGCTCCGTGTCTCCGCCTTGAACTGAAAATAAAATGCATTCAGCTTTTACTTTGGTAAAATCACTCGATGAATGGTGAGCAAAGTATAAATGATAAATAATTTTATTAGGCTGATTTTACCATCAGCCTTTTGTATTTTAGAACGGCTAATTCATTCATGCCTGTTAGGTGTTGATTTAATTAGCAAAGTAACTTATTGGAATTGATAATGACAAAAGATATTCATGACTCGCGAATTCTTATTTTAGATTTTGGTTCTCAGTACACTCAGTTAATTGCACGTCGCGTACGTGAAATTGGAGTTTATTGTGAGCTTTGGGCGTGGGATGTTACTGAAGAGCAAATTAAAGGCTTCAACCCAAGCGGTATTATTTTAGCCGGTGGCCCAGAAAGTGTTACTGAATTAAATTCACCACGTGCTCCTGAGTATGTTTTTAATGCTGGTGTGCCAGTGTTAGGTGTATGTTACGGCATGCAAACTATGGCTGAACAGCTTGGTGGCAGTGTTGAAAGCTCAGAGCATAAAGAATTTGGTTATGCTGCCGTTGAAGTATTAACGCAATCTGATTTATTTAAAAACATTGAAGACAGCGTCAATGCCCAGGGCAATGCGTTATTAGATGTATGGATGAGTCATGGCGATAAAGTTGCTAGCATTCCTGATGGTTTTGTTACCGTTGCCCAAACACCTAGCTGTGCTTATGCGGCCATGGCGAATGAAGAGAAAAAATTCTACGGCGTACAATTTCACCCAGAAGTTACTCACACTAAACAAGGTTTACGTATTTTAGAGCACTTTGTTGTTGATATTTGTCAGTGTGAAAAGCTTTGGACGTCAGCGTCAATCATCGAAGATGCGATTGCAAAAATGAAAGCGCAAGTAGGTGATGATGAAGTTATTCTTGGTTTATCAGGTGGTGTTGACTCATCCGTAGTGGCGATGCTTTTACATCGTGCGATTGGTGACAAACTAACCTGTGTATTTGTTGATAATGGCTTACTTCGTTTAAACGAAGGTCAACAAGTGATGGATATGTTTGGTGATCATTTTGGTTTAAATATTATCAAAATTGATGCTGAAGATCGTTTCTTAGACCGTTTAGCCGGTGAAAATGATCCTGAGAAAAAACGTAAAATCATTGGTAATATTTTTGTTGATGTATTTGAAGAAGAGTCGAAAAAATTAGAAAATGCTAAGTGGTTAGCACAAGGTACTATTTATCCTGACGTGATTGAATCTGCAGCTTCTGCTACCGGTAAAGCGCACGTTATTAAATCGCACCATAACGTTGGCGGCTTGCCTGATTACATGAAGTTAGGTTTAGTTGAACCGTTACGTGAATTATTTAAAGATGAAGTACGTAAAATAGGTTTAGAACTTGGTTTGCCTTACGACATGCTTTACCGTCATCCATTCCCTGGACCAGGTTTAGGAGTGCGTATTTTAGGTGAAGTGAAAAAAGAATATGCCGACCTATTACGTCGCGCTGATGCTATTTTCATTGAAGAGCTACACAACCACGACTTATACAAAAAAGTGAGCCAAGCCTTTACCGTATTTTTACCTGTACGCTCTGTAGGCGTGATGGGCGATGCACGTAAATATGATTGGGTAGTAAGTTTACGTTGTGTAGAAACCATTGATTTTATGACTGCTCGTTGGTCGCATTTACCATACGATTTCTTAGGTTTGGTTTCTAACCGAATCATTAATGAAATTGATGGTATTTCTCGTGTTGTTTACGATATCTCGGGGAAACCACCAGCAACGATAGAATGGGAATAATAGCCGTTTAAACTTGTTCTTTGCTGTTACTTCGTTGTCGAATGTACTCACATACACTTGTATGCTGCGTGCATTCTCCTAGAATTAACAGCCAATAACGTCGTTTAAAACATCTATTAGTGTTGTTAACTTTTAAGTGACATAAGTTGTATTATTGATGAGGTGTTATTATTTCATCAAAGCTTCATTGTCGAATGTACTCACATACACTTGTATGCTGCGTGCATTCTCCTAGAATTAACAGCCAATAACGTCGTTTAAAAC